>CBDCEQ010000003.1:0-742500 GCA_965215925.1 Longimicrobiales bacterium | reverse complement strand
TTCCATCGTCGTCCCAGCCTATATCTCTGAAATAGCGCCGGCACGCTTTCGAGGGAGACTGGTGGCGCTCTACCAGTTCCAGATCGTTTTCGGCATCCTGATCGCTTTTTTCTCGAATTTCCTACTCTCCGAATTGGGTGGGCTCGACTGGCGATGGATGCTTGGTGTGGAGGCACTGCCAGCACTGGCCTTCCTGGTCATGGTATTCGGTGTGCCCGAGAGTCCGCGCTGGCTGCTGCTGCGCAGGAATGACGAGGCGGGGTGCCGGAGCATTCTGGGTCTGACTGACCCAAAGGGAGTCGATCAGACAGTCGATGAAATCCAGCGCTCTCGAAGTGATTTTCGACAGGACCATCTGTTCTCAAGACCCTATGCTTTCCCGATCCTGCTGGCGTTCCTAGTCGCACTGTTCAATCAGCTCTCGGGCATCAATTTCATCATCTATTTCGCGCCGCGGGTCTTCGGTCTGGCCGGTCTGGACGAGAGTTCCGCGCTGTTGTCGACGGCCGGAATCGGTTTGGTGAATCTGGTCACTACCCTCTTAGGCATGTATCTGATCGACAAAGCGGGGCGGCGGACACTGATGCTGATCGGCTCGCTAGGCTACGTAGTCTCTCTGACGGCGGTCTCCTGGGCGTTCTCCTCAGGGGCGGGTGGGCTGCCGATAGTGTTTTTCACCTTTTTGTTCATTGCCTCACACGCTGTCGGGCAGGGGGCCGTCATTTGGGTCTTCATAGCGGAGATCTTCCCCAACAACGTCAGGACGCGAGGGCAGTCACTCGGCAGCGGTACGCACTGGGTGGCGGCCGCCGTGATCACCCTCGTCATGCCCTACTTTCTAGGTGCATTCGAGGCTGAATCCATATTTGCATTCTTCGCCGGCATGATGATACTCCAGCTCCTTTTCGTAGTCTTCGTCATGCCCGAAACCAAGGGGAAGACTCTCGAATCCGTTGCCGAACAGCTATCCGGACCCAGACGTTCCTGAGGAACAATGAGTGACGACGGACGCAGCGATCTCGTCTGTGGAGGTGTGGAGGCGGGGGGCACTAAGTTCGTCTGCGCAGTAGGCTCGGACCCCGAGCACATAGAAGCGATCGCGGAGATCCCGACCAGCGATCCGGAGTCGTCGATCCGCGAGGCGGTCGAGTTTTTTCGTTCGCGACACGTGGACGAACGACCCTTGGCGGCCTTGGGCATCGGCTCGTTCGGCCCTCTTGAGCTTGACCCTCAGGCGCCCACGTACGGACAGATTGCGTCCACGCCAAAAGCGGGCTGGAAGGGGGTCGATATTCGTGGGGAGTTTGTGCGCGCTCTCGATTTGCCCGTAGCGATCGAAACAGATGTGAACGCGGCCGCCCTCGGTGAGCAGCAATGGGGGAACGGTCGCGGATTCGCACACTTTCTGTACGTGACGGTGGGTACGGGTATCGGTGTTGGGGCTGTCGTTGCCGACCGTCTACTCCAGGGCGCACACCATCCTGAAATGGGGCACATTTTCGTTCCCATAAGCAAGAGCGAGCCTGACACCTTTTCGGGGTGCTGTCCGTATCATCGATCCTGTATAGAAGGTCTGGCTTCGGGTACGGCTATCGTTGAGCGTTGGGGTAGCCGGTTGCGCGACCTACCGCAAGATCATCCGGCGTGGGAACTGGAAGCGGAGTATCTCGGGGCGTTCCTTTCCAATCTGACCTTCACGCTCCAGCCCGAGCGGATCATCATCGGGGGCGGCGTGATGAGCGAGCATCTTTTATCCGCCGTGCGTGAACGGCTGCACGAGGCGCTGGCCGGATACCGACCGACGCTCGCATCACGCGATGCGGCGAACGATTACGTGGTGATGCCGGAGCTTGGTAATCGGGCTGGTGTGCTCGGAGCGATCTCGCTGGCGACAACTGCTCCGGGCATTCGATCTACGTAGGAGTACTGGCAGTCCAAATCTGTGAGCGTCAGTTCCCATAGCTCACCTACCACGAATCCATGTAGAGATACTGTCTGCGGTACCTGCCGGCTCATGTCGCCCCAAATCGCGTCCATTCGGATCCGATCCCAAGAGCGGTCACCGTTGGACCGAACGAAATCGCGTCGATCGTGGACCTTCGTCCCCTCGATCCACTGTTTTGCTAACCGTGGTGTTACCCGCGTTTCTGAGCTAAGAAAGCCAAGAAACACCCCGACTCGGAGTCTCCTAACTCCGCTCAGGGTTTTCACCTTCCTAGGGTGGGCGACCGGGATCGAACCGGCGACCTCCAGGACCACAACCTGGCGCTCTAACCAACTGAGCTACGCCCACCGTGATACTTGTGCTATGAGTCCTCGGACAACAACGAGCGTCACAGAACCTCAGAAAGCGGCGTAAATACTAGCATTTCGGTTTCCCTTCGTCCACCGCTCCGCATACGGTTTGCTACCGATATTGTTACCGGGGTTTGCTGCACTTCGAGACGCCGTCGGTATACACTGAGCGACGAAAGTGTCCTGCAGGGGGAGTAGCTCGTTGGCAAGGTAGGCTGCCCCAAGGAGGCGAGTCGGTGAATCCCCAATTACGAACGAACGCCCACCGGATGGGGGCCGCTCTTCTACTGGCATTCGCGGGGTGTGACGGAAGCTCTCCTACCGATGGTGGTAATCCTAGCCCGAGCCCCACGGGAGAGCCGTTCTTCTTTGATTCATTCGAGGCCGAGGTGGATCAGAACGGCGTGCGCAAAGGATCTCCTACGGCTGCCAACGGATTCGAATGGGGCTCGAGCCAAGGGCACGTTGGATTCAACGATCAGAACCCTCGCTCCGGCAAATACGCCATGAACCTGCGCCACGCCCCGGATCAGGGTAATGGCGAATCCTATGCCGAGAAACGGTTTGATATCGGCAGAAATCTTACAGAGGTCTGGGTCGAGCAATATCTTTGGATTCCAGCGCATCGCCCCGAGATCAATTCCTTCCAGGACTACTATCACCGGGACAACCCGGGCCACGCAGACAACAACAAGTGGTTCCGACTGTGGATGGGCGGAGACGATGGAGTGTTCTGGTTGCTTCTCATGTGTAACAAGGGTCCGACGCCTGGCAGCTCGCAGTTCCAGACTCGCTTCTCCGGTGGAGGGAGCGGTCACAACGTCGAGAACACCGAGTTCGTTGATGTCCAAGCATTTGTCGGCCAATGGGTCCGCCTGCGAGTCCATGCTAGGACCGCCACGAATCCAGGTGATTCAGATGGCCTCATAGAGATGTGGTGGAACGATCACAAGTTCGTGGATCGCCCGGATGTTGAGATGCACGGGGGGGCTACGAACTATTTCCGGGCCGGTCACTTCATGGGCTGGCACAACTCAGGCTACGATCCGCAAGTCAAGTTTTATGTAGACGATGTGGCCTTGTACGACTCCGATCCGAAGTGGTAGTCTAGCCCAAACGTCTACGCCGTCACCGCGTGCGACCGCTTAGACGAGGTGACGCCGAGAGTCACCCTTCTTGGCCAGTGAGCTTCTGCCCACTCGGTGACCTGCCGGACGACAAAGGCTTGGTCTTCCGATCGCGGAAGAGTGTGGCGGGCTGAGGGAAAATACTCGACTCGTAGCTGGTCACGGAAGTCGAGACTCCGGAAAGCCTCCCTGTGCTGTAGTCGATAGTTGTAGAGATGGGGGAAGCTCCCTGTAAAGATCCAGAAGAGCTGCCCTCCGCGCTCGACCACCGCTCGTGTATCGTGCTCGACTTCCGCTTTGGTCGGTAACCGCCACTCGGAGCGCATGCGTAGGCGAGACGAGGGAGAGCCACCCCGGGCTCCAAGGAGCCCCCTGCCCCGAAGGATGAGGTAGGAGATCACCGAACGTCGTCGGGAGCGGAACCTATGCCACCAAAAGCGCCAGGTCTTGAAAGTCTGGCCGTCCAAGCTCACAACCCCGGTGACTCTCTCGTCCATTCCTCCAACTTTCAACGCCATCCGAGCGCCTGAACAGAGTCCGACCAGGACGAAGGAGGACAGGCCTCTCGTCCCAGCGAGAAAGTCCATCGCCCTCACCACTTCCCTCGCTCCCCCTTCCTCGGTGGAGAGCGTATCACGGCGATTACAGCTGTCTCCGATCCCACCGTGATCAAAACGTAGACCGGTGAACCCTAGCCCAGCCAGGCGCCTCGCGAGCATGACATACGTTCTAGACGGACCGACTCGGTGAACCAGACCGGCATTCAGAAAGATGAAAGAAGGACGTCGTCTGGTCGCTGGCGGGGTGGACTCGGAGACTACACCTGCCAGATACTCTCCGTCACCGAATCGCACGAGAGTCTCGCGAATACCGTTCACGCTGAAACCCGCTCGATGATCCACTGCATCGCAGGTTGAGGAATTAGCGCCTCCGCGGAGTCGTCGAGGTCAGACCAACGCCTCTCGTCAGGAACAAACCCATAGCCGCTCAGTCGAGACGATGCGGAAAGCGTATGCCGCAGCGAATCCGTCTCTATGTTCTCATCGGACACGACCATATACGACCGGTCAGGAAGGCGATCCACTAGCGAACGGATATCGATTGCTGAGACTCCCTCCGCGAAGCTTTCCGTTAGCGGTAAGTCCACGACACCCCCCACTTTACGATTTGGAGAGGAGTGAGGACTCGAAGGATCGGCGGCCTGCCTCATCTCGCCTAACGCAGTGGGACCGCAAACCACGGGATCCCAGAGCACGAGGCGATCGACGCCTCCAGATCTTGCCGAGGCAAGCGCCGCTAGAGTGGCTCCGAAACGCAGGCCGACGAAAGATAGTTCACGTAACCCCGACAAGGACCGGAGCTCGTGGGCCGCGAGGTCCACGTCCGCCAGCCACCGTTCCGCATTTCCTTCGCGGCTCCCTCCGCTCGAATCTCCCGTGCCGTAGTAGTCGAATCGGAACACGTGTACTCCTGCCCGTGCCAACTGGCCGGCCATCAGCCGGAACGCTCTGTGGGACTTCATATACTCGTGTCCAATTGGATAACAGAAGAGGACACCCCGACCCGGGCGTGCGGGCGCCCTCGGCGCGTGGTATACGCCGAATAGTGGGTCATCGCTTCGGCCGAAGTGGATCAGATTCATGAGCTGTGCCCCCGGGTGAGCTTCCGGAGGATTCTCCCGAAGACGGAGTGTGGGGACCCGCGTCCGTTGGCCGCCACGCAACACACCGCTAGCTGTGCCAGCGTCAGATTGGCGATTTCGTTCAGCGTGAACCTGTGGCCCGTTCGGGCCTCGATCTGCTGGATTACCGTCATCGCCAAGAGAGAATGGCCACCGAGCTCGAAGAAATTGTCATGCACCCCTACAAGACCCCCATCGATGCCTAGCGCTTCCAGCCAAATCCTTGCGATGAGATGCTCGCCCGTGGTCTGAGGCGGAACCGAGTCGGCTTCGGGTGCTACCTCGACCCTGTCGATCGCAGGGAGGATAGAACGGTCCACCTTTCCGTTCGGGGTCAGGGGCATCACCTCCATCTCACGAAAGTGTTGTGGGATCATGTAATCAGGCAGGGTCGAGCGCAGCGTCGCCCGAAGCTCGGACTGAGTGGCTCCTTTTCCTTCGCAGAAGCGGACATAAGCGACGATTCGCTGGTCTCCGAGGTCTTCCTCCTGGATCGCTACGATGGCCTCCTCGACATCGGTCCTGCCGGTGAGAGCGGCCTCGACCTCACCCAGCTCGATCCGAAAGCCTCGCACCTTTACCTGGTTGTCGATCCGACCAAGGAACTCGAGGTTTCCGTCGCTTCGGTACCTGACCAAGTCACCGGTCCTGTAGAGCGTGGCACTCCCGGACTCAACGAAGCGATCGAGAACGAAGCGAGCGGCCGTGAGCTCGGGACGTTTCAGGTATCCTGAGGAGACCCCCGCTCCACCGATGTACAATTCGCCCGCCACGCCGATGGGTACCGGCTCCATGTGCGGATCCAGAACGTACAGCCGAGTGTTGTCGATCGGGCGACCGATCGGCGGGGGCCCGTTCGCATCATGAACCCTGCAACAAGTCGACCAGATCGTGGTCTCCGTGGGTCCGTACATATTCCAGACCGACGCAGTGAGGTCGACGAGCTGACTCGCGAGGTCGGCGGACAGGGCCTCGCCACCACACAGAGCCTTCAACTTGTGCGCGCCGGACCATCCGCTCTGAATTAGGAGCCGCCAGGTCGCGGGGGTGGCCTGCATCACCGTTGCGTTCTCTCGCTCAATGGTATCCGCGAGAAGGCGGCCATCACTCGCTGTCTGGCGATCGACCAGTACCAACCGTCCTCCAACGACCAGGGGCAGGAGGAGCTCGAGAACGGCGATATCGAAGGACAGCGTGGTGACCGCGACCATCACATCATCTGGTCTAAAACCGGGCTCGCGAGCCATACTCTTTAGGAAGTTTACGACCGCCCGGTGACCTACCTGTACGCCCTTTGGTCGCCCCGTCGATCCGGACGTGTACATCACGTACGCGAGTCCGACGTCTTGCCCTTCTTGGACCGGGATCGTCGGTGCGCATTCAGATTCGATCGTTGGCCACTGCTCGTCGATCAGAACGACCGTTGCATCCCCAACCGAAAGCTTGGGAAGGATTTGCGCGGCCGTAAGTAGCACCGCCGGACAAGAGTCCTCGAGCATGAACCGGAGTCTTGCCTCTGGATAGTCAGGATCCAACGGTACGTAGGCGGCTCCTGCCTTCAGAACGCCAAGGAGCCCGACAACCATTTGGGCGCTGCGATCGAGGCTGATCGCGACGAGACTGCCAGGCCCTACGCCGAGCCTCACCAGGTGGTTGGCAAGGCGGTTGGCTCGCTCGTCGAGCTCTCGATAGGTGAAACTTTTGTCACGGCATGAGAGGGCTTCGTCATCGGGAGTTCTATCGGCCTGGACCGCAAACATGGTGGAAAGAGACGGAACAGGATCTAGGGGAACGCCGGTATCGTTCCACTCCTCCAGGAGGATTCGGCGTTGTCGTGGCGGAACGATCGGTAGACGACTGACGGGCCTTGCCGGACTCGAAACGACCTGGGCCAGGAGGGTGGTGAACTCCTCGAGCCGCCTCCGGATGCCTTCCGGATCGAAGAGTGATCGGTTGAAGAAGACTTCGACAACCGCTCCCTCTCTCGTGTCGGTAACGTTGAGGCTTAGATCGAAGTGTTCGAAGCGTCGCGGGTTCGTTCTAACCCGCGCCTTGAGTCCACCGAAAGCCAGACTATGTACATCCTTGGCGACGTTAAACATCACCGATGCGAGCGGTACTCGCCCAGCGTCGCGGGCTACTCTCAGATCACGGACGATCCGTCCGAACGAGCAGTGCCGGTTCTCATGTGCGTCGAGCAACTCTCCTCGCACCGAGATCATGATGTCTCGGAACGAAGCTTCGGAGTCAATCAGCGCTCTGACGGGAAGGAGATTGGCGCAGTGGCCAACTAGATCGGCCCCCTTGGACGCTGCCTGCTCGGCTACCGGGATGCCGACTACGATGTCGTCTTGGCCGGTAGTCCGATGCAGGAAGACCTCGAAAACTGCGAGCAGAGTCACAAAGAAGGTGCACCCATTCTCTGCGCCCAGTTCTCGGAGTGCGGCCACGACGGCGGGTTCAACAGTCACGAGCTCACGCGCTGCTTGGTTGTTCCGATCGGGAGGACGTTGATGGTCGGTCGGTAGCTCCAGAACCGGGACTCGATCCGCGAAACGAGCGCGCCAGTATTGCAGGGCCTTGCTACACTGGGCGAGAGAGGCTTCGCTGCCTTGTTGACGGGCGTAGTCGCCATAGCGGCTGACGCCCGTCGACGGAGCCTCCTCGTCTGATAGATAATGCGTGTACCTGTCGGCGAGATCCTCGAGAAGCAGCCCCATCGACCATCCATCGCAGACAATGTGATGCGTCGAGAATAGGAGAACGGTCTCCCGAGCCGTTGTTCGGATGAGGCTGGCGCGAACGAGAGGTCCGGCCGTCAGGTCGAAGGGGTGCTCCATCTCCTGAGCGGCAGCCTCCTGAACGCGGCGCGCCCGGGACTCCTCGTCGTACAGCCTGAGGTCGATGACCGGGATCTGGACCTTGAGTGTCGGCGCGATGTTCATCACAAGTCCATCGCCGCTGAACGAAGCTCTAAGGGCGTCCCGCCCCTCAATCATCCCTTGGAAAGCGGAGTGCAGCCCTTCGAGCTTCAGTTCACCCTCGATCGTGATGAGCCTACTCTGATTGTAGGCACAGCTCGCGCCGTACCCCAACTGGGCCGCCGTCCAGATTTCGCGCTGACCGTCGGTGGAGGGCACGCTCCGGGTCTCTTTCACCGCCTGGCCCATCGCAAGATCGAGCGCAGCCATACCGGCGTCCACCGCTAGACCGGCTCTGCCGGGGTACGGGCGTGATTCGCGAGAGGCCCCGGCTCCGAAGTGGCTCGATCAGACGCGATGAAGCGAGCCAACGATCCAATGGTCGAGACATCTTCCAGCAGCTGGCGGAATGGGACGCGCACCCCGAACCGGTCCTCGATCATCACGCTCAGTTGAGTGAGGAAGAGAGATTCGAGGCCTAGCTCCAGGAAGGTCAGGGACTCCTCCGCCCGTGAGAGGTCCAGGCCCGCAGTCTCCGAGACCAGGTCGCGGAGTCGGCGCGCCAGCTCAGATTCGCTGCGATCGCGGTCACCGTCCAATTCCCTCCCCGCCGGGGTGCTGGTGGGTTCATCGTTCGCTCGCCACGATGCGACTTCAGGGCGGTCGAGGGCACTTGGATGTCTGGGTGTCACCCAATACCGCTGCCGCTCAAAAGGGTAAGTGGGGACCGGGACACGCCTACGTTTCTCCAGCTCGTAGAATCTGCCCCAATCCAAGCTCACTCCACTGAGCCAGAGCTGGCCGATGGCCCCCAACAAGGCTGTCCACTCCCTGTCGTTCTCGGCCGTATCTGTGAGCGAAGGAACGACCAGCTGAGGACTCCCATGCTCCAACTGCTGACGCGCCAACACCGTGGCGGTCGCCCGTGGCCCGACTTCGACGAGGACCCTGCCAGGTTCGCTCAAGAGCGTTTTCACAGCGGCCGCGAACCGGACGGGCTCGCGAAGGTGCCGAGCCCAATAGCCGGGATCCGTTGCTTCATTCTCGGTAATCCACGAGCCCGTGACCGTCGAGACGAATGGGGTTTCCGGGGGAGAGAGTGCCACTGATCGCACTTCCTCCGCGAACGGCTCCAACATCGGCTCCATCATCGGCGAGTGGAACGCGTGTGATGTGTGGAGTGGTCGATGGGCGACGCCGGCGCGCTCGAGCTCCTCTCGGAGGGTTTCGATATCTGATGAGGGACCCGCAACCGTAGTCAGGGAGGGACCGTTGAGGGCGGCAATCGAGAGCCTTGGGGTGAGTAGCGCTTCGATCTCTTCGGCCGGGAGCCGGATCGAGAGCATCCCTCCCATCGGGAGGTCGCTCATCATACGGCCGCGAACACCTACCAGAAACAAGGCATCTTCTAGGGACATCACGCCAGCCAGGCAGGCCGCGACGAACTCACCCACTGAGTGGCCGATCATCGCGCGTGGACGAACGCCCCAGTCCTCCCAGAGGCGAGCAAGGGAGTAACAGGTGGTGAACAAGGCCGGCTGAGTGAACTCCGTACGGTTCAACTCCGAGGATCCCTCCTCGGCTTGACCATCCGCGACGTAGAGAACCTCCCTGAGGTCCCTCTGCAGGACGGGTTGTAGGATCTCCGCACAATGGTCCACAGCGCGACGGAAGACGGGCTCCTGAGCGTGTAGGGTCTTGCCCATGTTCACGTACTGCGCGCCCTGGCCCGGGAACATGAACGCCACAGGAGGATCGTCGTAGTCGCAGCGCCGAGTCTTGATGCGGCCCCCATCGGGAGACGCCAGCGCCTCGATCGCGTCATGAGCATCGGAACACACGATCGCACGCCGATGCTGGAATGACCGCCTTCCACACTGCAGTGTGAAAGCCGTGTCGGGAAGCGAGGGCCGGTCTTGTCGCTGGAGGAATTCTCGGAGATTTTCGGTTGCAGCGGCTAGGGCCGAATCCGTTCTAGCCGAGAGAAGGAGGAGTTGCGCGGGCCTAGATCGTCCAGATGGCTCCCTCTGCTGGGCCTCCTCAAGGACAACATGGGCGTTCGTGCCTCCAAGCCCAAAGGAACTGACACCCGCGCGTCGCGGCGTCGGGCCAACTGGCCATTCCTTAAGCATGGTCGAAACGTGGAACGGACTGTTCTCGAAGTCGATGTTCGGGTTTGGTCTGTGGAAGTGAAGGCTTGGCGGCAGCTCCTTTGCGTCTAGAGCACGTGCGGTCTTGATCAGCCCGGCGATCCCTGCCGCAGCGTCGAGATGCCCGATATTCCCTTTGACCGAGCCGATTGTCACTGGGTTCGGCGTCGGGCCGAATGCTTCGGTTAAAGCGTGGATCTCGATCGGGTCTCCGATTGGTGTCGCAGTACCATGGGCCTCCACGTAAGAAACCGTGTCGGCGGGAACATCGGCCTGTGCCAGAGCGAGGCTGATCGTCCTGGCTTGCCCCTCCACGCCCGGGGCAGTGAAGCTACCCTTGCGAGCTCCGTCGTTCGTCGTCGCAGCACCGCGGATGACTGCGACGATCGTGTCCCCAGCGTCGAGAGCGTCTTCGAGTCGTCTGAGCACCACGATGCCGGCTCCATTTCCGAACACGGTGCCCGAGGCGTCGGCGTCGAAGGGTCTACAGCGGCCGTCGATCGAACCGATCCCACCTTCCTGATGGAGGTGGCCAACGTTTAGCGGGAACGCGATGGAGACGCCGCCCGCCAGCGCCATGTCGCACTGATGGCTGATTAGCCCCTGGAACCCGTAGCATACCGCAACGAGTGAGGTGGAGCAGGCCGTGCCGAGCGTAATCGTCGGGCCGGTGAGGTCGAGCTTGTAGGCAACGCGCGCGGCTAGGTAGTCGGCGGCGTTCGCCAGGCGCACTTGGCGCTCACCCAGCGTGGAGAGAACGTCGGGCCGACTCAATAGATTTGCCACCAGATACGTCGGCGACTTCATTCCGGCGTACACACCTATGAGTCCAGGGAAGCGGGCCGGGTCGTATCCCGCTGTCTCGATAGCTTCCCACGCTAACTCGAGAAACACCCGTTGCTGTGGGTCAATGACTTCCGCCTCTCGTCGGGCGATCCCGAAGAATTCCGCGTCAAACTTGTCGACGTCAGGAAGCGCTCCGGCCGCCGCGACGTAATCAGGATTCCTACGTAGTGACTCCGGCACGCTCGGATCTAGATCCCCGTCGCTGAAAAGGGTCAGGGACTCGACCCCGTCGCGAATGTTACTCCAGAAGGCATCGACATCGGTGGCGCCGGGAAAGCGCCCGGCCATGCCGATGATCGCGACGGCGTCAGTAAGGGGCCGGTTGCTGCAAATCATTGGCGCTCAGCCTCCTGGAACCGGCGCCTGCGCAGGGCTTCCCTCTGCCGCCGAGCCCTCGCGCTGGTCTCGGTGCGCAGCGTCTTCCCTCGGTCTCCACTCGAAAGGTATTTCGCCAAGGATCGGATCTGCGGGTACTGGAATAGCTTCGCGATAGGGAGCTGGATCCCCAGCTCCCTCCGTGTCCCGGAAACGATCTCGAGGCTCAGAACCGAGTTTCCCCCGAGATCGAAGAAATCGTCTAGGACACCGACGCGTTCGAGGCCCAGTACGTCTGCCCAGACCCGCTCAAGAGCTGCTTCCTCCGGCGTATCCGGTTCGGCGTACGCTCGAAGATCTGGGCGGTCTCGGTTTGGGGCGGGAAGTGCGTTCCGATCGACCTTTCCGTTTGGACCGGTTGGGAGCGCCTCTTGAGTGACGTACGACGATGGAACCATGTAGGCCGGAAGGCTCGCGCGTAGGTAATCCCTAAGCTCCCAGGCCCGTGGATCCTGACCGGGGGTGGGCACTATATACGCGACCAGTCGGGAGGTCCCGGGGATGTCCTCGCGCACCGAAACCGCGGCAGTTCTTACCTGACTGTGCGCCTCGAGTACGCTTTCGATTTCCTGTAGCTCGATTCGGAAGCCGTGCAGCTTCACCTGATTGTCTCGCCGGCCAAGGAACTCGACACTGCCGTCCGTTCGCCAGCGAGCGAGATCGCCCGTCCGGTACAGCCGCATATCCGAACCTTCCTGGAACGGATCGGGAATGAAATTCTCCCGTGTAAGTTTAGGCAAATCGAGGTAGCCGCGTGCAAGGCAGATCCCGCCGATGTGCAGCTCGCCTTCCACGCCGATCGGAACCCGTTGGCCTCGTTCATCCAGGATGTGAAGCTGGACGTTCGAAACGGGTCTCCCGATGGGAACGACGGGATCGTCGATCCCTCGCTCACAGCACCAATACGTGACGTCGATCGTGGCCTCAGTCGGCCCGTAGATGTTCAAGACCTCGGCATTCGTCAACTCGAGAAGGCGATCCCGCAGGTCGTTTTTCAGGGGCTCCCCACCTGAGTAGATCCTACGGAGGGCCTTGCACCGCTCCAGTCCACCGTGGTCCGTCAGCAGCCGAAGGAGTGAGGGGACCATCTTCATGGTCGTCACGCCTGATGTCTCGATGAGTTTGACGAGCTGAGATATGTCGTTGTGGCGATCCGGCGGAGCCAGAACGATCCGGGCCCCAGCGATCAACGGTCCGAAAAAGGCCCAGACCGAAGCGTCGAAACTGAATGTGAGTCTCTGCAGCACTCTGTCTTCGCAACGAAGAGGGAAAGTCTGCTGCTTCCAGTAGACGAAATTGCAGACGGACCGGTGATTGACTAACACGCCCTTCGGGCGGCCGGTGGACCCGGACGTGTGGATGACATAAATGAGGTTGTCGGGTTCCACGCCGACCTCGGGGTCGCCAAAGTCTCCCGCCACACCCGCGGGAAACTCCCAGTCGATACACACAGTTTCTGCGGAGCAGTCCGGTACGTGCGGCAACAGAGATGTTAGGGTGAGCAGGACCGGGGCCTGAGTGTCCTTGAGAATGTACGCGAGACGGTCCGCGGGATATGCAGGATCGAGCGGAACATACGCACCACCGGCCTTCAGAACGGCCAGCATCCCAATCATCATCTCGATGCTCCGCTCGAGATAGAGACCCACCATCACCTCGGGTCCGATCCCCATCCCTATCAGGTGGTGCGCCAGTCGGTTGGCACGCCTATTCAGTTGCCGATAGGTCAATTCTTCGCCCTCGAAGACGACCGCAATCGCATTCGGGGTTCGTACCACCTGTTCCTCGAACAATTGATGGATGCAGCGATCATCAGGATACGGAGCCGCAGTATCGTTCCATTTCCCCATAGCGTCACGTTCCTCGCTAGGAACGATCGGGTGCTGCCACACAGGTTCGGTGGGACGCTTGTGGATCGCTTCCACGAGGGTCGCAAACTCCGCCGCCATACGCTCGACATCGTCTCGACAAACCGCGCGTTCGTCGTAACGCCACTCCATACTCTGCCCATCATCTGGGATGAGAGCGTCAAACTCGACCCCCTCCATAGAAAGCTCCGAGCCCTCGATGCAGGGAACCCGTTTGATGCCGATCTTCAGTGCGCGAAAGGGTGGCACCCCATTCCGTAATTCGGGCACGCGGGTAGAGAGATCTGCGCAAAGCGGCCCCCGATCCTGCTGGGCGCGAAGCTGCCCGCATACGTCGGCGGTGAAGGACAAAAAGCTCAGATCCGAGTCGAGGCTCACGCGGATGGGGACCCTCGATGTGAAGAACCAGCCCGTCGTCCCGAGTCCCCGCGCGGCCGTCTCGGCCCGGAAGGAAAGGTCGAATTCGCTCTGCGACGTGATCCGATGAAGGTAGAGGACGAATGCGGCCAACATTGTGTTCCCGGTGACCTGGACTCCCTCTCCGAGTCTCGGGCTGGGCATACGCAGGACCTGCTTGCCGATCCCCGCCGAGACCACGGTTTCCCGCCTCGTTCGGCGTACTGGAAAGGCGATTGGCTGGAGCTTCTTCAGGCGCCGTTCCCAGAACCCCTCTTGCGCTGCCGCGTCGCGGTGGAGGGCTTCGAGTTGGCGGTACTGGCAGGATCGAGCCGGGGCATGCGTTCTCCGGTCGTGACCGGGACCATGTCACGGAGCTGGACGTCTTCCCCCCTGAGGGTTGTGAGAGCACCGATGACTACGTCGCGAGTTGGCGTCGCCACCTGGATCGTTTCATCGGACAGGCGCTGCACTGTGCCTGGATTTGCCTGCGAACCCCCCCCCATTCTTAGCGATCCGATGGCAAGGGCCCGGTTTCCAAGGAAGAGCTTAGGGACGCCAAGGGGGTTAGGGTACGGGCCGAAGTCCAGGGCCCGCACCAGCGCGTCCAGATCCTCGGCAGGTGTGCCGAAGTCCAATACGCCGCCCAGTGGGGGGCGCTGGAAGCGTGGAAAGAATGTTCTGCCGGAAGTTGGCTGAGGGCGTCGCTCAACCCGACCTCCATCGATTTCATCAAGCAGCTCCGCGAAGCTCGTCAGACTTGCGTCGAAGCACTTCGCATTCAAGGTGAGCGCCGTCTCGGCCTCCGAGAGCGGAACGATCGACTGCTTTAGGATATCTCCCGCATCAACCCTTGCTGTCATGACGTGCCAGGTGACGCCATGCGTCGACTCACGATTCAGGATCGCCCAGCTGACCGCGTTTACACCGGCGTAATGTGGCAGCGGTGCATCATGGAAATTCACGGCCATTTCCCTCGGCAGGCGTAGCACGCTGTCTGGCAGGATCAGGGGGTTGTCGATGCTGCAGAGGTAGTCGAAGGGCTTGTGAGTCAGCACCGACGTTTCCGCAAGATCGTCGCAGCGGATCTGATTCTCATCGGCCCACTGCGAGACCGTCGGATCGGAAGAAAGTATGCCGTGGATGCGGTGGCCCTTCGATAGGACGAGCCGCGCGCACTCGACCAACCTTGAGTTACTTCCCACCAGATAACAACCAAACGCAAAACTCGAGGGCATAGGGTCACTGTCCTAGTGTTCTACATGACATCTGTCTGTGGCGGCGGTTCCCAAGCGCGCGCGCCGGCCGTGGCGGAGGGCACAGTAGGCGTTGCGGCTGTGCAACTCGCCCAGCCACAAAGCCATATTGTAAGGGCCTCCGTCCGGGTATTGTATGCAAGAGTCCGGCCATTCCAGGCGAAGGACGGTCAGCCTTGATCGCTCCGCCCGGCGCAGCCGAGAAGAGGCGGGACGATCTCACTGGGAATCGCAAAGGAGGGAATCTTGGAGCAGCTATTTGATCCCTGGGGCTGTTCGCCTTAATCGCCATTGTCGTATGGCTCCAGGGCGAGTCACGCATGCGGAAGTGGGGCTCTAGATCCGCTTAGAATTCTCGAGCCTCAAGGATCGCCATAACCGAAGTGGATGATGCAGAAACCGCAGCGCGGTGGGAGCCCAGGCTTCTCGATCTCGGTTGGGCGGGACGCTGAACGAACCGAAGGGAGCATCAGGTGGCGCTCCGTCGAGGGACAGGGTGGCCCCGACGGAACCCTGGCTCCGACAGATGACAGGCAACTGGGTGCCCCAAAACAGCAGAGCTCCAGAGCGGCGTAACCCGATGCGGGGACTTGCTCTACAGCAATGCGCCCGCCAGGACTCGAACCTGGGACCCTCGGCTTAGAAGGCCGATGCTCTATCCACCTGAGCTACGGGCGCGTAACGAGAGAGGGCTGCCCGCCGCTCTCGGGGCAGCCCTCGACGTGGTCCAAGTTCCCAGATTATGTGAGACGCTCAGCTCAGCTTAACCACGTTCTCCGCAGCGGGACCCTTCTCCCCCTGAACGACGTCGAACTCTACCCGCTCTCCCTCTGAAAGAGATTTGAACCCCTCGCCCTGAATCGCTGAGTGGTGGACGAAGCAGTCTTTCTCTCCCTCATCCGGAGTAATGAATCCGAATCCCTTCGCGTCGTTGAACCACTTAACTACCCCCGTGCTACTCATCGTGCCGCTCCCTTACTGAAAGTTCTACTACTTCGTGAAGCCCAGGTTAGGGAGAGCATTCCGCATTGTCAACGATACAGACCTCTCCGCTTCCGAGGCATCACCCGAATGCCAGCACCCGTGCCTGAATGACATGCGGAAGAGTGCTGATCGACTCGATCACCTCCGCAGGTACCTCCTGATCGACCTCAACCAGCGAGATGGCGCCACCGGTATCGTTCCGGCCTAGATGAAACGTCGCGATATTTATCCCTCGGTCTCCGAGTGCCATCCCCAGGGCGCCGATGAAACCTGGCTTGTCAGCATTCCGAACGTACAGCATCATCGGGCTCAGTCTCGCTTCCATGGAAATTCCATGGATCTCGACGACTCGCGGTCCTTCCCCTTGAAAGAGAGTGCCGGCCAGGGTCCGATCACCTCGCTCGGTTCTTACAGTTAGCCGAACCAGCGTTTGGTATCCCTCCACACTCTCTCTCTCGATCGTCGTGACCTCAATATTTCGTTCTCTCGCAACGATCGGAGCATTCACCGCGTTGACGTTCGCAAGGAGAGGGGAAAGGAGCCCTTCGAGGGCAGCCGCAGTGATGGGACGATTGTTTAGATGCGAGGCCTCACCTGAGTACGTGATCGTCACTGCTTGCAAACCGGACTCGGTAATTTGCCCCGCGAAACTGCCTAGTTGCCGTGCCAGCTCGATGTATGGCCGCAGAATCGGAGCCTCTTCTGCGGATACCGAGGGCATGTTAAGAGCGTTCGTAATCGCGCCGGTCAGAAGGTAGTCTGACATCTGTTCGGCGATCTGGACTGCGACTTTTTCTTGTGCCTCTCCCGTGGACGCGCCCAGATGGGGTGTCACGATGATGTTCTCACATTCGAACAACGGGTGCTCACCCGGTGGTTCAGACAGAAAGACATCGAGAGCTGCACCCGCAACGTGACCGGAGTCGAGCGCCTCGCGAAGAGCATCTTCGTCGATTAGCCCCCCTCTGGCACAATTCACGATCCGGATGCCTTGCTTGGTCTTTGCCAGCGCAGCAGCATCGAGGATGTGGCGGGTGCTGTCGTTGAGCGGAGTATGTAGAGAAAGAAAATCGGCGCGTTTCAGGACCTCATCCAGCTCAAGTCGTCCCACGCCCAGCTGCTCCGCTCGCTCGGGTGACAGGAAGGGATCAGCGGCGATTACTCGCATACCAAGCCCCTGTGCTCGCGAGGCGACGATCGATCCGATATTCCCACAGCCAATCAGCCCAAGGGTCTTACCTGACAACTCTACTCCGACGAACCGCGACTTCTCCCACTTTCCCGAGCGGGTCGACCGGTCAGCCGCCGGGATCTGTCGAGCCAGCGACATCATCAGAGCGATCGCATGCTCGGCGGTAGTAACCGAATTTCCGAACGGGGCGTTCATGACGATCACGCCTTTGGCGGTTGCCCGCTCAACGTCGATGTTGTCGACCCCGCTGCCGGCTCGGCCCACGACCCGAAGCTGTACGGCGCCCTCGAGGATACGGCGCGTCACTTTGGTCGCCGAACGAACTACAATCCCGTCGAAGTCTCCTACGATCTGAACGAGCTCGTCCTCCGACAGGCCAGGCTGAGATTCACTTTCGACTCCGCGCTCCTCGAACACCCTTGCGGCGGTTGGACTTAGCTTGTCCGCGATGAGGACTCTAGCCATCGAGAACCTCCTTGAAACCCCAGTCTAGCCAGGGCACCAGCGCCTCGAGATCCGCGCTCTCCACCGTCGCACCGCCCCAGATCCTCAGACCGGGCGGGGCGTCCCGATAGCCGGCGATATCGTATGCGACCTCTTCTTCCGCCAACAATGAAACCAATCGCTTGATAAGCTCGGCCTGCTCCTCGACCCTCTTCTTCGTCACCCTAGGGTCGATGATGCTGAGACAGATCGAGGTTGGAGAACGCGTAGCTTCCTGCTTTGCTAGGAAACCGACCCATTCCGTTCGCGAGACCCAATCGTCGATCACCTGGAAGTTCTCCTGCGTCCGCCTCAAAAGGCCCTCAGTCCCGCCCTGCCCTTCGGCCCAGCGAAGCCCGTCTAAGGCATCCTCTACACACAGCATCGAAGGTGTGTTGATCGTCGAGCCCGCGAAGATTCCGTCGTTGAGTTTCCCGCCCTTCGTCATCCGAAACACTTTGGGGAGCGGCCGTGGAGGGCTGTAGGATTCGAGGCGTTCGACCGCACGAGGGCTCAGGGCGATCATTCCGTGCGCGGCCTCCCCACCGAGCACTTTCTGCCATGAGTAGGTCACGACATCTAGCCGGTCGAAGGGAAGCTGCATACCCAAAACCGCAGACGTCGCATCACAAAGGGTGAGCCCCTGGCGGTCGGGACGGATCCAGTCGCCATTCGGGACACGCACCCCCGAAGTGGTGCCATTCCAGACGAAGACAACATCTCGATTCGTATCGACTGCATGAAGATCAGGGAGTTCCCCGTAGGGGGACTCGAACGTGCGAACATCTTCGAGACGGAGCTGCGTGTACACGTCGGTTGCCCACCCCGAACCGAAACTCTCCCAGATCAGAACGTCGACTCCGCGGGCTCCGAGAAGAGACCACATTGCCATCTCGAAGGCTCCTGTATTCGATCCTGGAACGATCCCTAGACGGTATCCGTCGGGAAGTGCGAGGAGCTCCCACGAGCGCTCGATCACTTCGGCGAGACGTGCTTTCCCGGGACCGGCCCGATGGGATCGACCCAAGGGGGCCTCGGCGAGGGAGCTCAAGGTCCAGCCAGGATGCTTCGTGGTCGGGCCTGACCCGAATCGAGGGTTGGCCGGACGTACTGTCGGTTTCATGAAGCTGATTGGAGTGAGCGCGCGGAATCGATGGTGGCTAGTCAGATGCGGGTAGCAGGACCGATATGTCGGCCGGCTTGTCGCAATCGCAGATGGCGAAGTCTAGGGAATTGACTCGCCACGTCAACTCGGGGCCCGGAGGGATCGCTATTTCGTGGATACAGCGCCCGCGGGAGGCGCCCACGCGCCAGGTGGGCGATTGATGCGGAGGAGTATCGGATTACTCTCATTGCCGTCGTTGTCCAGAATCAAGACGGTGATATCGATATTGGCCTGCTCACCGAATCTGACACACTGGCGTTGGGTTATCGTACCGGAAAAATCGCCTGCTGCCGAGATGGCGTCTTCCGGGATCGTCAGCGTTGCCGCCCTGAGCGTGCCACTTGGGTTGAACTGTGACTGCCAGTGCATAGTGACCGGAGGCGTGACGTCCCCATTGGGGTCAGAAAACTCTACGGACCAAGTGAATTGGCTGCTCTCAGGGAAGCCGGTGGGTGGGCATTCATCCAGATTCAACTCCGAGAGTACGTATGAAAAATTCGAGAGAAGGGGAGGCTGGCTCCCGATCTCTGTGGGTCCGGAGCAGGACGAGAGCAGGACTGACCCGAGCAGCAACCCTGGGAGCCTTCCGACCGCTCTCAATTCCCCCAAGCCCCTCTACCGAACCACCTCACGGCTCGGTAGGCCATGCGTCGTCGCCATTTTGCAACCTGTGATTCGCGCATCATTCGTCCGAACAGTTGGTCGACCGCGCGTCGGGACCCCGGCTCAGGCGAGTCTACCCAGCCGTCAGGCAAGGCTCCGCGAGCCGGAACCGCTCCGCGCCCACCGGCTCAAGCAGAGGCCAATCGGGAAATGTGCTCACTCCAAGATCGAGACGGGAGGCGCAATCACGTCGGTGTTGTGGGTGGCGCTCCCAACGTTTACTCCACCCCCGTTGCTCCAAGTGGCGGTGACCGTCTGTAGGCCCACCACTGTGCTCGAGTACGTGAAGGTCACTGTTGATGCGCTGCTTGGCACGGTCACCGGAGTCGTGGGCGCGAAGGTCCCCGAGGCATCCGTCAGGCTGGCCAGCGAGTATTTTGTCGTTGGTCCGGCACTCGTCGGGTTGCCGAATGCGTCCACTACGGTCAACGTGAAGTTCGTGCTCGTCGTTCCGGCTACCATGCTCACCGGTCCAGTGAGTTGGATTCCCGTCGGTGTCCCCGCGCTGAACACCACTCTTTCGCCGTCAGTGATGGTGGCGGACCCAAGAGTTCCAGTTAAGGTCGCTGTGCCCGCCGTCTGTGACGAGGTCAGGACGGCGGTGTAGGTGCCGTCACCTACGTCGGTAACCGGTCCCACAGTACCCAGATTGGTTGACAAATCCACCCTAGCGCCGCCAGCGATGATAAGGTTCCCAATCGCATCCAGGGCCTGCACCGTGACCAGTGCGGTAGATATCCCATCGGCCGGAATCACCGTTGGTGTAGCTATGATGGTCGAGGTTCCCGGGTCCGGGAGCCCTTGCTTGAAATCGATCACCGCAACGTTGGCGAGAGGTTCCCCGTTCACTATGCCTGAAACGGTAGAACTTTGAACTAATGTCGTCGACGTGAGTAGGGCGGCATAAGTCCCATTTCCGTGGTTGACGACCGGTCCCAGAGATCCTGCTGTCGCGGCGAGTTCCACGAGGTGCTGTCCAGTGGAGATCGGGTCTCCACGGACGTCGATCAACTGCACTCCGATCGTCGACGTGGAGATGCCGTCCGGGGGAATAAGAGAAGGAAATGGAGTGATCGTGGAGAGCGAAGGAGATGGCCTAGGGCTGACGCGAAGAAGGATCGCCAGTGTTTGGGGTGAGTTGATCGCGGCGGGAGATGATATCGTCACGTAGGCCGAATATTCGCCGACTTCAAGCCCTGGATCCACGACAGACAACTCGAGCAGGGTCGGTGCAGTGGTCGACACCACAGTGGTTTGTAGCCAGCCACCGGGAGTGCTGATCGGGTACGTGACCTGCGCGTCCAGATCGCCCAGTGATCCAGTTCCCCGATTGTCGATAGCTACGCCCCTGGGCGCGATGACCGATGTTCCCTCAAGAATGTCCCAGATGACATCGAGCGCTTCGAGCTCGATTTCCGGGGGAGGATCGCCAAACCGAAGCCCGACTCGAAGCTCAGCTGTCGTACCCGGGACGGAAGTTGCGGCGATTCGTACTATCGCATCGTAGTTCCCAGGGTTGAGACCGGTGAGGTCGACGGCGACCGTTAGCTCAGCCGGTGCAGTTGTGCGGTTGAGCGAGGTCTGCAGCCATCCCCTGGAGGATCCGGCGCTGTAGTCGGTGACTGCGTGGATCCCTGAGAGCACGCCGCCCCCAGCGTTCAGAATTTCCACGACTTGAGATGGAGGGGCGGCTTGACCCGCGTCTGCCGCGAAGGTCGTGGCTCCTGGGTTCACTGCAATAGCCGGGACGGGCTCACCTACCTCCATGAGGACCCGAACCACCTGGGGCGAGTTGTCGGCGATCGGAGACGTGATTCGCACGTCCGCCTCGTACGAACCGACTGGCAGTGCCTCTGGAAGCGCGCGCATGCCCAGTGTTGCGGGGGCGGTGGAGGACGAAAGGGCCGTTTGGAGCCAGCCGATAGCACCGTCCGACCCATAGGCAACATCGAGTTCGAGCCCAGACAGAGTGCTGCCCTCAACGCCATTCGTGATTCTGATCGACACCGGGCGGGGCGGGCTACCACCGGTTGGGCTCCTGAACTGGGCGTCATTCCGGGACACAACGATCTGTGGCCTTGCGATCACGGTCACGAGCACCGATCCGGTAACACCCTCGGCGGTGGCTTCGATCAATGCCGTTCCTTCGGCACGTCCGAGTACCAAGCCGGTGACATCCACGGTGGCGACGCCGGAATCGGTGCTAAGCCAAGTGATCACCCTTCCAGGGAGAAGGTTTCCGGCCGTGTCATGGGGGCTTGCGGAGAGAACCTCAGTATCATCGACGTAGATAATTAGGTCTGCTGTATCGACCCTGATCTGCGTGACTTGCGCAGCCACAACGGTGAGCGACTCGCACCCTTGAGCTACGATCGCGCTCGTTAGGACGGTACCTGTCACCAGCAGTCTAGTCGACCACCTCTTCATCGAGCTCACACTGGTCGGGCGTCCCCAGGTGCTAGTCCTTGGGGCACACGTATAGCCGTCGTCCCGGAAGGGGGCGGCGGTCGTCAGGCAAAATGCCCCTTGGTTAGGGGCCCATCAAGCAGAACGTGCGGTCGGGGCAGTCTGTGACGCTCGGCCGCACACCGAGCGTGACGTGACCCCGCCTGTGCTAGGCCGACCTCCGCAGCGCGAAGTATGCGAGCCCGGCAATCCCCAGAGTCCAGAGGAGCACCTCGGCGAGTCGCAGTGGGTCAGCTACGGGACCGAAGCGGAGAAGGTAGATGATGATTTGACCAGTCAGTGTGAATACGCCGAGAGCCGACGCTATCCAACCGGCCCGTGCTTCCTCCGGGGTCTTCTTTCTGACCCAATCGAGGGTCCGCCGTCCCCATCGGGTGAGAAACAGAAGGACCGAAGCCAACAAGATGCCGCCGGCCACGCTGAATAGATCGCTTAACGCTTCATTCATGAACTGGACTGCTTCCGGAATGCCTCCGACGACGAGCTTTCTTCGTGTGAACGCTCAGTCCGGCACGGCCGTCAGCCATTCGCGGAAGGCGGCCGAGGCGACATCGATGGCGTTCGACCGAGCGCCGGCGCTCTTCTCCTGCCGGGCCTTCATCTCCTCAAGTACGCGAGTCGTCTCTTGGGTGGCGTCGCTTATTAACTGAACCGAGGCCAGTGCGACGCAACTTCCGTTTTGCTCCCTTCCGTCCATCCGGATCCTCCCCACGGCCGCCAGGAAACGCGGAGCAACCCGATGAGCAGCAAGGAGCATGCGGCTGGCCTAGGGGGAGCCACGCGTCTATTAGAACAAGCGCCTGGGCGCGGGCGGCAAGATGTGTCGCAAGGCCGGAAGGACCCGTAGGAGTGTAGCGATCATGCCACGAGCACTTCTGGGCGCGCAACGTTCTGCGGGTGAGGCTCTAACAACCGAAAATGGCAGGAAAAAGCGCGCGACGGGGAGTACCCGCCCTACTAACCATCGATTGCCGAGTATAGATCCTGACTTGACCTGCCGACTGCATCGCTGCTGAGGAGGCACGCGTCCCCCACCCCGGCGCTCCGTATTCTTGCTATGTCTCGTTCGAGCTCGAAATCGTCCACTAAGTACTTTCTCGGCCTCATCTCACAGAGCCCGAAACAGTACCTTTTTTTCACGGAAGATACTACGCCTACGATGCCGCCCACTGGAACCTCCGCAAGTACCGGGACCAGGAGATGGATCTCCGCTTGGGAAGGAAAGCGGCCCCTCGCCAGTCCCAAAAGATGAAACAAGCGGCCGGCGTTAGGATCGACCAGCTGTTCAAGGCAGACATGGACTTACTCTGAGTCGCATCGGGGGAGGGTGGGGATCTCAGCATTGTGCGCCGTGGCCATTCTACCCTCACCGATCTCGTGCTCGACGCGGTAGCGGCCTTCTAGGGCTGCGTTCAGGCGCGTGATGGGGTCGGTGGTCAAGTTCATCCCCCGAGCGGTATGCTGATCCCTGAAACTACTCCGACGAATGAAGTGTTCTCGTCACTGATGCTGGCGTGGGTAACGCGTCCATGCACGAATCCAGTCAGTAGACTGCCCAGCGGGAAGGCGTAGCCAGCCCCGGCACCTAATCCCAGACCAGAGTTCGTGGACTCCTCAAATACGTCTGAGCTGAACAAGATCCAGAGGATACCCAGCTGCCCAAAGACGTAGAAAGTCGAGTCGCTGTCTGCCCGTGGGAAGCTATAAATCATCCCGGCCATGAGGCCGTGCGGGCTGGTCTTCTCACCCTCGACGTCTGAGTGAGTGTTACGACCGAAGAATCCCTCCGCGAAAACACTGAGGTCGGTGTCCCCAACCGGGTGTCCGAATCCGCCTTCGATCGTAAAGCCAGTGCCGGCATTATCCCCGAAGTCGCTGACCGGGAGCGTCGCTCCGCCTCCAAGAAACACGAACTGCGCTGAAAGAGGATTTGAAGTGGCCGCTAGGCCGAGAAGCCCGACCACCGCGCAGATCGCGAGCCTCTTCGTCGAACGCCTCCCCTCTTGGGGGCAACGGACCAAACCTACGAGAACTGATTGTAGGCCCTTGAGGGCAGCGTTCAGGCGGGTGATAGGGTCGGTCATGGGTCCCCGTGCCACGAAGTCAGTCCTCCTCGCTTTGGGAGCCGTCGCCTGGGCTATCGTCGCTTGAATCGCGCTCGACGTCGAGGCCAGCTGCGCCTGCCATCCCCATGATGCCTGGAACGTTCAGGGAGTCCGCCAAGCCTGACGGAACGACCATCAAGGAGCCACGCTTCACGATGCTTTCGTAAAGCATGTTCATGGCACGGAGATTCATCGCCGCTGGGTTCTCGCTGTACTGCTCAGCGGCCTCCACGAACTTGGAGGCCACCTCCGTTTCGGCGGTGCCTAGGATGATCCTAGCCTGACGCTCCCGCTCGGCTTGTGCCTGGCGCGACATCGCTTCCTCGAGCGCCTCCGGTATGATCACGTCTCGTATCTCGACGGACTGAACCTGGATTCCCCAGTCGTGCATCTTGCGATCAAGAGCCTCCTGCAGCCCTGCTCCCAACTCCTTCCTCGACTGAATGAGTTCCGCCAAGTCGTGCTTTCCGATGGCGTCGCGAAGGGCCGTTTGCGCCGCAAGGATCACGGCTTCGTTGTAATCCTGAACCTCCAAGGCCGCTCGTTCTGCGTCATAGACCACCCAGAACGCGATCGCGTCCACGTCGACGGGAACCGTGTCGCGAGTGAGGCAGGATTCGGCTCCGAATGCTGTCGTTCGGATCCGCTGGTCAATGTGGTATCCCACTCGGTCGATGATCGGAATGATGCCGAAGAATCCCGGTCCTCTGAGCCCTCGGTAGCGGCCGAGTCGGAGCACCACGGCCTTCTCCCATTGGTCGGAGAATGTGATCGAGGATCCAACAAGAAGGGCTGCGACGATTCCAATGCCGAGCGCCACCGGGGGCAGGAGTCCGGCGAGAACGACTCCCCCGCCAAGCACTCCGCCCGCCGCAAGACCCGCTGTAACTGCCGGAACGGGATATCGGGTGTCGTTGGGTGAGCTCTTCGACATCGTCGGTCTCCTAGGCCCCAAGGTTGAGCCTCGATTCGTCATGTATGCTCGCCTTCGCGGTCCTGCGCTCGGTCCACTGCTCTGAACTCTCTCAGCGCCGCGATGAACTCGTCCACACCAAAGCCGAGCGCCCGAATCCTCTGGACGGTGTCGGCACACAGTGACAGGAACTCCTTCGTCCTCTTCCGCTCGTCATTGGAAGCTGGCGCGAGGCTGATGAAGGTGCCCTCAGGCCGTGTCGCGGCCACGCCACGTCGTTCGAGCTCATCATACGCCCACCGCACGCTTCGGGGGCTTACGCCCAGCCGAATCGCAAGCTCTCGCACGGTGGGCATCCGCTGTCCGGTCTCGATCGCCCCTTCCACGACTTCGAGCCATACCTGCTCCACTATCTGGTGAGCCACCGGATTCCCGCTCGACGGGTCAACCGCGCTCGCAAGTCGCTGTGAGAGATCAATGGCATTCATCGGTGCGTCGTGGTTCGAGAGCCAGGGCCTGAAGGCCTGCAGGGAGAGGTTGGTCCCAGAACCGGGGCAATCTCGGCGAGGAACCGCTCGGCTCCCACTACTGCAGCCAGCTCCGGCTTCAAGACCTTAGGCGCAACCTTACGCTCGTGGCGTAGATCCTCAGCGAGGTACACGACCGCCATCCCGCCCTCACCGATTTCACGCTCGACGCGGTAGCGGCCCTCAAGGGCAGCGTTCAGACGGGTGATGGGGTCGGTCATGGGATCACTCTGTTCAACGCTTACGTTGAGCAAACAGCCAGCCTGGAACGACAGATCGATCAGGGAAGCCCGTTTGAATCTCTTGGGCCGCGGGGAACTCCGGAAACGCCGCTCCGACTAGCATTAGCACCGCTAGTGCCCGCATCTCACCTCCTCACTGTCCTGTTTCGGAGGGGTCGCCCTATCCGTCGAAGTGTACTTCGGCGATGGCGATGCCACTCTCGCCCGCCACCGCATACAGCAAGAAGGTGCGTCCGCTCGCCGCATCCTCGTGGATCGCCGGATCCCTGAGTTGATTCACGTGTCCGTAGGCGGTGCTCCGCACCGAGGGCTCTAAAGGAGCGTCTGCGCCCTCCCAGTCGAATTCCGGACGCAGCAACTCGACGCCGGGTGTCTCTGACCAATCGGCCCAGTCGCCCGAGATGTCGATGGTGCTCAGCATGATGTGCTCCGGGACATCACCCACCTGCGTCCAGAACACGAAGAGCGTCTCGTCGCGCTTCAGAAGAGCCGAATGCCGCATGTTCGGATTGAAGAGACGCGGCCCTTCCTCGAATCCACCGAGCCCGTCGCGAGACCGGTAGAACTGCCCGGGCATCGACATAATGTAGGTGTACCCATCGTGCCGAAACGCCCGCATGTACGTCCGGCCGAGCGGCTCGGGCCTCACCTCGAAGTGAATGCCGTCGCTGGACGTCGCCACACGCGAGAGCTGTCGGCTCACGCCCTCGAGCCCGTGGAAATACATCACGATGCGGCGATTGGCCTCGTCTACATGCACGTCGGGCGACGCGATGTGAGGCGTGGTCGCCTCGACGAAACGATCGTGCCCGAGGTTGGAAGGCTGTGCCCGGAGTCGCTCCGCCTGAGCTGGTAGGACCTCCGGGGGCTCTGCTAAGAAGTACGAATCGACGATCTGCAGACTGCCGCCAGGGTGGATCCGCCACGGACCCAACAGGTCATCGGCATACGCCAGCCTGATGTACGTGCCCTTGTGGTCCGCAAAGTAGAGGTAGTAGGCCCCGAGCCGATTCTCGACCCACTCGGGGACGCCGATCAGGGACGGGCCCTGGATATTCTCTCCGATGCTCGAATGCAGGCCCGGTGTGATGATCGGTGCGTCGGACAGCCGCTCGACATGCGCGCCTGTCGCAGCCGCCTGGCCAGAGAGGCCAGTCTGGGCCGCGAGCCCGGCGATGCCACAAGCCAGAGCGACCGTCAGGTGTCGAGTCATGATTCGTGCGTCGGACATGCTGGGCCCTCCATAGCAGGGGATCCACGGGAGCCTGTCGGAACTGCGGCCAGAGTGAAGCTTGGTGAAGATGCTGGTGGGTTAGGTGGCGAGCAAGGAAAGTCAGCGGTCCGCCAGTGGAGGGAGCGATCGCGCATGCGTAGGCGAGCATCATCGTCGGCGAGTGAATCTCGTAGACAGTCTTGCCAAGAGTCATGGACGGACTCACTCCCCTGTAGAACCACGATACCCAACCTACGACGATGCTCGAGAGACCCCCCGCGAGCATCCACCACATCAGGCGCCGAATAGAGGAGCGGTATCTCTCAGGATCATCGATGAGGCCGCTTCGAATAGCGGCCAGTCCCAGCAAGAAGAGGGGAAGAAAATATAGGCTCGAGCGGCCATCCAAGTGGATGCGTGACGGCATCCGACCTGGTTCCTTCTGGGGAACCAGGGTACGTCGAACCATAGGTCTCAGCAGATACGGAAGGCCTCAGCGACCCAACAGTTTGACCAACAGTCGCCAAATAGGGGATCGCTCTAGCCCCCCACCTCCGCCACGATGCGGTCGATCTCGGCTCTGAAGCTGGGGGCGAAGTCTCCCGCCAGGAGGGAGCCTGACGGTCGCTGCGAACCTGTTAGAGTCGTCACGACGCCTGATGCTACGCTGTGGCCGCGGCTGTCTCGATGCGTTCTGGCCGTACGCCTATGCCGATGATCCATGCGGGGATCCGCTGCAGCAGCGGCGAGCGCGAAATGATGCGCAACGAAAGCGGCGGCACTAACGCTTCCGAGCCCGACAGCACGGACGTGATCAAGCGGTTCTGTACCGCCAACTGCAGCCGTTGAGTAATTCGTGTCGGCAGCATGCGGCGCGCCTGAACTGCTTCTAGGTCACGATCAGCTAAGCTTCCTTCGCGCAATGGTGCCACGAGCAGGTTGGCGCACGCCACAGCGTCTTGGATGGCGAGGTTGATGCCCACTCCTCCGATCGGCGACATCGCGTGGGCAGCATCGCCGATACAGAGCAGTCCCGACTGGTGCCATTGTCGTAGGCGATCGACCGCGACCGTCAGCAACTTGACGTCGTCCCAGCTCACGATCTCGTGGACACGATCGGTAGCAAAGCCTGCCAGCTCGCCAATGCTCGCACGAAAGGCGTCTAACCCGCCCGTGCGCAGTTCATCGAGCGTGCCCTTTGGGATCACATAGCCCATCTGCCAGTGTTCGCGGCGACATATCATGATAAGGATCCTGCCGGCCGCGAAATGACCGGCGGATTCCTCCGGATCCCCCTCTTGTTTCGACAGGCAAAACCACAGCACGTCCATCGGCGCGCCTAGCTTCTCAACCACGAGGTTGGAATGAGCGCGCACGGTGGAGGCACGGCCGTCAGCACCGATCACGAGATCGGCGCGGACTTCGAGTTCACCTTCGGGCGTTTGCGCGCGCACTCCGCAGATCCCGCCGCCCCCCTTGAGCAGGCCGGTTACTTCAGTCTGCATACGCAGGCTGAACGCGCCATAGCGTTTGCCCTGGCGCGCGAGAAACTTGAGGAAGTCCCATTGTGGCATGAAGGCGATGAAGCCACAGCGCGTCGGTAGACGGGTGAAATCGGCGATGCGTAGGGTACTCGCTCCGAAGCGGGCACGCATGTGATGTGCCTTCTGGTGCGGCAGCAAGAGAAACTCGTCGAGCACGCCAAGTTCATGCATCAGTTCGAGCGTCGACGGGTGTATGGTATCGCCACGAAAATCGCGCAGGAAGTCACCATGCTTTTCAAGCACCACGGTCTCGACTCCGGCGCGTGCGAGCAGCACTCCTAGCATCATGCCCCCTGGGCCGCCGCCGACAATGCAGCAGGTGGTTTCAAGGGGTGGAATCATGACACATCACGGAGGTGGATTCTTGCATCGACATTCGGGGGGATCGAGAGCCGGACCTGGGTCGGGGCCGGAGCTGGATCAGTCAGGATCTTAGCGAGGACGGCCTGAGCGGTACTCCCTCCGTAAGGGGGATCCCCAACAAGCATCTCATGGATGACAGCTGCATAGCCATCACGGTGTCGGGAGGCAGTGGCTCAGTAACCCCTCCACCGTCGCCGCCTCCGCACGCGGCGAGCCCCGATCCGATAGACAAGTTCAGAAGGACCGTCTGGATCGTACACCGTGCTTGGCTGTTGATCAGAGGTCCTCGCATCCTGTCGGAGGAAGCATCAGAGGATTCCGTCATACGTCCCGCTTCCTAGAGGAATGACGGAACTGCGCCCAGAGTGGTGCTAGGTGAAGATGCTCGTGGGTTAGATGGGCTGCAAGGAAAGTCGGTTTTGTAAGAATGAGTGCGTTCGGCGCCCTTCAGTCAGCAAGCTCACTCGGGCCAGCGAGTGCGAGACGCGATGATGATGACGCCACCGTGATCGTGACGATGACCACGGTGGACCCTCACCCGCCGGCGGGGTCGGGACTCCGGATACCCGATACGACCCTGAGCGCGCTCGAGCTCGTGATCTCGGGCCACGAGGAATGCACTCCAGCCGCACTTCAATATTTATGAACCCGATCGCTAGATCACATGAATCGGGCTAACAACAATTACATATACCTCTTACAACAAATCGGGGCGCCCGGATTCGAACCGGGGACCTCCTGCTCCCAAAGCAGGCGCGCTACCGAGCTGCGCCACGCCCCGTGGTGTTCATTTTCCCTATAAACAAAGGGTTTTCGTCCATCGAAACCACTTGAGGTACTTTTTACTGTGTTAGTTACTGAGTTAGTTTGGCGGTTCACAATCCTTTCGCCTCTCGAAGCGTTCCCCGTTCAGTAACGACTCTCAACATACTTTCCGCGTCGGCCTTGTCGTAGACCCGGCGGATCGTTTCTCCCGACTTCCAGCCACCGACTTCCGCCCGGTCCTTCTCGGGAAGGTGCTTCGTTTCGATGGCAAACTTGCTCCGGTAACCATGGAAGGTTCTTCCCCATGGCATCGGTTCAAGGTTTTCCAAGTCGTCTGTCCCAAAGCTTTCGGCGATTCGATACCACCGATTCGCTATGTCCGCCGTGATAGGCCGCTCTGCATCCGTGCCGCGTGGGAAAAGTGGACCGCTTCCCATGCGTCCCAACCGGGTTCGCCTTTCAAGCGCACGAAGTACAGCGGCCCTTGTCGTCGAGTCGATTGGAATGGCCGTCCACTTATACCCCTCCTTGTCGTGATCAGCCTTCCAAGTAATGCTGCCGAACGGCTTACTAGGACCCGGCTCCAAACCGACGTCCTCCACGTTCAGCGCACAGATCGAGCCGATACGGCGGCCCGTGCCGTTTGCTATTGCGAGAAGCTCGGGAAGCCATGATTGGGCTTCGGTTCGCTTCCCATGCCAGCGGACTTCCATGGTGACCCGGGAAGCGCGTTCCAACATTGCAACGTGTCTCTCTTCGCTACCCGCGTCGTTCGTCGGGTTCTTCTCCCGGGGAAGGTATTCCTCGCTCATGAAGCCACGAACCGGGCATTCGGGAAGCAGGTGCCCTGCCCCGCCCTTGGGCTTGTACCTGAACGCCCAATTCAGCACGGCGTGAATCCAGCGCCCGTCCGCCTCAAGGGTTCGGTTCGCGACCGGACGCCGCCGCCCCTTGGGTACCAGCCTTCCACGTGCATCAACGGCACCGGAACGGCGTGCTTCTACCCAGTCGTCCCAATCGTCGGTCGAAATCTTCAGCGGGTCCTTGTCTCGGCCCCACATGCGGGAGAAGAATTCGATTCGCTGCCCGTCGGCCTTCTGAGTGGGTTCAGCCTTTTTGGGCGTCCTCTTCTTCTCATACAGGTCGAGCACCGTCCCCAACGTCACGCGAGCACTTCGGAGCTGTTCCGAACCTTCCGCCAGCTTGGCCGCTTGGCCTGTGGCATAGCGTTCTGCCTGGTCCCTGTCGATGTGCCCCAATGAGACACGCCGTTGAGCGCCCTTCCCGTACCGTGCCTTCGAGTCCCAGACGCTCGCGTAGAGTATCCCGCCGGGTTCGCGCTCGAACACCGTCACGGTGTAAGGCCGCTTCCCTGCCTGGTAGCGCCATGTCTTCGGGCATTTCTTCCTACTCATAGTCCCCCCTGTCTTGCCCCGGTGCGACCGCTTCCAGACGTTGAGCGGCGGTCCCATACGCCTGAGATTTCGACCGAAGGAAAGCCACCAATTCTGTCAGTGCTTCCGGTGGCGGGTTCCGCCTACCTAAACGCCAGTCCTGAATGGTCCGGTAAGGCCGCCCAATGGAGCGCGCATAATCGGCCACGTTCAGACTGTCCAGCACTTCCCGGTAGGTAGTTCTCCAGTCGTTTCCCATGCGTATATACTTAGACGCGGCAGGCAGGGAAAGCGAATTCATCGACTGCTCAGTATCATGCCCGCCAAATCGGGGTCGCCGCTCGTCGTCACGGCTGCCACGGTTCCACCCTTCAGCGGTAAGTCCCGCCGCAGAACACGCGGCCGTCCCTTCTTCCCGGCGTTTACTATCTCGCCCGTCGTGAGCTTCCGCTCCAGAGTGCTTCTTGAGTATCCGCTTTCCGCTTCTGCCGCTTTCAGCGCTAGTGGCTCAAGTTGCCATTCTCGAACGGCCTGTTCCAATTCACTTGCTACGCCTTCTAATACCTCCGCCTGCGGTAGAGCGCCCCGATTACGCAAAACGGCGGATTCTTGGCGCCAGGTTTCGGCAAGGGTTCTCAGCCTGGCCACGTTCATTGGACAAGCCCGAGCGTCTTCCGGCTGATCCGTGCCCGGTCGGGATCCGACCGTTCGAGGTGTTCTTCTTCCGCTAGGGCGTGGGCTGCCGCCAGCTCTGTCAACGACAACCCATGCCCACGCTTCGAGACTTCAGCGCACAACTCGCGGAAGCGGTCCATAGCCTCGTCGCTCATGAGGTCTGGGCTCATCGGGAGTCAGTTGGTCGTCAGGTCAGTTAGTTAGCCTCTCTCGTATCGTCATGGTTCAAAGCTCCGAGGCGTCGGTGAACGCTATCACGTCGAAGTTACGGGTCTTCTCTCCCTTCTTTGTTTCCCCCCAGCCCATGAAGGCGATACGCAACGTCTCATCGACGGTTTCGGTCTCGATGTCCCGGAGCTGGGCGAGGTCTAGCCCAACGTTCACCTGGGCGTCCGGGGTGACACGGTGGCGCGTTTGTTCGCCGCCGCTTCCCATGATCGCCTCGAGCCCATCGGTGGCTTCGTGGACGATTAACCTGGCTACCTTGCCATTCTTCCCGGTCCAAAGGTCCAGTAGCTCGCCTTCCACGAAAGCCGGTTCTTCTGTCCACCCTATGAACGGCGCTCGGTCGTTGTTACTGAGCGAACGCACACGGCCACCACCGCCTTGGGCCGCTTCTCTCAGTTGCCGGGTCCTTCGCATTGCCTCGGACATGCTCTTCTCCCTAGGTTAGGGCTGTGAGTGGTTTGCGGGCGCGCTTGCGCCCACGAAGACGCACCGGGCTGAATCCGGTGCGTTTTCTTTTTCCCGGCACCAGTAGCAGGCGAGCCCGGATGCCGGAAACGAGAACTTGTCACACGTCGCACAAGGCCACGTTGGCGGACTCTTCAAGTAGGCCACTACGGCGCCTTTTTCGGCGCGCAGACGCTTAAGCAGGTCAGCGTGAAGGTCGCCCTGAACCTTTAGGTCTTCGCCGTCGAGTTGGACCGGGACGTCGCATTCCCGAAGCTCGGTGAGGAGTCCGCGAACCTTCGTCAAATCGTAATCCACGGCGCTTCCTCCTGCGGGGGCGTCTTGGTGGCAAAGAGGGTTTGCTGTGCACCTTTCCCCGCTCCTTCGACCCCACTAGTACGGGTAGGCGATAAGCCGCCCAAGTCGCCCGTGTCGTCCAAGTCACTTTCTTGCAGTGGCTTTGAGTCGGGCGGTTTTTGGGCGGCTTCGTCGTCCAACCTGCTAATAGTGACGATCCGATCGCCGCTCTTCTTCTTCTCGATACTCAGTCCTGACTTTCGAAGGAGCGGTGCAACCCGTCGAAGCCTTCCGCCAAGCTCTTGAGAAGTCTCTGGCCAGCCCTTCGGTGGCCACTTGTCGTCGTCGCGTAGCTTATTCAGCGCCTTCAGAAGCTCGGTAGCCCTTCCAGCCCAAGAGCCTTTTTGCTTCTCCATGAGTGCCTGGACTGCGGTGGCGATCGGGTCCGCCTCGATCGCGACTGAGACGAGATCCTGTCGAACGTCCGCATATGCGTGAAGGAATTCGCCTTGTTTCCAGGGAAGGCCGGGTTCACAGGCGCAGACCCACAAGGCGAAGTCGGCCATACGTGGAGGGCATTGAAGAATTAGGGTCCCTTCGCGGCGAAGTCCGGTCGCCACGGCGTCGAGTAGTGCGCCAAGTACACCGGGCCGAATCCGGTCAACAGTGGCCCACAGGTCAACTTCAGTGCGGCGCTGTTTGTCAGGGATTCGCGGAAGTTCCACGGGAATAGCGCGGTCCGCCAAGTCACCACGAACGACAACATCTTCGATTCCCGTGAGAATCACCGGGCGACAGGCCGCGAAGATGGCCTCTTCTCCGGTGGTGTAGAGTTCGCGGGTGCTGAACCCGCCACCCGTAGACATCCGGCACAGCGCATCGGACAACCACGGGCGGAGGTAGGATACGTTGTCGATTCCGATTATCAGGCCGTTTTGCGCGGCGATGATGATGTCTCTCTCTTCGCGTGGAAGGGTCCTGACGGGGACTTCGTTCGGGTCGATCATGTGGCGTAGAATTCGCGTCGCCGTTGTCTTCGCCGAACCCTGCTCGCCAGCCAGTGGCAGGATGGGGTAAGGCCCGTCCGGACGCAGTGCGCCCACCACCCAAGCGACGAGAAGCTGCCAGTCGCGGTCGGTCGAAACGTGCAGAACGGTTCGAAGCGGTTCGAGCGAGCCGCCTCTTTGCGGGATTGGGAGCGCCCTAAGCCCACGCGGTCGCCTGAACCGGACGGGCGGCTCAGGCACAACATCCCATCCTTCAGCCGTTACTCGAACTGCCCTCCAACTCTCGTCGCCCAGGTCGAGGTAGATTTCGCCGTCCGACCCCTTTGCTAGTCGCGTGAAGGCTTCCAACTCTTCACCCTCGAACTGTGCTATTGCCGAAAGGACGTCTATTGCGTCGGTAGCTGACTGTCCGCCGAGAGCCTGTTTCTCTTCCTGGTACAAGAGCCCAGAGAGCCAGGTGCGGGCCGCTCGGGATCGAAGCGGAAGGGTTCGCCGGATTCTGTCCTCGCCGAACGTATCGAGGTATGGTTGGCCGTTGGGATCGTGCCAGAACCTTGCTCCTGATTTCTTCGCAAGATCAACCGCACGGGTGGCCTTAGACTTCGCGCTTCCGGTGGCCTTGGGAATTGCCTCACCGGCACCCCCAGGTGGAACAGGCTCGGGGCAGTCGCATCCAGGTTCCCCATCGCTCGGGTTGGCGAGGATTCGCGCCACACCGCCAAGCTCCAAACGGTCGAACTCGCCTCCGGCAATCGCATCCCCCGCCCGGTCCGCTCGCACCGTCGCAACGTATTCGGCCCTCACCATCGCAAGAACGTTTGGTACGCCAGAATGCCCCTTCTCCCCCGCCTGGAGAAGGGCGAGCACGTCATCGCGTACATGGTCGTAGGCGGTGCCGTTTTCTCTCCGGGCTGACGCCAACCCCTCAGCCGCGAGTTTTCCGACATAGGTGCACGGATCGCCAGTGGCCAGCCCTCGAATCCACTTCCGGGCTCGGTGTTCGCTCTCTCGACGCTCCGCCCGGCTGCCGGGACGTGCGTGCCCAGGGTCTCGGCGTCCATTCTCCGAGACTCCGGTGAGAGCTTTGAGCCACCTAGCGGGAAGCTCGGGAAGATCGCCCAGGCTCGGGATCTCTCCCTCAGCCTCCGTGCCGTCTGGACCGAGCCACACATACATCCGCCCATCCGGATGCTCGGACGGCCAAACCACCGCATAGCGATGCGCGTGCCGGATGATTTCGATCCCAGGACCGGCCTCGGTTGGCCACGACTCAATTCCGTGCGGAACGCGATAGAGTCGAATACCGGAAACACCGTCAGCGCGGGAGGTCGATGTCCAGGTAGCGGGGAGCCTGCCGTTGTCGGCCTCAAGCCTCCGGAGTGTTATCGCGCCAGGCTTGTCGCCGTAGGCGTCCACGTCGAGGCCGAGAACGATCGGGGGAAACCGAACGGCGAGATTGTATGGCCCTTTTCGTGCGCGCCACTCTTCCAAGTCCTGGTTCTCGGGCCAGCGCCCTTCTGCGCCCGTGAATCCGGAAGGCGGCGGCGATTTCTGTGAGTGCGGAAGCGGGAGCGTGCCCGCCCATCCGACGCGGCGATAAAGCTCGGCTCGGTCGAAGGGGTTCACCGGAACTGTCCTGAAGAGATCGGGGGCGCTATTCGGAGGAAGTGTCATCGTCGGGCGCTGACGGCTTCTCGGGCGGGGTGTTGGCGTGCGAGCGGCTGGAACCAGGAGGTCTCGAATAGCCTGGGAGACCGAGACGCTCTCTAGGTGGGCTACGGCCCGAATAACGGTCGCGTCGTTCCCAAGCACCCGGGCCGCCACTACTTCGGTGGACGTCTTTCTGATTCCCACTTCCGTTACCTCCCGGTTTTCGGTGGCCGCCTTCACTCAATTGCGACGGCCCACTTTCGAGTCTACAGAACTGTTAACGGCCCGGATATCGGGTTATTGTCGCCTTATGTCTGAGCTGTTTGGAGAAGGCGATATGGGCACGGGATGGGTCCCCAGCGAGGTTTACGTTCTACGGGACCTCAGCCGAGCGTTCTTGGTGGATTGGGAAGACGGCGAACCCCAACAACCCGAGAGAGAAGGGCGTCTAGAAGCCTTCGCGGCCCTCGCACATGCAGGTAACCCGGAAAAAACCGCAGAAGCCGTCGCGGGCTTCGTCCGGCGGTTCGGCACCCTTCACGTATGCGCCGAGCACAAGAGACCGTTTCTGTCAGTAGAACACAGTCCATTCGGACCGGACCGACGCTGCACCCTTCTGAAACCCGAACCCGTGCCCCTTTGGAGCCTTCACGCCGAGCGGGTTTCGGACGTCCTTCAGGTCATGGACGCGCTCACCCGGAAACGTGAGCCGGGACCTGTTTGGTCCGATCTTAAATCGGTGGACAGCGGCGGTTTTGCCAGTCTTGAGCGGTTCGCAGTGGAGATCGAGCGGTTGCAAAGAACCCTCCCGTTCCCTGGGTCTGCCGAGCACCTACGTGCGTTGCACGAAGAGAATACCAAACGTTGGGAAGAGCTGGCGGAGCTTGAGCGTCAGGCAGCAAAAGCAAGGGAGAAGTCACCGCCTCCCTCCACCGAAAAGGAGTCAATCCCAAAGTTAGTTGAAACTGGAGCGACCCCCTCGTCAGGCGACGGCATGTGAACTGCTCTCGGGAAGGGTGATCCCGAGCTCCTTCTGTATCGCGGCCCTGAGGAGCGGGAGGTGCCGGTAGCCGAGCAACCTCCGGAGCCGGGGCTCGATCTCGAGTAACACGGTCGCGAACCATCGGTGCTTCTGGCTCGAGGTCTTCCAGTGATCCACTCGTCCGCAGCGTTGCTCGGCCATGGCGTTGACGGATTCGAGTACGTTAGTGGTCTTCAGCGACCGGCCGACCAGAGGGAAGACCCCGAGCCGGTGGAGGGTCAAGGTCTCCTCGAACCCCTCGTTTAGACTGGCCACGGCAGACTGGTTCACCTCGCCGAGCTCGTGCTTGAGGGTTTTCAACGCCTGGGCGGCCTCCTTGTACGTGGGCCGTTGATACGCACGTTGGAGTCGCCGGCGCCAGTTCTTCTGCTCCGCCCTCGGCAGGTGCGAGATCACGTTCTCCCGTTTGTGCCACTGGCACCGTTGGATCAGCACCTGGTCCTTGAAGGCCGCGAGCACGCCGCTCCGGAGCCCCTTGGCCCCGTCGATCACCACGAGCGCTCCGGCCGACAGATCGAGACCTCGGTCCTTCAGGCCCCTGAGGAAGGACCGGATCACCACCGCGTTCTCCGTGTCGGTCTGGACGAAGCCGAGGAACACCTTGTCCCCCTCAAGCGTCACGCCGAGCGCCACCACCATCTCGTCCTCGGCGAAGCTCTTCCCGTCCAGGACGAGCGCCACCACGTCATAGACCGAGAGGTCCCGCTCCTGAAACTCCTTCAGCCTCGCGGCGGTGGCCTTCTTGAACTCCCGCGAGACCCTCGACTTCGACAGCCCGATCGCTCCGGGCACCGCCTCGACCGCCGCCTCGTAGTCTCGGCATGAGATCCCGAGCAGCACCTTCCGAAAGAGCCCCTCGTCCACCTCTCCGGCCGAGCCGTGGAGTCGCTCGTACGATGCGAGCCTCACCTCTCCGGCCCGGCCCCGCACCCGAGGTACTCGCACCGGATGCCGCTGGCCGCCCAACCTCACCGACCCGGGGTTGTGCCCGTGCCGGTATCCGCTCTCGTCGTCCCCCTTTCGGGCGTGCCGCCGCCCGGCCAGCTCCTCTACCTCTTCCTCGAGCATCCGGCTCACCTCCGCCAGTCCAAGCGGAATCAGCTGCCGGATCAGCTCCACTCGCGGGTCCAGCTCCAGCGCCTGGATCTCCTCCCAACTCATCTCGCTCGGTTCCCCAAGCCGCCGGTCCTTCTTGCCCCGCTCAACCAGCCTCGGCATCCTTCCCATCGGTGGCCTCCTTCCTCTTTTGTTGGTCCCGTGGCGTGCTCGCACACCCACGTTGCCTGAGGTCGGAGGCCGCTTCAATTTCAACTAAAGATGGGACTCACTCCCGAAAAGGACTGGCGTCGCTGGGTGGCCCGGCAAATCGAGTTTGGGCTGTGGATGTATCCCCCGCACATGGCCTTCACCTTCGATCAGGAGACTGGAAAACTGCAGCCTACCTTCTCCACCGCTTCAAATCTTTCAGCGGTATATCTCTGGTTGGCGTTCAACGTAGCCGGGGCCAAACGCATTGCTTTCTGTGACTGTTGTGGGAAACCCCATTCTCGAAAGCGTGCACCAAAACGGGGGCAGGCGGCTGACTGTGAGAAGTGCCGGAAATCTAGTGCGCGTCAGCGCCGCTATGCTGGGAAACTCCCGACGCTCTAGCCACCCACCTCCGCCACGATGCGGTCGATCTCGGCTCTGAAGCTCGGGGCGAACGACCCTCGAATGATCTGCCACCAGGCACGATAGGCGGCTCCCGATGCGGCTCCCGTCATCGCCCCGCGCCAGCGATTCCTGCGAGCCTCCAACTCGTCTTCCGTGAATAGCCCCCGCTCGTACTGGTAGAACGAGTTCTCCCACTCTCGAATTTGGGCGGAAACGAACCGGAGGTACTGACGGCGCTCCGCTCCACCCAGGGCGGCCAATCCATCCGAGATCACCTTATCCTCGGCTGCTGCCAGCTCCGGGCTAGTCGCAACCCAACTCAAGTACTCCATCTGCTTCTCAGTAATCGAATCCCGTGCCTGAGCCTGTAGAGCCTGAGTGTTCTGTCGGACCTCGACGGCCAGGAAGATGATGCCGACGACCACAGAGAGATTGGCGATGAGCGTGAGGCGCTCGTTCAGCTTATTGGGCTTGTCCATGGAGGTCCCCTGGGCTGGTGGATGGATGACGACCTAGGGGGCAGTCTAGGGCGGGGCGTGACCGGGGCACGATCGTCTCCTCGACTCGCAGTCCCACTTTCCGGCGGGAGTCCCGTCACCCCAACTTCAGGCACTTGTAGAATCTCAGCCGAGGGAAGCGGAATGGGACACGAGGGCGTTACACGACGAGGTTTTCTGCGGAGCGCAACAATCGCGGGCGCGGCGACCCTAACCGCAGGGCCTCTCTTAGGGTCAGGAAGCCAGGCCCATGCGCAAGCCACCGAACCTCAGGCCCAGGAAGGGAGGAACACCACCTTCTTCCACTTCACAGTCAGGGAAGGTATGCAGCAGGAAGCCGAAGACCTTCTCCGCCGTGTGGCTCCGGTTAGCCGGGCGGAGACAGAGAATCTCATGTACGTCTTCTACCAAGATCGAGACGATCCACGCCAGTTTGTTCTCTTGGAACAGTGGCGGTCCGGATCCGTACCACAGTCGCATTTCGAGAACCTGCAGGAGGTCTTTGGGCCACCACGCGCTGGAAGTCGATTGCCCGCTGCTTTCACCGACCTGGTTGAGAACACGCGAGGTGAGGGGTATCGCCTTTTCGCCTGAGACTTGCTCAGACACCCCAGTCTACTGGCTGGATGGAGAGTGTTGCGGAAGATCGGTCGCGGGAGCCCTAGGGGATGAGCGCGTCATCACTGCGGCACCACCTGCCTCAACTCCTCGAGGAAGTTCTGGACGAGGACAAAGGTCTACCGCCGGTTCACTTGTGCCCCACTTACCGCTTCGCCCAAGACAGACCCATTCCGGTTTCCTCAGGGCATGGTTTCGATGTCGATGACGCCTCCTGCATGGCCGGTTCCCCATCGAGTCGTCGCCTCCGTTGCTCCGATGAACTGCATTCGCATTATCTGAATGGTCGGGATCTGACGGAGCGAAGCGAGCGATCCCCAGCGAAGCTGATTCAGGTACACGACTGGCTCGGCGATGTTGGGATCAGTGAACGAAAGGAACCCGCGAGGTTGGAACCACCTGGGGCGCAGTCGCCTGATCACTTCATACGCATTGGTGTTGGCGGTGGCGACCCGCAGGATCTCGGCGCGGACGATCTCATTCGGCGCTCCTCGCTCCTCTTCAGCCGAGAAAGCATTACTGGTGCCCGTGCCGGCACTCGCACAGGCGCCGAGGGAAGCCGTGACGGCGAGGCCGAGTACGATGGCCCTGACAAGACGAAGTATGCGGTGGGGCGTGCGGCGCATCCTGGCCTCCGTGTTGTTGTGAGCAAACATGTCGTGACCAATTGCTTCCTCAGCGAGATAGACCGTGGCCATCCCACCCTCGCCCAGCTCACGCTCGACACGGTAGCGGCCTTCGAGGGCAGCGTTCAGGCGGGTGATGGGGTCGGTGGTCATGGTGTTAGATGCCTACGGCCTCTCGGCCACGGCGTCTCGGATGCGTTCCTCAAGCCGACCGAGGTCCCAGTTGGCTTGGTCGTGAACGATTCTGCGCAGAATGGGGTCCAAGCCGTCCAGCGTGTCCAAGAGATCGACTAGGAGCTTTCGGTATTCACTTGCACCGGAGATGTCTCCGGGCTCGACCATATCCCTGAGTATTGCCCCCTCTGACCTGGACGCTACGACAGGTTGCGGAACTCCCTCGACGTAAACCCAAGTCCGACGCCCTGGACCGCGGCCCTCCTCCACAGGCTCCAGTCCGACGATGCGGTCGGAACGAAAGTACTTGCCGTATCCCGACGGCACGATCTGATCGGGAACGACTTTCATGATGAATCTCCACCGGCGCACGGCCTCATACACTTCCCGTTCGTGGGCACACCTACCGGGCGGGTCAGTTGTCCGGCACCACCCGCCTCAACTCCTCGAAGAAGTTGTTCACGAGGACGACGGCAGACCGCTCGTTAACTTCGGTCTGGTCCGTGCTAACCATGACGAACCCTCGCCCATCGGGCATCACGTCGTAGATGGGTGCGTCAGCAACAGTGGGATCTCGGAGGTACGGGTCAGGGAAGAGCGGCTGAGGCGTACTCCCGCGAAATGTGTCCCCCAGTTCTACCGCCATCACCATCAGCTGGTCCGGTGTCCGTGTAGAACAGCTCCGAACCATCCGGTGACCAGACGGGTTCTGTGCCACCGTCTGTCGAGACCGTGAATCGCTGGCCGGGACCCGGATATGGCTGCACTTAGACTTCGTCCCTTAGGTACTCCAGGGCCGCGTCTGACCTTCGGACTTTTCACTGTGGTTTCTTCTATCACCTCAATCCTCCCGTCGGCGAATCATGAGGAGTTGGCGTCGGTGCGGCGGTCGAGTCACCAGACTCCATCCTCTCTTTCACGGTCGCCACGAGCCCCTTGATGTCTCCTATGTATATCCGCTTCATCGATACCTTATTCCCGTACGCGAAGAAGGCGATCTTGTGCCCCATCACCATGCCCTTGGTCATCTCGATGGAATATATGTCTCGGTACGGGAAGACCTCCAGATCGTATCCTCCCAGCTTCTTCGCGCAGAAGATGACCCGTCGATCCGTGGCCATCAGGATCCCGTTTCTTAGGTCGTCTTGGCCGAGCACCTTGGGTCCGTAAGCCCCGAGAACAGCGGCGAGAATCTCCTCGTCGGGCTTGAGGTGCTCTTGCGCCTTCTTCTGGAGCTGGTCGAGCTTCGCCATCGCAGATCTCCCACAGTTATCTCCGCGAACTACGCGACCTTGCGGTGAAAAAAATAGCGATTATATACGTGACAAATCCATGAGCGTGGTGGGGAAAACGCTCAACCCGTGTATCGGTATCCGCCACGTGAAACCTCGCCCTCAAGGTCACGATACCAGGGGACGATTTTCTCAAGTGAGTCGATCACCGCATCAAGCGCCAGATCCTAACATTCCTCCTGGTCTGGTTTCATGGGGTCAGGTCACCCGAAACTCTACTGGCACGTGCGGAGCGGTTCATGCGCACGCTGACGGAGGAACGCCTGTACCTCCACGACTTCGAGAGCCTGAAAGAGGCCAGGCAGGAGATCGGTGCCTTCATCGAGCGGTACAACAAAGGTTGGCTCCTGGAGCAGCATGGGTACCGGACCCCGGCCCAGCTCCGTGAGGAGCTCACCCTCATGGCGGCATGATTTGGCCGCCCATTTGTTCAAGAAACCGGAGGTTCTCTGTCGCTCTCCCCCCGGACGCTCCGATCGCGTTGGTCCCGACCGGCTCACCAAGTCTTGCGCAGGCAGGAATCAAGTGGTCGGGGAAACCCCGACGGCGGCTCCGCTCACATGGCCAGCCGTGGCGCCAAGGCTGATGTCCCGCGGAACAGGCTCAGGCGATCCCACTCGGCTCGAGAGTACCGTCGGCGGGTGCGATGGATGGGGAGCGGGAGTGGTATGCCGGCCAGACACGAGTATTTGGAACACGGCAAGGTGAGTGAGTGACCCGATGGCCAACAGAGCCACAAGCGGGTGCCCCATTACAGCACCGGCTGCAATGACGAGGATTCGAAGATCGCGGCGCTTGAGCCTGTTTATGAGATTATTGGGATACGGACGTCGAAACTGAAGCTGGAATTCCTTGGTGACGTAGCTCGCCATGAGGAAGCTAGCCGTTGCAGCGAAGCCGGCTGGCCAAACCCAGGCCGCGTCGTACAGCTGTGAAGCGGCGAATGTCACGCCAAGCCCGATCGCCAGGTCAGAATACCGATCCAACACCGTATCGAGCCAGGCGCCTTGTGGACCTTCAAGCAACTTGGTCCGCGCAATCTCACCGTCGCACCCATCCACGATAGAGGCGATCTGAATGAGGATCCCTCCACCGATCCAAAACCACGGGTCCGTGGTGGCCAAACCGACTGCGCCAAGCAAGCCCATGAAGAAGGATAGCAATGTGATGTGATTCGGTGTCAGCGGCGTTTTCGATAGAGCCACCGAGAGGCGACGGGAGAGCGGACGGTTTATGTATTGGGAGATGAAGCCATCTGCTCCACCTTTCGCCATGGCCGCATCAATCCGGTGCACTGCCTCCTGAAATGCTTCCGGGTTGTCTACATCGAGCCAACGCTCACCAGTCACATCGATCGCTCGAACCCCTCCTTGGGTAGCGCATTCCCGGATCCCGTCCGTCAACGAAAACTCCCCCCGCCTGTGCGCTCTCGCCAGCCCCTCGAATAGCCTTGATGAACAGTAAAACAAGCCCGTGTCGCCCGCGTTCCAGGCCGCGAGGCCTTTTCCAATCGCTGTGATTTGCCCTCCCGACACCTCCACTTTGGTGAGATCGGGAAGGTCGAACACATTCTCTGTATCATGATCGACGGCGAGCGTGATCTCGTCCTGTGTCGGTGGATTACCCAGCACATCCCGGATCATATCCGGGGATAGCAGGTGATCGGTCATGGTCAGGAGAAACGGGCTGTCGCCGACCAATGGAGCGGCGGCGGCCGCGGAACAGCCATTGCCTTTTTCCCAGTTCTCAGCCTCGACAAAAGAGATTCGGCAGCGACGTCGTCTTGCAACGCGCTCGAATTCGGGCTGGACAAGCGCTGCGTCGCACCCGAGAACGACCACAAATCGATTCACACCAGCCGCGAGCAGTTGTGCTATCGATCTTTCGGCTAGCGAAAGACCTCGCAAGCGGACAAGCGGCTTGGGCACGAACGAGCGACCGTTCCGCAAGCGGCTCCCCTCGCCGGCCGCTAGGATCACAGCCAGCGGAGCGGTCGTTTCTCGGCGTGGAACTCTATCTAGCAAGGGCACTGATGATCTCCTCCGTAAGCTCATTGGTCGATGCGGCAACGAGGGTCGTGCGATCCTGCAGCGATTGAAATGGACCTAGCGCCCCACCGTCGAGACGACAGATGTGGCCATCGGCCTCGGTGACGAGTAACGAGGCCGCGAGAAAACTCTCAGGCGTCAATCGGCCCCGGACATCGATATGGGCATCCAGCGCCCCCTCTGCCACGAGGCGCAGAGCACGTGAGGCGCAACCGTAGACGCGTATGCCGGCGCAGTTCCGCATCAGGTTGGCGAGAGAGGCGTCCGGCGCCCAGTGGTTCAGCTCGCAGGAGACGAACGCGTCGCGAAGATGGCGGGTCTCCGATGTGTGCAAGCGCCGGCCGTCTGACGCGTAGGCTCCGTTTCCGCGCGCCGCGACGACGGTGCCAGAGCCCGATGTGTCACCCAGGGACGCGTAGACGACTTCGTCCGTGGAGAGCGATGTCTGTCGCGGAAGCATGGCCAGCGAGATGGCGGACAGCGGCAGGCCACGCGCGAAGTTGTCGGAACCATCCACCGGGTCGACGATGAATCGGTAGCCTTGGTCGCCGCTCCCGAACTCGAACGCGCTCGTCTGCTCCTCAGACTCCACTACACCGCTTTCGAAATGCTCTGAAAGCCACTGTCGGATCCATTCGTCAGCAGCGATGTCAAAGGGCTTCTGGTCGTCGCCCTTGGCATTCACCCCGGCGGCCTGGCTGTGGTTCAGCCCAGGTCTCACCTGGTCGAGAAGCGGTAGGGAATCCACATGAAGCTGCCTCAGCAACGCGAACGTCTCATGAGAGTCCGTCGATGTATCGTGGAGCGGAGCGCTGGTCGCGACCGGAACCCACGCCTCGAGGTTCATCGGGAAGTCGCCGACGGCGCGCCGCGCGGAGTTTGGCTAGAACTCCCACGCTCTTGCTGTAGAGGCGTGGCCGCAGTGGCCAAGAGACGCTCTCGGTCAGCAACGCGAACTCCCGCGAGATCTGCTAGTTCGTTGAATCCGGGCGTATCGATTTTCCCCCGATGGAGTGCACTGGACGCGAGTCCCGCAAGTCGAGAACAGAGGGAGTCCATCTCATGGGCCCGCAGCGCAAGTTCCCCTTCCAGTAGCGTAGGCTCTTTACCTTGCGACATCGTTTCTAGTTGGTCGAGTTCACGGTTCGTCAGGAGTCGGAGGTTTCTAAAACGATGAGCAGCCACGCTGGGGCTCGTGCCATAGTAATGAGCCGTGCGTAGGACGTCCGACAACGTGATCGGATCACGACCCCTGCGCTGGCGACCATCCACCCGGCGGCTCTCGCCCGTCTTGCCGCGACCGTCACCCTCTGAAAACACGGAGAGCACCGTGGGACCCGTGCGTCCCAGTGTCTCTTTGCCGAGGGTCTCCACATATCGACGCAGGCCAGACCGGGGAATTAGAAGGCCACTGGCGAAGGCGTCGGCCCTCACCTCCGCCAACTCCGGCGCTGCGGCAGAGTTGCACGAACGCCACGGACCTTCGGTATCGAACAAGAAATGGGCGAGTCCGTGTGCGTATCTGAAGCGGCGGTGTTCGAGGCCAAGGTTCTTGTCGACCACAACAAGAAGCCCGTGATCCGGATGAGCGATTGAAATCGATAGGATCCCCGTCGGTAGAGTCGCCCTGGCCGAACGAACGCCCGACGTCATGAGAAGTTCGTCAACAAAACGGATGGGCCCCTCTCCAAGTGCTAGGCGCCGCCGCTCATCCTCCGCGATGCGATATCCTTGCCGCGCCGCTTGCCAGGGCGTACCTGCATGCTCTACTCGGTACGAAGGAAGCGAATGTGCGATGGCGTCGATCTGAAGTCTTTCTTCCAGATCGGTGAGAGCTCTTGCGGTCAAGCACACGCGGGCGAAGGAGCCCGGCCCCCGATCTTCCACGAGATCAGGATGGGAGCGGAGCAGTTCGGTAACGCTATCCACTTCCTGGTCGTCGGTAGCCGAGGGAAGGAGCTCGCTTGGGCTACAGCCAAAGAAGACAGATAGCCGGCGCAGATCTTCGGCCTTCAAGGATCGCCGTCCTGCCTCAATGTGGGCGATGGTGGCTCGCGATACACCAAGCTGAGGTGCGATGTCAGCCTGGGTGAAACCGCGTGACCTCCGCGCTTTCTGGAGAATGCTACCGATGTCCTTCAGCTTCTCGGCCATACCGTGTCAGTCCGCTCCATCTCCGAGGAAGGGGGGGAGAATATAACACACCGGTGAGGGACCACCAGAAATGTCAGATAATATTTCGTTCTGCCACCGGTCATCATCAGGAGTCCGGTCCCCTCGGACGACTCGCAGTATAGATAGAGAGCGGAGAATCGGCCGCCCGGGAATAAGCCGAGAGGCCGAAGAACCAATTTAGAGGAAGGGGTTTGCTTCTCCGGAGTCGTGCAAAGGAAGGGTATGCGGATGCTGCAGGTTCGCGGTCGTCTTGATCTCAGTGAGGGAACCGAGCTCGGCCCCTACGACTGCTGCCAACTCCGGCTTCAAGACCTTGAGCACGACCTTCCGCTCATGCCTCAGGTCTTCGGCTAGATAGACGGTAGCCATCCCACCTTCGCCGATCTCACGTTCGACGCGGTAGCGGCCCGCAAGGGCAGCGTTCAGGCGGGTGATAGGGTCGGTCATGGCAGTGCTTTCTGAACGAGGATGATCAGCTGACAATATGTACCCTCGCTGCACCCGTGCCGCTGATCGAATAGCTTCGCCGGCCGTGGAGGACAGTACACCAGTTCACGCTTCATATCGTCTCAACGACCGTGACTTCGCCTTCCTGCGGGTCGTCGTGTAGCGGGTCGTCGCTCTCCGCCTCCACCGCCGCCTCCGGCGCCATCCCGACTTCACGCTCCTTGATCTCCACGTGCTTGGTCACGTCCGCGTACTCCCCGCCAAAGTAGACAGATGCATGCGAGCGGGGGCAGATGATGTCGATCCTGCGGGTGCGCTCCAGGTGCAGGGCGATGCTCGCGCCGCCGTCTGAAGGGAGCGTCACCATCCGTCCTTTCGTGAGAACCACGTCGAGCTCCGCGTAGCGCTGGTCGGTCTTGATCGACTTGATCACAAGCGCCTCCGGCCCCAGGCAGGTGACGTCAATCCTCCCGTCGCTCAGCACGATCGTGTAGCCAGGGCGCTGCAGTGAATCAGTGACCTCTAGGCGTTCCACCGCGATCGGTTCGTGCTCGACATTGAACACCGCCAGGTATCTGTCGGTGTAGTCCACAAGGTACCCGGGCAGGTCCATGGGGGATGCGTGATCGCCCGCCGTGTCCGCGAGTCGAACGACAACGGGCTTGCCGATGTGACGCTCGAGCATTGGTTCGTAGGCGTTCCCCGATGCACCAACAAGAGTCTTCCCGATCTCTTTGACGCCGGGCTCTTGCGACGCGAGCGTGGTCTCCCTTGCAGTGGTCTTCATGAACTGGCCGATGAGTGCGGTCAGCGCTTGGCTAAACGCGTCCTTGAACGTGTTCAGCACGTTTCGTACCCCGCGGCGCGACCGGCGGATCAGGTTTGGTCGGAAGGTCTTGCGGATCTGACGCCGGCGATCCTTCTTCTCTTTCTGCGTGAGGCCGTCGACCGTACGGCAGATGGCCAGACAGTTTTCGAGGTCTGTCTCGTAGATCAGTTGGCTGGTCTTAAACAGCCCCCGCTGCGTGCGGTAGGGCCTGTCGAACAGGACCTCCAGGCCTTTGGAATACACCAGCATGTCACCCCAGATGACGTTGCCGGCCTTGGTGAGGTAGCTGACGTGGTAGTCGTGCATGAGCTTGAGGCACTTGTCCCTACGACGCTGGTTGACCAGAACACTGAGAATCGCTGTGACGAATATGAACAGGATGGTGAGCGCGAGACCGTTCTCGATCAGCAACTCCCACCACGGCGTCGTTGCTGCAGGGGCGACGTCCTGGGCAAGAATGAGGAAGGTGTTCAGAAAGGCGGTGGGGGTCGCCTTCGCGCCGGGCGTCTGGACACGCTTCGCCAGAGCGGGAGAAGAACCGCTAACCGGACGCTGCTGGCCGCGACCGTCCCAAGCACGGTCCTGTGGCACTCTTGAGTAGCGGCCCTCTAGGGCTGAATTGAGACGGGTGATGGGGTCGGTCATGGGTCCGGCACGACCTGCCTCAACTCCCTGCCTGCAACAGCCTGCACCTCTTCCCGAGTCCAACGATGGGTATTCGGACCGCGCGTTCTCGCCGTCCTCGTCCTAGACGACGCCCGCTCCTTCTCCAGTATCGGATCAGGCTTCTTCTTCAGCTCAGACTCACAACCTCGGCAGATATGCCTGGCATTCAGGAACTCGACCGATTGCGACTCGTTGCACTGCAGGCACGGACCTACCGAAAAGGCGCTCATGTTCCTGGGCCGCTTGAATCCATGAGTGGCCAGCAGCTGACTTACCTCTCGTTTACTGCGGACTCCCAGCATTGAGATCCTGACGGACCCTGCTCCGGCTCCGACGAAAGTCCGCCTCTCCATCCCGCCAAACGTAGATGCCGCAATCCGGAAAGCGTTGGAGAAGTTGCCTGCGGACCGATTCATGACTGCGCAGAATTTCTCGCAGGCTTTGGGTGATGCGGGCTTCCGACATGGGGAAGAGGCTGCAGCGGGTGTCACATCAGCTTCAGGAGTCTGGAAGGGCATGTCGATAGCTCTAGGAGCCCTGGCGCTCGTGTTTGCCGCGCTGCTCCTCCGACCGGAGCCACCAGAGCGGCAGGATATGGGGATGGGTGAGCTTGGCGGTCGTCTCGATTTCAGATAGGAACCGCTCAGCTCCAACAACGGCGGCGAGTTCGGCTTTCAGAACCTTAAGCGCCACCTTTCGATTGTGGCGCTCATCGTGGGCGAGATAGACAGTCGCCATCCCGCCCTCACCGATCTCTCTCTCGACGTGATACCGGCCCTCTAAGGCTGCGTTCAGGCGGGTGATGGGGTCGGTCATGGGGCTTTCAGCAGAAGTTTCTGAAGCTGATGCTCGAAATAGCTACGCCAACCCTCGGGCAAGGCCGCTACAGAAATTGCCTTACGCAGTAGTTCTTTGTTTGTCCTCTCAGTCGTGTAGAGACGTGTGACTTCAGCGACTCGAAGCCGATCGGGGTGCTCGCTAGTTCGTTCACAGCGGTCCCCTGCCTGAACCACCCCCTCGTCAAGCACACCAAAGTAGAAGCCAGTGCGTTGACTCCTCAAGAACCGCTTCACCATGTCGGAGCGTCCAAATCGAATCCCAAGTTTGAAGCAGGGCATGCGGGGCTCGGTCACAACCAGCCGGGCACTGCCTGCCCGAAACTCATCACCGATGGAAACTGTCTCCTCGTCGATTCCGTCAGCGGTGAAGTTCTCTCCGAAACTACCCCAAGCCAGCCCGTCGTCCGCTAGTTCTCCCCGCCAGTACACGTAGTGCTGGGTCAGGTAGACGTAGACCGCCTTCGTAGGGCCGCCGTGTACCGAAAGGTCCGCCTGTCGGTCTCCAGCAAGGTTGTGCCTTCGAAGACTCACTGGGTCGTCCACTGGAGACTTGAAGATGCCCGTGGTCACCGTCTTTCCCTTCCAGGCGACTTCGCGAGGAAGCCCGACGTTCACTGAATCCAGCTTCACGGCGAGCCCACGCCTCAGTCTCCAAACACGGACTTGCCGGTGACACTAACTAGCGTCGCTGCCTTGTCTCTAATCTCGGCAGCCTTCTTGAACTCGGGGTCATTCTCAAATGCTGTCTTCGCATCCGAGTCAGCAAACCAGGTAACCACAATTTCGTCGGGCCTGTCCATTCCTTCACCCTCGATTGATTCTGTCATGAGCCAACGCTCAATGTGAACGCCGTGTCGAGCGAGGATGGGCTTGGCTTGCTCCTGATAGGCTGCAAAGAGATCCACATCGCGGACCCATAGGAGCCTTACGACGTATAGGCGGTCGTCTGACATCGGGTTCTCCTTGTTACCCCAACGGGAGGATTGGCGGAGGGGTCGCTCATAGTCCCGCTGCTGGGAGGGGGAATCGCGGCCAGAGTGAGGCTGGGTGAAGATGCTGGTGGGTTAGGTGGGGAGCAAGGAAACTCGACGGCTACTCAGTCAGTTGTCCGGCACCACCCGCCTCAACTCCTCGAAGAAGTTCGGCGCTAGAAAGCTGAAAGCCACGGCGAGTTAAGGACGTGCAGGATCACAACGGTCGCCACCACCGCGAGTGGCCTACCCCCGAACGACTGATCAGCCTTCGACCGCCGCCAGTAATACCCCAGGAGCACGGCCACGACGCCCAACTCAAGGAACCACCATCCAACCGGCAACGACCGCCAAAGCCCAATTCCGAGGTGCACGTCTGAGCCGGGCCACAGGGCCAAGTCAGGAGGGTGCATCACGAGGTCCAGGACGAAGTGGGAGAAGACAGCGGCACCCATGACCAACATGACCCTGCCACCAAATCGAAGAAATAGGAGACCGAAGAGGACCGACAAGACCACAGTGCTCAGTAGAGAATGGGACCAGTCGATGTAGTCCAACGAGAATCCAGGAGACTGGCCAGGGGTTAGCGAAACCTGTTCGATACCAATCAGCACGAACGGGCCGAAGAGGATATCAAGCACCCCGACCCCAGGAGGATGCCCCAAGTCGGAGCCTCGGGGACCTTACACTTCAGGGCCAACCCAGCCGCAAAGTGCCCGGCGTACATGTCAGTCGTCCCGATTCTTGGTTCGAGGCCGGTCTAACCAGGCCAGGATCGGCACCGGTACCAAGAACGAGATCAGGACGAACAAAGCAAGGCCAAGGGGCGTCATTCTTGCTCCCAGTGGATCCCAGCCAGAAGGCGCTTCAGAGCGGAGAGGTCGCTCATAGTCCCGCGCTCAAAAGAAGTGACGGGAACTGCGGCCAGAGTGGAACTAGGTGAAGATGCTCGTGGGTTAAGCGGGCTGCAAGGAAAACCCTGTGAACGAGTCAGCGACGACTATGAGCTACTCAGCAGCTCCTTTATCGCCCCATCCACAAATGACAGGTCAGAGGGCTGGGCAAGCGGGCCGCCCGCAAAGTGACCCCAGATGGACCGAATCACTTGCAGCTCCGCGTTCGGCATCTTCGACACCTCTATTTCGTTGTCGCGGACAGGAAAGTAGGTGTCGGTATCGCACGGCATGATCAGGGCTCGGGCGCGGATTGAGCTCAACGCCAGGTCTAGGTCCCAGTCAAACCTTGGGTGGGCGCTGAGGTCTGCGGCCATCCAGGTCGAGATTTGCTTGTAAAAGTCCACTGGACGCCAGTCCGCCAAGAAGACCTCCTCCATCTGATTGAAGAAATCCTCAGTGGACGCGAAGCTCTGACCCGCAAAACGGAGGTGCTCTCCTTCCCGAAAGAAATCCTGGGAAAATGCCATCATCACCATGATCCGGATGAGCGCCCTTAGGAGCCCTGGAGGCCACGTCGGACACTCACCGGCGTCCCAGCCCTCGGCGCTCTCGAAGATGGCCTGAACCCCAGCCAGGTAGGCCCAATTGTGCGCAGAGGTCTTCGCGGAGCCACAGGTGGAGCAGATCCGCTTTACCAGCTCTGGATACAGGGCTCCCCAATGAAAGGCTTGCTGGCCACTCATCGAGTATCCCACGACGAGTTGGATCCTCGTGACACCGAGGTGCTCTGTGAGCAATCGCTGCTGCGCGATCACATTGTCGTAGGCCGTGACGAGTGGGAATCGAGGGCCATCGAACGATTGTCGGTGTGACGGCCCGCAGCCCAGGTGGGATAGACGATGACGTTATCGCCGGTCTCGTTCAGAGTCCCATACGTTTCATACGCCAGGCTCGCGTCCGGTAATGCTTCGCTCGATTGGAGATTGAATTCCCCTAGTCGATAGGTCCCTTCCATGTATCCCTCGTAGAAATCAGGCTAGAGAATGATAGCTGGCCTTACTCCGGCACCACCTGCCTCAACTCCTCGAAGAAGTTCTGGACGAGGATGAGGCGCTCGGGCCGCTCCGCATCGCCTTCTGCTACCGTCCCAGCGCTGGCGCTTCGTGTGAAAATGAACCGGTCGCCGTCGGGATGGAGTGCGGAACCTGGGAACGGTTCGTCACCAGCCGCCGAGAACAACGTATCCGTGGAGAGGACCACTGGAACTGGATCTCGCTGGAGGCGGGCGGCCATGATCTCCCCCTGGATGCCGTCCACTGCTCTCAGGTAGTAGAGGGTGTTTCCGTCCGGGGACCAAAAGGGGGTCAGTCCTCCGCCCTGTGACACGACTGTACGTTCACCCGGCTCTGGGAAGCTGCGGATGTAAATCTCGTTTCGTCCCGACTCGTCGGATCGGTATGCAGCCAGTGTGCCGTCGGGTGAGACAGAGATTCTGCGGAGGTTGGCCTCTGAGGAGAGGTACGCTTCCGCAATCGGGTTATCCGGGTCGGAGACATTGACCATCCATAGATCACGATCCGCAGTGTTCCCTCCCGATTCGAACACGATTAGCGTGTCCGATGGCCACTGGATCGGGTACTGATTCCTTTCGAGCGTGGTGATGAGCCTCGGCGGTGAATCGTCGTTCAGGTCCTTCACAAACAGATCGGCGCCGTTGGTGCCTACTCGGGTCGAACCAAACGCAACGCGAGTTCCGTCGGGCGAGAACACCGCGTTAATGTTGTTGCCCTCGAATGTCAGTTGCCTCGGCGTCGTTCCCAGCGTCACGTTGTAGGTGTAAATCTCACTTTCGCTCGCAAACACCACAGACTGTCCATCCGGAGACCACCCCGCTCCGGGGTTAGAGATCGGCCGTGGAGTCAGGGTGAGAGGTTCCTCGTTACCCTCCAGATCGACGACCAGAAGCTGGTCTGCTCCAGCAAACCCCTCCTGGGCAGTTCCTGCGACGTACAGCAGCGTCCCGTCAGCACCTAGGAGCAAGTCCGGGAAGCTCGAGTTGGAGGCGGTGGTGCGAACGCTTGCGAACAAGGGGATCGCAGATCCCGTTAGCTCCAACTCGGCGAGATCGAAGGGCTGGGCAAGCACAGAGCCGTCAGTCCGAACGTAGACAAGGTGCCCAGTGGGCGCATACCAGACCCTGAGGGCCTGCTCGAATACCAGTTCTGACGAGAGGTCCTCCAGATCCACGATGTAGACCTGAGCCTGTTCTGGGGCGCAGGTGGTTCCCGGACATGCAACCACGATGGCTCCCCTCGCACCGGGAAGACCGTGTACCCACACGGGTGCCACCGGACCCTCCTCCGGCCAGAAGATCACTTCAGGGTCGCCTCCGTCCTCGGAGATCCGCGTGATCCGCCGTGGCCGGTCATCCTCGGACACGAATTGCTCGTAGAGAATCGTCCCGTCATCCAGCCAGTCGATGGCTGCCACGGAGGTCCCCAGGCTCTGTGTATCTTCGGCTAGTCTAAGCGGAGAGCCCCCGACAATGGGGCGTTTGAAAAGATCTGATCCCACCCCATACACGATCCATTGGCCATCGGGAGAGTAAACGACGTCCCAAGCCCCTTCCGTGCCCGGAATGGGTGTGATCTCGGTCGAGCTCCTCGTCCTGAGTGCCAGCTGGGTGGCGGTCTCTCCCGCCGCCACCGGGAGGATCATGCTTGACCCATCGGGGGCTAATGCCACCCGACGTCCGATTTGGGCCTCAAGGCCGGCCCAACCCTCCGTGCTCAGAACCTGGCGCGAGACGGGCTGAGGTGGCTCTGGACGGAGGAGTGCCCAGACCGCGACGATACCGAACAGGACCGCCAATCCAGCGACGGCCAGCTGCGGGGGGCTCCATGCGGCTCGGTCCACAGTCACACCCACCCCAACCTCATGCCCATGCCGGAACCCGGAATCCACTAGCGCCTTCGCGAAGTCCCCCGCGGTCGTGAATCGGTCCGCAGGCAGCTTCTCCAACGCCTTGCGAATCGCAGCATCTACGTTGGGGGGGATGGATACCCGAACATCCGTCGGGGCAGGCGCATCACTCGTCAGGATCTTGGCCAGGACCGCCTGAGCGGTGGTCCCGGAGTAGGGAGGCTCACCCACGAGCATCTCGTAGAGCACACAACCCAGCGCATAGACATCGGTGCGCGGATCAACGTCGCGATCGCCTGTAGCCTGCTCAGGAGACATGTAGTGGGGAGTGCCGACACTGAGACCCGTCTCCGTGACTCTTCCTCCCCCTGCGTGGGCCACGGCGAGCGCGATCCCGAAGTCAGCCACCATCGGCTCGCCCTCGGAACTCAGTAGAATGTTGCCAGGTTTGATGTCACGATGGACTACGCCATGCTTGTGCGCGTGGTCCAGCGCAGAAGCGACCTTCTTCGTGATGTCGAGAGCTTCTTCGATTCCCAGCTGCTTCTCCCGGTCAATCTTGTCGCGCAGGGTGTCGCCCTCGATAAACGGCGTGACGAAGAACAGGAAGCCGTCGGCCTCCCCGGAGTCATGCAGAGGCAAGATGTGAGGGTGAGTCAGATTGGCAGTTGTCTCGATCTCGGCCAGGAATCTCTCCGCACCCACCACAGCCGCGAGTTCTGCCTTGAGGACCTTAAGGGCCACGTTACGATTGTGACGCTCGTCGTGGGCAAGGTAGACCGTGGCCATCCCGCCCTCGCCGATTTCTCGCTCGACGCGGTAGCGGCCCTCTAGGGCAGCGTTCAGGCGGGTGCTGGGGTCGGTCATCGTGTGGTCATTCCGCCACTGCCCTCACCGGGTACCGGTTGAGGTTGCCGTGTTTTCCTCTCGTGGAAGATTCATCAGCGCTTCGACCTGGGCACGGATCTCGGCTGCTGTCGTCGGGTCGCGGTACGTGGCCCGATCCCGCGGAACCTGCCATGCAGTAACCCGACCCCTGAGGACAGGGAAGCGACTCTCGACCGACTCAACCCATCTTTGCCGTACCTGAGGGTCCCCGTCCCAGCCACCTCGTGAATAGACGAGGAAGCGTGTGCGTGGATTCCCTTGCCCGATAAAGCCGAGGAACATATCGAACTTGTCCCTGGCCAGTGGTGCCGTAAGCCGTCCAAGTTCCGGATCTCCTCCCCAAGTCGCATCGTAGAAGCTGGACACGTGCGCGACGATCAGATCGGGATTCTGCTGCAACACCTCGTATTCACGATTCCAAGTTGCGTTCGTGTTCTCTTTTATGAGCAGGACGGGAAGGTCACGCAGTATGTTCGTCAAATCGTCTGCATTGGTACCGCCCTCCGCTAGCGTGACCGGATCATAGATTCGCTGGGGATGCGTTGAGTCCATCAGCACGATAACAGACGAACCTATGGATGTGTCGCCGCCACCCCATGCAAACCACCAGGTCGAAAGAGCCAAGACACCAGCGGTAAGACCACCAACCGCCAGCCAACGGCGACGGCTCATCACGGGAGCGGCTACCACGGCGTTGTCCGCGATTCCGAGCCTGAATGCAGGAGCCGCGAGCGCCTGGGCGAAATCATGGGCACCGGTGAACCGATCCGCCGGTAGCTTCTCCAGGGCCTTTCGGATCGCGGCGTCCACGTTCGCCGGGACCGATGCCCGCTGTTCCGCAGCCGATGTGAGCCTGCCCGAGATGATCTTTCCCAGCACGGCCTGAGCCGTACTCCCTGTATAGGGCGGCTCGCCAACCAACATCTCGTACAGCACGCATCCCAGCGCGTAGATGTCGGTGGCCGGCCCCACGTGCTCATCACCGGTTGCCTGCTCGGGACTCATGTAATGGGGCGTGCCCAAGCTGAGCCCCGTCTCCGTCAGACGGCTTCCACCCGCCGCACCCACAGCGAGGGCTATCCCGAAGTCGGCTACAACTGGCTCGCCGTCCTGTAGCAGGATATTGCCCGGTTTGATGTCTCTATGGATGACGCCGTGCCCATGAGCATGCTGGAGGGCACCGGCTACCTTGGCGGCGATTGCCACCGCTTCATCGACTGGTAGCTGCCTCTCCCGATCAATGCGATCCCCTAGTGACTCCCCCTCCACATACGGCATGACGTAGTAGAGGAAGCCGTCCTCTTCACCTGAGTCGAAGAGTGGAAGGATGTGAGGATGTTGGAGGTTCGCAGTGGTCTGGATCTCAGCAAGAAATCTTTCACCACCTATCACCGCAGCGAGTTCTGGTTTCAGAACTTTGAGGGCGACGTTCCTTTGATGACGTAGATCCTGAGCGAGGTAGACAGTGGCCATTCCACCTTCGCCCAGCTCGCGCTCGATGGCGTATCGACCTTCGAGTGCGGCCTTGAGTCTGTCGATCGGATCGGAGGGGTCGGCCATACGTCCCGTTGCTCAAAGGAGACAGGGACTGCGCCCAGAGTGAGGCTAGGTGAAGATGCTGGTGGGTTAGGTGGGCTGCAAGGAAAAGGGGGTCACGGCTCGATCAGATGCGGTCCTCTCTGACAGGGGGTACTTTCCGGCTCGCTCCACAAATTCCAGTGACCCCTATCGTCCCCAATATGACCTCCAACAACGAGCCGAAGCCGGTCACCGACCTCGATCTTCTTGCCCTGGGCAGGAAGGCACTGTTCATAGTGGTGGGAGCGGTCCTCGTCGTAACCCCGGTTGTCGCCGTCTTTGCAGCCCTCGATCTGCTCAGTGGCGATCTGGAGGGCATGCCAGCCTACTTCGGGTGGTCAGTGGTGGCCTTCTCGGCGTATTTCGTGGCGAAGAGGCTGCTAAGGCGTGGGAGTCCGAGGGTCCGGCCATTCGACAGCCTCGTTGACCACACGGACCGCTAGTTCCTACACCCTCCCAATCGGCTTCAGGGTGTGCAGGTCATAGATTACCCCGCCTGAGCAGAGAAAGCCGGGGTGGCCCCTACCGTATCTTCATGCGGCCAAGGGCCAGGAATTGGCCTTAAGCTATACATAATATCGATTATGACCGGTCCTGAATCTCCGATAATCCATTGTGCCACTTAGGTCATCACAGTTATCGCCCTCGATTGCATGGATATACGGTCGATTCTGGCCCTCACTAGCGGATATTCATACGGCCAGTGAGACCGCTGAAGAGCCTGTCCGAAGCCATTGGCGAACGTGGTCTGAGATGGCCGCGTAGATGTGTTCAACCCTACCGACTGCCTGCTCCAGGCCATCCTCGGGCTGCAATCCATCACGTATCTGACGATCGAGAAGCGTCCTGAGGGCCTGATTGAAGCGAGCAGGATACACGACATCGGCTTCGTACTCTTCGCCCTTCTCAGATCCCGTGAGATAGGTCTTGATTGTCGCCACGATCCAGCAGCGTCCGTCGGGACGGACGACATAATCTCCAATCCTCACGCGCTCGTTTCCCTCGTGCCCTCGCGTCTCCGAGCGAGGCGTAGCCACACGATCACTGGCCCGCCGGGACCTCCCAACGCCTCAACCTCTTCGGTCGTATAGGTCCGGTCCTCTTTTCCGCACTGACGCCAGACCCCCTCAGCAGGATCCCCGACGACCGCGAAGGTGCCTCCCCGACCAATCATCTTCTGCCGCTTCGCTTCGGCCTCCGCGTCATCGTAAGCCTTCGAGAGTTCGGTCTCATTCGGCCATAAAGCCTTCATTGCCATATGGGCCGAAGCCTCTCCACCAACTCCTTGGCTTGGTCCTCGTTCAAGAAGTCTCTAATCACGCTGATCGTTACAGTCAAATTGTCTCTTACTTCTTCCACCGACATCTCCGTTAGTGTGCCGAGCCCGTAACGCGCCATCAGTTCAACCGCTCGGATCCTGTCGCCAGCTCTCATTTCTTCATCGTCTGCGATCCGGTTGAGGATCTGGATCCTTTCCCGGAAGTCGCCTCGAAGCTGTTTGCGGATCTCAGATGGTGCACGCCCCGGGCCACCACGATTCGGGCCGCCATTCCGGAGCGCTCCTCCGTGCGGCTGAGGAATCAGCTCACCCACTTTCCGTTCCGTGGTCTTAGCCGTGGTCTCGTTCTGACTTGTCATATCGCAACCCTCCTGACTTCGCTTCCAATAGCGTCCCGCTCACCGAGCGGGGGTCTCCTCTGGAAAGACTTTGGGCGGCCTACGGGCGGCTTGGGTTCGGAAGCTGTCCACCCCTGGGACCAGCACCAGTAAGGGCTTGGGCGGCTTGGGCGGCTTGAGCGGCTTTTTCCTCAGTGGTGCATGTTGTCGGTATTGCCACCTTCCCCACCCTAGGAAATCGCATGAGCACAACCCCGTAACGGTTTCAAGCAAAGGCCGCCCAGTCATATGGCCTTCAGTCGCTTCAACTCGGCCCCCGTGCGCGCAGCCGTTCCAAGTCTTCCACCTTCAAGCGTTTGCTTTCAGCCTTCAGCCACGTCTCTGCCCCACGAACCCCGGCCCTAGCTTTCCTGCCGCTTAGGCTTCCTAGCGCAGCGCCCACACCGATAATGCACCGTTGGCCTTTTGCGTTGGTGCTAAGGACATCGGCGGCGCTTCGTTTCGCGGCCTCGATTTGGGGTGGCGTTAGCACCCGAGAAAAGGGCCAAACCCACACACCTACTAACACGCTGGTAGGGTTTGGCGTTGTATGCCAACGGCTTAGGTCAGTAACGCGCGTGGTTCGGCAGCAGGCGGCTAGCAAGTGCGCCGCTACGGCGGGGCGTACCTCGCGCGGACCGATTGAACCTCCAGAGGCCACCGGGCAAAAGACATCCGGCCTCCCATGGCGGGACCCCTTCCCCACTCCGTTACGCTCACTAAGGGGGCGACGTTCGTACCTCTTGCCGGTCAGGGCTGCATCAGGAGCATGAACATGAACAGCGCAGGACAATACATCGAAGGCTTTCGCACGCTGCTTCTGGACCTCGTGGGCCAAGCGGCGATACGCGCGGATGAGGCGAAACGACCGGCTAAGGGAGAGACCGAAGCGGAAAGGGCCGAGAGGGAAGGAGGGGCGTCGATAACATGCATTATCTTCGCCGCCACAGCGGTTGAAGCCCACGTCAGCGAGTGGCTTGCCGCAGCAGTGGCGGGCCAGCGAATCGGAACCCAGGTTCGCGACGACTGGATACGCGACAAGTCGTCCGTGACCGACGTCATCAAAGACATCAGAAACGCGCTGTACAATGAGGGAGACCGACCACCGCTCGGCGAAAAGTGGTATGAGCGGCTCGTGGCCCTCGGAGCTATTCGTAACTCCATCGTTCACTACGTTCCCCGCCCGCGCCCCTCGGGCGATTGGCCCGAAAAGCTTCGCGCCTTCATTGAGAATGGCACGATAGAGCCCGTGGGAACGGACGAAATGGATTGGACATCCCGCCTCTTCGTTGCGGAAATCGCTGACGATGTGATCCACTTCACCCGGACCAGCCTCTCCAAGTTTGACGAGATGGTGGCCCAGGCGAATTGACCCCCGCGCTCCGAGGGCTCGGGTGTGTGTGAGTCTGTGTGTTAGTTCGGGTCCCTCAAGGTGGGGTATGAGGGCTCCAAAGGTCCCGCAGAATGACGTAGAAAACCCCGCCGTAGCGGGGCTTTCGAGGGAAATCGGGGGTAGCTCAGAACGCTCCCAAAGCAGGCGCGCTACCGAGCTGCGCCACGCCCCGTGGTTGTGCCGTGGATTCCTCGGCCAACAGCGCTATGGAGGCTCAATAGACGGGAGTAACCGGCGCCTCCGCTCGGCTTGAGTCTCGGCTCAGAAGGCCTGCTGACTCCCGGGCGACCACTCCGGATAGTCGGGAGTTCGGGTCCAGGAGAGCGCGAGCGGACCGTTGGAGCCCGAATCCACACCCACCGCCACACTGTACGGCGTGGCCTCGAAAATCATCAGATGAAGAATGAGCTCGTCTGCTTCCTCTGTCGCCGGGCTGATGAGCACGGTCCGTGTCCCACGAGTCTCGCTCCCCGTCGAGAGAAGTCGGCCGGGGTTCGATGCGATGACAAGGGGTTGCTCGGGATCCACTGAGCTCCGCTGCTCAAGCGGAACGACCTCTGGAGAGGCGAGGACCAGTGTCGCGATCTCTTCGAGATCCGGGACACCCCAACCAGGCGGGCTCGCTGGCTCCGCGGCTTCTCCGCTCGGCTCGGCTTCCAAGCAAACTCGTTCCTGCCAGGGCGCCACTGCGGCGCCGAGGGAACTTCCCCTCCATACTCTGATCTCTATTGTTTCTGGCCCTTCGCAGGGGGCCATCGCCTGCGCAAACGCCGACGACTGAATCACTAGAAGCGCCAAAAGAGAACCACATAAGGGTCTCATCATTGGTCCCGTCCTCCTCCATACGGTCGGCCTACAGTCCAATTGGTTCTTGAACAGAATATGCGTGCGACGGCCGCGAGGACCAGGGGGGGGGCGTGGGTCGGGTCTACTAGTGAGCCTTAACTTTGGCCGGCCTTCGTCTCTTCGAACCAGTCGTAAGACTTGGACAACTCTAGCTCACGTGCAAGCGATTCCAGGTCCCCGACACGCCAGGTCATATCTGCCAGCGCGTCATACCAATACGAGGGTATTTCACGCAAGCGACTCGAACCTGGCTCCATGCATATGCTTCGTACCTGGGCGTACGAAATCCCAAGGGCTGCCGCCAATTCCCCGACGGTTACGCCCTTGCCAAGCAGTTGAGAGATTGCTCGACGGACGGTTGCTTCCATAGACACTCCGCTCTTAGAAGTGTCCCTGGGTGCAACCTTCGTTCCGCTGGGTCTTTGAAGAAACCTGCCATGAGGCTGGCGCGTGGAGAGGCTCGTGGGAGAGGTACTTTGGACCCTCGACACAAGATTAGTGATAGTGGCGTATTGTGTTTTGTGATAACGTCATATCGAAACGATGTTCTCGTGCTTCATGCTTCTTCGTGTCGATCGGCGTTACGAGTTGCGCACTTAACTTCGGAGTCGGGCCCGATCGCAGGGAGCTGGCCGCCGAGGTTTCGTGCATCCCCCAGAGTGTAGCAGCCCTACGGCACTTCTGGGGCCTCTCCCCCGCGCACTGGACGATCTTTTCTTGCAAGAGAAGCCGCCATCGCACGGAACGCGGCCCCGCGGTGGCTGATCTCGTTCTTGGCGGCCGAAGAAATCTCTGCGAAAGTCTTCCCGGACGCCGGGTAAAAAAACACGGGGTCGTATCCGAATCCTCCCCGTCCCCGGTCTGACCCCAGAATCAACCCTTCGGCCTCCCCGACGAATACATCGGCCTCGTCGGAGTCTGCTTTGATGAGAGCCGCGGCGCACACGTACCTGGCGGTGCGATCCGCAATTGTCGAGTCAGACAGTTCCCTGAGAAGGTGCTCTAGATTCTCCCTGTCTCGGGCGTCTCCCGATAGGTCAGCCGCGGCCGGCGAGAACCTCTTGGAGCGTACTCCAGGAGCGCCGCCCAGGGCGTCCACAACCAACCCAGAGTCGTCTGCAACTGTCGGGAGGCCAGTGAGTCTGTGGAAATAGCGAGCCTTGGCTATCGCATTCTCGGCAAAGGAATCGAACGCTTCGATCTCCTCTTCGTCTGGGGAAGGACTCACGTTCACATCACCAAAATCCACAAGGTGAATGTTTGGATGACCGCGCAGAATAGCGCGAATCTCCTGGAGTTTGTGTCCACTCCGCGTCGCCACCACCAGCTTCACCCGCCCACCTCGCCGATCATCTCCCCTTGGAGCTGGATCAAGGTTTGGATTCCCGCAAACGCGAGGTCTAGCAGCTCGTCCAGGCTGGTTCTGCTGAATGGCTCCCCCTCCGCTGTCCCTTGGACCTCCACAAGTCCCTGGTTGCCTGTGGCAACCACGTTCAGATCTACCTGGGCACCAACGTCTTCCCGGTAGTCCAGGTCAAGCATCGGCCGATCGTCGACCAGCCCCACGCTCACTGCTGCTACGGGCTGTCGAAGAGGGGAATGCGAGACAGATCCCCTCTTGCGTAGCCCGAGGAACGCCTGGCTGAGGGCGACGCATCCGCCCGTGATCGAAGCCGTACGCGTTCCCCCGTCAGCCTGGAGGACATCACAGTCCACGATGACCGTGCGGGGCCCCAGGGCCTCTAAATCCGTCACTGATCGGAGCGATCTGCCAATCAATCGCTCGATCTCTCGCGTCCGCCCATCCGCACCATCTCTGTTTCTATTGCGCCGTGAATGCGTCGATCGAGGAAGCATCCCGTACTCGGCCGTCACCCAGCCGGCACCGCTGTCCTCCCGCCAACGTGGAACGCTCTCTTCAACGGATGCGGAGCACAGCACACGGGTCTCTCCGAGCGAGATCAGACAGGACCCTTCGGCGTAGGGTGAAGCCTCCCGCTCCAGAATCAGCTGGCGCAGCTCACCGTCACTTCTTCCCTCTCGCTTCAATCCACCCTCCATCCGATTCAGATTTGGTTTAGCGCTTCGTCGCCTTTCAACTCATCCAACAAGAGGTCGGCGCCTCGATCAAGAAGCTGGGTTGCCACCGCGTAACCCAGAGCCTCTGGGTCATCCTGTGTGCCCGTGCCCTCTCCCTTGACGATACGGGTGCCATCCGGGTGGGCCACAAACGCTTTCAAGCGCAGCCCGCCCCCGAATGCGAGACCAAGCGCGCCAACTGGGAGTCGGCAACCTGCATCGAGCCCGGATAGGAGCGAGCGTTCGGCGGCGGTCACGGCCCTCGTAGGAAAATGATCGAGTGATCGGAGCCACGTGGCTCGGCCGAGATCCTCCGTTCGAACAACGACCCCCAGTGCCCCCTGCCCCGGGGCAGGAAGCCACATTCCCAGGTCAAGGTACTCCGAGACGCGCTCGCTCCATCCCAACCTGTGAACGCCGGCAGCCGCGAGGATTATCGCGTCGTACTGACCTGCCTGGAGCTTTTGGATTCGGGTATCCAGATTCCCACGGATGTTTCCAACTACAAGGTCAGGTCGGATTGCTCGCAGTAGGGCTGCGCGGCGTAGCGAGCTGGAACCGACGCGGGCCCCTGGCGAGAGGGATTCGATGGTAGCCGGAGTGTCCACGCGACTGATGACGACGTCGCGAGGGTCCTCACGTTCGGGGATGGCTCCGATCGACAGCCCCCCTGTGAGTTCGGTCGGTAGATCCTTGAGGGAGTGGACTGCGAGGTCGATCTCGCCGTCCAGGAGCGCGCGATCGAGTTCTTCGGTGAATAGCCCCTTTCCGCCGATTTCCGGGAGAGGTCGGTCCTGTAGTAGATCTCCCGAGGTGCGGATGACCTCGAGCTCGACTTCGGCACCCCCGGACTCTACGATCCGCTCAGCGACCCAACGACTCTGGGTGGTCGCGAGAAGCGATCCTCGAGTACCGAGTCGGAGTGGCAACTCCGACCTCACCAATTCGATTGAAGGCCGTCGATAATCCCTTGGACCACACGGGTGAGTGCGAGCTCACGGCCCTGCCCTTCGTTCCCGGAGGCATCAAGGTACTCGCCTTCCGCAGACAGGTTCGTGTTCTCCCAAAGGATGAGGTTGTTCACCAGGTCAATGACCTGCACCTCCACTGCAACCCGAACCTGCCGCTCGATGACCTGAGTGCGATCCCCACCCGCCTCGGGTCGGTAGGAATCCGCCTGGACCTGATATTGCCGCACGGTCCCGCGGACGACGACTTCAGCGAATTCCTCGCCACCCGTTCTCACCCCGAAGGTCCTCGGGAGCTCATCCAACAGGACCTGGTAGAGTTCCTGTGAGACCTCGAACCGATCGGTTTCATTTTCGAAGGGGACGACGGCCATAGTCTGCACGTGAGCGGGCAACCCGGATCCTGCCTGAAAGGTGTAGTTGCACCCCGCAGCCACCAGGATCGCGAGTGCCGCGACGCCCCTCATCGCGTCAGAACCCAAGGTTCCAGATGGCGGTTGGATAGGATTCGACATGCTCGACACTCTCTAACGTAATCCTCAACTCTCGCACCTCCTCGAGGTGCCGATAGGTAGCTTGCCGCGGAAATCGCTCGCTGTCCACGTGTACCAACGTGACCTCTTCCCGGGCCTGTCCACTCTGTAGAACTTCTATCCGCTCAATCCTGTCGTCTCGCAGCCGGTAAAGGAGCTCACGCCCGGCCGAAGGCTGATACCTGAGTTCCAACTCTCCGTTCTCGTACTGTCGACCCCCGGTCAATCCACTACCCGAGCCCGGCCGAAAGACACCTAGGGTACCCCACAGGAGCGCCGGCGGAGGCACTTCGGCTTGCCCCCCCTCCGCAACCCGCAGCGCATCTCCGTCGATGGCGGCCGCCGCTACCCGCTCTCCATTCGAGGTGAACAGGTCAAGCCTCGCCAGTGAAGGTGGTTCGATACGCGCCACCCCGCGACCCCGCAGCCGACTGCCGGGTTCAGTTATCGACCATTCGAATAGAAGGCGATAGGGGACATCGAGCGACGATGCACGAGCCGCAGCGCGTGCGACCTGGCCCGCGTTGGGAGGAGGAGTGGAAGGAACGGATGCCGCCGCGGCACATCCCGTCAGCCACAATCCGGATAGAAGAAACCCGAGGCGCCGTCGAGCGCTTCGGTGACCGTCCGAACGGCGCGCTGGCTGCTGCAGGGAGTCAGCTCTCATCGTTCTCCTGTTACTCAAGAAGGACTGTTGGAAAGATAACGGAGGCCCGGATCCTGAGCACCGTCGGTTCCCAACGGGCGCTCCACCCGTCTAACTTGGCCATCATGCATTCCAGTCCCGTCTATTTAGCTTCGGACGCCCATTTGGGGTCCGCTCCCCCAGCCATGGAGCAGGCATTCCATCGTTGGCTCGAACACGCCGGAGAGCGAGCCGGCCTGATCTTCCTCAACGGTGATCTCTTCGATTTTTGGTTCGAATGGGGGAGTGTCGTTCCTCGGGGCCACGCCCGGCTGCTTGGAACCCTCGCCAAGATCGTGGATTCTGGCGTCCCAATCCACTTGATGGGGGGAAACCACGATTGGTGGGGGGGACGTCACCTCACCGAAGAGATCGGTCTGGTGTTTCACCGGGAGAAAATCCGCATCCGTCTCGCAGGGCATCGCTGTCTTATTGCCCACGGAGACGGCTTGGGAAGGGGTGACTGGGGCTACCGAATGTTGAAACACCTCTTACGGAGTCGGTTGACCGCGGGAGCCTTCCGCTGGATTCATCCTGACATTGCGACCGCGATCGCCCGGAGAGTTTCGCGAACCGAGTCAGACGGAAAAGGCGCCGAAGAGGCGAAAACGCAACGGGCCACGGCCTTGGAGAGATGGGCCCGCGAACGGCTCTTGGCTGAAGAGGATCTCGACCTCGTCATCCTCGGTCACTGCCATGTCCCCACCCGGGCTGAGGTCTCGCCCGGGCGATACTACCTGAACGCCGGTGATTGGCTTTCGCATGGGACCTACGTCGTCCTCGAGGAAGGCTGTCCGCCAGATCTGAAACGATGGAGCGATGTGGGAGTCTGACGTTGGACGATGGCTCACCGGCGGTCCGAGGAACGGGCCCCTGAATGGCCCACTGGAATCGAGAACCGAAGCTCTGTTCGACCCCCACCCACCGGCACCGCTCGGAACGTGAGCGGTTCCGGGTAGTCCGAAAGATGAGCCGCGACGAACGCATCCGTGCCGCCGAGAAGCGCCAGGAAGATCGAGATAGCGGACCAATCCTCGACCTGTTGATCCCGGGCTAAGACGAGAGCCTCGGCCCCCTGGACCAACGGGTCAGCATCGACCGCGATCACGAGCGAATCTGGATCCGTCGTTCCTCCCGCGATCAGCCGGGCCTCGGCCAAACTCCCTTCCAGCGCTCGAAACTCCCTGGCTGCGGCCCTACGCGACAGCGTCTGTAGGAGCATCCACAGAGCGCCGGTCTGGACCGCCACGTAGAACCCTCCGCGCCCGTACGCCTGCGTAGCGACGTGTCCCCAACCCGGGACGAGTGCAGAGCGAAGGAAGGCCCCTCCTGGGGTGATCCCACTTTCCTGGATTCCCTCGCGAAACGGATCTTCGTCACGCATGACATCCGAGGGGACCGAAAGGGAATCGACCGCCGCCCCCTGCTGCCCCTCCAGCATTTCGGGGCTCAGAGGCAGGCCTACATGAGCCAGCCCAAGGGAGATGACCGCGACGGCCCTAAACTTTTTTCCAAAGAGTGCCCGAGCCGGGCCGAATCGGGTCACCGCGTCGACTCCGGAGGCTCCAGTATCTGCAAGCAAGCAGATCGCACACGTATTTCGACGGAGGGCGTCAACGTTTCTACAAGTTCGCCATCCAGATTCAAGGAGAGTGCGCCGTCGTCCATTCTTTGGAAGTGGATGTGGGTCCCTTGCAACCGAGAGATTTCGGGATGGTCCCGCTCCGCCCCGCGCAAGATGCCCGGAAGGTACCGGAGCACCTTCAGCGCTCCAAGATGTCCCACATGGAAGAGGTCCAGAAGCCCGTCGTCGGGCGTGGCCTTGGGGGACAACATGAACCCCCCTCCGACCGAGGGTCCTACCGTCACAGCAGACAACAGTACAGGATCGTCCAGCACGAGGGGCTCTTCCTCTTGTGAACGCACGGTCACCTTCAACGGAACCGGCCGATAACGAAGGAGTGCAATGCCGAGAGCCCCAAGGTACTGCAGGATGCCTGGAAGTTTGGAAAAGGCCGAACGCCGACGCAGGACCTCTGCGTCGACACCGACCCCTATGAGATTTACGAAGTGCCGCCTGACATTGTCCCAGCGGGCCTCTCCAACTTCAAACCAGCGAGGAACTCCGTTTTCGAGGGCATCGACCGCCTGTGAGATGCCGCCTGATGAGTGAACCATCCTGAAGAAATCGTTACCCGTTCCAACTGGAAGGATCGCAAGCGGAGGAAGATCCGCTCCGCCGCCACGCGCCGCAGATGCATTGAGGAGGCCGTCAGCAACCTCATGGATGGTGCCGTCACCACCGACGACGAGGATCTGGGCCGCGCCGCCCAGAGCGTCCTGTGCCAACTGCCTTGCGTGCCCTGGCGCTGCCGTTCTGTGCAGTAGAAAATCGATTCGCCGGGCTTTGAGAGCCTGCTCGAGCCGCGGGATAACTCGTTCCCCCTTTCCATTGCCCGATTTTGGGTTCGCAATCACCCATAATACTTTAGCCAAGCTTATCTACGGTAGGTTAAGAAGTAATGGATGACCTGTTATCATCACTTGGTAGCCTCCGACGCCGGTCTCTCCCGGTTCTTCGAACCCATGCGGCTCTCAAGCGTTCCGCGCGCTCGTCGACGGGAACCCACGGGTCGTTCGGCTTTTAGTATAGTGTGTACTGGCATGCCAACTCTCTGACATTCACCTACGGGTATTATGCGACCCATTCCTGTCCTCCTCGCTTTTCTTCTGCTCCTAGGTGCTGTCGGGTTTGACGCTCCAGGCCGGATCCAGAATCCGATTGCCGCGATAGTGGAGGGCGTTGTCCTCGAGTCTTCGGGTGAGCCTGTGGTAGCTGCAAGGGTTGAGTTATGGTCCGGCACGCGGGTGCTGGTCGCCGACCGCACGGATGCGGAGGGGAGATTCCGACTCGAAACGGACGACGATTGGGCGCCTGGATGGACGGTGCGCGCCGAGCGTCTGGGATATCAATCGGCTGAGCTCGAGCTGGCCTCAGAGACCACATCGGTGGAAATCGTTCTGGGATCCGCCCCCCTTCCCCTTCCGGGCTTCGAGGTGGTCGGAGATCGCGACATCTGCGAAGCCGATGACGACCGGGCAGCCAGAGAGATTTGGGAAGTCGCTGCCCGGCGCCACTCCGGCGGTCTCGACACGGTAGGTGTCGCGAGCTACACCCGCGTCCGAACAGATACGTTGTCCGATCAAGGAACCGCGGGAAGCGGTCTAGAGGGCGCGAAGCCCGGCCAGCGGGCGTCTGCTCCACTTCTGCGCCTGAGCTGGAATCGAAGAGTCGACCGCGAGGGGTACGCCTTCCCGGTTCGACGAACGAACAGCACGGGTTCATACGATTCCTGGGGATATCCCCCACTCGAAGCGGACTTTTCATCGCATTTCGCTGCGGAATCGTTCGGTGATCTCCACGACTTTCTGATTGAGACTCAAGACAACGAGGGTTGGATTCTTCATTTCTGCGCACGAGAGCAGGACGACCCCTATCTCGATGGAGTCCTCGAGGTGGGTCCCGATACACTCATTTTCCGAGCGGAGTGGCGTTTTCACACCGAGGAACCCAACGAAGCTGCAGGGGGTTGGGCCCGCTTTCCGCCCGCAACCGGCGATCTGGCCTCGCCTCCGCTCCTTCCTTCAGAAAGCGTGATCTGGAAGAGACTTCCGAATGGGGAGATGGTACGGCGGGCACAGTGGTATGAGGGCTGGGTCATTGCGGCGGGAGATTCGGTTCCCTTTCTGCCTCTTCGTCGGTAAGCACCCACGCAATACGACAGGCCAGCGAGTGGGGGGTCAGTCGGCCATTTTGGTCACTCTTGCGACCGCGTCGATTTCCACGTCCACTGATTTGGGAAGGGCCGCTACCGCGACTGTGGCCCGTGCGGGCCGATGCTCGCCAAAGTACTCTGTGTAGACCGCATTCATGGCCGGGAAGCTCGCCATGTCGGACAGGTAGACAGTCGTCTTCACAACGGATTCGAGACCTCCCCCCGAGGCCTCCAGGACAGCTGAAAGGCTCTTGAGGACCCGATCTGTTTGTGGGACGATCCCCCCCTCGACCACGGCTCCGCTATCGGGATCGAGTGGGATTTGGCCGGACGCGAAGATCCACCCATCCGCTACGACGGCTTGCGAATACGGACCAATCGCTGCGGGTGCGCCAGCGGTGGAAATCACCCCGTGGTCGGACATGGGCCGTCCTTCAGAAAATTCTGAGGTTGATGTAGCGGTCCGGATTTTCCCGAATGTCGCGCGCCAGCTGCGCGATCTCTGCCAGCGCTGCGTCGAGGCTCTCGTAGAGTCCATCCTCGCCCGACAACCGTCCAAGGGTTCCCTCGCCACGCTCCATCCGGTCGAGAATGGTCTCGAGGGAGCCCGACGCATTGGCAAGGCTCGTGCTAGCGATCTGGAGTTCTGCAAGGGTTGAGTCGGCCCTGGCCAGACTGCGGTCCAGCTCCTCTCGGGTCGCGAGGTCTTCAACCCGGTTGGCCGACCGGGATAGAGAGGCAGACAGCTCGGATAGTTGGGCTCGTTGGCCGTCGGTGATCTCGGAGATATTTCCGAGGACCTTCTCGAGTTCGACGATCGAAGTATGTACCGAAGCGACTGCCGTGTCCGCCATCAGAGCCCGTACGCGTGCCATCGTAGAACGAGCTTCGTCTCCGAGCGTGTCGGCAAGTTCCATCACGCCCTCCTCTGCCGCTCCCGGCATCACCTGGCCAATCTGGAGTTCGGCGTCGGAGTCTCCTCGGATCACCTGGACGGTTCGGCCTCCGAGAAGATCCAAACCACCCAGGACGGCACGGGAGTCCTCGGGGATGCGCCACTCACCTTCAATTTCGAGGGTGATCAAGACGCCTCCCGGCGTAAGGTCGAACTGGTCAACTCGGCCGATATTAACACCTCGCATCTGGACCGGATCTCCCCTTCTGATTCCCCCGGCATCAGCTACTTCGGTAGTCACCATGTACCGCCCGCGGAAAGTGGCGGGGTCAGTCATCAGGAAGAGAACGACACCGAAAGCCAAGGCTCCGAGGAGAACGAACACTCCCACGCGCACCTCGCGACCCCCTGCCGTTCGCGGTGTTAGTTGGTCCAACTCTCTGTCGCTCGGCCCCGTTCGAGCCTCTGACTCCCCGGATCGGTTCATCAATAGCTCATCTCTGCCAGAGCCGCTTCCGCGGCCGACCGATCGATGAACGCTCGAACCACATTGTCGTCGCTTTCACGGAACGCGTTCGGTGTGCCCAAAAACCTCAGCGCCCCGCTGTCCAGCATCGTGACGCGATCGCACATGGCGAGTCCGCCCTCGATATCGTGCGTAACGATGACAGAAGTCACTTTGAGCCGCTCAGATAGCCGCATAATGAGTCGTTGGACCGCGACCGTGTTTACGGGATCCAGACCGGTCGTCGGTTCATCCCATAGAAGGATCCGTGGCCTTCCAACGATCGCGCGGGCGATCCCGACCCGCTTCTTCATACCACCGGAAAGCTCAGCCGGAAGCTTTGTCAGGACCTCTTTCGGATCCAGATTGGAGAGCTCAAGCCCATCCCAGATCTTCCGGGTTGTCTCGCGCGAAGAGAGCTGCTTTAACTCATCCTCGGGGATTCCCATCTCAACGTTTTCGTAGACGCTGAGCGAATCGAAGAGCGCCGCGTGTTGGAAGACATAGCCGACCTTGTTGCGGATCCGCTTGAGTGCTTCGCGTCCCCCATGATAAGCCGACTCTCCCTCTACCCTGACATCCCCTCGGTCCAGGGCGATGAGTCCGATCGTCGTCTTGAGAAGAACGCTCTTTCCAGTCCCCGAGGGACCGAAAATTCCTAACATTTCTCCCTCTTGCACGGTGAGTTCTATCCCCTCGAGGACGGGCGCATCGAACGCCTTCCATACGTCGTGATACTGGATCATCACTGGAGTAGGAGGGGAGGAAAGAGCGCGTCGAGGACTAATACGGTGAGGGTCATGAACATCACCGAAGCCGTGGTGGTTCGACCCACACCTGCCGCACCGCCCCCAGTTCGAAAGCCCATGTGGATCGCGATCACAGGGATCGCAAATCCAAACACCACCGCCTTCAGGAGCGAATAGAGCAGGTCCCAGCTATGCCAAAACAAGCGAGCGCCGTATAGGAACGATTCGTAACCCAACCCGACAGTGAGCTCCGCGGCGACCATCCCAGCTAGGATGCCGACCGCGTTCGCGATTCCCACCAAGATCGGAACGACGATGATCCCGGCCAAGATCCTGGGAGCCGCCAGGATAGCGATTGGGTCTCGACCAACTGCGTGAAACGCCTCGATCTGCTCCGAGACCTGCATCGTCCCGAGTTCGGCTGTAATCCGGGCTCCGACGCGGCCTACCAATACGATAGCCGTTAGTACCGGTCCCATCTCGAGGACCACGCTAGCTACCACGACGCTGCCCAAAACGTACAAAGGGATCGACCCCTGGAACTGGTAGCCTCCCTGCTGGCTGGTCACGATGCCGGCCAGAACAGCGGTCACGAGCACAATGGGAATGCTCTGCATTCCCATTAGGTAGATTTGCTGAAGGATCGAGCGGAGAGAAACCTGTAGCGTGAAAACAGCCCGTGCCGATCGAGCAAGCAGGAACCCGATTTGGCCCGCATGCTCGGCCATACTTCGAAAGCTGCGGCCCAATACACCGAGGGGTCGCAGTGTGAGCGCAGGGGCGAGAGCGCCGATAGATGCCATGAACAGGCCGCCACGGCCGTGGCTGAAGGGAGATGGTCGAACGCCGGTGACTCCGGCCACCAGCAGGCTATGGCCACGCCGGAAAAGTCTCTACAAAAGATTCGGGGGATGCAACCCGGAGAGCGGCTTCCGGTTCCCCGGCATGGACCGAACCATTTCTCCCCGGGTAAGTGGGCCCCTGACGAGCGAATGCCGTCGGGACGGAGGCGACGTTGGGAATGCTGAACGCCAAGGGGGATCTAGATGCCAGTACGAAAAGCCAGTGCCGAATGGAACGGCGACCTGCCGTCAGGGACGGGGACCGTTTCGACGGAGAGTGGAACCGTTCAAGGGCGGTATTCCTTTCCGTCGCGCTTCGAGAGTGGTGAGGGCACGAACCCAGAAGAGTTGATGGCCGCGGCGCACGCCGCCTGCTTTTCTATGGCGCTGTCGAACGGTTTGGCCAACGGCGGTCACACTCCTGACTCGGTAAGGACCGAAGCCCGTGTGCATCTAGAAAAGGGGGAGGCTGGGTTCTCGATCACTCGGATCGACCTCGTCTGCGTTGCCCGGGTTCCGGGAATCGACGAAGACGGCTTCCAAAAGCAAGCGCAGGCTGCGAAGACGGGCTGTCCGGTCTCCGGTGCTCTAGCCGCTGTCGACATTGACCTCAACGCGCGACTCGCCTAGCGCTTCGTCGTCCCGTTGGACCCTCTGATCAGACGCGCTCGCGATGAACACTCTCCTTTGGGTGCTGGGGATCTCTCTCGGGATCTCCTTTCTGTGTTCTATCCTCGAGGCGGTCTTCCTCTCGGTAAACCACTCGTATGTAGCGCTCCTTAGGGAGGGCGGAAATCGAGCCGGCGATTTCCTGTATGCCATGCAGCGGCGAATCGACGAGCCCATATCCGCCATCCTTACCCTCAACACGATCGCGCATACCGTCGGCGCGACCATGGGAGGAGCGCTGGCCCTTCGGCAGTTCGGGGAGGAATGGATCGCGGTATTTTCGGCCGGTCTGACCGTCGTCATCCTTCTTGTCTCCGAGATTATTCCAAAGACTTTGGGTGCGACGTATTGGAGGTCGCTCGGCGTGCCTTCTGCCTACGTCTTGCGCGGGCTGGTGTGGGTCATGAAGCCCGTCCTTATTCCGTTATCGCTCTTCTCACGGTTCCTCGTCAGAGGCAGGGCCGAGGAATCCACCGTCAGCCGGGCGGAATTGGAGGTGCTAGCCGAGATCGGGCGACGGGAGGGAACCTTGGACGAAGAGGAATGGCGGGTGGTTACGAACATCATGAATCTGGACAAGGTCACTGTGGGAGAAGTGATGACCCCCCGCACCGACGTGGTGGCTGTTGCAGCGGACGCCAGCGTGGAGGAGGCCAAGAACCTCATGTTGGATGAAGGCCACCTTCGCCTTCCGGTTTTCGACGGAAGTTTGGACACGATCGTGGGGTTGCTGCTCGCCCGTGACCTTTGGCGCGCCGATCGCGCTGGCGCGACGGCGATCGATAGGACTCTTCGTCCCGTGTCGTATGCTCCTGCGAGCAAATTGGTCGAGGAGCTCATCCTGGAGATGAGGGAGAAACGGAGCAAGATGGTGATCGTCGTGGACGAATTCGGCGGGACGGCGGGCCTCGCGACGCTGGAGGATTTGATCGAGGAAATCGTCGGTGAGATTCAGGATGAGCACGAAGACGACGAACCCGTCGCCTTCCAAGAGGTCGGGGAGGTTACCCGGATCTGGGGGGCCGTATCGCTCCGCGAGGTGAACGAGCGCCTCGACCTAGACCTTCCGGAGGATCAATGCGACACGGTCGGAGGTTACGTGTTCGGATCGCTCAACCGGGTACCGAAACACGGGGATTCGATCGATGTTGCTGGTGGCACTCTGCGGGTGGTGAGGATGAGCGGCCGACGAATCGAGTACCTCCGTTTCCTCCCAACCCATCCGACCTCAGCGAAACAGGGGAGCTAAGAGCGTTAGCGAACCGGTCGCTATGGCTCGGGCTCAGGTTCGCGGTCGGGCCCGCTCCCCCCTTCGTATGGATCCACCTCGGGTTCTTTACGATTTCTCGAGTCCTCTCCGAAGAAAGAGATCGCAAGCAGGATCGCTCCGCAGGTAATCCCCATATCTGCAACGTTGAAGATCGGCCAATCCATGAAGCCCAAGTCAATGGGCCCTATGAAATCTACGACCCCTCGGTCCCACCGAACGCGGTCAAACAGATTCCCGAACGCGCCACCGAGGACAAGTGCGCCCGCAGCTGCCCGCCCCGGCTCCGTGGGGCCAGCCTGTCGAACGAGCAAGACAAGGAAGACGATAGCGATCACTGTAACGGGAATGAAAAACCAACGCGGATCATTCCCGACGGTCAAACCGAACGCCGCACCTCGGTTGAATGCCAGATTGATCGGGACGAGTCCGCCAAAAAGTTCAAGTGAGGTGCCGTCCGACAGCCGCTGAAGTGCCCATCGCTTCGTGATCACATCCGTGGCGATCACAGACAAGATCAAGAATAACAACGCAGCTCGTTTTCCCATCCCCGTTACCGCCGATGTCGATGTGGGGGCGCTGACGCAGTGAAGCCTTGCGGGGGTCACTCTGGCTGGGAATCTCGACGAACTCGGTTGTCGCCGCCACCCCGCGCATGGGGCCGATTCTACCATGGGAAGGATCCTGCGGCCATGGCATTCTTGATCGCGAGAGCCGGCGCCTCCAACGAACCGTTTTGCGCGGGCATACGACCTAACCCGATCTAAGGAGACGTGCATGGCGACTCTGGACGCGAGCCAAATGGCAGGATTGAGCGGTGGAGGTTTTTGGGGCGGCATCGCATGCGGCCTCGCCATCAGCGCGGCTTTCGTAGCAGCGACTAGTCCCGATCCCTTCAGCAAGATCGCCCTCATTTCATACGGCGGGGCATTCATCGGCTGCGCCTCCGCATTCTGAGGACACCGATCAATCCGGTAACGATAATCGTGGAGGTCGAGCATGAGAGAGATGTCAACGGAAGAGATGGGAAGCATCGCAGTGGGTGCAGGCTGGACGTGGTGCGGAATCGCGGTAGGCATGACGATCGGAGCCTCCCTCATTGTATGGAGGCGTCGGTTTCGCGCTGACGGCAAACAAGGCGTTCGTCGCCTGTATCGTGCCGGCCGTCATGTGACCGAATCGATCAAATCGGCGGCGCGCTGTCCCATCACCCTAATTCGGTGGCGCTCACTTGCCGGAGCACGGCAGTTCGCCAGCGACGCGTTCAGCACCTTTCAAGGTCGCATGATGCTCCTACTGTTGATCGTGGCGGCCCCTGGTCTCGCCGAGTTGATCGTAGCCGGGGTCCCGCTCTCCGGCCTAGAGGGTGCATCGAGGTTGGGGGCGCTTCTCGTAGCACATGTCACACTTGCCGTGTGCCTCGCCGTAATGGTTCCAGTCATGCTGGTAAGAAACCTCGTTCTCCGGCGTTCAGAAGAACCGCTGACCGCCCATCCCTCGTTTCTCCCGGATCTTGCTGCTGTTCAAGTGGGTGGCGTCATCCTTTGGGCCTCCGCCTTTCTCTTGGCCTTTTTCTACTTATTCTACGGGCATGTCGTCTATTCGGCGTTGGACGCCCGACGGGAGTGGCTGGGGATCCACTTCGGCGTCGGGGCGCTCCAGTTCGCTCTGCTCGGGCTATTCATGGCGATCGCGACCCGCGCACTCGTATCGGGACCCAGTCGTTTGGTGAGCGCTGAGCGTCTGCAACAGCTCGGAGTCGTACCGTTCTTGATTTCGTTTCCTCTCTTCGGGACACTGCCAAGCTTTGTTCAACAGAACCATCCGGAGAAGTTGACCAGAATAGGCGATCTAGCCGGAGGTTTTCACTTCCTCCTTCAGCCGTTTGACCAGAATTGGAGGTTTTCACTTCCTCCTTCAGCTACCTCTAGCGATTCCATCAGCATTGGACAGAGGCGCGTTTGGGAGCGTGATCTTCCTGTGTTCAGCACTGATGTTAGGGCTCTACCTCCTGGGTCGTACTGTCTGGTCCTGGCGCACACGAGCTCTCCAGGAACTGTCGCGCGCGACCGGCCATGGAGCGTTCATTCGTCGCGCCCGCATTCGGGTTCTCCCTGCGGTTCCGCTCCGAGTATTCGGTCAACTGCATCTATTCTGGAGGAAGGATTTCGTTGCCCGAGACTGGGATTCCTACCCGATCCGTCTCCAACTTCACGTAGTTCTTCTTGTGGTCGGAGTCGGTTTGGCCGCCTTCGCGCTCCCGGAGTCCGGCTCGGTCGAATTGACCCCGAGTTTCGCCCTCCGATTGGGTGCATCCGAGCTTCTTATCACGCTCTTGGCCTATCTCTCGATGGTCCGTTGCCTGCGCAGCCTCGGAGAAGAAGGGGAGCCGATCGCCTTGCTACGACGACTGATGTCGGTGAGACGCCTGTTCGTGATCAAGTCTCTACTGAATGCTGGCTACCTCCTCCTCCACACTCCACTCTACGGAGTCGCGATCTGGCTTTCGCGGGCCCTCACCGGCGCACAGGTTCAGTCGCTTGGGTCCCTCCTTGCGGAAGGCGCTGTTGCCGCACTCACGCTCTCTATCCTCGCTTCGGGGATTGGATTTCTATTTCCGGATTTTCGCCGAAGGTTAGCCATCTCCCCTGGGGCCTCGCGCGTCTCTCAGGTTCTCTTTGCGGTGGCCTCTGGTCTCGCGATCACGAGCTATGCCGTTGGGTTTCAGCTCGAGAAACAGGGGGTGCTGAGCCATTTCGACCTCACAGGATTCGTAGCTGCGTTGATTGCGCTGACCTTGGCATTCTCTGGCACGGTGGCGGCCTATGGGATTCATCGGGTCCAAACAATGGAGATTTGAATGGGTCGTCCTCAGATCGAACTTGAAGGGGTGACCAAGCGCTACGGTTCGGTCGTCGCCCTCGCTGATCTGTGTCTCAACATTGAGGGGGGTGAACTGTGCTGTCTCCTTGGCCGAAATGGCGCAGGCAAGACGTCGGTGATCAACGCGATCATGGGGCACACCTATCCGACCCGGGGCGAGGTCAGAATCGGGGGCATCGATACGCGGTCGACGGAAATTCACGAGGTCAGGAGATCCGTGGGATACCTCCCCCAGCGCACAGTGCTCTACGAACAGCTGACTGGCAGGGAATTCATCCGCTTCATCGGCGGCTTGTACGAGATCAACGCGGCCGGCTTCCGGGCCGCTGATCGACATCTCGAGGCTCTCGGGTTGGGGGACGTAGCGGACCGGCGAGTGCGGGAGTATTCGGTGGGAATGAAGCGGCGACTCGCCTTCATGGCCTCGATTCTTCATGAGCCTTCGTACTTGATTCTCGACGAACCGACGGGCTCACTCGATGTGGCAAGTGCCGTGTTCGTGGAAGAGGTCATGACGCGATACCGGAACGAAGGGCGGCTGGTTCTGTTCTCGACCCATCAGCTCGACCTTGCTGAGCGGTGCTCAGACCGGTTGGTCGTCCTCGACGGCGGCCGTCTTACGTTCACAGGGTGTGTCCCGGGGTTCAGAGCCGAACACCGGCTAGGGGCCGCGGAGACTCTCGAGGACCTATTTCTTCGCACCGCTGCGCCCGTCCGTGATTTCGATATACGTCGCGGGTGAACCTGCGGGGTGGTGGTCCGCCCCTGGCGGAGGGATCCCGTGGCCTTGGAGCGATTTCTCGCCTCGGGCGCTGGCGCGTGCGCTTCCGGCCACCCCTCGTCCGCCAGCATGATGCCTCCGACTGTGGGCCTGCGGCGCTCCTGTCCGTGCTTCAATTCTGGGGTGGGGATGAGAGTTTCCCCGCCGTACGAGAGCTCTCGAGCACGGATGCTCGGGGGAGCACCCTCCTAGGGTTACGCGGTGCGGCCGAGGCTCTCGGCCTTGAGGCACGTGGGGCTCAAGGAGGGTTCGAGGAACTCCGTCGTGAGGCGATGCCGTGTATTGCCCATCTCGTTGAGGAGGGCGGACGAGCCCACTTCGTGGCGATAAACCGGATCACTAGAGACCGCGTTTGGATCGGGGACCCGGCTCGTGGCCACAGATCTTGCTCCCGGGACGAGTTCGAGACCCTTTGGAAGACACGGTGCGTTCTCCTGTTGTCCCCGACGGCACGCATCCGACGAAGGCCTCCAGTCGGTTGGGTATCCTGGCTATTCGGATATGTGCAACGCGAATCGGTTTGGCTGGTTCAGTCGATATTTCTCGGCGCATTGGCAACGACCCTGGGACTCCTCACCGCCGTATTTGTTCAGTGGCTGATCGACCGGTTCATCCCCGAGCGAAACGTCTCCATGATCTTGGCCACCGGCCTCGCTCTTCTTGTGGTGTTACTCGCACGAGGCGCAGCCCACTATCTACGTCAGCGCTTCGTGGTTCGGCTAAACCGGAGAGTCAGCTCGCATGTGAACGAGGATTTTCTCACACATCTCTACCGTCTCCCCCTGCGTTTCTTCGAAAGCCGTGCGACTGGGGACATTACCGCCCGCATCTCCGATGGAATCCGAATTCAGCAGGCTGTCGTTCAGATCTGTGGTACTGCGGTCATCGACGGACTCGTCGTCGTCGGTTCCATCGTTTGCCTATTCCTCGTTGCGCCACCACTGGGTGTGATGGCGCTTGCGACCATTCCGCTATACACGGCAATCGTGGCTCGTGGAACGAAATCAATCCGTACGGAGCAGACCGTCGCTCTCTCTGCGTACGGGACCCTCGAGGCGGGTTATATCGACAGCATCCGAGGGATCTCCGACGTGCTGGCGTTCGGGGTTTCCAATTCGTTTGCTCGCGCGAATGCCGCTCTGCACCGCCTCTTCAACGAGAGCGTAGAGCGACTCGGCGGGATCCTCGCCGGGCTCACCCTCTTTTCCGAGCTCGCCGGCGGTACGCTGGCCGTCGCTATGCTCACTTGGGGGGCATTGCTCGTGGTCGCGGAAGATCTCCTGCTCGGCCAGTTAATCGCAGGGTACTCACTGCTAGGTGGGCTCATCCCCTCCGCTGACCGACTGGTTCAAGCTTGTGCCGGATTCCAAGAAACCGCGGTCTCTGCGAGTCGGTTTCGGGATCTCTTTCTGACCCCTCTGCACACGCAGAAAGCGGCGAGCGCAGTGACACCTCCGATTCGCCAAGGACTCAAACTCGACTCGCTTGCCCTTACTTGGCCGACCGGAGAGCGGCAGCTGTACGGCCTCGATTTCTCGCTTCCTGTTGGCACCGTTACGGGTCTATGGGGAGCCAGTGGAGCCGGCAAAACAACGCTTGTGCGCGTCTTGAATCGCACTTGCTCGCCGAGCACCGGGAGAATCTTGCTGGATGGAATGCCCGTCGAGGGGTTCGGGCTGGACGACTACCGGAGGAATGTCGCCGTCTTCCCAGCCGATACGCATCTCTTTAATGGGTCGTTGGCCCACAACGTTTTGCTGGGGCGCATCAGTGGGTCTCCGGGATCTGTCTGCTCGGGACCTAGAGGGTCTCGGTTTCTCGGGATTCCTAGATCGGTTTCCTGCCCGCTGGCGCGACACGATCGGAGAGGGTGGGCGAAGACTTTCCTCGGGGGAGCGGCAGGTTGTAGGGCTCATGCGAGCCTTGGCCGATTCGCCCCAAATCTTGCTCGTTGACGAAGGATTGGCGGGGACGGACTCAGAGCTCAAAGGCCTGATGGTCGACGTCCTCCTACAGTATGGGAAGGAACATGCGGTTCTTCTCATCTCTCACGATACCCATGTGCTCCTCCGAACAGAGCGTCTCCTCTTGCTTGCCCATGGAACGATTCAAGCCGAAGGCGTGCCTCGAGAACTTCTGCCAAACCTGCAGGGGTCGTGGCCGCAGTGAAACCGAACCAGGACTATCTCCGCGCCGGTTGGCCACTTGCTGTCCTGGCCGCTGCCAACCTCGGGATGGCGGGCTATCTGAATAGTCAAATCCTGACTGACGATGTCTACGGGGCCCTGTTTGCGGGAGAGGGTTCGGGGACCCAGGTCGACACCCTTGTTGACATGACGCGTCGCTGGGAGGTCGCCGGATACTTTCTGGGTCCCTTGGCACTTGCGACCCGGATCGCAATCATGACCCTCGCAGTCCAACTGGGACTAATTCTCATCGGACTTCGCTTGTCGTTCGGCCACGTCTTCCGTGCGGGAACTTGGGCGCAATTCGCGGTTTCCCTCGGAACACTCGCTCGATTGCTATGGCTCGTTAGCCTCCCGAAGGCAGCGATCACCGCGGACCAGATTGCGAGGGTCCCGGGTTCGCTCGCGACGATCCTCTGCTCAGAATGTGCTTCGCGACCAAATCTTGGGCTGCTGCTCGAACGCGTGACCGTATTCGACCTAGGATGGATTGCTCTCTTTACTCTGGCTCTCGAGAAGCCCGGGAAGGCACCCGCGGCGACCGTTGCCGTGGGGGTTGTCGGCGTTTGGGTTTGTACCACGCTGGCCCGATGGGGTTTTGGGGTCTATCTGACCGGGCTTAGCTGAGACCGCTAGCGCTCGACGGTCAAAGGAACCCTCGTCTGTTGACTCCGGCGAGGGGCTTCTCATACTCTCGCAGTCCATCGAATCTGGATTCACCGTCGAGTGCCGCTCCAAATGCGGACGCGGCTCGCATGCTGAGGACCTCACGAGATGCAGATTCAGCGTTGCACTGCTCCCTATCCGTGAGGGACTTCAGGAGAGTCCTGGCAGCGAACCGTGGAGAGATTGCAATCCGCGTTTTTCGGGCCTGTGCCGAGCTCGAGAAGCGCACGATAGCGATCTACAGCGACGAAGACTCGCTGGCCCTGCATCGCTACAAGGCCGATGAAGCGTATCTGGTGCCCACCGAGCGCGGTCCTGTCGACGCGTACTTGGATATCGAGGCGATCCTCTCTCTTGCAGTTGAAAGGCAAGTGGATGCAATCCATCCCGGCTACGGGTTCTTGGCTGAGAACCCAGAATTTGCGCGTAGGTGTGCGGACGAGCGTATCGCGTTCATCGGTCCCTCTCCCGAGCACCTGGAACTCTTCGGCGACAAGCTCAAAGCCCGCCAATTGGCTGAAAAGGCAGGAATCACAGTAGTCCCCGGTACAGTCGACCCCGTCGAGGAGGTCGCCCAAGCCGCAGAATTCGCGCGCAAATCCGGGTACCCGGTGATCGTGAAGGCGGCGGCCGGAGGCGGTGGGCGGGGAATGCGAGTGGCCCGGAACGAAGAGGAGCTCCATCGCGTTTTTCCGATCGCCCAACGAGAGGCCGAGGCTTCTTTTGGTCGCGGAACGGTCTATCTGGAGAGGTTCATCCAACGGCCTCGACATATCGAGGTGCAAGTCCTCGGAGACCGACGGGGTGCAATGGTGCATCTTTGGGACCGGGACTGTTCCGTTCAGCGAAGGCACCAAAAGGTCGTTGAGGTGGCTCCGGCGGTCGGATTGGACGCGAGTGTACGCCGCACAATCTGTGAGTCAGCACTGACCCTGATGGAGGGGACTGGCTATGAAGGGGCCGGTACGGTGGAGTTCCTTCTAGACGAAAAGGGGGCTCATTATTTCATCGAGGTTAACCCTCGCATCCAGGTCGAACACACGGTTACCGAAATGGTCCTGGGCATCGACCTGGTCCAGGCACAAATCCGTGTGGCTGAGGGCCATGATTTGGCCGGAGCATGGGTTCCGCAGCCTGTCCCCGAGCCACGAGGGTTCGCGATCCAGTGCCGGGTCACGACCGAAGACCCAGAGAACGACTTTCTGCCTGATGCGGGGCGTATCGCACATTATCGCTCGCCAGGGGGCCTTGGCGTCCGATTGGATGGTGCCACCGCGTTCAGCGGTGGAAACGTCAGCCCCCACTACGATTCGCTCTTGGTCAAGGTCTGTACATCCGCACTTCGATTCGACGACGCAGCCAGCAAGATGCATCGGGCGCTCCTCGAGTTTCGAATCCGAGGCGTGAAAACCAATCTTCCTTTCCTGGAGAACGTTGTTACCCATCCGCAGTTCCTCGCGGGTGGTGCGGATACCGGATTCATAGACAGCCATCCGGAGCTCTTCGACTTCCGGCCCCGACGAGATCGCGGGACGAGACTTCTTCGCTACATCGGCCACATCGTTGTCAACGGCCAAGATGGCGGGCCGCGTACTCGGGTGAAGCCGTCCTTCCGGCCCGCCCCGATCCCCCATCCCAACCCTGGGTGGCAGACTGAATCCGACACCCTGAAGGCGACCCTCGACCGTGAAGGACCGGAGGCCCTCGCTTCACTCGTGCTAGCTGAGGACCGTGTGCTTCTCACTGACACGACGTTTCGCGATGCTCACCAGTCGCTCCTCGCGACCCGCATGCGAAGCTCGGACCTCCTGAGAATAGCCGAAGCCACAGGTCGCCTCGAGCCGAACCTATTCTCGATGGAGGTTTGGGGCGGAGCCACCTTTGACACCGCTTATCGATTCCTTAGGGAGGATCCTTGGGAGCGGCTCACCCTGCTTCGGGAGAGAATCCCTCACGCGCTACTGCAGATGCTTCTCCGGGGCCAAAGCCTGCTCGGCTACTCCGCCTACGCCGACGACGCTGTTCAATCCTTCATCCATGAGGCTGCGCAAGCCGGGATTGATGTGTTTCGGATCTTCGATTCGCTGAACTGGCTTCCGAACATGCAGGTAGCGATCGATGCCGTGCGAAAGGAAGGTAAGGTGGCTGAGGTTGCGGTGTGTTATACCGGGGACATTCTCGACCCCGACCGCGAGCGGTACGACCTGAGATATTATGTGGATCTTGCACGAAGGATCGAGCAAGCAGGCGCCCATATTTTGGCTATCAAGGACATGGCGGGTCTCCTCAAGCCCGAGGCTGCCCATGTTCTAATCGAACGGCTCAAGGCTGAAATCGGGCTCCCTATCCATCTTCACACCCACGACTCGGCAGGCACCGGTGTGTCGAGCTGCGCGAGGGCCGCACTGGCTGGGGTGGATATCGTGGACGGATGTATCGATGCCCTAGCCGGAGGGACGTCTCAGCCCAGTCTCAGGGCGATAACGGCAGCCCTCCTGGGCACCGCGCGCGCGCCAGAGTTCGACTTGGACGATGCGCAGCCCCTTCATGACTATTGGGCGGCTGTCCGAAGTTACTACGGATTCCTCGAGCGCAATCCCGTCGCGCCCGACGCAGGCGTGTTCCGCCATCAGGTCCCAGGGGGTCAATTCACGAACCTGCGCCAGCAGGCGGAGGCCTTGGGGCTGGGTAGCCAGTGGCGGGAGGTCGTCCAAGCCTATCAGGATGGCGACGCGGCGCTGGGCGAACTCATCAAGGTTACGCCGTCCTCTAAGGCCGTCGGAGATCTGGCGTTGTTCATGGTCCAGAATGATCTGACTGCTAAAAACCTGCTCGAACGGGCGCCCAACCTCAGCTTTCCCGAGTCCGTCGTGGGACTGTTGAAGGGGCGTCTTGGTCAGGCGCCATACGGATTCCCACGTGAGCTCCAGCAGGCTGTACTGAAGGGAGACGATCCGCTCGAGGATCGGCCGGGCGCTAGCCTACCGCCTACGGATTTCGACGCACACCGTGAAGAGATTCGAAGCTTGACGGACACCGAGCCGGTCTTGAAAGAACCGGGCGATCGAGAAGTCCTCAGCCGGATCCTATTCCCAGACGTCTATGAGGCGTACGCACTTCATCGCGCCGAGTACGGTGATACGTCCGTGCTCGATACGCCGACATTCTTCTATGGACTCGAGGCAGGGGAACGGGTGGCTGTCGAGATTGAGCCTGGGAAAACGCTAATTATTCGCCTCATTTCGATTGGTGACGAGAGGGCAGATGGTACTCGCCCTGTTGTCTTCGAACTGAACGGACATGCGCGGGAAGTGCGAATCCGCGACCTCAAGATCAGCCTGGACCCGGGTGCGCGGGCAAAGGCGGATCCTCGCGAGTGGACGGAGGTTGGGGCATCCATGCCGGGCAAGGTCGTCCAGCTCTTCGTCCAACCGGGCGATTCGGTCACGAAAGGCTCTCAACTCTTGATCGCAGAGGCCATGAAGATGGAGACCGCGGTGATTGCACCGAGGGATGCAGTCATCGAAGAACTATTCGTCCACCAGGGCGAGGTGGTCGAGGCAGGTGATCTCTTGATCCGCCTTGGGCCCGTCCCCCAGACAGAGGAATCCTAGTCCCCTCAGCGATGTCCCAGCGATGCCCCGCGTACCCAGCGTCCCCCGATCGCAAAAACGACCGTCATCAAGATGGCCAACACCACGCCCAGGGCCGCCGCCGCGCCAAAGTCGAAGGCGCGAAGCTGGGACAGAATCTCGACTGAAATCGGTCGTGATCGATAGGTATAGAGCAGGATCGACGAGACAAATTCTCCAAGGGCCGTCACGAACGCCAATAGACCGCCAGCGGCCAATCCTGGAAGGACCAGCGGGGCGGCCACTCGACGCATGGTCGCCAACCAACCAGCTCCCAGACCGTGGGCTGCCTCCTCCATGGCGAAGTCAAATTGCCGAAATGATGCGATCGCTGCCTGGGCAACGAGCGGGATGTTCCGGACGAAATATGCCAAGGGGAGTATCCAGAATGTCCCCACGAGGACGAAGCGACCAAACCACGGCTGATGCACGGAGAATGTCGTCGCCAGTGCCATGGCAATTACCGTCCCAGGAAGCGCCCACGGGAGCATCGTGAGGAACATGAGTGCACCCTGACCGCGGAATCGGCGCCGTACGATTAGGTAGGCCGCGATGAAACAGAAGAGGAGATTGCCGATCGTCGCTAAGGACGCCATTTGGAGCGAGTTCGCGACGGGTGTCCACAGCTGAATGTTCGTGAAGAGTTCGGCATAGTTGTCCAGCGTGAAGGCCGTCGGAAGGATCTCTGTCGTCCACGTTCCTTCCCGGACGAAGGAAACGAGGATAAGCGTGAGGTGAGGCAGCAATAGTGTCGTCACGCCTCCGACTCCTACTATTGGAATTGCCCAACGGGCCCACGGCGATCTCACCGCCCGCCGAGGAGCGGGAACCCCTTTTCCGACAGCGGCGAATTCGCGTCCCCTTTCGAAACGCCGAAGAACGCCGAGAAACAGAAGGGACGCGGTCGCAAGCACGACCGTTTCGACCATCGCAAGGGTGAGTTCTCCGTTTACCTTGCTCGTAAAGATCTGAGTGGTCAGCACTCGAAAGCCGCCCCCAAAAATGTAGGGGGCCGAGAATGAAGCCATCGAGGTCATGAAGACGAGCACCGAAGCGGCACCCAGCGCAGGCGCGAGCATCGGCAGAGTCACTCGAAAGAAAACCCTGATTTCACGGGCGCCTAAGGACTCTGCGGCCTCTCCGGCAGACGCATCTAGACGAGAAAGGCCCGCGGCTGCAAGGAGGTAGAAATAGACGTACATCGAGTAGGCGTGGACGAAAAGGATCGCCCAACCGCCGACGAGTCGCCAAGGCGGATCGTCCAGGCCAAGAACGCTTTGGATTCCACGAGTGACAATCCCGCTCTCTCCATACAAGAACAAGAACGAGATAACGCCGACCAGGGGGGGAAGCAGAACCGGTAGTGCCGCAAGTGCTCCGAAGAGCGTTCGCCCTGGGAAGTCGAATCGGGTAAACAGGAAGGCCAACGGAACGCCAATCAGAGCGGACAGAAGTACGCTACCCACGCTGATCCAGAGGCTTCCCCACAGAGCCTCGAGCTCCGCTCGACTCGCGAAGAACGAGCGGTACCCCTCGAGAGAAAGGATGCCTTCTACGCGAAGCGACTCGCCCAATACGAAAAGATGTGGGTAGAGCACCACCCAAAGGAGGATCGCGAGAACCAAGTACAGCGGCCATGGACGGCCGAGTTTTCGTAGCCCTTCCCTCACTGTGCGGGTTCGTCCAAGAAGACGTGGAGTCGCGCGGTCGGTGTCGGCGCTACCAGGACCTGGGCCCCGATGATCGGGCCGGCGGCCGTACCCACCAACTCAACGACGACCGGTTGCCTTAGGCTGTCCTGGATTTTCCCCGTGGGTTGGCTTATGCCCTGCAATTCAACCTGATACGAGACAAATCCGCCTCTGAAGCGTCGATCTTTGACGAACCCTTCGAGCGGAAGAGAGAGCGGCTCCCCCTTGGATTCCTCAACGAATCGAAGGTCTTCAGGCCTTATGAGCAGGCTGCACGCAGGATCATCGGCGTAACTGGGGAGTTCGACTTGGCCCGAACCGCCCGAGGGCAGCATCCAAACCACTCGGTCTGTAAGCCGCACCCCATCGGGAAGCACTCTTACAGGGAGTACGTTGGCGCGCCCCACAAAACCGGCCACGAACCGATCGGCGGGCTCTTCATATAGACGCCTGGGCGAATCGATCTGGTGGATCCGCCCCGCATTCATGACCGCGATGCGGTCGGACAGATCGAAGGCTTCTTCTTGGTCATGGGTCACGAATACGGCCGTGATGCCGAGCTCCTTTACGAGCCGGCGAAGGTCGTTTCGGGTCTGGACGCGCAGTGCCTGGTCGAGATTCGAAAGGGGCTCGTCCAGGAGCAGTAGTGGGGGTTCGATAGCGAGGGCCCGCGCTAGAGCGACCCTCTGCTGCTGACCCCCTGAGAGGGCTTGGACGGCCCGCTCCCCATATCCTGCCAAGTCGACGATCTCAAGCACGGATGAGACTCGGGTGCGAATCTCGCGAGCGTCCAGCTTTCGGACGTGTAGGCCGAACGCCACGTTCTCGAACACATTCAGGTGAGGAAACAGTGCGTAGTTCTGAAAAACCATCCCGAAGCCGCGTCGTTGCGGGCTCCACCCAGTGACATCCTGCCCAGCAAACGAGATCCCCCCATCGTCTGGTGTCTCGAAACCTGCTACGAGTCGCAACGCGGTGGTCTTACCACAACCCGAAGGGCCCAGGAGCGTGACGAACTCTCCACGCTCGATAGCGATGGAGAGCCGGTCCACGGCCTGGACACCCCCGAAGCTCCTCGAGACTGCAGATAGCTGGAGGATACTATCCGCTCCGCCCTCACTCATATCCGAGCGCTTGGCCTCGCCTCCGTATGTTGGAGTCCCAATACCGCATCCAATCCGGAGTCATCTCCTGTACCAGAGTTGCATCCACCTCCATCGGCTGGATCCGCGGCAGGGCCTCCTGAAGCCACATCGGGAATAGGGCGGGGTCCAAGTCGGTACGAGCGGGGATTCGGAAGAAACTGGTCGCTGCCTCCACCAGCGCCTCGTGACTTCCAACATATTCGATAAAGGCGCGAGCCATCTCTGAGTTTCGACTGCCCTGGACGAGGGCGATTCCATCGACGACCACAGGCGTTCCCTCGCTGGGAATCACATAGTCGATTGGGTAGTCGGTAGTCGCCATGAGTGTTTCGATATCAGGCATGGCCCACAAAGTCACCAGCCCTTCCTCTCTAGCCAGTTTTTGGTACAGAAGGGTGGGGTTCAGAACGTACTCTTTCGTTTGTGCGTCCAGGCGAAGCAGCCAATCGTACCCAGGGTTCGGATCACCAGACCCACTTGATTCACGGTAGATAATTGACGAGAAGATCGCTCGCATCGTCCCGGAAGCCAGCGGTTCGCGTATCAAGACCTGGCCTCGCCAGCGGGGTTCGAGAACCTCGTCCCACTCCTTTGGCGCCTCGTCGGCGGAGAGCACCGCGGAGTTATAGGCGATGACCTCCGGGGTGAGATACGTACCGAACCATCTGTCCTCGGGGTCCTTGCTTTCGTCGGCCAAATAGTCTGCCCAGTCGGGCCGGAATTGCTGGAGCAATCCATCGGCAGCCCCTCGAGCAAAAATGCCCGACGGAGCTCCCCACCAGATGTCGGCCTGCGGATTCGAACGCTCCGATCTGAGCCTATCCAAGATTTCCTGCGAGCCCATGTCCAGCCACTGGATGCTCAGCCCAGGATTCCTTTCTTCGAAGCGTTGTCCGAAGTGCTCGAGCAAATCCCGTCCATGTGGGGTGTAGACAACGAGCAGGTTGTCTTCTCCCGGTACGCACCCGCTGAGCAGAGTGCCGGAAAGAGCCAAGATCGCAAGAAACAGGGGTTGGCGGCGCATGGACGCCGATCGGTGCGAGCGACTAGAGGGTCGGATGGAGATCCGATCCTCGAAGAGAGACCAGGTTTGCGAGTAACCGGAAGGCTCCGGGCACCCCATTTGGGAATTGGCGAAAAAGTGCAAGGCCAGTATAAACGTACGCGCCCTCACCTAGCCGCGTGACGAGGAGCGATCCACGTTTTGGCTCTTCCCCAGGGTCTGCCATTTCCAGAAGGGGAGTAAATCCATCATCCCAACGGTTGAGAAAGTAGAGGCCCCTCTCTTGGACCCACCCCTCAAAATCATCTTCAGATATCTGATTCGGAGAGGAGAGGACGGGATGATCGGGTTCGAGAAGAGTCACATCGGCCTGGGCATCGGTGACCCGATCGTGAGGTCGGGCAATTTCGACTGAAAGCGGTGCAAACTGCCCCGCAGGGTATTGGTACTGGTTGTATTGAACGATGACAGTGCCGCCGCGGCGGGCAAACTCCAGCACCCGTTGGTTGGAGTTCCGGAGATCAGACCTCGTCTCATAGGCCCTAATTCCTAGGACGAGGGTGTCGAACCGGTCAAGGTCACCGGAGCGTAGCTCTTCCGGACCCAGCGGCTCGACCTGAACGCCCAGGTCGGCCAGTGCCTGCGGCCCTGCATCCCCTGGTCCCATGACATAGCCGACCCGTAGATCCCTCGCGACCTCGACTGGGAAGTACGAGATACTCAGCTCCGCCGTCTGAAACAGCGGTGCGGGCTGGATATGCCGGTAGTCCACGAAGGCCACACCCTCGCGGTAGACCTGCTCACCGTCACGCACCTCACCTTGGAATGTCACCCGGCCAGGCCTCGCCTCGTCTCGGGCACGGACCTCGAACCTGAACGCAGTTGCACCGCCTCCTGCCGGAATCGAGACGGACTGGCTTTCTGGACGGATCTCCCATCCAGGGGGTCCGGTCAGTCTGACCTCCCCATCGATCCCAGCTTCGGACAACGCCGCCACGGTTACGGCTACAGACCTTGGTCCGGTTTCTCCTCTGGGCCAGGCCAAGGTCTTGGGCTCGACGGCGACTGTCGTCCCGGGAACGACAAAGACCGGCACGCGATATTCTCCGTCCGCCTGATCTACGCCCACGTGGCTGCCGCCGCGCAAGACCGTGAGGGCAGCGGAGCCGTCTACGACGATCACGGCGCGGCCAATGATCAGCGGAGGGTTGCCTGGTCGGCCCATTACGCTCGGATCGCTTGGCCAAGTGTAGAGAGCGCCGTTTCGACCCTCTTCGAGGAAATAGGGCCGTGAGGCACGTGCGGACTCTGGGACTTGAACCTCGAATCCCCATTCCCGGATTTCGCCGGGAGCCAATCGCAGAGCCCCGCCATCGTCATCAGATCGCAGCCAGTTATCAGGAAGAACGAGTCCAACTTCTTCCACAGAAATGCTACTGCGCCCCCCATTCCAGACGACAACCTCCACGCCCACCTCTTCCCCGGCGACCATACGGTCACGGCCCACTCGCACGTCGACTATCACTCCGGCCGCGGCCAGCAAGAGTTGCGAGGCCGTCTCCTCCCTCGACTGGAGGACTCGGACCAGCTCCGTTCGACCCGGCCCTTCCGGTGCCGCGAAGGCCAGGGGCAGCGCGACCTTGAGTTCCCGGACAGCATCTTGCAAGGCCGCCACTGAGCGTCTTGGCTCGCCTGGATGGAGCAGCTCGGCCGCGACCGCGATCGCTGCTCGGTAGTCGGCGATATGGGAAACCAGAGCCAACTCGTCGGGCGCTCGCGCGGCGGCCGCGAGTCCTGCGAGAGTCGTATCGATCCCGGTGAAAAAGCCATCTTCGCCGCGCGGATCGACCGGCACCCGCGCCTGCAACAGGGTCGCGCCCGAGGTCCGCGGTCCCGGGCTTTGAGCGGCCCCCATGTCCTGCGACCGATGCTGGCTCCGACTCGCCATGGCGATCTGATAGAACGAGCGACCGAGGGTTGGGTCGAGATCCCCTGTTTGGATGACGACAGTAGGAGAGCCTGACCCAAACTGATTTAGCTGATAGATCTTTGACACGGCCCAGGGCTCAAGGCCAAGCTCGAGTTGGTCCGGGAACGCATCTGAGTCACCCGCCACCTCGAATGCGCGACGAGCCGAGATCCCTGCCGCCTGATGTTGTCCGTGGCCATCACGGGGAGTTCCGGTGAACACAGACAGAATCACATGGGGCCTGAAAGTCCGGATGACCCAGGTCACGTCGCGAACCAGCTCCTCTTCAGGCCACAGTCGGAACGTCTCGTTGGCGCTCTTTGAGAAGCCGAAATCGAACGCCCGCGAAAAGAACTGTTGACCCCCGTCGATTGAGCGAGCGGCAACAAGCTCTCCAGTCCTCAGGAGCCCCAACCCCTCGTTGACCTCAGATCCGATGAGATTCTGGCCACCCTCACCCCGGCTGAGCGACAGATACGCCGTCTGCACTCCATATCCTCGGGCAAGAGCGGCGAGCATCGACGTGTCTTCGTCATCGGGGTGGGCCCCGATCATCAGGACCCGTTTCTCACCGTCGAGCTGTCGGAAGAGCAGCGCGGCCTCTGCCACCCCGGTCACGGATGTCTGAAGCTGGACAGCTCCAACGGGCAAAGGCGCACACAGAATCAGAAGCGAGAAAACACCTCGCTTGACCGCGTCCAGAGACCATCCTCGAATCAACATGCCGTCAAAGCTATGACCGCCGGGGTTTGCAGGGAAGGAACCACGGAACCACCCATTTTTGGCGCACTCTGTCGCTTGCCCAAGTGGCCAGTCGCTCATACCCTTCCGATGGGGTTCTGGCGAACGGTAAGCGCTTCCGGGACTCCTTTCGAATGCCCCTTTGATCGCATGAGGACCCATGAGAGTCTCCGTAGTGCTCACTTCAATTTTCGGGGCTTTTTCGGTGGCTGTCTTTTCGGCTGGTGTCGCAGCGGCTCAAGGTGTTTCTGATATCCTCGAGACGTACATGGAACTGCACCAGAGTCGGCTCGCCGATATCGAAGACGTCCTGCTCATACAGTCCATCATGGGGATGCCCAACGAGCTCTACATGGAAAAGGTCGAGGAGGATGGAACCACGGTGCTGCGTCCTCGGGCGGTGCGGGCGCAAGGAATGATGCTGCCCGTCGGCCCCGAGTCAATGGAGGGTAACCTGACGGATGCCTCCGCCTATCTATTCGAACTCGCCAACCGGGCAGAGCTAGCGGGTACCGAGGTTGTGGATGGGGCTGAAACGACCATCATCGTTGTGGATGACCTCTCAGGCATCGACTTCGCGCCACCCACCCGGGATAACCAGCAACCACCGATGGAGGCCCGATCCGTCCAGCTTTTTCTTGATACGAATGCATGGGTAATCCGTAGAATGATGCTGAGCGCGGACGTGACGACACCGAACCGCCCCAGAGAAGCGACGCTCGTGGCAGATTTTAGTGATTTCCGTGAAGTCGAGGGCATGGTCCATCCCTTCCACGTGGTGACGACCATGACGGGCATTGGCGGCTCCGTATCGCCTGAGTCGATCGCGGATGCGGAGCGAACTGTCGAGGATATGGAGGAGCAACTCGCGGGGATGCCGGAAGAGCAACGTCGAATGGTCGAGGAGGTACTCTCAGATCAAATGGAGGAGGTGCTGACGATGCTCGCCACCGGCTCCGTGACGGTCGAAATCGAAGTTCGAGAGATTCGAGTCAACGAGGGGCCCCCGGAAGTCTGAGATGATCCGTCCCACACTGCCGTGATCTCCTTTCTTCGTTGTGGTGTGCTGACGATCGCAAGCCTCCTTGCCGGTTGTTCTTTTCCTGCAGACCCCCTCGCTTCCCGCCAACCAGAGGGAGGCTCGCCCGAAGCTCGCTGGGAGCGTCAGGTCGCCCCTTTCGACGTGGTGGATCAGGAAGGTTCCCCATACGAACTACCGTTTCTCGGGGGCTTCAACGTGCCGCGGCCTCAGCTCGTCGACATCGATCGAGATGGGGATCAGGACCTTTTTATCCAGGAGGACACGGACCGCCTCCTCTTTTTCGAGCGAGAAGACACTGCCCAGGGAGCTACCTATCGGTGGGTGCCGGAGAGGTTCGAAGAGCTGCGAATTGGTGAGTGGTATCGATTCGTAGATGTGGACGAGGACGGCGATCAAGATCTTCTTTCCGAATCGCCGTTTAGCTATATGCGGCTGTTTCAAAACGTAGGTACTGCCAATCGACCCATGTATGAGCTCGCCGCAGACACACTCCGGGACAACCGTGGAGAGCCGATTTTCTCGGACCGACAAAACATTCCCAACGCCATCGATATCGACTGCAACGGAATGTTGGATCTGTTGATCGGCCGACTCGTCGGGACTGTCACTCGATACGAAGCCGTGGGAGGTGCGGGGGGAGGAGTAGCACGGTTCGAATACGTGACGGATCGCTTCCAGAACATCGAAATCGTCGGGGATCCGGGCGCGAGCCCTCGGGGCGTAGCCCCGGCGCGGACGTTCGAGCCGCTCGGCAGGGGCCCTGCTGCCCTTCTTGACGGAATCCCGTTGGCTAGGCACGGCGCCAACACAATGACTTTGGCCGATGTCGATGCAGACGGGGACGTCGACTTCTTTTGGGGCGATTTCTTCGAGCCCGGACTTCTCTTCATAGAGAACACCGGAAGCTGTGCTGATCCTAGTTTGGTGGGTGAGCCGCTGCCGTTTCCCATTCGTGACCCAATTGAAACAAGTGGCTACAACGCTCCGACATTTGGGGACACGGACGGCGACGGCGACCTCGATCTCGTGATCGGAGTCTTGGGCGGCGCATACAACCCACAAACCACGACTACGGACAACCTTCTCCACCTGACCCAGAGCATCGACGGAGAGTTCCAACTTCAAACTCGCCGGCTCATCTCGCAAATAGATGTCGGAAGTGAAAGTGTAGCGTCTCTCGTCGATCTTGATGGAGACGGAGATCTGGACCTCCTTGTTGGTAATCGGATCGATCCGCAGGACCTTGAGATGTCGCATCTCTATCGCTTCGACAACGTGGGATCGGCGACCGCACCCTCGTTTCAAATGTCAGGCACTCTGGACATTGACGGCGCGTACCACAACGCGCCCGCGTTCGGGGATTTGGATGGAGACGGGGACTTAGACATGCTGCTTGGGACCTGGCGAAGCGAACTCAGGTATTTCGAGAACACTGGCTCCAGGACCGCCCCCGAGTTCACCCTCATTGACCCCGCCCTGGTGGAGCTGACTCGAGGGAGCAACGCTACCCCGACTCTTGGCGATATCGACGGGGACGACGACATGGACCTCATCGTGGGGGAATCCGCCGGCACCTTGAGTTTATACATCAACTCAGGCACGGAAAGCGTTGCAGAGTTTGACCTTATCAGCGATAGATATCTAGACCTAGACATCGGTCGCCGTAGCTTTCCCACCCTCGCCGATTTCGACGATGACGGTGATCTTGACCTTGCGATCGGCACCGAGAGGGACGGCATCGCGTACCTCGAAAACCAAGGGAGTCCCTTCCTCCCTGCCTTTGTACTTTCAACGAGTCCCTTCCCTGCGGCCTCGGATCTTCCGCTCCTGGTCACTCCGAGTTTCGGTGACCTCGACGGGGACGGCGACCTCGAGATGGTCGCAGGCGGCGCCGGGGGTGGCGCCCACTACTTCGACCACCGGTAGGTCGGCTCTATCTGTACTTCCGAGTCCATTTGCAGATGGCGGGAACGATCCATCTCACCAGTCGTAAGGAAGATGCACTCTTGGTGCGCGCCGTGGTCCCGAGCGCCGGCCCAACCGACTATGAGAAAGGCCCAACCGATGAGCATGCGCCTCTTGGTATCCCTCATGGTCCTCGTTTCTGCGAGTCCCGTCGACGCCCAACAATTCGGTGCAGCTGTAGCGATCGACGGTGATGAGATCCTGGTCGCTGAGCCAATCGACCGCGGCGGCCCGGCTACGATCTATCGATACGGGGACACCGGGGATGGTTGGGAGCGCATCGGCACCATGGCAGCGCCACCGCACGGAGGGAGTGACTATTTCGGCCGCTTCATCGCAATGGACGATGAGTCACTTCTCATTGGGGGAACCCTCTTCGAGAACTCGACCGGCGCGGCATGGGCGTACCGCCGCAATGGGGACGACTGGGAATTCGATTCAATTCTTCAGCCAGAAGGCGTGAGTGAAGAGGAGGCCTTCGGGCGTTTCGGGCAGCTATTCGGGGACCTCTTCTTCGCGTCGTCACTCGGCTTCGGAGGAGTGGGAGCGGTGTGGGTCTTCGAGCGTGATGCTGCCGGTGCTTGGATCGAGCAGGCGGTTCTCCAGCCTGAGGCACCCGCTCCCCAGGAATTCTTCGGCTGGGGGCTCTCGTACAACGGTGAGCGGCTGATAGTAGGGTCGTTCGCAGGTGAACAGGGCACGGGTGCGGCCTACATCTTCACCCAGAGTGAAGACGGAACCTGGTTCCAGGATGGCAGGCTCTCGCTGAATGAAGACGAGGCTCAGCCGAGGGATGTCGGATTTCCAGGGGCTCCGGGTGCTGGCGACATCGGCGTCGGTTGGTTCCGGGAAATGGCACTTCTCGGGCTTCCCGGCAGAGACCGTGGAGAGGGTGCCGTATATACATTCACCCGGAGTTCGGCTACGGGCGATTGGGTGCGCGGCATGACTCTGAGCGCTTTTGATCGTCAGCCCCGAGTCTTTTTTGGTCACGGCTTCTTAACGAACGGGGACGAACTCTGGGTCTCAGCACCCGGCGCGGGGGGCGGAGGGAGCATCTACAAGTTCGGCTACGATGCAACCACGGAAGGTTTCGAGGCAGCAAGCAAGATCTCGAATGCGATCGACGTGGACGCTGGGGATGGGTTCGGAGCGACAATCGCCACCTTCGACGATCTCGCGGTAGTCGGCCAGCCAGGTGATGATGGGGGCATGGGATCAGCCGTGGTGATGCGAAACCGGGACGGAAACTGGGAAGCCGAGTCCAAGCTCCTGATTCTCGGTGAGCCAGGCCTCGCCGAGATCACTGGGGGTGAGGTTCTGTGTGGTGACGGCGGTATGGCAGACCAATTCGACTGCTCGCGGGTCGATATCCTGTCTTTCCTTCCGGTAGACGGGATTGGGGGTGGGCGAGGGATCGAGACCAACGACGTTTGGGGTTGGACCGATCCCGATACAGACCGAGAATACGCACTCGTAGGTCGCACAGACGGCACTGGCTTCATCGACATTACCGATGCGACACAACCCGTCTACCTAGGCAATCTGCCGAAGACCGCGGGTTCCCAGACGGCGGCTTGGCGAGACGTCAAGGTCTACGACGATCATGCTTTCGTCGTGGCAGACGGCGCTGGCGAGCATGGGATGCAGGTATTCGACCTTACGCGGCTCCGGGACGTGGCTGGCCCACCGGTTGAATTCGAGACAGACGCTCTCTATCAGCGAGTCGCAAGTGTCCACAACGTGGCCATCAACGAGGGTACCGGTGTCGCCTATGCGCTGGGCTCGAACTCCGGGGGTGACACGTGCGGAGGTGGTCTGCACATGATCGATATCAACGACCCGATCCGTCCGGCCTTCCTCGGTTGTTTTCAGGACACCGCGACCGGTCGGGCAGGGAGCGGATACACCCACGACGCGATGTGCATCAGCTATGAGGGGCCGGATCTCGAGCATCTTGGCAAAGAGATCTGCTTCGGCTCGAACGAAACCGGACTCTCGATCGCAGATGTCACCGAGAAGGAGAACCCCGTCTCCCTTTCGAGCGCGAGCTATCCGAACGCAGCCTATGCGCACCAAGGGTGGATCACCGAAGACCACCAGTACTTCTACATGAACGATGAGCTGGACGAGAGCGCGGCGGAAAATGGCCGGGCACCGGCCATGGAGGGGACCCGGACGCTGATCTGGGATGTTTCAGATCTGGATGATCCGATCCTGGCGAAGGAGCATTTTGGTGAAACGCTTACGACCGATCACAACCTGTACATCAAGGGGAACCTGATGTACCAGTCAAACTATGTGAGCGGGCTCAGAATCTTGAACATCGCTGACCCGGTAAACCCCTTCGAAGTCGGGTTCCTCGACACCGTCCCGCAGACTGAGTCCGTGGCGATGGACGGGTCCTGGTCGAACTATCCGTTCTTCGACAGTGGGACGATCGTTGTCTCCAGCCGTCGAGAGGGCGTCTTCTTCCTCCGATATCGTCCGCCCGAGCTCTTGCCCTAGAACCGATCCGCTCGGCTCATCCCCACTCTCCTTTCCCGGCTTCGCCGAACCCGGGCGGGCTCTCCTCTCGTACTGATGGGCTACAATGCACGACTCAACCCCCTTCAAGACGATCATCGCGGTCTTAGCGACGCTCCTCGGGTTCAGCCCCCTCAGCGGTCAGGTTGAGGCCCCCGCCTCCATTTACGCTCGGGTCCGTGATCAGGACGGAGTCGCTTTGTTCGCGGTCACGGCGCGTCTTCGAAGTGGGGACTCTACGATCCAGGTCGCCGAGTCCGACCGTTTGGGGTTCTTCGGATTTGAGGGGATTCTGCCAGGCAGCTATGTGCTCGAACTGACTCGGCTCGGATACCGAACCGACCGGCGAGAACTGGGTGTGCAGCCAAGTGAAGAGATCAATCTGGACTTTTATCTCGAGCCTGAACCGATTGCGATCGAAGGGATCAGCGCCCAGGCAGGCAGAAGTCGGGAGAGAGCCCGGTTCGAAGAGATAGCCGGCGCCACGATTCGTGAGATCTCGATCGAGCAGATTCGCAACGTTCCGGGGGTGTTAGAACCGGATCCCATTCGAGCGATCGAGGTGCTGCCGGGTGTCGTTTCCACCTCCGACCTATCGGCAACCTTTCATGTGAGGGGCGGGTCATCCGATCAGAATCTCATCCTCTTGGATGGGGTGCCCGTCTTCAGCCCGTTCCATCTCGGGGGGTTCTTCTCGGTATTCAACCCCGACATGCTCGATCGGGTTGAACTTCAATCCGGGGGCTTTCCCGCAGAGCATGGAGGTCGTGTCTCGTCGGTTCTGACCGTCGAGACGGACCCTGGAGACGGCGAGTTCGCGATCGAGGGCGGGGCCTCCCTCCTCTCTACTCGAGTCGCCGTGTCGGGGGGATTTCCGGAAGGGTTGAGGGGACCGTTGGGCCTGTCGTCAGCACGGTGGCGTGGCTCGGCGCGACGCTCCTACTTCGATGTTCTGTTCAAACCGGTCTTCGATTTTCCCTACCATCTCACGGATCTACAGGGCGCGTTCGAGGGGTGGACAGTGGGAGGTGATCGAATCGAGCTGACCGGTTACCACGGGCGGGATGTGTTGGACCTTAGGGAATTGGGCTCAGATTTCCCGTTGAGGCTCCGTTGGGACTGGGGGAACGATGTGGCAGGTGCCTCCTGGACTCGTCCCCTCCAGCGTGGCGGCTCGGTAGCCGTTGAAGCGAGCTTCTCCAGCTTCGGCAGCGGGCTGGGCTTCCCCGACTTCGACGACACGGAAATCCGCACCGACATCAAGCAGGTGAGTCTGGGCACGGGGCTGGATCTACCGGTGACCCGTGCGGCTCGCCTCAAGCTTGGGATCGACGCGGACCGGTTGAGCTACAGCAACTTGTTCAAGACTGGAGGAACCGTGTTTGGCGGTGGCCAAGGCACAGGCTGGCTCTTGGCAAGCTACGGACAGCTCGACTGGCGCTTCGGCCCGTGGCTCCTGGAATCAGGTGTGCGGCTCGACCACTGGCGTCCGGCCCCTGGATTGCCGGTCACAGTGGCGTCTCCGAGGATTGCGATCAAACGGTTCCTCAGGGATGGCCAGTGGGCGGTGAAGTCGGCGTTGGGACGCTATACGCAGTTCCTCCATTCCATTCGGGACGAAGAGTTGCCCATCGGGCTCGATGTCTGGGTGCTTACCGGGGCTCGCGCTCCGCACGTCCAGTCGGACCAGGTGCAGATCGGGGTGGAGGGATTCCTTAGCGAAGAGTGGGAAGCATCGCTGGAGGCCTACTACAGGTCGTTCGACGGTGTGATTGCTTTCAACCCCGCAGAGGATCCGAACGACGATCTGGATGACATGCTGACGGGGGATGGTACCTCCTACGGCGCCGACTTCATGTTGCGGAAGGACACGGGCGATGTAACCGGATGGATCACGCTTTCACTTCTCAAGGCCGAACGGACGTTCGAGGACGTTCTGTCTCCGCTTCAACCCCGACCGGCCCTGACCTACTCGCCTATCTTCGATCGCCGGCTCGACGTGGACCTGGTCCTTCAATTCTCATTCTGGCGAGGGTGGGACGCAGGCGTCCGCTTGAATGTAGGAACGGGCATCCCATATACGAGGGCGGTGGGTGGCTTCGCGTTCTACCAGTCGAGTCTGGCTGAGGAGGGTGGCCGGTTCGAGTGGGCTGGCGCCGAGAATAACAACGACCCCCAGTCCGAGTATGCGGTCCTTCTCGGAGGTCGAAACGCTGAGAGATACCCGACCTACCATCGGGTGGACCTGAGCCTTCGGAAGCTCTATCAGAAATCATGGGGCACGATCACGCCTCACTTCAGCCTCGTAAACGTCTACAACCGGAGGAACGTTCTCCTCTACTTCTTCGAATACGATCGCTCTCCTCCGACTCGATCCGGTGTGAGCATGTTCCCCTTTCTTCCGACGATCGGCTTGGAGATGACCTTCTGATGGTGGGAGCCAGATCGCCGCGACCGATTGTGAGGGTAGCTGCGACCTTGTTCATCGTGGTCGGAATCGGTGGGTGCGAGCTGACCGAAGTGACCCTGGTCGAGAGCGATGATGTGCTGATCGTTGAAGGGCTGGTGCAACTTCGGCAGGGTCCATCGCTCGAGAACGACGTCGATAACATTCGCGTCTTCCTGCACAGAACGATTCGGGCAGATGGGTCATCGGGTATGGTGCCCGGAGCAAGAGTCACCGTGTCCTCGCCTAGCGGCTGGTCATTTGACCTCTCCGAGACGCAGTTCGGCGAATGCGTGGTGGGCACACCCGATCTCGGTACCGGGAGCTGTTACGGCATTTCGATCGAGCATGGTGTGGTCCGGCCCGGCGATAGGACCGAACTTCTGATCGAGCTTCCGGGCGGGGGGGTCGCGGAGGCCTTCTCGCGACTACCAGGGGACTTCGCTCTATCCCAACCTGCCGAGAATCGGTGCGTGGTGCCCCCGGAGCAGAATTTCGAGATCACCTGGACGATCGCCGAGCGGGCGTGGGCCTACGTCTCGGAGACCTCCATTTTTGGAATCCGCACCGCGCTCGATCCCGTTGGCATCAATTTGGATCACGACACGCTGGACCTCACCGGTCTCGCCATCTCGTCGGCCGACACCCTCATCGTGTTCCCCGCCGAGCTAGGAGTCCTCTCGCGGACTGAGCTGGAGCAAGATTTGGCACTCGAGTTGCAGAAGGGCCTTCCTGCGGGAACGGACGCCGCCGTGGCCATTGCCGCCGTGGATCGCAACTTCGTGAACTGGGCGCGCGGGGGGAACTTCAACCCGTCAGGAACTGTGCGCGTCCCGAGCGTCATCGGTGATGCTACCGGCTTCTTCGGCTCAGCCGTAGTTCGCTCCTTCGACGTCGTCGTCGACGCTCAGTTGTCGGGCGAGCTACCACTGTGCGGACCCCCGGCGCCCCCGCGATAGCTATCCGATCGGCCTCGAGCCGATCCTCGATCCGCCCGGCTCGCCCCCTCCTCCCACCCTGCCCGCAAACCAAAAAATGGCCCCAGAATCAATCGATTCCGGGACCATCTCAGTGGAGGCGGCGGGAGTCGAACCCGCGTCCGCGAATAGCTCCGTCGAAGCGTCTACGTGCGTGTTACCCTGTCGTGTTCGCTACCGGGCCCGGCCAGGGCACGGCCGGCCTGGGCTAGCTGCCTAAGGTTCTCGTCCCCGATGAGACAGCATCACCGGATGACCAGCCCGACTTTTCGTCGCCTCCGAGAGTCGCCTCGGGCGGGCTCCTCAGGAGACGGGCTACTAGTAAGGACGTGCCCTACGCAGCCAGCGCCAGGTTATCGTTGGCGTTTTTAAAGTTCCCCGGACGGATTTACGAGGCCCCGGGGACCTCGGCACGCAGCTCCAACCTCACTAAACACGTCGAAACCGGGACGCCCCCAGTCCGATGAAGGATTCTCACGGCGATGTCCGGGACTTGAGAACCATCCCAGTATCGCGCTACTCATGATACGGCTGCCCGGTCGAGCGGTTCCACAACCGCGTGTTCTCCATCCAGATTCAGCTCTTTGTAGCGTTCGAGGCGTGTACGCACCTCAGCCAATGATTTCACTTGGAAGAGCTCCTGCCTCAGCTCCCGTCCGGACGGAAGACCCTTCATGTACCAACCCAGATGCTTCCGGAACTCGATCACTGCTCGATCCGGATCTCCCCCATATTCTGCCGCGTTTTCCGCGTGCTCCAGGCAAATCCTAAAACGCTCGCCGATATCGGGATCGGGTGGGATAAGCTCTCCCGAGAGTGCCGCCCTAGCCTGTTTGAAGAGCCATGGGTCACCGTGAGAGCCCCGTGCAATCATGATCGCATCACATCCGGTGACATCTCGCATCCGGGCAGCGTCCTCGCCGGTATGAATGTCACCGTTCCCGATCACGGGGATCTCTAGAACCTGTTTGAGGGCCCGGATTTCCCCCCAATCGGCCTTTCCCGAGTACATCTCCGAGCGGGTCCTAGGATGAAGTGTGATTGCGGAAGCACCAGCGTCCTGACAAATTTCTCCGATTCTGACCGGATCCCTGGTTTCCTGGTCGAATCCGCTACGGATCTTCACCGTCGTCGGGATTCCCGTCGCACCCGCGACCGCTGAAACGATCTTGAACACGAGATCCAAGTCACGTAGGCAACCCGACCCCCCGTTTCGCTTGACCACCTTCTTCACCGGACAACCAAAATTGATGTCTATGAAGTCCGGGCCGAAGGTCTCAGCCACGAATGCCGCGGCGTCTGCCATCCTCGTCGGATCGGCGCCAAAAATCTGCACTCCAATCGGGCGCTCGGCTTCAGCGAAGCGCAAGTACTCCAGCGTGCGCTCATTCCCGCGAAGGATCCCTTCCGCACTAACGAATTCGCTCACGACAACATCGGCGCCGAAACTGCGGCACAACCGCCGAAACGGAGATTCACTGACCCCGGCTTGAGGTGCAAGATAGAGGGGAACATACTCTCCCCCGAGAAGCTCCAGGATGTTGGTTTCCACAGAGATAAGCTATGAGGCGGAGCTGGCTAAGTGAAGCATACGGGCGGTCCTCCACTGCCCCATGGTCGGGCTTTGACATCCCTTGGAGGTTCCAGTAGAGTTTGACGTTTCACCAAGTTCCCTAATGATCGACGGGCGAATCCTCTGCTGTAATTCGTCATGGAGGCAGTTGAATGAAGTTGCGGGAATTCCTTGACGCCGACTCGGTAGAACTCACGCTGGCCGCGGCGTCGAAAGACGAGATCCTCAAGGAATTGATTGGGCTACTCCATTTGGATGCGGAGTCACAGGAGATACTCTACAAGACGCTCAAACGTCGTGAGAACCTCGGGTCCACTGGAATTGGAAAGCGTATCGCAATCCCCCACTGCCGCTCCCTCGTGGTGACCAGGTTGCGGCTGGCTTATGGAAGAAAGCTGGCGGGCTTGGACTTCAACGCGATAGACGGTGAATTGGTGAACCATTTCTTCCTCATCGTCGCGCCTCCGCTGGAGGTCTCAAACCAGTATTTGCCGGTGCTGGGGAAGATCGCGCAGTTCGCGAAGGATCCTGAAGTCCCCGGGCGACTCTCGGAGCTCTCAGACCCTGGAGAGTTCCTTCAGTTACTAGAACAGCGTGCCTCATAGCACGCGGAATGCGGTGACGAGGGAATTGGCTCGCCGAGCCTAGTTGCTCACGAAGATCGCCGCAATGGGCTATTTCGCCGGGTTTCGCCTAGTTAAGCCATTTTCGAGGGTCGTTCCGCCGGGTTTGGCTGTGTCTCCGCCGCGTTTCGCCGGGCTCGGAGACACAGTTGGGACACAGCTCGATTAGGAGCGTCGGATTTTGCTCCTGCATTCGATCGAGCGTTTCTTCGTCGATCTCCCCGCGCGTACCTCTGCCGCTACGAGGCAGCCACACCTTTGGGGTTCGGTCCGTATTGATTCTCACCTGGTTCGCTATCGAGCACGGTCAGCACAAAAAACCAAATCCCTCCGACAATCGGGATGGCGCTGATCAGGATCCACCAGCCACTTCTTCCTGTGTCGTGCATCCGCCGCACACCCACTGCAAGACTAGGAATGAGAATGCCCAGGTAGAAAACCCCCAGTAGAATTCCTAGCGTTTCAACGACGGCAGACAAGATGAACAGTGCGATCCCGATGACAAAGATGGTCAGGCAAAACATCCAGTACTCCGTTCGATGAGCCCTGCCATCGAATACGGCGTACTTCCTCAACGATTCGAGAAACCAGTGCATTGGTCTGCCTCACGCGTGTTTGATTGGATGCAGCAACGCAGTCGTTCCATTTTGGGAGTTCAAGAGCTGTCGAGCAACGAGCCATATCGGTCTGTGTTGTTACCCGTGGTCCCTCGCGCCAGCGATCGGAGAGCCATCATGAGCCGAGGAGACTGTCCCTCGAATGTCTAGGATGCCTAAGCCTCCGGATGCCCATGATGCAGGGCTAGGATGAGTCCAAAGTGAGTCCAGAAGGGTGGCGTTAGTCCGGTTCCGGTAACAGTATTCATCTGGCCAGCCTCCGTTTTCGTGGGCCTCGAGCCCGTTTCACGATTGGAGCACCGCATAGTACGGTGACTCCGAAACGGGGGCTGGCTTTCTCATACCAATCTCCAGCAGCGGGACTATGAGCGACCCCTCCGATAATCCCTTGAAGAAGCTCGTCCAGTGGACTGTGGCTGACGACCTCGACGGAGGGCTACGGTCTATCTGGCCGAGGAGGACTGCCCGATGAAAGCGCTGATCGATTTCCTTGGGACCATCCAGACATTTCCCAAGCCCTGGGTCGCGTGGATCTATCTCTTGATACTGGCCAACATGATTTTTCCCCTGGTCTTTGTTGGAACCACGGAAGGGAAAGTGGTCCTGGGAGCCTTTTTATTCTCGATAGGCTTTCAGACTGCGATCTTCTCTGCTAAGGGCTTCGTTCGTCTACTTGGGATTGGCCACATCGCCTGGGTCCCGATGGTATACTGGCTCTGGACCCGACTCGCCCTCGCCCCTCCGGGCAGTCTCTTCAGGTATTGGCTCCTCGCAACCATTGTCCTGGTGAGTCTGTCGCTGCTCATCGACGCGACTGACGTTATCCGCTACCTGAGAGGTGAACGGAAGCCTTACCTGTAGATGACCAAGAGCTGGGTGTAGGATGACCCACGAGAATCTCGTAGCGCTATGACTCACCCCATCGCCCGCCTGAACGCTGCCCACAGCTTCAGCTGGTGGGATCCACTCCGCTCCGATCCTCGCTTCGAGGCCGTCCTGCGCAGGCTCGACTTCCCAGAGTGGAGTCACAAAGCCAGAGCCTAGGCCCCACGATTTCCTTGCCCCCCATCTACCCCACCAGCATCTTCACCTAGCATCACTCTGGGCGCAGTTCCGTCATTCCTCTAGGAAACGGGACGTATGGCCAGCTCCTACGACAATCGGCTCGATCTTGTGCGGGGGATGGTCCTGCTGTCGTTGATGCTAGCCAGTTGCTCGACGGCCTTCGAGGCTCCGGTCCGTCGAGACGCGCCGAATTGCGCCTGGCAAGTGTGCGTCCGGTCTGCCGAGACGGTGACAGGCCGTGTGTACCGTGCAGTGAACCGCGAGCCGGTCGCAGCCACGGTCGTGCTATCCTTTAACTCGCTGGAGAACTTTGGAGCCGACGTTGACCTGCCTGCCGAGAGGGTGGTACCTCCGGGATCAACCGAGACCCTGGTGCGGCTGCAGCGAATTGAGAGATACGGACGAGCGACCGCCGACGCGTCCATCGCCATCGACCTGGGATCCAGCGACACGAAGGCGGATACCGATTACCTCTACGCGGTGCCGTTCGGCGGATCCCTCCCCCGCGAACTGACTCAGGGCTTCAACGGGGCGGGCAGCCACCTGGGCGGCATGAGTTACGCTCTTGACTTCGCCATGCCGGAGGGGACCCCGGTTCTCGCATCCCGCCCAGGGGTTGTGCTATACGTTCAGGACGGGTTCTCCGAGGGCGGGCTTGATCCTGATATGCTCGAGCGAGCCAACGTGGTGGTCATTGCCCATGGGGACGGCTCGATGGCCTCGTACGGACACCTGGCTCCTGGGATCCCGGTATCGCGAGGGCAGCACGTAAGGGAGGGAGATGTTCTTGGTCGCAGCGGCTCGACCGGATTTGCTGGTCAGCCGCATCTCCATTTCCACGTGGGCCTTCGACTGTTGCGCGATCCTGGGCGTACCATACCCATCAAGCTCAAGGGCCCGGAGGACAGCGAACTGGCTCTGGTCGTTGGGGCACTCATTGCGCCTGCCCAGGCCGGTTCGAGGTGAGTAGATCTGTGGGTGCGCGACGATCCCCACTACCATGCGTTACTTGAAGAGGCGGGGATTACGCGGTGAGGCCGCCGATCTACTGATTTGGAGGTTCCAATGCGCTCGATCGCTCTAGCTCTGACGCTCGGTTGCGTGAGTGCCTTCCACCTCAGTGCCCAGACGGCTAGGGACTTCCTGGGGGCGTATGACCTCATCCGAACCGAGTCGCTGAATGATTCGGGAGAGTGGATTGCCACCACCGACTCCTTCGGTCCCGATGGGCACGGAATCATCATGTACGACGGTGTTGGGTCCATGTCGGTCTATATCGTGAGGCAGGGCCCAGCAGCCTCCAGGGGTGACCTGGCCTATTACGGAGGGTACGAGGTCGATGCTGCGCGTGGTATCGTGACCCAAAAGCGGGAGTACACGACCTCTGGCGATGCCGCGGTGGATGCCCTCCGCGGGTTCGAGTTCGACGGCGATTTGCTGATCCTCACTGTCGAGCCAGCGCGTCAACTACGGGTCGTATGGCGAAAGCGCCGATAGGCTCATGACCGATCCCATCACCCGCCTGAACGCAGCCCTTGAAGGTCGATACGCCATAGAGCGTGAGATCGGCGAGGGCGGGATGGCCACGGTCTATCTGGCCGAGGACCTACGCCACGAGCGGAAGGTCGCGCTGAAGGTCTTGAAACCAGAGTTGGCCGCCGTTGTCGGAGCCGAACGGTTCCTCGCCGAGATCAAGACGACCGCGAACCTGCAGCATCCGCACATTCTTCCGCTTTTCGACTCAGGCCAAGCCGACTCATTCCTCTACTACGTCATGCCGTATGTGGAGGGCGAGAGCCTCCGGGAGAGGATCGACCGAGATCAGCAACCTGCAGCATCCGCACATTCTTCCGCTTTTCGACTCAGGCCAAGCCGACTCATTCCTCTACTACGTCATGCCGTATGTGGAGGGCGAGAGCCTCCGGGAGAGGATCGACCGAGATCAGCAACTCCCAGTGGATGAGGCTGTACAGATAGCCACCAACATGGCTGAAGCTCTCAACTACGCTCACAGCCAGGGCGTAATCCACAGAGACATCAAACCTGCGAACGTCCTGATGCTCTCCGGGAAGCCCGTGATCTCCGACTTCGGGATCGCGTTGGCGGTTGGGGCAGCGGGTGGAGGTCGCCTGACGGAAACCGGGCTGAGTCTAGGCACTCCACACTACATGAGCCCGGAACAGGCTACCGGGGATCAGAACGTCGGCCCGCAGACGGACACCTACGCGCTCGGCTGTGTTCTCTATGAGATGCTGGTCGGGGAGCCCCCCTACACGGGTCCCAATGCGCAGGCAGTGTTGGGTCAGATCATTACCGCAGAGCCTGTGTCAGCCGCGAAGAATCGGACTGCGGTCCCACTCAACATAGATGCTGCGATTCGTAAGGCGTTGGAGAAGCTGCCCGCGGATCGGTTCGCATCCGCGCAGGAGTTCTCTCAGGCTCTGGGTGATTCGGGGTTCCGACATGGAGAGGAAGCTGCGCTGGGTGTGTCAATCGGACGAGGGCAGTGGAGTCGCCTCACAACCATCGGATGGAGTGCGGCGGCTCTTATGGCCTTGGTGCTCGGCTGGTCTCTTCTCCGCTCCTAGCCTCCTCGGGTCGTCGAGCGGTATTCCCTGGCGCTGAACGAGCGCCACTTTCCCAACCCGTTCGCCGTGTCCCCGGACGGTTCAGCGATGGTTTTCCCTTACGCAGACACAGGCGGCCAGGCTCAGCTCTGGCTGCGGCGTTGGGAGAATCTCACACCTACCCCCATACCGGGGACCGAAGGTGGTACCCGCCCGGCCATCTCTCCCGATGGGGAGGAGGTGGCATTCATCGCCCAAAACGAGCTGAAGGTCGCACCGTTGCGGGGTGGCGTGGTCCGGACGCTGACCGGATCCGCTGCATGCTGTCCTGCGTGGGGTCGCGATGGCTACGTGTACTACTCACCCGTCGATCGGACCATCAGCCGCGTGCTTGCTACAGGAGGTGGCGCTGTCGAGCAGATCACGGCACGGGACCAGGAAGGTGACGGTCCGCAGGGTGACTTCCAGATACTTCCAGGTGGGGAAGTGGCGGTGTTCACCGTGTGGGGCGTACCGTATCGGATCGAGGCCATACGCTTATCCACTGGGGAACGGATGGTGCTGACGCCAGGCATGCACCCATACGTGACGTCAACTGGCCACTTGATCTTCGGGTCACTGGAGGGTCAAATCCTGGCAGCGCCTTTTGACGCGGAGGACATGGAACTGACGGGCGCACCGGTCCCGATCGTCGAGGGGCTAGTAGTGTCTTCTGCGGACTATCCCCTCTACAGCGTTTCGGAGACGGGGACTCTTGTCTACTGGTCTGGCCAAGCGCCCAGTATTGAACTGACCCCAGTCTGGGTGGAGCGCGATGGAGCTGCGACGGTGATCGATCCAACATGGAGAGTGTCAGGAGAGCCTGCAAACACAAGTCTCGCACTCTCCCCTGACGGAGCGCGCCTCGCGATCTCCATGATGGACTCGGAGCGCCGCCATGACCTATGGGTGAAGCAGCTGGATACTGGACCCGCGCAACGGGTCACGCTCGAAGGCACGCAGAACTTCAAGGCTACGTGGTCGACAGACGGGCAGTTCCTGACCTTTCTGGCAAATCGCCGTGGTGAGTATGACGTCTGGAGGACACGCGCGGACGGGAGCGGCACTGCGGAACTGGTTCTGGATGGAGACCAGCCGATCATCGAAGCACTCTCCTCCCGGGACGACGCGTGGCTCATCTACCGTGGTGCCGATGCCAATATCTACGGAGTACACTCGGGAGTAGACAGTCTGCCTACTCCGCTAGTCGCTACAGCTTTTACCGAACGCTACCCCGCCCTCTCTCCCGACGGGCGCTGGCTCGCGCATGTGTCCGACGCGACCGGCCGAGACGAGGTCTACGTGCGGCCCTTCCCGGACGTAGCCTCCGCTCAGTGGCCTGTCTCGACAGCTGGAGGCTCAGAGCCTCTGTGGGCAAATAGCGGTCGAGAACTGTTCTACCGAAACGGGGCCAATGATCTGGTGGTTGTAGAGATCAGCGCTGATCCTTCGTTCGCGGTCGGGCAAGAGGAGGTGCTCTTCTCGACGGCAGACTACCTCTTCTCCAGCGCCGATGCCAACGTCTATGCAAGCGGCTACCGGCAATACGACGTTGCGCCGGACGACCAGCGTTTCGTGATGCTACGATTGGTTGGGGCGACACAGGACAATCAGCTTATCGTGATCCAGAACTTCTTCGAGGAGTTGAGGCAGGTGGTGCCGGATCCATGAAGAGGACGAGGCGCATCCAGCGGAGGAAGCCGCCGAGTGGTAGGGGGAAGTCTAAGGCCATGACCGACCCCATCACCCGCCTGAACGCAGCCCTAGAGGGCCGGTACGCCATAGGGGGCGACGATCTCTCCATGAATTGGGGGATGTTCGGTGCGAGAGGGGAGATTGTGGGGGCTGGAGCGGTGGTGATTACACTTGTCAATCCCTGCTCCCCTCGGTCGGGACCGGCTGAAGTGTGCCCTCAAACGCGGAGGTGTCTCATGGGTGCGAAACGCCGCTGGACCAACCCGGTCACGACAAGCCTCCTCCTGGCGCTCGCTGGTCTCACGGGTTGCGCACCGACGAGCGACTCTGAGACCGGGCCGGGCGGTTCGGGGATACCGCAGATTACGAGTGCTGGAGGGGAACGCTGGGGCTATCAGGACTGGCCGACGGGTCCGTATCGGGTGGTGGAGAACTGGCCCCTGCCGCTCCCAGACGCCGATCACTCTCACGAAGGCTGGACGTGGGGCTCCTTCGGGGGCGTCTACGCCGAGTCCCCCGACCGGGTCTGGATCGCGATGCGAGGTGAGCTTCCTCTTCCAGAAGGGGCCGAGCCGTGGACGGCCTACGGGGCTACGGACCTCGTGGGAAACGCGACGGGCAACACCGACGGCCTGAGCGCCACCTGCAACCCCATCCCCGAGCGCGGCTGGGAGCGGCGTTGGGAGCACAGCATCTTCGTCTTAGACGAGGAAGGGAACCTGGTCGACGAGTGGCCGCACTTGAACGAGATCTTCTCGCAGCAGCCCTGTGGGCGCGGCCCGCATCAGATCAAGATGAGTCCGTATGATCCGGAGAAGCACCTATGGATCATCGACGACCAGCTCCACATGATCTACAAGTTCACTTACGACGGAGAACTGGTGTACTCGCACGGTGAGCTGGGGGTGCTGGGACGGGGGCCCAACAACTTCAACCGCCCGACGGACATCGCTTGGCTTCCGGACGGCACCTACTTCATCAGCGACGGCTACGACGGCAAGCGCGTCGCCAAGTTCGATCCGGACGGTAACTTCCTCATGGATTGGGGATCGGAGCCCGCGGATCCCGACAACCCCGGCCCAGGGGAGTTCAATAACCCCCACAGCGTTGCGATTAGCGCGGATCGACGGGTTTACGTGGTGGACCGCGGACATTCGCGAATGCAGGTCTTCGACGAGAACGGCAATTTCCTCGACATGTGGCCGCTCACGTCACCGCATTGGCCCGATAGCCAGGGTACTCTGATGGTCAATCACCTCATCGACACGGACGGGTACATCTGGGTCGGAGATGTGCCGACCAGTCGGATCCTCAAGTTCGATCTGGAGGGGAACCACCTGTACAGCTGGGGTGCACCGGGACCGCAGGCCGGGCGGCTGAGCTGCTCCCACGGAATGACGACGGATCAGAACGGGAACCTCTACGTCGCGGACTGTTTCGCGGGGCGGGTGCAGAAGTTCGAGCCGATTCCCGGAGCCGATCCTGCCAAGATGGTCGGCCAGATCCTGCGTGAGTATCCCTCAAACTGAAGCCTTTTGGGGATGAAAGTCAGAATGGTACGAGGCGTGAGGAGTTGAGGCAGGTGGTGCCGGACAACTGACCGACGGTGCGAATTAACTTCTGTAGCTTCCCCTACAATCCGAGCAATGCCGCACCGAGGACTGCGTCCTACATGGGGCGGAGGGTGAGTCACCTTGCTCATTCGGGGTGCCTCGGAAGGAGCCGCTTCTCACAAAACCGCCATCACTCCCACCCCGATTTTCCTTGCTGCGCCCTCTGCTGAGCGGCATCTTGGCCCAAACGGCCCACCCACTCGGGAGGAATCATGCCCTACTACCTGTTCCAAGCCTCGTACACGCCCGAAGCCTGGGCTACGCAGTTGAAGAACCCCGAGAACAGGCTCGACGCGTTGACTCCGGTTGTGGAAGCGTTTGGGGGACGATTCGAGGGCGCATGGTTGGCCTTCGGCGACTACGACGCTGTCGGGGTCCTGGAGATGCCGGATAATGTCAGTCAGGCGGCATTCGGCATGGCCGCCACGGCTGCGGGGCATCTGTCGTCTTTCAAGACGACACCTCTGATGACCGTTGAGGAGGGCTTGGAAGCCATGCGGAAGGCGGGCGGCTTAAAGTATCCAGCGCCGGGTGCCTAGGCGGCTCCCTTCTCTTCGCAGCGCGGGACAATGAGCGATCCTTCCGACCCCATCACCCGCCTGAACGCTACCCTCGAGGGACGCTACAGCATCGAGCGTGAGATCGGCGAGGGCGGGATGGCCACGGTCTATCTGGCGGAAGATCAGAGGCATCACAGCAAACCCCATGGAGAGTAAGCGAGAATGATCACCGCCATGAACCGGATCTATGTGGGGCCGGAGTACGCCGAGCAGTTCGAGCAGCGCTTCCGGACACGGGCGCGGCTGGTGGACGGGATGCCCGGGTTCATCTGGAACAAGGTACTACGCCCAGTCAATCCGGGAGACCCATACATTGTCTTGACGCTGTGGGAATCCCGGGCCGCATTCGATGCGTGGGTAAACTCGGACGAGTTCGTGAAAGGGCATGCACGCTCCGGCACGCTTCCGCAAGAAGCGTTCATGGAGCCGAGCCAGCTCGAGTTGCACGAGGTCTTCACGGACTCGAGCCAACCGGATCTGGAGCCGGAGCCACGTGGCAAGCCAGTTGCCTTTCACGGCACGCAGGATGGCAAGCGCTGAGCTGGCAATTTTCTCTCGAGACGTAGAGGGGCGGTTTCCGGAATCGAAGGAGCTGAAGCAGCGAATTCGTGACCGAATCGCTCCCGGAAAGGACCTCGGTCACTCGGAGGAGTGAGATGACGCGGGGAACTGAGCGAGTTGTGAGACGGCTACACGATACCGGACGGAGCGCCTGGTGGCTGCTGTTGTTGCTCATCCCGGTGCTGGAATAGATTGCCTTCTTCGTGTTCCTCGTGCTAGACAGTGAGCAGGGCGAGAACGAATACGGGCCCGATACAAGGCGTCGATGGCCTCGTTGCCCGTGTTACCGGCGCGACGGAAGACAGGTCTGAACCAGGGGAGAACAGTCGGAGATGGTCGAACTCGTGCGCATAAAGTGCGAAGCCTGTCGACGGGGAACTCCCACGGTGACGCCCGAGGAGGCGCGCGAGCTTCATACCCAAACTCCCGAGTGGACGCTGGTCGAGCGGGACGGGATCCAGAGGCTTCAACGAAGCTTCGACTTCCCGACCTTCGCTGAGGCTCTGACGTTCACGAGCGCTGTCGGTGTCCTTGCCGAGGAGGAGGGTCACCATCCTGCCCTCCTGACGGAGTGGGGCAAAGTTACGGTAACCTGGTGGACCCATAAGATCCGGGGCCTCCATAGGAACGACTTCATCATGGCTGCCAAGACCGACGCCCTCTCTTCTTCAGCCTGATTCACTGAACATGACAACCGCAGACCAGAGCCGTTCCATGAGACCGTCGCTTCGTCCCGTGCTGATCGGAGCAGTCGCTTGCGCAACCGTCGCCTTGGCTGGGAGCCGAGGTCCATGACATCGTCCAGAACTTCTTCGAGGAGTTGAGGCAGGTGGTGCCGGATTAGGCCCTTCGCTAAGGCGCTGATTCGCTTGCAGCCTGCCTAAGCGGTGGGCATCTTCTTCTCAGCTTCACTTCTGGGCGCAGTTCCCGTTCCGACTCGACGACTTCGGCCAACACCATGCGGATGCGTACTTGGCCGCTCGCCGGTCCGGGAGGACTCGACCGGATGAACCAAACGCGAGCAAGTCACCACGCACCGGGACGCTCCGTAACGAACTCCAGGCGCTCTCGACTGTTTGCAATTGGGCGGGAATCAAGGTCGAGGGCGAACGCCTTCTGGCTCGTAATCCGGTCAGCGACATCGCCCTACCAACCGAGAAGAACCCAAAGAGGCCAACAGCTAGCCCAGGCCGATTCCGGAAGCTTCTGGAGATTTCGGACCTAGCGGACGATCAGGGACAGTCCAGGGCGATGCTGGTGCTCGCCTGGCATACAGGACGCCGGGTCGGCGCTATTTGCCACCTTCGGGCCTCCGACGTGCTCCTTGGTCCCAACCGGGTTCGAGCCGGGCTGGCGGGGATGGGAAAAGATGAAAGCTGGGCAGAAGAATGGTCCAACGCGATTCGCTGGAGGGGGGAGTTCGACAAACTAGGATATGAGGATATCTCGCCCATCGGTCCCACCGTGATACGTGAGTTGGAGTCCTATCTGAGCCGGAGCCGCCGACTCGGTGAGGCGTGGCTCTTCACGATGGACAAAGATTCGACGCGGGCACAGACGAATGTTGGCGCTGGGAACCAACTGCGACGGGCTGAGAAGCTCGCTGGACTTCCGAAAATTGACCGGGGTGTGGAGTGAACCCCCGAGGGTGGACAGTGGGGGTTGGCTGGATTGACCGGTTGAGGGTTTCAGGCTGCATACACACTCTCGAATTCCTCAGGCGGCCTGTAGCCGAGGGAGGAGTGCAAGCGTCTTCGATTGTATACCTCCTCAAGGAAGTGGGGGAGTCGGTTGGCTAGGTCATCAATCGTGCTGTAGTCGTTTGCGAAGATCTCCTCGTGCTTCAGAGTTTTGAAGAAGCTCTCGACGTGCGCGTTGTCATAGGGATTTCCCCGCCGGGACATCGATCCTCGGATACCGTGGGCGGCGAGGCGTGAGCGGTAGGCTCGAGACGCATACTGGACCCCGCGATCGGAGTGGTGAACCAGGCCAGCCCGCGGCTGCCGAAGATCGAGTGCGGCGTCGAGTGCGGCTAGGCAAAGACGCGTGTCCAGGAGATGGCTGATGGCATAGCCGATGACTCTGCGCGACCACGCGTCGAGCACGACGGCGAGGAAGACGAATCCGGTGGTGAGCCGGATGTAGGTGAGATCTGCCACCCAGAGCTCGTCGGGCCCCTCAGGAGTGATCGACGATCTCAGGTTCGGGTAGATGGGCTGCTTGTGATCGCTGTTCGTCGTAGCGAGCCATGCGCGTACCCGGTGGGGCGTGAGCGCATGCTCACGCATGACACGCGCGACTCGCTTGTGATTAATCACCAGGCCACGTCTCCGGAGCTCGTGCGTGACCCGTCGGTATCCGTAGGCGGGGAACTCGAGTGAGTCCCATCTTTAGTTGAAATTGAAGCGGCCTCCGACCTCAGGTAACGTGGGTGTGCGAGCACGCCACGGGACCAACAAAAGAGGAAGGAGGCCACCGATGGGAAGGATGCCGAGGCTGGTTGAGCGGGGCAAGAAGGACCGGCGGCTTGGGGAACCGAGCGAGATGAGTTGGGAGGAGATCCAGGCGCTGGAGCTGGACCCGCGAGTGGAGCTGATCCGGCAGCTGATTCCGCTTGGACTGGCGGAGGTGAGCCGGATGCTCGAGGAAGAGGTAGAGGAGCTGGCCGGGCGGCGGCACGCCCGAAAGGGGGACGACGAGAGCGGATACCGGCACGGGCACAACCCCGGGTCGGTGAGGTTGGGCGGCCAGCGGCATCCGGTGCGAGTACCTCGGGTGCGGGGCCGGGCCGGAGAGGTGAGGCTCGCATCGTACGAGCGACTCCACGGCTCGGCCGGAGAGGTGGACGAGGGGCTCTTTCGGAAGGTGCTGCTCGGGATCTCATGCCGAGACTACGAGGCGGCGGTCGAGGCGGTGCCCGGAGCGATCGGGCTGTCGAAGTCGAGGGTCTCGCGGGAGTTCAAGAAGGCCACCGCCGCGAGGCTGAAGGAGTTTCAGGAGCGGGACCTCTCGGTCTATGACGTGGTGGCGCTCGTCCTGGACGGGAAGAGCTTCGCCGAGGACGAGATGGTGGTGGCGCTCGGCGTGACGCTTGAGGGGGACAAGGTGTTCCTCGGCTTCGTCCAGACCGACACGGAGAACGCGGTGGTGATCCGGTCCTTCCTCAGGGGCCTGAAGGACCGAGGTCTCGATCTGTCGGCCGGAGCGCTCGTGGTGATCGACGGGGCCAAGGGGCTCCGGAGCGGCGTGCTCGCGGCCTTCAAGGACCAGGTGCTGATCCAACGGTGCCAGTGGCACAAACGGGAGAACGTGATCTCGCACCTGCCGAGGGCGGAGCAGAAGAACTGGCGCCGGCGACTCCAACGTGCGTATCAACGGCCCACGTACAAGGAGGCCGCCCAGGCGTTGAAAACCCTCAAGCACGAGCTCGGCGAGGTGAACCAGTCTGCCGTGGCCAGTCTAAACGAGGGGTTCGAGGAGACCTTGACCCTCCACCGGCTCGGGGTCTTCCCTCTGGTCGGCCGGTCGCTGAAGACCACTAACGTACTCGAATCCGTCAACGCCATGGCCGAGCAACGCTGCGGACGAGTGGATCACTGGAAGACCTCGAGCCAGAAGCACCGATGGTTCGCGACCGTGTTACTCGAGATCGAGCCCCGGCTCCGGAGGTTGCTCGGCTACCGGCACCTCCCGCTCCTCAGGGCCGCGATACAGAAGGAGCTCGGGATCACCCTTCCCGAGAGCAGTTCACATGCCGTCGCCTGACGAGGGGGTCGCTCCAGTTTCAACTAACTTTGGGATTGACTCGGGAACTCGGCCAGGATGTCTTCGATCCGAACGCGCAGATCCGTATCGGCCTTCTCCCGGGCTGCCCGGTGGCCCGCATGCGGTCTCTTGTAGAAGGTGCTCCTCGCCATGTTCATGAGGCTACATCCCCGTCGGATGGGGACGCCCCTGGACCGGAGATGATCGACGGCCGCGCGCCTTGCTGCGAGGGTCGTATCAACGCCCTTTTTTTCATGACGTCGAGCTCCATCGTCAGCTGACCGATCTTGCGCTCAAGCGCCGCAATCTTTGCCCCGTACTCGACAACCTCCTCCTGGAGGTGGATCTCCCTTGTGAGATCCCCTGCTTCGTACTTCTTGATCCAGACCATCAGCAGGGAGTGGGGGACCTCGTGTCGTGTCGCAATCGACCTCGCGCTGCCTTCTCCGTCCAGATAGGCTTGGACGAGCTGGATCTTGAACTCTGTGCTGTACCTCCTGTGGCGTCGAACCGTCATTGATCCTCCCGGGTGATTACGGAAGGTCAATCCATCGCCCTCTATGTGTCTACTTTTAGGGGTTCACTCCAGTGGATGGCATGCATTCAGGCGAGCGTGGGCGACCGCGAGGAAGGCCCTTCCCGTTCAGGACGTGATGGTAGCGGGTGGGTGGAGGGACGTGAAGGCTCTGCAGACCGCCTACCAGGGAGCGGATCCGAAGACGACTCGGCAGGTGGTTGAATTCAGCGAAACTGGCTGACCTCGAGACACAGGCGGGACACAGACCATAGCTAAAAGCTTGTGGGTATTTAATTTAAGACTGTGGGATTTAGTTGCTCACGAACATTCGGCGCACTTGGGAGCGACCGTTCACCGTGAGCTCCAGGATGTAAACCCCGGATACCACATAGGATCCCGAACGGTCGCGACCGTCCCAGTGCGCCTCATAGTGACCGGGAGAGGTGTACTCCAGGTCAGCGATTGGTGTCCCATCCCCTGCTGGGTGGCCCAACGCCGTGGGCGACGCCACATACTGTCGGAGGATGTTGAAGATCCGGATCGTTACGTTCGCCGGGCGCCCTTCGGGAAATACCCCTTCGAAGAGATCGAACGGGATCCGAGTATCGGGATTAAACGGATTTGGGTAATTCCTCCCGAGCTCGAATCCAGACTCCGGCTCTTGCTGAGCCCCGACAGTTGCTCCCACCTGTTGGCTGAGGACAGCCTCAGGCAGAAGCGCAGCGGAGATTAGGACGAAAGCGACGCCAGTTAAGCGCCTCATCCCGGCCTCCGCACAGTTCCCTGTGCAGTAGCGGAAAGGCTATGGCCCTCCTCGGTGGACGAAATCTTGGCCGCAGGTGTTCTTCTACCTAGGGCCGTCGCAGCGACCGGTCAAGCATCCGCAGGTCCTTCCGCTACGATGCTTCCCCGGCCGAAAACATCAACACGTCTAAGGATTCTACCCTTCCGCTGTCGTTTTGTTCATCAGGGACCGGAGCATATCGAAGGAACGATACGGATGTTTAGGCGCGAGGTGGTGCGTTGCGAACCGATCGAGAAGGGAGAGATGCGCTTGCTCGCCGCGAACGTCCAATGGCGGCTTGCCGACGACCAGAAGTGTGAGCTGGCGGCGAGCCTCGGGGCCAACTCTTGGGAGCGCCACGTCCATGGAACAGTTTTCACAGACAAGGCCGCCACCCGGCACATCGAAGTGGCGGATCTCCTCATCTTCTGCGAGCACGCGAGTACAGCGTACACAATGAGATAGCCTCGGCGGAAACCCCATCTGCGCGAGCGTCTTCCACGCCCCCGCAAGAATCCAAGCCGGAACTTCTGCGTCGGGTGCAGTAGCCAAGCGACGAAAGACGTCGCGGACCCATTCGTACAAGTCTGGATCCCCCTCCTCCATGTTGTAAACGAGGAGAAGCTCTGCGATCAGAGACGCCCCGGCAAAGCGACGTACACCCCGCCCGAGGCTTAACGAATCGCCTCGATCTTGAATTTCACGCAGAGTGTGGAGGTCACGATCTGACCTATGGAAGAACGTTAGCGAAACTTCTCCGAAGGTCTGGATCGGGGCTTGTCCCTTCGCACTTCGGGCTTTCACCCCCTTCCCGATAATGGACACAATGCCGAGATCGGGGGTGAGAAATCGGAATATCCGAGACGACTCAGAGTACTCGTGCGACCGCAGAAGAATCGCGTCGGAGGTGGTGAGGCTCATCGGGCTGCCGGCGAGCTTCCCCTTCGTGCGTCCCCTCTTAGCTCACGGACGAGCTCGGCACGTCGGCTCAGGTAGCGGGCTTCAACTTGCGAGCCCACCTCCTTCCCGCGTCGGTAGTCTTCGTCCAGTCGCGCCACATCCAGTAGAATTTCCTTCCGCATTCGTGCCGCTGGAAGCGATACAGTTGTATGAGTTTTTCTTACAAGGAAGGAACCGGCCCCTGCCAGAAGGAGAGCGAGGGTGACGGACAACCAGACCACCGCGTTCGTCCCGCCCTGCTCACCCAGGCGTACTGCGATACTCTGATCTCGAAGTGCCTGCCCGGCCCACCGCAGGAATATCGCCCCTACTTCGATTTCTTCGGATGGTTGGCGGGCAAGACCCTCGACCCGGATCGCGGGTGCCGGCTCGCGTACCATCACCTGAATCAGCCCTGTTTCACCGGGGAGCGGAAGATCGAATTCGATTGACTCCAAATCGTATTGAAGGATGTAATAGTTCTCCTCAGGAAGGATAGGGTTCGATGCAACGAGGGTTGTCCCATCGACTCGAGCGGGTCCGACAGCTGGACCGACCTGTAGGACACGAGCACCGATTGCCCCGGACGGTAGCGGATAGCGCCAAACTGGTGCATCGTCGACTTCGGGTACCACCGTGGTGGCTTGAAGATTGCGAATCTCAAGCACATCGGTGATTTGCCATCCAAGCGGACCTTCGTCGATCCAGACCTCCCTACGGGACACCGGGAAAGACACGCCCTCCGGCGGGGCTGCCTGTACCCCAAATGCCCGAATCGAGTAGAGCGAGTCGAGCTGAATCGGGTCTGTAACTGGGTCCCCCGTATACAGTATTCCTTCGTAGCGTACTGATGCGAAAAAGACCTCACCCGAACCCGGCACGGGTAGGTTTGGAAGTTCGAATGAAAAGCTGCCACCCGCCTCCACCGAGGTCGAGTCGATATCTCCGGCTTCCTCGGGGGTAACGAGGTGAAGGACAACCGTCGCGGTATCGGGTGGGACTCCGGAGACAAGTAGTCTGCCCGAGAGGGTCGGACTCACCTCCTCTTGCGCCCGAACGATGGAGGGTACGGCGATCAAAAAGAGAAAAACCAGCGACTGCCGGCCCCGAAACATTCTCAGGGTGAGAACCGACCGAAATCCTCCGGATTCAACCGTCGGAGGTACTCTTTCAACTCGTCAGGATTGGCGAAGGGTGCGTTCTCCTCGGTTTCGGATATCGTGCCCTCAAAGGTCAAGGTCGCGTCCTCTTCTGCGATCTCGATCGATGCCCGTTCAAGAAGCTCGTCGTCAGCGAAGATGCGAGCATCGGCGCGGAGGGCAACAGCGATCGAGTCCGAGGGGCGTGCGTCCACGCTGATGTGAGCCTCTCCCTTCTCGATGACGAGTTCAGCGAAATAGGTGGAATCTGTAACGCGGGTGATCACCACCCGTTGCAGTCTTCCGCCCAGACCGGATAGAACCGAGGCGAGAAGGTCGTGTGTGAGGGGGCGAGCGAACTTCATATCTGCGAGCTGCATCGCGATCGCGGACGCCTCTCCTGGACCGATCCAGATGGGCAGCACTCGCTCGCCACCCGTCTCTTGAAGGATCAGGACCGGCGTGTTTGACGTCCGATCCAGTCCCAGACTCTGTACCTTGACCTCGACCAGCACGGCCGCTCCTTCTAGCGTGACGCCGCCGCCGGCTATCCGGCGCTGGATCCACCCCAGGGTACTCCGGAGACGGATCCTGGTTCACCTACCCCGCATGGGCCGCCGGGAGCCCGCCGTTCGCGGAGGCTCGCACGTGCGAGAAAGGGTCAGAGATGAAGTTCGGAGCGAAGCCCATCTACCCTGTCCGTACGTTCCCAGGGAAAGATCGTCACCTGCTGACCCAACCGCTCGATCGTTGAAGACGGCCGTCCGAAATGTCCGTATGCGGTCGTTGGGCTGAAGATAGGCCGTCGAAGATCCAAATCGTGAATGATAGCCGCCGGCCTAAAATCGAAGACTTCGCTGAGGGCCTCGGCGATCTTGCTGTCAGGGACCACGCCCGTCCCCATCGTATCCACCCAGATCGAGACCGGCTCAGGAACCCCGATCGCATAGGCAAGTTGGATCTCGCAGCGTCGGGCGGCTCCACAGGCGACAACGTTCTTTGCAGCCCATCGTGAGGCGTACGTTGCCGATCGATCAACCTTTGTTGGGTCCTTTCCAGAGAACGCCCCTCCCCCATGCCGGCCCATTCCACCATACGTGTCCACTATGATCTTTCGGCCGGTCAGCCCGACATCTCCCTGAGGACCACCCGTCACGAACCTCCCCGTGGGATTTACATGAATCGCGGCGTCATCGGGGTCGAATAGATCTTGAGGCAGACTCGGTTCGATCACCTCCCTGCCAAGCGTGTCCCGAATCTCGTCAATCGTTACGTCGGGGGAGTGTTGGGCGCTCAGAACCACGGCCGTGATCCTTACGGGCCGATCGGCGTCGTACGCGACTGTCACTTGGGATTTTCCGTCTGGGCGCAACCAAGGAATCCTGCCTGAGCGGCGGGCCTCCGCCAAAACCCGCGTGAGCCGGTGGGCGCAGACGAGTGGAGTAGGCATGAGCTCGTCCGACTCGTCCGTCGCAAAACCAAACATCATTCCCTGGTCACCGGCCCCACCCGTATCCACACCCTGGGCGATGTCCTGGGACTGCCGATCGATCGAGGTCAGAACAGCGCAAGTGTGCCCATCGATGCCGTATTCGGCTGTGTCGTAGCCGATGTCGAGCAGAGTTTCGCGGACGATTTCCGGAATCTCGACGTAGGTGTTGGTTGTGATCTCTCCTGAGACAAGGGCCAGGCCAGTCGTGACCATGGTCTCACACGCTACTCGCGCATCCGGATCCCCCGCGATAATCGCGTCTAGAACGGCGTCCGAAATCCGATCAGCCACTTTGTCCGGATGCCCCTCACATACTGACTCTGACGAGAAATGACGTAAGCTCAACGGATCACCTCATATAGCTTGGACGCGAGGGAGAATAAGCCGCAAAGCATAAATCCACCTCAGGACACGGACAAGCTCCAGCGACCCGAGAAAGCGGCCAGGTCAACTGCCGACCCAATGCCCTCCGCGAGTTCATTGGTGACATCCCTGGAGGTCGGTGCGGCTAGAGCGGCTCGGGCGGCGGCTCGGGCATCCTCGATTCGAACGCTGCGTATCATCTTCTTCATCTCTGGAAGGCTCGGCCACGCAACTGACAGAGATGTGATATCCAGACCAAGAAGCAGAAAAGCGCCTAGAGGATTCGCGGCCATCTCACCGCAGACGGCAACCTCGATGCCGGCAGCACGTGCGGCTTGGGAGACTCGGTGAAGCTGGCGCACTACGGCCGGATGGAAAGGGTTGTAGAGGTGGGCAAGTCGAGCGTTCGAACGATCGACCGCCAACGTATATTGAACCAGGTCGTTGGTCCCGATAGAGAAGAAATCGCAGTGTCGAGCGAGCTCGGCCGCCTCAAGGGCGGCGGCCGGCGTTTCGACGAGGCAACCGAGCTTGTACCCCGTATAGAATGGGATGCCGTCCTTCCTTAAGGCTTCCTCTTCCTCAGCGAGTAGCTCGCGGACCTGCACGACTTCTGCGACATCGTTCACAAACGGGATCATGATGCGCACGTCCCCAAGTGCGGTGGCCCTAAGAATCGCTCTCAGTTGTGGCCGAAAGAGGTCCAAGTTGTCCAGGCAAACCCGAATTGCTCGCCAACCCAGGAACGGGTTCTCTTCTGCTGGCATATGCAGAAACATAGGGAATTTGTCCCCGCCCAGATCAAACGTCCGAATCACAACCGCATTGTTCGGGAAAGCTTCGACGACGTGACGATAGCCCTGGTACTGCTCCTCCTCCTGGGGCATCGAATTGCGGCCGACAACCAGGAACTCGGTTCGAAGCAGCCCGACGCCCTCCGCTCCGTGCTCTTGAGCGCGAGCGGCTTCGGTTGGAAGATCGAGGTTGGCCCGAAGCGCGATGGGTTGTCCATCCAAAGTCACGGAATCGAGACGGACGATTTCCGCAAGCTCTTCTTCCCAGCCCCGGATCTGAACTCGACGCTCCTCGTAGACCGCGCGATCCCGTTCGTCGGGACCGATGATGATACGTCCAATTCTTCCGTCGAGGATCGCCTCTTCGCCCCCCGTCAATCTCCTAGAAACGTCGACTAGCCCACTTACGGACGGGATCTCCAGAGATCTGGCCAGGATCGCCCAATGGGAAGTCCGAGTCCCCAGATCAGTGGCAAGACCCAGGACCCGCTCTGGATTCATCTGTACGGTGAGGGAGGGGGTAAGGCTGCGCGCTACGATGATCGCAGGATCTCCATCCCCCACGAAATCTCCGGGTTCCGGAAGACCGAGAAGCCGGTGTAGAACGCGGACCAGCACATCTTCAAGGTCGCTGAGCCGGTCGAGTACCATCGGGTTGGAAGTCCGAATCCACCTTGCCTGGAGCTCGAGCACCCTCCACTCGAAGGCTCGTGGCGCGATCAGCCTGTTCTCGCGAATGTACTTGAGAGTTCCCTCGATCAGATCCCCGTCCTCAAGCATAAGGATTTGGGGTTCGAAGATTCGCGCCTCCATTCGTCCGAGCCTCGCTTCGGTTTCCTTCCGGACCTGATGCAGTCGTGTCTCAGCCCGGGATAGCGCCTCTCGAAAGCGCTCGATTTCCGGTTCTATCTCGGATTCAGAGACCATTTGGTGGGGGACCTTCGGCACTCCCCACCTCACGAGGCGCACTGGTCCGAACGCGATCCCCTCCGAGATCGGTAGCCCGTCGTATACGTTCTCAATCATCAGCTCTCACCGAATCCCCGTTGCACGAGCTCCTCGAGTGCGTTGGCCGCTTCCTTGGCGCCCGTGCCTGTTGCCTGTATCAACAGCTCTGTTCCCTGCTCAGCAGCGAGCATCAGGACTCCCATGATACTCTTGCCGTTCACCTCTAGGTCACCCTTCGCTATGCGGACATCTGCAGCAAATGTGCCGGCAAGCTTCACGAACTTGGCCGCTGGCCTCGCATGAAGCCCCAGGCGATTGCAGATCTCGACCCGCCTCTCTTCTCGAGCAGGATCAAGCATGCGTTCAGCCCATACCAACGCCGCGAAGACCAGAAGGAGCGACCAAGCCGACGAGGACGATGAGTAGCAGTGGGAGGGGCGACCACCACCGAACGGTGTCCCCCTTGAGGATACCGGTGAAGACGAGGACACAGCCATCTGAAATCCATAGGAAGCCATAGCCCGAGGTCTCGAGGGCCGTTCCCAGGAGCAGGCCCAGGAGGGCACAGCATACTAGGACACCTGCCACTTCCACCCGCTCCGCCTTCTCGGTTAACCGGGAGCGAGCGTCCTCGACCGCGTGGAACCCACCCTCGCCACCTGCCGGAATCCCGAGGCTTGAGAGGTCCCGCTCAACGTCGCTCTCGGGAAGCGCATCATCGACCACCAGATATCGGCGTGGCCTGAGAGCAGCTGCCCATCCCACAGTGACCTGACCGTGGATCAAACGCTCATCCATGCGAAGCAAGACGATCCCCCACGCGCCTAAAGTTCGGGCACGACCGACTGAATCGCGTTCCGTCCCCGCTCGATCAGGCGGGCGACGCCCGTCATTTTCCGCACGGCGTCGACAATTCCAAAGCACATTGAGCCATGAGTCACAAGGATGCTCGTTGTCTCTGAGACCGTTGCGTGGGGTCGGTCCCTCTATTCATAGTCCTCCTCGAGGTACTCCGTGATCGGGCCCATCCTGCGCTGAAGCTCGCGGTGGAACTGCTCTGCGGAGTCGATCCCAGCGTATTTCAGGAGGTGGTTCATCGCCACGATCTCTGCGATCACAGTGATATTCTTGCCGGGATTCAGAGGTATGGTCAGCCGAGGAAGGTTTACACCCAGGATTTCGACCTCCTCCGGGTCCAGACCGGTGCGATCATAGCTGCGAGTGTCGTCCCACTCCTCCAGCTGCACGACGACCTCGATCCGTTTCTGCTGTCGCGTCGCGCGAATGCCGAACAGGGCTTTCACATCAATGATCCCCACGCCTCGGATCTCCATATGATGCTGTTGCAGATCGTGTCCCTTACCGATTAGCACGTCCCGCCCCCTTCGCGAGACAATGACCAAGTCATCCGCCACCACCCTGTGCCCACGCTCCACGAGATCTAGAACGCATTCACTCTTCCCGATTCCGCTCCTTCCCATAAAAAGGAGGCCGACCCCGTAGACATCGGCGAGAGATCCGTGTACTGAGGTCGACGGTGCGAGAGCAAATTCGAGGTACGGCTTGAGTCTCCGGAAGAAATCTCTAGTCGTAAGGGAGGTCCTAAGGACGGGAACGCCACAGCTCATGGCGGCTTCGATGAGGACCTCAGGGATGTCCTGGCCCTTGGTCACAAAAGCTGCGGGCACTTCGCGAGCAAAGAATGCCTGAAGCCTTTCGCGACGCACTTCAGGGGTCAGGGTCGATAGATACATCATCTCGGTTTGTCCGAACACTTGCATTCGGCCGGCAGGGAAGCGCTCTACAAACCCGGCCAACGCAAGCCCTGGACTCGCTACATCAGGGTCCGAGCACCCCCGGTCCAACGAGATATCTCCGCTTAGGACTTCTAACGAGAGGGAGCCCCCCCGGGCGTCAAGCAGCTCTTGAATCTTGACGACCTCAGCCACGACTCGGCTATTCCTCTTCCGATACTCGCCCAGACAACTTCGGCGCCCGATGATCTCTGTCTTGGTCTCGCCGCCGTCTCAGGATCTTGGCGAGTCGGCTAACCATCAGGTCGAGAGCCGCTGAAAAATCGTCGCCGTCGCCATGGGCAACGACCGGCTCAATCCCGTCGAGAGAGAGGATTCCTTCCACTTTCCGGGACCGCCCCTCCGCATCGAAAACCACGGCGGCCGACGATAGACGAGAATCATATCGTGTCAAGCGGCCCACCTGGTCCTCCGCCCGTGTCCGAACCACCGAGGGCACATCACAGTGACGTGTTACGATCTGGACTTGCATCTTCCTCCTCCAACGATCGCTCGAAAGCGAATCGGCCCATTGGGGGCCCAGAAGCTAGTTGCCCGATCGCCGAGCGGCCACCGCATTTACGAGGTGTTCCTCCAGCCGGTCGGCCGTCCGGTCCCAGGAAAAACCGAGCGCGAACGTGCGTGCAGCTTCGCCCATCTCAGCTCGCAACCTTGGAGTGGTCACCAGTTCGCGCAGTTTCGCAGTGAGGGCGCCGGTGTCGCCGTGAGGAACAAGGAAACCGGTATTCTGATCGACGACCGAATCCCTGAGTCCCGGCGAGTCGCTCGCGACCGTCGGGGTCTCGCATGCTCCAGCTTCCAGATTCGTGATGCCCCACCCCTCTTTCGCGGACGTGACCACGTGTACCCATGCCCGTTGGAGAAGCTCCAGTTTCTGGCTTTCGGATACCCACCCAAGAAACTCCACTGCATCCGAGCCCAGTCGGAGGCCCCGCGCGTGGCGTTGGAGTGGTATCGCTTGCTCCCCCCTCCCCACGACGAACAGCTTCGTGACCAGCCCTTGGTCTCTGAGCCTTGCGACGGCGTCGAGGATCAGATCGACCCGCTTGTACCTCTTCAGTCGACCGAGACAAATGAATGTAGGCTTGTCGAAACGCTGAATCTCCTCGCTAGGCCGATATCGCTCCGCATCAACTCCGTTCTCAACAACTTCGATCCTTTCCGCGCGAAACCCTCGCTTGATGAGGTCGGCCTGAGTGCTATTCGAGACAGCGAGCACAGGGACTTCTCTATACACCCTTGGGAGGGGTCTCTCAAGGATCCACGTCGCGGCCGCGACGGGTACGCTTGCGCTTTGTATCGCAGTGGCTCCAAAAAGGTGATGCACGATCAAGACGCACGGGCCTCGCGCCCAGATCGGTGCAAAGAGAGGGGCTTTGTTGAGGTCCTCAACGGTCATGTCAAACCGGAGGCCCGCTAACCCTCTACGCACGTAGAAGGGAGCTCGTAGCGGATACGTGTACCGGCCACCCACCCGACGAACATCGATGCCGTCGAGTGTTGCCCGACGCGGAGCCCCCGGCCAACCCGAACTCACCAGGGTGACCCCCCAGCCGCGCTCGGCAAGTCGACCGAAGGTCTCATGGAGGTGGACCTCGGCCCCTCCAGCCATCGGGTTCTCCCGGTCCAGCCAGTTCATCACCAGGAGATTCATGGTTGCGGAAACCGCTCAGGAGCGACCGCTGTCACCGGAGAAGACCGAATAGACCGCATCCAAGATCCCGTTTACGAACCGAGCGGAGTCATTCCCTCCGTACTGCCCCGCCAGGCGTATGCCCTCTTGGATGGCCACCTTCGGCGGCACGTCTCGCGAGAAGAGAATCTCGGCAACTGAGAGTCGAAGGACGGCGCGATCGACGCGCGCCAGGCGTTCGAGCCGCCAGTTATCCATCGCGTTCCGGATCGCTGCGTCGATCTGCTCGAGATGGCGTTCTATTACGTCGGCATACCTCAGGACGAGAGCCACTCGCCTCGGCGAGACATTTCGCGTACGGAAGACTGAATCCACGGCCTCGGACACTGGGATGGCCGAGCCATGGCTTTCCCATAGGTACAGAATCTGAAGGACCCATGCTCTGGCCCGCATGCGATCAATCCGCTCGCGGTGGTCCAAAGGGGCAGTGCCCGCCAAGTGGGTCACCGGAGGCCGGTGAACAGACTCGCCATCTCGAGTGCTGAGAGAGCGGCCTCCCAACCCTTGTTGCCCACGCCGGAACCTGCTCGCTCGAGGGCCTGATCGGCCGTATCCGTAGTGAGAATACCGAACGCGACAGGAATGGGTGCCGATATCGCGAGAGCTCCCAATCCGCGGGCCGCCTCCGCTGCCACATACTTGAAGTGAGGCGTTTCCCCCCTGATTACACATCCCAGGGCGATCACTCCATCAATTCCGCCCCGCTCAATAATCCGGGCGCACGCCGAGGGAATTTCCCATGCCCCCGGAACGTCCACAACCTCCAAATCACCAGCAGCGACCCCGTGCTGGAGCAGTGCCTCAACGGCGCCAGAAAGGAGTCGCGACGTGATCGTTTGGTTGAAACGCGATGTAACGAGGGCGAACCGTCGCCCAGTCCCCTCGACCGTCCCGGTCGTACGCTGAACACCGTTGGGCAATTCAGTAGAAGCGACTTCGCTGTCAGGGTTGATCCTCAAGGCAGGTGTCCCAGCTTACGGCGCTTGGTTTCCAGATAGCCGGCGTTGTGTCGGCTGGGCTCAATGCGGATCGGCTCCCGGCCCGTGATCTCCAGCCCGTATCCCTCGAGCCCCACGATCTTTTTGGGGTTGTTCGTCAGCAAACGAATCTTTTTCAACCCAAGGTCCACGAGAATCTGAGCCCCAATTCCGTAGTCACGTAGATCGGGCTTGAAGCCAAGGGTGAGGTTGGCCTCGACCGTGTCCTGCCCCTCTTCTTGCAGCTCATACGCCCGCAGCTTGTTACCGAGCCCCATTCCCCTCCCCTCCTGACGCAGATAAACAACCGCCCCGAGCCCCTCCTCTTGGATACGCGCCATCGCCGAATTCAACTGTTCTCCACAATCGCACCGCATCGAACCGAATACGTCTCCGGTAAGACATTCAGAATGCATTCGGACCAAAACGTCGTCTCGGTCCGCGATTTCTCCCTTGACCAGCGCGATGTGTTCACGGTCATCGATAACGCTTTCATACCCAAGGAGTTGGAAATCGCCGTGGGGCGTAGGGAGCTCGACCTGGGCCATCCTCCGGACGAGACGCTCCTTGGCAAGCCGATAGGCTACGAGTTGAGAAACGGTAACGAACTTGAGCCCGTGCCTCTCAGCGAACTCCTCGAGCTGGGGCCTCCGGGCCATGGATCCGTCGGAGTTCAGGATTTCACAGATCACCCCGGCCGGCGGCAGACCACCGAGTCGTGCGAGGTCGACCGATGCCTCCGTCTGACCGACCCGACGAAGGACGCCTCCAGGTTGAGACCGAAGCGGAAAAATATGTCCAGGTCGGCGAAGGTCGGAGGGCCGTGACCCTGCATCGGCCAAGACGCGAATGGTGGTCGCACGGTCGTGAGAGCTTATCCCGGTCGTGACTCCAAAACGCTGGTGTGCATCGACCGAAATCGTGAACGCGGTTTTTTGCGGATCCGTGTTGCGATCTGTCATCAAGGGCAGCTCGAGAGCGTCCGCATGGTCGGGCGTAAGGGCAACGCAAATGAGGCCGCGCCCGTGCTTTGTCATGAAGTTCACAAGATCAGCCGTGATCTCGGACGCAGCGCAAACGAGGTCCCCCTCGTTCTCCCTGTCCTCGTCGTCGGCAACGATGACCATCTTGCCGTCGGCGATATCCTCTATGGCAGCTTCGATGCGATCAAACGGCATCTCGCGACTCCTCTGGCGATCCGTCCTCCTTATACCGCAGTAACTTACCAACGTACTTCCCGATCAAGTCGCCTTCAACGTTCATCGGGTCGCCTGGAGAAAGGTGCCGAAGATTCGTCACGTCCCAGGTGTGTGGAATCACGGCCACTTCGATGCTGTTGTCGGCCTCCAGTCGGTTCACTGTCAAGCTGACCCCATTCAGAGTGATCGAGCCGTGAAGGAGGGTCATTTTATGGACCTCCTCGGGTATGGCAGCCTCCAGAATACGATAGCCGCCGTCACCTCGAATATGCAGTAGATGACCAAGGCCATCGATATGCCCCTGCACGAGATGCCCGTCTAGCCTACCTCCCACATACATGGCTTTTTCCAGATTAATCAGACTGCCCTCACGATAGCTCACTGCCACAGTGCGAGAGAGGGTCGCCTCAACGACTTCCACACTGAATCCGTTCGAGTGAATCGCGACGGCCGTCAGGCATGCACCGTCCATGGCGACCGACGCTCCTGGGCGTAGGTCCTCAAGGAAGCTCGCATCTGTCTCGACTCGGAACTCCCGTAAGCCCGCGGCGTCTCGAGCTTCGCCGATACGACCGACCGTCTCGACGATTCCTGTAAACATCAGTCTGTCTCAGGCTCCAGCACCATCCACACGTCGTCTCCTAACATTCGTGGTTCCTCCACCAGCTCCCACCGAGGCACAGTCGAACGCCAGCCGGTATCGTTCGATGAGGCCGCACCTTGTGAATCGTCGGGCAATCGGAAGGCGGGCACTCCTCTGGAGCCGATGAGCTTGGGCGCAACAATAAGGTAAAGGCGATCAACCATGCCGAGGGCCAGAAACTCCGATCCGATCCTACCCCCGCCCTCACAGAGGAGAGTACGGACGCCCTGTTCTCGAATAAAACGAAGAGCATCCGGCAATGACACGCTGTCGTTCGGACCAGCAGCAACCTCCGCTATCGACCCTCCGGCAGCTTCGATCTCGGTCCTCCAACCCAGCGGGCTCGCGTGGGTGGTAAGAAAAGCGACCTCCGTTTCCCCCTCATTGAGCGCTCTGGCCTTGGTCCCAACCCGTCCGTGGGCGTCGACGATGTACCGTCGCGGCTGAGTGCGGGGCCTCAGTCTTCCCCTGACGGTTAGGAGTGGATCGTCTACCAAGGCCGTGGTCGTACCTACGAGAATCGCGTCGAAACCAGCCCTCAGCCAATGGACCCGTGCGTTTGCTTCAGCTCCAGAGATTTCGGTCCTGACTCCCTGCCCCGAGGAGATCATCCCATCCAGCGACATGGCGAGCTTTAGGGCGACCCACGGCCGATCGGGCGCCGTCCAGAAAAATGCTGGGTTTTCCAACCTGCACTCTCGCTCTGTGAGCACGGGGCCGATGACATCGACGCCTGCGGCCTTCAGATCCTCCGCACCTTGGCCAGATTCCAGACCCGGGTCCGCTGCACCGAACACGACCCGGGCGATCCCCGCCTTCAGCAAAGCCGCTGAACATGCTGGGGTCTTGCCGTGGTGCCGACAGGGCTCGAGGCTGACGAACGCTGTTGCACCGCTCCCATTGCCTCCGGCCTCCGAAAGAGCCATGACCTCGGCATGAGGGCCGCCAAACTCCCTGTGCCAACCCTCTCCCACCACCTTTCCTTGCAGGACGATGACGCAGCCCACCATGGGGTTTGGTTGCACTCGCCCCCATCCACGCCGTCCTAACTCAAGCGCCTGCTCGAGGAATCCCCGGTCATCCCCTGAAAGAATCGAAACGGTCGGAGCCTTCGCCATTGTCTTATCCGAAATCCTCACACGCGAGGTCAGTAGATCACCCGGAATGTGAGCGCCCCCTGTAGCTCGGTGCCGCCCGGATGAAAAACCCCGGTCCCGTCCAATTCGGTGAGAGGCGATCCTTCCGCTGCCCAGGTCACTTCTGCTGCAATCTGGGTGATAAGCCGAGTGAAGTTCACCCCCCCGAAAACGTATCGGCGATTCATCGACAGCTCCCGCGGTCCACTCCTAGCCTCACCCTCGGGGACGGTCGTGCCTGGCGAGATACGCGCCTGGATTGATCCGTTTCCTCTGTATCGATCCCAACCCACACCGGCTGAAAGACCGAGCGGCCATAGATCCTTCCCAACGATCAAGCGGATCGAGGTCACAGAGGGCTCGAGCGCCGCGAGCGCTCCCGTCCCCTCGACAGACCCGTAGCGGAGCTGTCCCGCGCGATGGTACATCCCAGACAGGCTCACGCCGGGAAGCGAAAAGGACTCGCGGAAGATCCCGACCCGCACCCCGCCCCCCCAACCGATCTTCGAGCCGCTGGAAACGGGAGATCCTGGAACGCGAACCCACTGCAGAGACCCCACGGCGTCCAGGGAAAACACGCCACCGACGGCGGGCACCGGAGAAAAGCCATCGAAGAGCCCCGCAACGGTCGTAAGCCGGGCACCCAGGAGGAAGCTGCGAGTGTCCTCGATCTCTGACGTGCCAGACCAAGAGAGATCAGGATGTGCGAATGTGGCCCACGTTGCGCCAAGGTCAACGACGATCCGGGGAGACCCCTGCATTCGGTTCCCCGCCGTACTCGGGCTCGCCGGAATGGCTCCCCCTGCGGTCATCAGGAGACCTATTCCCCCATGTAGCGCCTGTAGGGCGAGAGCCGCATCCGCACAGAGCGTTTGGAGCTCCCCGGATTGGCCTCTTCCGCAGTCCGACCCGAGCCCCTCGATCGGCCCTTGTCCAGCGGCGGGGGTGTATCCGATCATCGTTAGTATGAGCGCGATCACAGTTCCCGATCTACCGCCGACCATCGCTGACCCCTGCGCCTCTCGGGCTCCCCTATCCAAAGCGCACGCCCGAACCCTCGGTCACCTCACCCACCGCCCAGGCTTGCTCCCCTGAATCGAGCCACCGGGCGAGGACGGAGGGAGCATCTTCTCTCGACGCCACCGCCACCATCCCGATGCCCATATTGAACACCCGATACATCTCTACCTCATCGACGGAGCCGAGCTCTTGGAGCACGGAGAAAAGCGCGGGCACCTCCCACGACTCTTTATGGATCACCGCACCCAGCCCCTCTGGCAGGGACCGCGGGAGGTTGCCAGGAAGGCCACCACCGGTGATGTGTGTCAGGCCGACCAGCGAACCCTGGCGAAGTTCCGGTTCAAGCGCCCGTAGATAGCTCCTGTGAATCCTGAGAAGTGCCGCGGCCACCGTTTCTTCCATTCCGGGAATGAGCTCGTGAATCCCCAACCCCGCAACGTCGAAGAGAATACGCCGCGCGAGAGAGTACCCATTGGTATGGAGTCCGGAGGAAGGGAGTGCGATGAGTACGTCACCGGGACGGATTCGCGTTCCATCAACGATTTCCGCGCGCGGTGCGATCCCCACGATGAATCCCGCAAGATCGTACTCCCCAGCCTGATAGAAGTCGGGCATCTGAGCGGTCTCCCCGCCCAGAAGCGCACAACCGTTCTCCTTGCAGGCCGTCGCGACACCCGAAACGACCTCATGAGCCACGCCCTCCGCGAGCACCCCACTCGCAAGGTAATCCAAGAAGAAGAGGGGCTTCGCTCCCTGCACGAGGATGTCGTTGACGCAGTGATTTACGAGGTCTTGTCCGACCGTGCCGTGTTCCTTTGCCAGAAACGCGATTTTGAGCTTGGTCCCAACCCCGTCGGTGGAAGAGACCAGGACGGGATCAGTCACTTCAGGGGGGATCGAGTAGAGTCCCCCAAAGGATCCTAGATCGGAAAGTGTCCGGCAGTCCTTGGTAGAGCTGAGGAGCGACTTGAACCCCTCCTTCTCCTGCTCTCCACGCTCTAGATCCACACCCGCCGCCCGATAGTCCATCGCACCTGCCGCAGACATAGGCGCCTTCCCGCTCAAGGTCAGAGAATCTCGAATTCGGTCATCCGACGTAGCTCGCGAACACGTTCAGCAACTTCCTCTCGATTCAGCCCCGCCAACCTCTCAACACCGAAATTCTCGACCGAGAAGGAGCCCAAGGCTGAGCCAAAAACCGCCGCGCGCCGCAGCGTACCCCGAGAAAGGTCTTTGATCCCGTGGAGAAACCCGAGGAACCCTCCTGCGAAACTGTCTCCTGCACCGGTTGGATCATTCAGGTCTTCGAGTGGATACCCCGGGACGAAGAAGATGTCTTCGTCGAGGAACAGGACCGCCCCGTGTTCCCCTTTCTTCACCACTAGGTGCGACGGGCCTTGCTCCTGGATCCATCGACTTGCCGACACGAGGTTGGCTTTCCCGGCGAGCTGGCGAACCTCCTCATCGTTGATCATCAGGACATCTATTCGACCCAGGAGCTCCATGAGCCCTGGCCGATTGTTATCGATCCAGTAATTCATGGTGTCGCAAGCCGAGAGCCGAGGACGGTCAACTTGATCTAGGACTTCCAGTTGGAGGTCAGGGTCAATGTTTCCCAGGAAGAGCAATTCGGGCGACCGGAATGAAGGGGGGATTCGCGGGTGAAAATCGGCGAAGACTCCCAAACGTGTGTCGAGCGTTTCACGAGACGAGAGGTCATACGCGTACCGCCCCGCCCAACGAAAGCTCTCCCCGGGCATCCTCTCAACTCCGGATAAGTCCACCCCCCTCTTCTCCAAGAACGCCAGTTTCTCGGACGGATAGTCCTCACCCACCACTCCAACCACCTGCACCGGAGCGAAGAGTGAGGCGGCGGCCGAAAAGTGGACGGCGGAACCGCCAACTGCTTCCGTGACCTGCCCGAAGGGGGTTTCCACCGAATCGAGCGCGACACTGCCTACAACCAGTATCGCCATTCAGCCGCTCCTGTCGTCGACCACGGGTCGCTCGCGCCGCCCATCACGACCCCTGACATCTGGCTCTGGCAAGCGCTCCATTTGCTCGGGCGCGTCCAAGCCGAGGACCCCCAACCCATTGCGAAGAACGATGCGTGCTGCCTGCGTCAAGGCCAGACGCGCGGCACGTAGCTCAGGGTCATCCACCAACACGGCAAGGCTGGAATCTCGAGAGGGGTTCCCAGAGTGATACCACGAGTTCACCTGACCCGCGGTTTTCTCCAAATAGTCGCAAACGATGTGGGGGGCTCTTTGCTGATTGGCCCGACGAATAACGTCTGGGAATTCCGTCAGCTGTTGGATCAGCTCGCGTTCTGGCTCTCGGTCGAGTCGTTCCAGTGGCGCATCACCTTCTGTGATTCTGCCCTCAGGGCTCCCACTCTTCCGCAAAATCGAGCAAAGGCGAGCGTGCGCATACTTGACCTTGTACACCGGATTTCGGTCCGACTGATCGAGTGCCTGATCCAGGTCGAACACCAGGTGTGCCTCCGGTTTTCGCATCAGGAAGAAGTACCGTGTGACGTCGATCCCGACTTCCTCGACGAGGTCACGAAGAGTGACGTAGTCACCGGCCCGCTTGGAGAACTTCATCTCCTTCCCTTCTCTCTCTACCCCTACCATCTGGTGAATCACGTATTCAGGGTAGCCTTCGGGCAGCCCCAGGGCCCTTAGGCCCGCATGAACCCGGGCCACCGTTCCATGATGGTCCGAACCCTGAATATTGATCGCGTGGTGAAACCCTCTCTCCCATTTCGTCACGTGATACGCGACATCTGGAAGAAAATAGGTAGGCGTGCCGTCTGACTTAACCATGACTCGGTCTTTCTGATCACCGAAACGCTCGGTCTGAAGCCAGGTTGCCCCATCCTTTTTGTAGACGAGCCCCGTCTCCTGCAGGTCGGCTATCGTCTGGTCGACCCGACCGTCATCGTAGAGAGACGACTCCAGGTAATAGCGTTCGAAGTGCACGCCGAAGGCGGTCAGATCTCGATCCTGCTCGTCGCGCAGACGATCGACAGCGAAGAGACGCATACGCTCGAGCGCGTCGTTTTCGGGAGCGTCCAGCCACCGGTCGCCGTCCAGGTCGGCCAGCTCCTGCGCCAATTCAACCAGTGTTTCTCCCCTGTACCCATCCTCCGGTATGGCAGAATCTCGACCGAAGTGCTGGTCATAGCGCGCCCGGAGGCTTCCGGCGAGCAGCTCGATCTGACGACCTGCGTCGTTGTAGTAGAACTCTCTGTAGGCCGACCAACCCGACCATTCCAAGAGCGATGCGATGGTATCACCTAGCGCCGCCTGCCGTCCGTGGCCCACATGCAGAAGGCCGGTCGGATTCGCGGAAACGAACTCAACGTTCACGCGCGCTCCGCTGCCATCGTTCGATCGTCCGTATCGCTCGTTCGAAGCCAGGATGTTGGAAAGACCTTCACCCGCCGTCCGTGAAGAGATTCGGAAGTTGAGGAAGCCGGGTCCCGCCACTTCTACGGACTCCACTCCCGAGTCACGCACGGGAATCCGCTCCGCGATCGCATGGGCGATTTCCCGTGGTGGCTTCGACAACGTTTCGGCGAGGGTAAGTGCCACGTTCGTGGCGATGTCCCCATGTGAGGGATCCCGAGGCCGTTCGAGGTGGATGTCGACGCTATCCACTCCGAGTTCTCGAAGGGCCACCTCGAGGAGAGAACGGACCGTGTCCTGCGACATGCGGCGCTTCAGTCCCCCTTCTTGGAGGAGCTAGAGCTACCCTCCCCCGACGGCTTGGGCGACGCGACGCCTGAGTCTTTGGCGCTCGACGACCCTCCCTCCGTCGTTTCCTTGGGTTTGCCGGCCTTATCACCGGCGCTCTCTTTGTCGCTGGCACCTCCGCGCTCCGCCTTCGCCGCTTTCTGGTAGCCCTCGGACCGATAGTCCGTGATGTAAAACCCGTCTCCCTTAAAGAGAAAGCCAGCACCCGCGGAAAGGAGTCGCTCAGCGGCGGCCCCGCAGGTCGGACAGTCCGCCCTCGGCTCGTCCGACATTCGTTGGAAGAGTTCGAATTGGTGACCTTCAGGACAGCGGTATTCGTACGTTGGCATGGATCACTCGGTGGCGGCAGATGCTGCGATCGCCCTGCGGTAAGAGAACCTGCTAAAGGTAACGATCGCGCCCAAGGGATGAAGGTGGGGGAGACCGCCAGCTCGGTTGACGTGTCGCCTAGAGACGGAACGTGCCCCACTCATCCCGAAGCGCGTCCGAGATCTCGCCAAGTGTAGCCATCGATCGAGCGGCATTCATTATGGGGAGCATGAGGTTCTCATTTCCGCGGGCCGCTTGGCCGAGCACCTCGAGCGACGCCCTCACACGGTCGTCGGATCGTGCCTTGCGCACGCCCGCCAGCGTGATTCTTTGCTCTTCCTCCAACTGCTGGTAGTCGATGAACCCGCGTTCGGGGCGGACTTCGTCCGGGTCGGCGAACCGATTCACGCCCACCACGACCCGCTCGCCCGCCTCTATCTCTCTCTGAACCCGATAAGCAGCGCGGTGAATCTGGTCCCGGATATAGGTAACCGACTCAGCAGCTCCCCCACGCTCCGACACCTGATCGAGATACCTTCGCGCCTCTTCTTCGATCTCATCGGTGAGGGCCTCCACGAAGTAACTTCCGGCTAGAGGGTCAACGGTGCGCCCAACGCCGGACTCATGGGCAAGGATTTGCTGTGTGCGAAGCGCAACTCGAGCCGCTTCGCCTGAGGGGAGGCTCAGGGCCTCGTCAAAGCCGTTGGCGTGGAGGGATTGGGTACCGCCCAGGACCGCAGAGAGTGCCTGGGTGGTGACCCGTACGATGTTGTTAAGGGGTTGTTGAGCAGTGAGTGTTGATCCGCCGGTCTGAGTGTGAAACCGGAGCCTACATGCTTGATCGGACGCGCCATATCGATCCTTCATCAGCGAGGCCCATAACCGACGGGCAGCCCTGAATTTGGCGGCTTCCTCGAAGAAATCGCTGTGGGCTGCGAAGAAGAACGAAAGCCGTGGGGCAAATGTTTCGAGAGCCAGACCCCTGGAGAGGGCTCGATCGACGTACTCCAGCCCGTTCGCAAAGGTAAACGCCAACTCTTGCGGTGCCGTAGCACCAGCCTCGCGGATGTGGTAGCCAGAGATCGATATCGGATTCCAACGCGGAGCGCGCTCCGCGCAGAATGCAATGATGTCCCCGACGAGGCGGAGTGAAGGCTCCACCGGGAAGATGTAGGTGCCTCGGGCCAAATACTCCTTGAGGATGTCGTTCTGCACGGTTCCCGAGAGAACATCAGGGCGGACCCCCTGCTCCTCTGCGACCACCAAATACAGAGCCAAGAGAATCGCGGCAGTCGCGTTGATCGTCATCGAAGTAGAGACCGACGCCAACCCGACCTTTCGAAAGAGGACCCTCATGTCTTCCAGAGAATCGATCGCGACCCCAGCCCGCCCCACTTCTCCCTCTGCCCGCTCGTCGTCCGAGTCTAGGCCCATCTGCGTGGGCAGATCGAAGGCGACGGAGAGTCCCGTCTGTCCTTGTTCCAAAAGGTAGCGATATCGCTCGTTTGTCTCCCTGGCCGTCGCAAAACCGGCGTACTGCCGCATTGTCCAGGGGCGCTCTCGGTACATCGACGGATAGATCCCACGCGTGAAAGGAAAGCCCCCCGGCTCTCCCAGTCTCTTAGACGCATCTCCGAGGCCCTCCTTGGGGCCGTACACGGTCTTGATCTCTAAGCCCGAATCTGAATGGATCCCTCCTTCCTGGCTCGATGGAACCCCACTCACTCGGAGGTCTCCACAACTTCGAACTCGAGAAGAATCTGTCCCTTCTCGACGGTGTCACCCTTGTTCACCCTAACGCCTGCCACCCGGGCCCTTCGCTCGACCTTGAGCTCGTTTTCCATCTTCATCGCTTCCACGACCATGACTCCGTCTCCGCGCTCGACAAGGTCTCCACTCGACACTCCCACCTCAAGGATGAGGCCAGGCATGGGAGCGCGGAGAGGAGCGGGTCCTTGGTCAATTCTCGTCGAAGTCCGTGCTCCTATCGGCTCACCCATCGGATCGATCAGCTTGGCACGGTACGTGACGCCCTCTAGTTGGAGGGTCCAATCTTTGTGACCCACCCGCCGAGGGACGACTCTCAGAGGACGAACCCCGACACGGGCCGCTCTCACCGGACTCTCGGATTTCGGTGCCAACTCGATGTCCCACGGTGCGTCGTCTACGCTCACCGAATCGCTGCCCAAGCGAACCGCTATCTCTCGTCCATCAACGCGGACCAAGTACTCCAAATCAGCACTCCTTACCTTTACCCAGCGGTCGTTTCCGATCGTTCGAGCGTAAGCACAGTCTCGGTGTGGGAGGTCTGGGGAAAGAGGTCGCACACCTGAAGGCGCGAAACCCGATAGCTGTCTCCAATGCGCCTCACATCCCGAGACAAGGTGGGTGCATCGCAACTCACGTAAACGATTCGGTCGGGTCTCGCCTTCTTGAGACATTCGGTGACGCTCGGTTCTACGCCGATGCGAGGAGGGTTCAGGACGACTAGATCGGCTGGGAGGACCTGAGGTAGGAGCTCTTCTACCTTCCCTTCCAATATCCGGAATGACGGGGGGGCGTGCTTGCTCGACGCCTGGACCGCCTGTCGGTCTACTTCGATGCCCGTCACCGTTGCACCATCGAGTGCGAGTCGCCGTCCCAAGGCCCCGAAGCCACAGTAGGCGTCGATTACACGTTTGCCTCGGACAGGCCCCGCCTCGGCAACAACTTGGGAGAATAGCTGCTCGGCGGCCTCCCTGTTTACCTGAAGGAATGACGCCGGGCCAATCTCGACCCTTTCACCATGCCACACTTCCCAGGGTCTTGGCTCACCGGCGAGGAGCTTTGGGCCCCCCAACGAGCGAGCGCGTCGATGCCAGATCGAGTGAAGCCCCGGGACGTCCGAGATCAATGCTTCCGGGTCACCGGAATCTTCCCCGCCATCGATCAGGAGCAGGACCCCGCTCTTCCCGACTACGCGGAGCGTGAGGCGTAGGCGTGTGCCCCTTGGAAGCCGGCTAGCTTCAGCTCCCCAGTGCTCACGCAGTCCATCCCAAACATCAGGGATCGGTTCTTCCGGGAGTAAGCACCGGCCATCTACGTCAATGATACTCCCCGGGGTCTCCACTCGATGGAACCCAGCTGTGACCTTGCCCGCCGGGCTACGGATCAGCGTCAGGGTTACTCGGTTCCGGTATCGGGTTTCCTTGGGCGAAGGATGGACGCTGTGCGGCGGTAATCGCTCAACCCTTCCGATTCGCTCGAGCGCATCCCTGACGAGCTTTTCCTTTAGTTTTACCTGCGCGGGATAGGTCAGATGCTGTAGAGTACAGCCGCCGCAGAGCTCGTAGTGTGGACACGGGGGGTCACGCCGGTCCGGACCCTGTCGCAAGAGTTTCAGCGATCGCCCCCGGGCCCACCGCCGGTGCACACGGGTGATTTCAACGAGTGCGCGATCACCCGGCGCCGTCCTGTGAACGAAAATGACTCGACCGTCTGCTAGCCGTCCCACGCCCGCGCCTTCCGAAGTAATCGAATCCACCGTGACTTGGTGTTGGGACCCCTCTTCTGTCACAGTCACGGCAGCCTTCCTCTGCGTCTTTGGAGAGCCATCCGCCAGGAAGACCCGCCATCAGAATCGGCAGCAGGAGAGATACGAAGGGGTGATTGCGCTCCTTGCCATTCGTTCTCGAGAAGAGCTGCCAGAGCGGCAACCGTAGGTAGAGGGTTCGCCGTTTGCTGCAGGACCTCAGGGTGCTCATCCAAGTAGCGGATCGTGACCTCTCCCGACCTGAAATCAGGCTCAGCCATGACCTTGCGAAGAAAAGGCTGACAGGTCGTAACGCCGTCCACCACGAGCTCATCGAGCGCTCGAGCCATGCGATCTATCGCCTCGGTCCTGGATGAAGCGTGCACCACCAGTTTTCCTAGGAGCGAGTCATAGTGAAGACCAATGTGGCTGCCTGTCGCAATTCCCCCATCCCATCTCACGCCTGGTCCAGTCGGGATCTCGAGGTGTCGCACGGTGCCGGTGGAGGGAAGAAACCCGTCAGCCCATGCCTCCGCAGTAACTCGGCATTCGATCGCGTGCCCTCGAGATTCCAACTCGCCCTGAGAGAACGGCATTGCCTGACCGTCCGCGATCCGCAGCTGCCATTGCACCAGGTCGATCCCTGTAACACACTCGGTCACCGGATGCTCAACTTGGATGCGGGTGTTCATCTCGAGAAAAAAGAAATCACCGTCTTGAAACAGGAACTCCACGGTCCCGGCGCCACGGTAGTTCACGGCCGCGGCTGCCCGGACCGCAGCCTGAGCCACGGTTCGGCGGAGGGATGGGGTGAGAGCAGGAGAGGGCGTCTCTTCAATCAACTTCTGGTGCCGCCGCTGGATCGAGCAGTCTCGCTCGCCGAGATGCAATACATGGCCTTTGCCATCACCCAGAAGCTGTACTTCGACGTGACGCGGGCGGTCCAAATACCTCTCTAGGTACACGTGATCGTCTCCGAACGCGGCCTTTCCTTCCCTAGCGGCAGCCTCCAGCGCCTCGGGCAGTCGGTCGGCATCTTCAACGACCCGCATCCCCTTGCCCCCGCCTCCGCTAACTGCCTTCAGGAGCACCGGGAATCCGACTTTGTCGGCAAGAGCCAACGCGTCGTCCGCGTCGCGGACCGAGCGCTCCGTTCCCGCCACCATGGGAACCCCTGCTGCCTTCATTTGACCTCGGGCCGCTACCTTGTTCCCCATCGCGGCGATGGTTTTCGGAGTTGGCCCCACAAATACCCGACCCGACCCTTCCACCGCCTCCGCAAACGCGGCGTTCTCGGCGAGAAAACCGTAGCCCGGGTGGATGGCGTCAGCTCCACTCTCTGCTGCAGCCGTGAGGATGCGATCGATTCGTAAATAGCTCTCTGTGGAAGGAGACGGTCCGACGAAGTAGGCTTCATCCGCGTGCTGAACATGGGGAGAAGTGCGATCGGCCTCGGAGTAGATCGCGACGGACCGGAGTCCGAGCTCTCTACACGCCCGAATGATTCGCAAGGCGATCTCGCCACGGTTGGCTACCAGCACCGTCCTCATGAATCGCCCGACGCCCCATCGATGGACAGGGGCGGGATCTCTTCACCCAACACTCGAGCGCGGAATTCTCTGAACCCCGGGACATCGGTAAGTTCACCGTCCATAATTGACGCGATTTCCTCCGCATCACTCCACTCTGAATCCAGGGCATCCGTCTCGGCTTCGAGATCGAGGGAGATTCCTAAGCCTACTCGATCCACTGGATCCAACTCCCCGATCAAGACACCAATTCTCCCCAGTCCTTCGAGAAATAGGCGTCCACCCCCCGCTCCCTGGAGCGCGGTCCCGGCCTTTTGGCCCAGAGCCCGAGCCGGGCGGTCGCTATCGAGTATCGCCAAGCCCATTCTTAGTGCCGGGCGGACAGCGGCCAGTGAAAATGGGACGCGCGTCTCACAATTCGCGCAGGCAGCCTCGACTCCAACGACCCCTGAGGTAATGAAGAAGCTGACACCGGCAAAATCCCATGGTTGTAATGGCATAGGACATCTACACCCTGGGCATTCGTGTGCAAAAGGGATCGATGTGAAAGCCGCCGTGAGAGGTCGGGCATGATCCAGGAAAGGTGAGGCCAACCACTGTGCTGGACCCTGTTTTCCACCCACTCCACCGATCGGGCCAGCGAGGCCGTACGGGTCGTAACCCTCGAGTGGCGAGGGAGGAAGAGATCGCAAAGCACGCGCTAGGAAATTTCCCTTGGGTACGGGAGCGATCAATCGGGTTCCGTAGCGCCAGGCTCCCCATTCAGAAAGGGACGGAGCCCCGACCCGGACGACTTCGTTTCCGTCCAGGCGGATCAGCGCGAGGTGTGCCGACTGAAGGATCACCCGGCCCTTCGCACGTACCTGGGTTTCCAACCTTTCCAATGTCTCCCAACGAATCTCCAGAGGCACAGGGTTCCAGCGGTAGCACGAGGGACAAATGTCCCACAGACGACCCAGCTGCGGATCGTATGCCTCCCGAGGCGCTTCTGCTACAGGACGGCCCCCCCGACCGCGGGACCGGGTCCCCAGGGGGCTGCTACAGTAGAGACAACGTCCCATCAGAGAGGGATGTTTCCGTGCTTCCGCGGAGGGTTTTCGTCGCGCTTGTTTCGTAGCATGTCCAGCCCCGAAACAAGGCGATCGCGGGTTTCCCGAGGGTCGATGACATCGTCCACGTACCCCCGAGCGGCCGCGATATATGGGTGGGCGAACTTCTCTCGATATTCTTCGATCCGCTCCTCGGTAGCCAACTCCTTGTCCTCCGCGTCAGCAATCTCTTTCCTGAAGAGGATTTCCACGGCCCCTTTGGGACCCATCACCGCGATTTCCGCCGTAGGCCAAGCGAGATTTATGTCCCCCCCGATGTGCTTTGAGTTCATCACATCGTAGGCTCCACCGTAGGCCTTACGCGTTATCACGGTCAGTCTGGGCACTGTCGCTTCAGCGAACGCATAGAGCAGCTTCGCTCCTTCACGAATGATCCCACCGTGCTCCTGGCTCACACCCGGGAGGAACCCAGGCACGTCCTCGAAAACGACGAGGGGAATGTTGAAAGCATCGCAGAAGCGCACGAATCGGGCGCCCTTCACCGAGGCATCGATGTCAAGTACACCGGCCAGGACCGCGGGCTGGTTCGCGACGATGCCGACACTATGTCCGCCTAGGTGTGAAAACCCTACGACGAGATTCCCCGCAAAGTTGGCGTGAACCTCGTAGAACTCTCCTCCATCGCTCACCCATTCGATTACCTGCTTCATGTCATAGGGCTTGTTCGGGCTGTCTGGGATCACCCGCAGCAGTGCCTCTTTCGAACCATCGGGGGGTTCCGCGTTTCCGCCTGCCGGAGCAGACGCCGTATTGTTCTGTGGGATATACCGGAACAGCTCTCGAACCGCTTCCAACACCTCCCCTTCGGAATCGTGAACGAAGTGAGCGACACCTGAAGTAGATGCATGAACGTCTGCACCGCCCAGACCCTCCATGTCCACGTCCTCGTGTGTCACGGTCTTCACGACGTTCGGCCCCGTCACGAACATATAGCTCGTGCCCCGGACCATATATACGAAGTCAGTGATTGCGGGAGAGTAGACCGCCCCCCCTGCGCAGGGGCCCAAGATGACGGAGATTTGCGGCACAACACCCGAGGCAAGGGTGTTCCGAAGGAAAATATCCGCGTAGCCCCCGAGAGAGACGACTCCTTCCTGAATCCGTGCCCCCCCTGAATCGTTCAGTCCGACGAGCGGCGCTCCGTTCTTTAGCGCGAGTTCTTGAAGCTTTACGATCTTCTCGGCGTGACTCTCGGACAGGGAGCCGCCAAAGACCGTGAAGTCCTGCGAGAAGACGTACACGAGGCGGCCGAGGATGGCGCCGTACCCTGTGACAACCCCATCGCCCAGCACTTTCTGGTCATTGGGCCCGAAGTCCTGGGAGCGTTGAGTGACGAATCGATCTAACTCAACGAAGGAACCCTGATCGAGGAGAAGTCCAAGCCGTTCGCGAGCTGAGAGTTTTCCTCTATCGTGTTGAGCCTTCAGCCGGTCCTTCCCTCCCGCGACCAAGCTTTCCTCGCTAAGACGCGCTAGCTCCTCAAGTCGGTCCTGCATGGAACGCTCGCATCTCCGGTTGGGTCGTCATGAGGGGGCACTCACATTCGAAGGCGTGTGTGCAAACCGGCAACGGATCCGTCGCTCAGGGAGTGAGGAGAACGGGCCTACGGTTCTCGATTCGGACGGGGACGAACGAGCGACGGATCCGTCCACCCTCTACGGAGAGGAATCCCGTTGCCCCTGCAACCCCTTGGACACGTCCGAGCGCCTGAAGAGTGCCCTCGGGAGTGCCGCCTCCCTCTCTTGCCGCCCTGAGGAGTAGTCGTGCGGCGTCATACCCTAGAGCCGGAGTAGGAGAGCGAAGACTCCGACGAAAGTGTGCCTCGTAGGCCTCTACGAACCCCTCCCAACCCGGGCCAAATTCTCCTTCACCGACCCAGCTAGTAATAGAGAATACGCCCTCCGTACTGCGAGCTTGGACACTTTGAAGCACCCCCTCCGACGTCCAGGATTGATTCCCGAACACAGTGAGGCCAGGGAGTTCGTCGACACCGTAGAATGGAATCTGGGGCGCTAGCAGCTCAACGTCGCTGGGTGGGAGTAGGAACACGAGCCCCCGAGGCCGTAGGCTCAGGATCTCCCTCATCTGTGACTGGAATCCGGTCGCGCCGGGAGGGTAGTTGAGGACACGATTGATCGCTCCCCCGCCCTCAACATACGCCTCGCGAAACCACCGATATTCTTCCTCCATCTCCGCCGAGGAGGTATGCACGACAACGATCTCGCGAATTTTCCGATCGAGAACCAATCGGGCGAGTGCCTGGCCGGCGCTTGGGTCTACACCATTCATCGAGAACACGCCCTCGGTACCCGGCGGGATCAGCCGGGTCGTGGGCGAAAGCACCGGAATAAGGGTCTCTCGGGAACGTACCGCGGCAATGAGAGCGGCATCTTGGAGAGGACCGATCACGCCCGCTGCTCTTGCTCCTTCCAAAGTTTGGAAAGCCGCGGCCATGTCAGATGGCTCTGTCGCGTCCTCGACCGGCAGAAAGCGGATTGGTCGTGAGAACTCTTCTTCATCCGCAGCGAGAGCGACTTCAATGCCCTCGCTTATGTCAAGCGCGAGACGGCTGACGGCAGGCGACCCTGTGATGGGTAGGATGCCGCCTATGACCGCCGCGACTTCCAACTCTTCGTCAATGCGTCCCTCGATGACGTCCGTGGCCCGCCGAACCACTTCCGGCCCAGGAGCCATGGCCAACGCCTCTTCAGCACGTGCTCGAGCCTCGGGCTCATCGCCTGACAGATAACGACGAACCGCCAATTCGGTCAGAAAGACCGGAAGAATCCGGGGGTGGCGAGGTGCTTCGACAATCAAGTCTCGGAGCTCCGGGGTAGCGAGGCCCGATGCCCAAAGCTCTGCTAGGGCTTCCGCTTGCACGAGCTCAGGTTCGTCCGCCTCCTCAGGAATCTCGAAGATTGCCTCGATGCCCCCGGCGAGGTTCCCTGCCCTCCTTATCTGGGCGCGTAACAGGTACCCACGCCCGGAGGACGAGCTATCTCCTGAAACGAGGTCGACGTAAAACTCGGCTGCCACCTCTCCCTCAGCCCAATCCTCTAACGCGTGAAAGGCTTGGGCTTGGATCCAGATAGCGAGCGACGATCCGGGCGACTCGGGATAGCGCGCCTCGACGGTCGTCGCGTGTTCGAGCGCCTCGTCCACCCGCCCATCCGAAAGCAATTCTTGCGCCTCGATTATCAGTTGAGCTGCTGCCTGGGCCTCGTCGTCGGTGAAGGCCCCTTGCCGAATCGGGGGCCCCTCGAGAACGATCGGTTCGGGTTCGGGCGGAGGCGGAGCCTCCGCGGGGGCACAGCCGCTGAGCGTGAGAAAAACGGAGAACGCGGCGACAATGAACCGGCGGATCACAGGGGAGCCCCCGGATTCGGATAGTTCTAGACGAGATTCAAGCCCTTTCATCGACCCGCTTCGCTGAGGTCTCTAGACGGCGTCTTCCGGCCCCTCTTCAGCCTCTCCCGACTGCTCCTCGGTATCTCCAGCCTCCCCCTCGGAGTCTTCCGACTCGTCCTTGGTTTCTTCCGACGCCTCCTCGGAGTCTTCCGACGCGCTCTCAGCTTCCTCCGCTTCCTTTAGCGAGTCCCCCGCCTCCTCAACCACTCTCTCCGCCGAGTCATCCACTTCATCTGGAGTGTCAGCGGTGGAGCCCGTCACAGTCGCCTCTGACTCCCCATCCCCTGCATCCTCGGAATCGACCTCGTCTTCAGGTTCAGGCTCGGGTTCGGGAACGGCGATTCGCTCAGGTTCGCTGGTCACTTCCAGAACGATCCGGCGGTTTGCTGCGTCGGACTCCAATACCCGGAGATCCACCGACTCACCGGTACGGAAGTATTCAGCAAGCTGCTCGGGGTCTTCAACCGCAGTGCTGGATGCCGGGACGAAGCCTTCGATATCGTCACCGAGGTCGACCACAACACCTTTGTCCTGAAGCCGAGCGACAATCCCTTCTGGCTCAACGCCCGGTGAAAACCGCTCTACGATCCCAGGCCACGGATCGTCCTGCAACTGCTTTATTCCCAGAGAGATGCGCTTTTGATCGGAATCGATGTCGAGGACCATCACCTGCACTTCGTCCCCTTTGTCGACAACTTCTGACGGGTGCTCTATTCGCCTCGTCCAGCTCATGTCCGAAACATGGACCAATCCATCGATTCCCGGTTCGATCTCAACGAACGCCCCGAAAGAAGTCAGGTTCCTCACAGTACCACCGAGTGTCGTGCCGGTCGGGTACTGCATGGGGAGTGACAACCAGGGGTCCTCTTCGATCTGCTTCATACCCAAGGAGATTTTTTCCTCATTGGGGTCGACCTTGAGAACTACGGACTCGATCTCGTCCGCGATCGAGACCAGCTTCGACGGGTGACGAATATTCCGGGTCCAAGACATCTCGGAAATGTGAACCAGCCCCTCGACACCTTTCTCCAATTCCACAAAGGCCCCGTAGTTGGTAATGGACACGACCTTCCCGCGAACCCGTGACCCGACAGGATACTTCTTGTCGATGTCCGTCCAGGGATAGGGGAGGAGCTGTTTGAGACCGAGAGAGATTCGCTCTCGGTCCCAATCGATGTCCAAAACTTTGATGTCGACAGGCACGCCGATATCAACGACTTCCGATGGATGACCGACTCTGCCCCACGACATATCGGTGATGTGCAAGAGCCCATCTAAACCGCCCAAGTCGATGAAGGCGCCAAAATCAGTGATGTTCTTGACCAAACCCTCGCGGATCTGTCCGACGAGTAGTTCCTTGACGAGGTTCTCCTTCTTCGTTTCTCGCTCCGCTTCCAAGATCACGCGACGGGACACGACGATGTTCCTCCGCCGCTTGTTCAGTTTGATGATCTTGAACTTATATGTCTCTCCGATAAGGTCCTCGATGTGCGGGACCCTCCTCAGGGCGATCTGTGAACCAGGCAGGAAGGCATCCACGCCCATGAGATCGACGGTCACTCCTCCTTTGATTTTTCGAGCAAGCGTACCCTTCACGGCGCGGTCGTTCTCGTGGGCTTCCTTGATTTTTTCCCATACACGGAGGAAGTCCGCCTTCCGCTTGGAGAGCACGACGACGCCGTTATCATCTTCCAGACTCTCCAACAAGACTTCGACCTCATCCCCCGGAGAGAGAGATTCAGGGTCCTTGAATTCGTCGAGCGGTACAGATCCCTCACTCTTGAATCCAAATTCGAGAATGACAGAACTATCGGACAACGAGAGGACACGCGCGTTTACGATCTCACCCTCACGCGCATTCTGCATCTCTCCTCCGAACTCCTCCAGCAGAGCCTCGAAGTCGTCCCTAGAGATGTCCATCTCTTCTTCACCGTAGGGATCAAGGACGAGCTCAGGCGAGATGCCTTCATTCGCAACTTCGGCGACCGCAACGATGGGGTCGCTAGGAAGCTCTTCTACGGCAGGTTCGGTCGGCGTTTCCGCGGGGTTTGGATCGTCACTTTGGTTGGACATACGGGATGCCTATCTCCTCCAACCGGGGAAGGATCGGTCAGGGGGTCAGTGCGCAGTTCTGACCGCTGTGCGCCGAGTGTCGGCGCGAAAAACGGCGGTTCGGATCCGCCCGGTGAATGTTGGGAAAGGCCGCGACTCATTTTGATCAAAACGGCCCCGCCATCCTCGATGGAGCGTGGTAACCTATTCCTCCGCTGCTCGCCTGGTCAAGACCGACGCGGCGGCGACGATTTCAGCAACCTGCGTCTCCAGTGTCATCTCCGTGGTATCGATCTCGAGGGCCCCCTCTGGCTTTCTCAGCGGAGCGATCTCCCGGCCTGCGTCTGTCTCGTCTCGGTGCTTGATCCGTGCGGCTTCCTCGCGAACAGATCGTTCGTCCTGAGCGCTGTGTTCCTCAAGGAGACGACGTCGAGAACGCTCTAGCAACGAGGCCGTCAGGAATACTTTGAGTCCAGCCTCCGGGAAGACGACGGTCCCCATGTCCCGTCCATCCGTTACGAGATCGCCGAAGGATACCGCAGATCGTTGAAGATTACTCAATTTCTTTCGCACCCAATGGTTCTTGGCAAGCCGGGGGGCGAGACGTGTAGTCTCCCCCGACCTGAGATCCTCCGCCACCTCTTCGCCACCCACGAGGACGTGAAACTCACTCTCGCTCGGCACAAGCTGAATTTCGAGTTCCGCCAGGACCTCTCCACCTAGAGTGTCCCATTCCTTGGCGGGAATACCGGCGCGGAGCAGGGCTACCGTGGCGGCCCGATAGAGGGCACCGGAGTCCAGGTGCCGGAATCCGAGCCGACGCGCCACCTCCCTCGCAGTCGTCGTTTTTCCCGACCCAGCAGGCCCATCTATCGTTATGACGAATGGCTTCCTCGTTCCCGCGCTCACCCCTCGTTTTCCCCGAACCCCTGCCCCTCGGGACCTGAAAGATCTGCGAGAATCTTCCAGAAACCTGGGAAGCTGACGTCAACGACCCACGGGGTGTCGACGGACACTTCGTTTCTCGGGAGCGCGCCCAACACTCCGAAAGCCATCGCAATCCGGTGGTCGCCACGTACCGAAACCTCCCCTGCCATTGCACCCGTCCTACCGATAACCCTTAGCCCGTCCGCCAATTCCTCAACTCCCGCGCCAACTGATTCGAGGTTCATAGCCATAGCGGTGATCCGGTCCGACTCTTTCACTCGCAGTTCGGCTGCGTCTCGTATCTCCGTCACGCCGTCGGCGCACGCGGCGACGACGGCTAGGACAGGAAGTTCATCGATGAGAAGCGGGATTTGCTCTCCCCCAATGGATACGCCATTCAGGTCGGAGGGGTAGATGACCAGGTCTCCTGCTGCCTCTCCCTTGGAATCATCGGCCTCCCGCAAGTTCTCGACCTCGATTCGGCCCCCCATCTCGCGCAGGATGTCGAGGAGCCCAGTCCGAGTCGGATTCAGGCCTACGTTGTCGATCCGCAACTCCTCTCCCGCTCCACCCAGAAGACTAAGAGCAATCAGGAATGCAGCCGATGAAAAGTCGCCAGGAACGGTTAGGTCGAGGGGCTCCAGGTCCGAGATCGTAGCCGTGAGGCTCACCTCCCACCCATCGGGGGTGACGGCCTCATTTACTTTAGCCCCCATACGCCGAAGGATCCGCTCGGTGTGGTCCCGAGAGCGACTGGGTTCTACCACGGTTGCCCCGCCGCCACCACTCAACCCCGCGAGAAGGATCGCGCTCTTCACTTGCGCGCTGGCTACAGGGGATAGGTATGAAAAAGGCTTGAGCGGACCTCCTTTGAGCCGAAGAGGGAGGCGATCTGGCCCACCGCTCTCCCAGAATGCCGCGCCCATCGCACCCAGCGGTTCTGTGACCCGCCGCATGGGCCTCGATCTCAGCGACTCATCACCTGTCACGCGTGCCTCAATCGGGAGGCCTGCTAGAAGTCCGAGAATCAGCCGGGCCGTGGTCCCCGAATTTCCACAGTCCAAGATGGACTCGGGTGTCCGGAGGCCACTGAGACCCACTCCCCTGATCGTCACCTCCGATCCGTCATCCCCAAAATCGGGGATATCAGCCCCGAGGGCTCTCAGCACCGAAGCCGTGCTCTCGCAATCCGCTCCCGTGAGAAGCCCGCGAAGCGTACTTTCGCCTGTAGCTACCGAGCTGAGGAGGAGAGCCCGGTGGGTGATCGATTTGTCCCCGGGAACGCGGGTCACTCTGACGTGCTCCACTTTCGGGTACGCTCCATGAACTCGGCGATCCGATCGATCTCGCGGCGCGCCATTAGGTCGGCCAGAACGTTGAGTGCCTTGGACATTGATGTCAGGCCGGTCCCGGTGGTCGCCGCCGAAGCGTGCAGCAAGTCCTTCCAAATCTCCGGATTGGAACCCGCAAGGCGAGTCATGTCCCGGCCTCCCGGACCGAGCTCGTCGGGCGTGCACCCTGCTGCATCGAGCGCGCCGGCCAGGGCGTTCGCAACCAATTGCGGAAGGTGGGACACCCACGACATCCGCTGGTCGTGGTCAGCGGCCGCCACCCATCTCGGCGCCCCGCCCACACTGGACCAGAAGGCTTCTGCCGCGACCCGCAACTCCGAAGCGACTTCGTCCCCCGCGCTGAGCCACACCGTCGCGTCTCGGAAGAGTCCGCTTCGGCTAGCACCGAACCCCGACATCTCGCCCCCACAAATGGGATGTCCCGCGACGAATCGGTCACCGACGCCCGACGCCGCGGACGCCTTCAACACAGGCTCCTGCAGGCTCACAACGTCTGTAAGCAGCACATCGTCTCTCCAGAGACCGACATGGCGTCTGATGAGCGAAAAAGTAGCCCGCAGCGGTGCAGCGTATATCGCCACATCTACAGCCTCCAAACCTCCCCCCTCACCCGATTCGAATTCGTCGATGGCTCCGGCGTTGAGGGCGGCGGCCCCTGCGAGGGAATTCGTGTCGAGCCCGATGATGCGCGGCGGATTTACAGTGGACTTCAGCGCTCGACAGAGAGAGCCACCCATGAGTCCCAACCCAACCACGGCAATCGTCTCAGGGCCGGGGCCGGATCGCTCGGAATTGGTTAGCATTCAGCCGTCCGCCTCCCCTTCGCGGGCATACTCGATCTCTAAGTTCAGACCGTCGTAGGCCACCTCCGCACCAGGGAATACCTCGCGCGCTTCTGTCTCTACCGGAGTCACATTCGCTGAATATCGAGCAGACAGGTGTGTGAGGTAGAGGCGTTTCACGCGAGCGCGCACGGCGACCTCAGCTGCCTCACGCGCGGTGCTATGGTGGGTCTCTTTCGCGCGGTCGGATCCTTCGTCACCAAAGGTGCAATCGTGGATGAGAAGATCCGCTCCCTCCGCGCCCTCCACAATGTTGTCGGAGGGTCGGGTATCGCCCGAATAGACTACCAGCCGACCGGGCCTTGGTGCCCCTACCACCTCTTCGGGCTCGACTCGGCGACTTTCCCATTCGATCGCCTCCCCTCGATGCAAGCGACCGAAGAGGGGACCGTCCGGAATTCCAAGCGCCTGCGCCTTTTCAATGTCGAACCGCCCGGGCCGCGGATGCTCCCGAAGAGCGTACCCCAACGCCGGGACCCCGTGCCGGACCGAAAGCGCTTTGACACTGAAGTCTTCCCAATCGACCGAGTCTCCGTGCGCAAGCTCCTGGATGTCGACTGCGTAGCTGAGGCGGTTTCCCCCGAGGCCCACGGCCGCTGCTAGGGTCGCACTGGAACCCTCTGGACCATAGAGGTGAAGCGTCTCGTTTCGACCCTGAAGCGCCAGGGTACGAAGCAAACCAATGATGCCCAGATAGTGATCTGCATGCAGATGTGAAATGAACACGTAGTCCAGACTGAAGCCTGTGCCGAAGCGCATCATCTGCCTCTGGGTCCCTTCCCCACAGTCGAAAAGAAGGAGAGTTCCCCCTCGTTGGAGAGTGATCGCGCTGACGTTTCGCCCGACCGTGGGTCTGGAGGCCGAGGTACCGAGGAAGGTGACTCGAATCATGGAATTGCCAGTCAGCGGCGCCAGAGGTCCGGATGGAAGAGGAGAAGGACCGTGAAGATCTCGAGCCGCCCGACGATCATCAGCGTGATCAGGACCAGGTGCGATACGGGGTCCATCCATCCATAGTTCTCGGCTGGCCCGACCGCACCAAGGCCAGGCCCGATGTTCGCGATCGCCGCAACGCTCGCCCCAATCGTCGTGGTGAGGTCATGGCCCAAGAGGGCTAGGGCCAAAACACCCGCGAAGAATATCCCCAAGAAAAGCAACACGAACCCGAGGATGTTTAGGAGTTCCGACTCCTCCAGTGCTGTGGATCCCAGTCGAGTTACGACGACGGCCCTTGGGTGGAGGTTCCGCCGGAGCTCGGAAATGCTTGCCCGGATCAGCACATACACGCGCATCGACTTGATGCCTCCGGCCGTGGATCCGGCCATCCCACCCATGAACATGAGGGTCACAAGCACGAGCTGCGCTGCGAGAGGCCAGGCGCCATAGTCAGACGTCACATAACCCGTTCCGGTAGACAAGGAGACCACCTGGAAGAGCGCGTCGCGGAAGACACGTTCGAGGCCGAACACCGCTGTCCCGTCGGCAAACAGAACCAGCACACAGACGATAGTTACGCCTACTGCCATAGCCCCTGAGTAAAAACGCCACTCCGAGCTAGCGAAATAACCCCGGACCTTCCCGGAGAGGGCCTGAAAGTGGAGCACGAAATTCACTCCTGCCAGGTACATGAACACGATGATCGTGTACTGCACGAAGGGAGAGTCGAAGGCTGCAATCGATTCGTTCCGAGTCGAGAACCCGCCGGTGGGCATCGCGGAGAACGCGTGGGTCAGTGCGTCGAAGGGCGAGAGCCCGCCCGCCAAGAGCAGCGCAAACAGAGTTCCCGTGAGCCCCGCATAGACATACCACAGGAGTTTCGCGGTCCGCGCGATCCGTGGCGAGAGCCGCTCTGGCGTCGGCCCGGGCACCTCAGCACGAAAGAGATGCATCCCACCCACACCCAGGAACGGGAGGATCGCGACACCGAGGAGGATGATCCCCATCCCTCCAAGCCACTGGGTCAGGGATCGCCAGAAAAGAATGCCATGAGGCAATGATTCGACATCCGCGAATACGGTCGCTCCCGTGGTCGTGAAGCCGGACACGGACTCGAAGAGCGCCGCCACGGGACTTTCCACGACTCCTGAAAGCAGATAAGGAACAGATCCCACGATCCCGACCACGATCCAGGCAAGTGAAACAACCGCATAGCCCTCTCGAATCGTCAGACTCCCCTCGAGTTTTGTGCGACTCACACCGATGAGACCCAGCACGGCGGCGATCACCGTCGACGCTAGGAACGCCCCGGTATCCTCGCCGCCGTATGCCCAGGCGACGCCGGTGCACGCGAGCAATGCCGCGCTGAAGACGATGAGGACGACGCTAATCGTAAAGATCAAATGGCGGAGGCTCATCCGAGCAGCTTCTCTAGTGCACCCATGGCTTCAGGAAGGACGAAGAAAATCACATGATCACCGGGTTCCAGCGCATCGCCTCCGCGGGGCATGATGACCTCCTCTCCCCGGACGATTCCACCCACGACCGCTCCCTTCGGGAATCGAACGTCGCTGAGCCGTCGGCCGATCACTCGGGCGCCTTCCCCGATCACGGCCTCCAGCGCCTCTGCTTCGCTCCCTTTCAGGGTCGCTACCGTGGCGATCGCGCCTCGACGCACGTATCTGAGGATCGCGTTGGCTGCCGAAATCCGCGGAGACACCGCTGCATCCAGACCGACCCGCTCGATCAGCGACATGTACTCCATCTTGTGGATCAAGGGAATCGCCCGCCGAGCGCCACAGCTCTTCGCGAGCAGCGCGGCCAGCATGTTCACCTCGTCGCGGTTGGTCAGCGCCACAAACCCATCGATGCCCTCCACGCCCTCCATTTCGAGCAGGTCAAGATCGGTGGTGTCGCCGTGGAGGACTAGCGCATGAGGTACGATTTCCGCCAACTCACGGCACCGATTTCGATTCAACTCCAGGATCGTGCAGTGCACGCCGTGCTCATGGAGGTGTCCGGCCAGGTAGACCGCCTCGTCACTCCCGCCTCCGATCATCACCCTGCGGAGTTGGAACGGATCGTGCCCGGCCAAAGTGGGAAGAGAGCGGACACCGCTGGAGGGACCCAGGAGGAAGATCTTATCCCCGGGTTCCACGACCGTCGCTCCTGTGGGCATCAGGGTGGTCTCGTTGCGCACGACTGCGGCAAGAACGAACTCGAGATCTTGAGCGTCGACGTCGAGCTGACTCAGTGACTTTCCTGCAACCGGTGCGCCGGCCAGGACCTTCATACCGACGAGTTGGACCTTGCCGTCGGCGAAGCGAGCCAGGTCGGTTGCAGCCGAGGTGCTGAGGAGCCCGAATGCCTCCCAGGCACACTCCTGCTCGGGACCGATCAGGAGATCCACCCCCAGGGCTTCTCGGGACAAGATGCTCTGGGCAGAGTGGTGCTCAGGGTGACTGATCCGGGCCACCTTCACCCTGACGCCTCGCTGTGAGGCGACGAGGCATGCGACTAGGTTCACCTCGTCCGAGGCGGAGACCGCGATTAGGATCTCTGCGTCGGCAACGCCCGCCTTTTCGAGAATCGGGATCGCCGCTCCATTTCCCCTTATCGCCAGCACATCGAGGTTATCTGCCGCGCGCTGGACCTTGTCCGGGTCCGGGTCGACGATCGTCACCTCGTGGGACTCTTCCGCCAGCCGCCGCGCGAGGTAGAACCCCACGGCCCCCGCACCGATGATCAAGACACGCATTCACGCTGATCCGCTGAGGTTTGCCCGAAGCCGATGCCGGGTCGGCCGGAGCCAGGAAAGCTGAAGGCATGCGGGAGCCGCCACAAGTGAGGGCTGCACGCCGGAAGGGCTCGGAATCGGAGCCCGCACGGACCAGCCGATCCGCAAGGTGACCGTCGTGTCGCCTAGGTGACCGCCTGTTGGCTTACGGTCAGCGTGTAGAGGCCTGTCTCACTCTCATCGAATCCCGAGACAAAAATCCAGTACTCGGTATTCGGAGATAGCGTGCTCTGCAACTCTGCGTCCGACCCGGGACCAGAGTCATCGTCAAAAGACAAGAAGGACGCGGAGGAGGGATCGGTGAGATCGGGGATTCGGTAGATATCCAGCGTCGTGTCGAAGTTGGCGCTGGTCGTGATCGTAACGGTAGTTGTCTCCTCGACACGGATGCGCCATCCTTCGAATTGACCGCCCGCCAAGGCCCCGATGCGGACGCTGAAGACTCCCTCAGATTGACTCGTATCGCAGTCTGTATTGTTGATGTTTCCTGTCCGCCCTCCCCCCGCCAAAATCGTTCCGCGAAGACACCAATCGCTCAGAATCGTGGAAGATATCGAGGGAAAATTGGGGCCCGAGGGTGCGGTTCCACCGTCGCCGCATCCCAACAGGACGAAGGCAAGACGAGGAAAGCGGTACATGCGCCCCCGCGTTGGGGAGGGACACACCTATCGGAAGCCTGCTCCCTCATAGACCGTCTTGGCGGAGTCATGGAGATTCGGGCTGAAGACTCAACCGGTAGGCGGCGTGTTCTTCGACCGCGTCACGTGTGAACGCCAATGGAAAATACTCCCCATTTCCGAGATTCTCAACGAGGTTGCCGTAGAAGGGGCTCCCCGGCTGAGCGGACTGACCTGGAGCGTTGGTGGCTACCGAGCGGTCTAGGTCGGAGAGATCGATGATCCTCCGGAAGTTGGCTCCCGTAGCATTGACGGTTCCGAACCCGCCCGGCCGTTCGACGGTCGGCAGATCAAAGGCCGACACCATCATATGTGGCAGACGACTCTGCTGGATTCTTCCGTAGCGCCACTCACTCCACTCCGATCCCCAGTCCCGGGTCAGTCGTTCTACTGCCAGCTGAAGCCCCTCCTCGACCACCACTCGACGCTCCTCGCCCATCGCTCCTCGCAAAGCCTCCGCATCGGCGAGTTCGGTCCATCGAACGTATATCGCGCCAGCCGTGCTCTCTCGGCCTAACACGGCGTCCCACTCGGCCAGCATGGCGCGCGCACGCTCGGCCGATGGATCATCGGACGTCCAACCCTTGAACGCCGGAATGTCGCCCTCCGCCCGCAATGAATACGCATCATGTTGGATGGCTTTGTGGTCTTCGACCGAAAACTTGGAGTCGGATCCGAGAATCTGATGGAGACGAGTGATTCTCGAGGTCTCTACCCCCCGCGAAGAGTGATAGAAGACCGGTCGGCCTTCATAACCGGGGGGATGTACGTTGTTGTTGGCAGTCGCTATGTACCCCCGCTCCGGATTGAACTCGCGCGGAAGATCGGTGCGGAAACCCCGCCACTCATATTCCCCGCTGCCCGGGACAGGAAGTCGGCCGTTCCAGCCGTCCCGGTCCGGTGTGAGACCCGTCACTTGGAGCGCGATGTTGCCGATAACGTCCCCACAGATCAGGCTATGGGTAGGCACCTTCCAAAACATCGCTCGATCGAAGAAGTCGGTGCAGCTCTCTCCCTGGGCTTGCTTGAAGCTGCCCAAATAGGCAGCCGTGCCGGGCTCTTGAACGACGGAACGGACCGAGTAGGCGACGTCATTGGCGGCGTCTTCAAAGAAGACGGGCCCGTGACGACTGAACTTCAGCTCGACGGTGCGTGGCGCCTCCCCTTTGACGAGAATCTCCTCCTCAATGACGCGGAGTGGCTCCCACTCGCCCTGCCATCGGACCGAGTTCGGATCGTCCGGGCTCACTTCCTCGACGAACACGTCGACCATGTCCGTTCCGGCAAAGGTGAAGCCCCACGCCATATTCTCGTTGTGTCCTACATCCACCCCTACGAAGGGAGGCTCGCCCCCTCCTATTACATTCCAGCCGGGAGCGTTCAAGTGCACGAAGTAGCGCAGAGCGGGCATCTCGATACGGCGGTGCGGGTCGTTCGCCAAGATTGGGATGCCAGTCGGCGAGCGCTCACCGCTCATCACCCAGTTGTTGCTACCTTCGGTGGGAATCTCCTGAGGTGAGACCTGCGCGACCCGCATCTCTGGCACGAGGTCTCGGTACGGCTCGACCACCTCGAGAGGTGGAAGCCTGCCCGGGACAAACGGATCTCCGTCCCCCGCCCGCATCGCCTCGAGCATTTCTTCCGTGATGATGTTGACGTCTAAACCTTCGGGAATCTGAAGGTCATCCCACGGATCAGGCGCCGCCTGGCGATTGGCCTCTTCAACCCCTAGCCTAGCCACGTTGATCGCGAGCTGGATCTCGTTGAGTGCATGGCCCCTTACGCTGGGTACCGCTAGAGCGGCCCAGCGCAACACGACCGTGCGCGCCGTCCACGGATCCGGGACGATTCCGGAGAGCTGGAACTCGAGGGGGAGGTTGTCTCGGTTTTGTTCGATGTAGGCGTTCACTCCCTGGGCATAGGCGGTGAAGATCCGCTCCGCGTCCGGGTGATAGCTCGTCCACTCGGATGCGTCCCACGGCCCCCGAAACATCATGAGTCGGGTCCGCTTGTCGTAGTCGAACGCTTCGGGTCCAAAGATTTCCGCGAGCCGTCCCTCGTGCCAGCGGCGCCACATTTCCATCTGCCAGAGTCGGTCCTGGGCCATCACGTATCCCTGGGCCAGAAACAGGTCGTTGTCGTTCTGCGCATAGATGTGCGGGATCCCCCACTCGTCCCGAATGACCTCGACCGGTTCAGTCAGCCCGGGGACATCTAGCTGTCCGTCGATTTGGGCGACCGACCGACCCGTGAGTCCCTCGAGAGTGACCTCTTCAATGGGGGCGGAGCCGGAAGGGACAGAGCAACCGACGGCCATGAAGAGAAGAAACGCCACCGCTAGCACGGCAGAACACCACTGGCTGAATGACATCTGACCTCCATCGCTGAAAACGGCAAACAACGCTGACGTCACATTGCTCTCGGGGGGCGGGCCTGTCAATGAAAGTCCGGCAGGCGACCGCGTGCGTGAATCGTCGAGAATCCGTACCTCAGCTCGCTCGGACACCCTCGGTGGACCGAAGGCTGCCGACGGTATAGGCAATCGCGACGAGGGCCCCGATGCTGCCCACCAGAAAGGAGGGATGGAATACAGCTGCCGCGGCCGCTATGAGAAGAATCCGGCCACTCCAGGCAACGGGCCGCAGCACGTGTCCCTCTAGGGCCCCCGCAAACGCTGCGAGAGCCACCATCGCCATGATGGTTTTGCCTATCACGAGCAGCGTCGGTCCACCCAAAACTATCTCGGGGTGCACGACCATCAACAGGGGAATGAGATAGAGCCCTTTCGCGTACTTCCAGGCATGGAGTCCTGTTTTCATTGGGTCGGATCCAGCCACACCGGAAGCCGCATATGCGGCCAGACAAACGGGAGGCGTGACATTGGAGTCCTGAGAAAACCAGAAAACGACCAAGTGGGCGATCAGCACGGGCATTCCGAACTCGTTCACGAGGACTGGGCCAGCGAGAACGATCAGGACGATGTAGCTCGCGGTGACGGGAAGCCCCATCCCGAGCACGAGGCTCGCCAGGAGAAGCAGAATCAGGGCGAGTAGCAGGTTTCCCTGGGAAAAAGAGAGCATCAGAGCTGAGAACTTGAGGCCCAGCCCGGTCAAGCCGACGATCCCCACGATGATCCCCGCGACACCACAGGCGAGGCTCACGGAAAGCGTATTTCGGCCCGCGAGCACGAAGCCGTCCCTCACCCGAGTCATACCACCACGAAGCCACTGGGTGGCGCTCCCAGTGTCCCTGTCTCGCGCACGGCCCTCAATCTCTTTTTCCGTTAGTCGCTCCCATGCGGCCCTAGCGCCTGCAAGCACGGCCACCGCCAAGCAGGATAGGAAACCTACCCGGGTGACCGAGAAGTCCATGAGGAGCGCGCCAATCAGCACGACCAGCGAAAGCAGGTAGTGCCAGCCCTTCGCCATTGTCCTCCCAAACCTGGGAAGTTCCGACGAGGGCAGCCCCCCCAACCCACGAGCCTCTGCTACCAGGTGCACGAATACGAAAACTGTCCCCATGTACAGGAGGGCGGGAATCAGTCCACCCTTGACGACTGCCAAGTATGGAAGCCCCGTGTACTCTGCGATCAAGAAGGCGCCGGCTCCCATGATCGGGGGTAGGATCTGACCTCCCGTGCTCGCGGCTGCTTCAATGCCACCGGCTTCAGCGGGTCGGTACCCGACTCGCTTCATGAGCGGGATGGTGAAGGCTCCGCTCGTCACAACGTTCGCAATCGCGCTTCCCGAGATCGAGCCCATCGCGGCTGAAGCGACAACCGCCGCTTTTGCTGGGCCGCCTGACTGCCTGCCAGTAAGTGCGTAGGCCAAGTCCATGAAGAACTTCCCTGCGCCAGTCACCTCGAGGAGCGCCCCAAATAGGATGAAGATAAAAACGAATGTGGCCGCGACCCCCAGCGGAATCCCGTATATGCCCTCCTGTCCCAAATAGAGCTGGCCCACGATCCGACCCGTCCCGTACCCTCCGTGTCGAAGAACGCCCGGGAGGAACGCGCCGAGATAGGCGTAGCAGATGAAGAGGATGGCGATCAGGGAGATGGCCCACCCCAAGACTCGGCGACACGCCTCGACGAGCGTGAGCACCGCTGCAACGCCGAAGACGATGTCGAGGGCGCTGGGCGTGCCGGCCCTACCGACGATGGCATCCAAATTGAGGGTGAGATACAGAGACGTCGAAGTTGCGCCAGCAATCAGCACGCCGTCGATGGCCCGGGATCCGGCACGACCTAATGGGCCCCGGCCCGTGACCTTGGCGGGAAACAAGAGAAACGCGAGGACCTCGACGAGCGCTAGGTGAAGCCCCCTCTGGTAGAAGAGACCCACCGGTCGGATGCCCGCCGTGTACAGCTGGAAGAGAGAAAGGCCGACCGCAAGGAATATGAAGACACCGGCGGTGAACACGGGAAGGTCAAGACCGCACGTGGTCCCCACATCGACTGACGAGGAATCCCGCTCGCGTCCGGTACTCACCCGAGGGCCCCCAGAAGCCTCACGGAGACGTGATTAGACGATCTGGCACCTCGTGCCCGGTTTCCTGCAGATACCTGACCACGCCTGGATGAAGCGGGATGGGTGATGTTCCCAAGGTGTACTCGGCTGAGATTTGGCGGGCGACAGGGTGCACCCCTTCGAGTTCTTCGCGGGCCTCCAGTAACTGCCGAAGCATCGCGTAGGCGAGCTCCTCAGGCATATCCGCCCTGACAACAAGCAGATTCGGCGTACTAAGAGTTTCAATCTGTTGATCTTGGCCTCGGTAGGCTCCTGCGGGCAAAATGGCCGGCAGAATGGTGGGATCGATCGCCGCCGTGCGCTCTACCTCATCCGGTTCGATGGGGATGAACCGGAGGGGTCGTGCGGTGGCCAGATCCATGATGGAGCTCGTCGGAGGGCCTGCGCTCCAGAACCCCGCATCGACGTTCCCATCTCTTATGGCGTTCGCGGTCTCATTGAAATTCAGGCGTTGGGGTTCAAAGTCCTCGTACCCGATCCCGTTCGCCTCGAGGACTGTTCGAGCTGCAACCTCAGTCCCGCTTCCCGGTGCCCCCACAGACACCCGTCGTCCAACCAGGTCGCTTAGGGTGCGAATTTCGGTTCTGTCGAGGGTCGCCAGGTGAAGTACGTTGGGATACAACGCTGCCAAGGCTAGGACCTGCTCGGTCTCGCCACCGACGAAAGAGCCGGTAGAGCCGTACGCTTCCAGGGCATTGGTGCCCATCGAGAAGGCCACTTCAACCTGTCCCCCCATCAGAAGGCTCAGATTCTCAACCGAGCCTCCGGTGACCTCGGCGACGACGAGTTGATTGGGCAAATCCCGGCTCCAGATTTCCGCGATCGATCCACCGAGGACGTAGTAGACCCCGCCGGTCCCCGCAGTGGCCAGGGCCATCATCTCGGGGCGATCTCCGGGGGCACAGCCGACGATGCTGGACGCAGAAAGCAGTCCGGCGCTAAGGAGCGCCAATCCCCTGCCCGTGGCGGCAGTCCGGCCCTTCGCATTCGGCCAGCCGGTCGTGACTTCGGCTTCCCCCGACGGTCGGTTCCCCATTTCCTTCGCCTCCAGCCAGCGCTGCGCGGGCGACGAGCCACCCTCACCCGCCAGGAAAACCCACACCCTAGACCGGCCGCCATCGATGGGCAAGATCGAAGACGGCCGTCGGAGACGGAACTATCGGATCATTGCCGTCCCACTCGGGAAGCTCACGACGTTTAGATCTAGATCGTAGAGGACATGATCGACTGCATCCCCAGGAACCGCCCCCACGAGCGGCTTCAGAGTAAAGGGAGCCGCTGCGTCGTCCGGTTCTGGCTCGATCGAGATGACCGCGGTGCCGCCAGAGAGGTCGGCAGGAAACACGAGCCCTGCCGGAGCGTTCAGCAGGAAATCCTCCCCTGGGAAAGGCGGCCCAGCGTTCGGGCCTGAGAACGGTGCGCTCTCATCGGCCGCCGTCGTCGACGTGAAGCGCCCTGAAGTTACGGGCACCCCGTCGATGACGGCCCACCCCTCGTAGCGCCAACCACCCGGAAGCACCGGGAGTGTCAGTGAAGGTGACGGCCCCGCAGGATCCAGGAACCAAATCCCGCTCAGCTCGTCGTCCACAGTACCATCCGTTGGGGTGGCGAGGATGAAGCCCCCGGCTGCAGAGCCGTAGTCATCCCCTAGCGCCTGTGTAGCTCCTACGGCAAGCGCCGCGCTACTACCCAAGACCGAACCCGCAAGAACATGGGTATCAGCAGGGGTCGTATCGGTATCGCCATTTGGCTCGATGGTGATCACGATCGCGGAAGCACCCGAAATGTCTCCGCCTACATCGAAGGATCCTCCCCCGATCGGACTACCGCTCAGGTCGACGATGCCACCGGCCTGCGATACGTTGAACTTCCCTGTGGCGAGGGCCGAGCCTGCGACAATGGCCCATCCCTCATAATGGAATCCGTTGGCAAGGGGTTCGAGCCCGTTGAAGGTCAGATCGAGGGTCGTTTGGGCCGTAGGCGCAATCGCGTCATCGGAACACGCTGCAAGGAATAGCACCGCAAGAGCAAAGCTAGCTGCGAAGGGGCGAGTCATGATCGAAGTCTCCTTGGCTCGACCGAAGGCCGCACGCGGCAGGAGCGCCCCGGGGCTCACCGCCATCAGAGCAGGTTTCGTGCGGAGTGAGCGAGAGGTGGGGCTGGCCCGCCCAGCACCCGTCTTGACAAGGCGTCAGGCCATCCGTGCCACCACCCCTTGCGATCCGTGGACCCGTTTCATGAAACGCCCCCATGATCGATGGAACGTTTCGCGAAACAGGAACGTGCATCGGAATTGGCCAGGATCTGGGGCTTATGCCCGGCGTGGGCCATGCACGAGAACGGATCCATTACCCTCTCGTTTCGGACGGCTCTCCTTGCTCTCGTCATGGGCATTCTCGCCACCGCTCTTATCCCCACGGCGGTCATCCTTGACCGGCGTGTGGTCACGGCCCTTCGCGAGCGCGCCAAGGAGGACCTCTCACGGGCCCCGGCCGTAGCCCAGGACCGGTTCGCAAATCAGGCAGGCGCCCGGATGATGCATGCGCAGGATGTCGCGACTGATCCATCGCTCCTTCAGACGATCGATCAGGGGGACACGCTGCGCCTCCGACTGCTGGCGACGGAGCTTACCCAACCCTTTCCCAACGAGCGGCCCCTCTTAGTGGACATGGAGGGCCGGGTGCTGACCGGTCCCCCGTTGCCCTCCGCCCTATTGGATTCGACGCGTGCAGGGGGGATCCCTGTGTCGGTCGTAGCGGACGGAGACTCGTTGTCGACGGTCGCACTCGCGGCACTCTTGACTCCTTCGGGCTGGGCTGGTGCCGCAGGTACTTGGAGTCCTTTCGGCATGGAGGAGGCCGCGCAGCTGTCCTCCCTCACACGGGCGAGTGTCGCATCCCGGCTCTCCGCACCTGTCCGTGACCTTGCGGGCGCGGCCGAGCAACTTTCCCTCGGAGACTTCGACGCTCCCCTGCCTGGATCCCGGGTGACGGAGATCGATCGCCTGGGCCGCGCGTTCCGCTCGATGCGGGGTGCGCTCGAAGCCCGTGTAGAAGAACTCGAAACGGCGAATGCCGAGCTTGCGGACCGTCAGGAGCGTATGGCCAAACTTCAGATAGAGTTGGTTCAGCGAGACCGCTTGGCCGGGGCCGCTATCCTCCTCGGACAGCTAGCCCATGAGGTGCGGAACCCTGTCGCGTCGGTCAGGAATTGCCTGGAGATCCTCCGCCGCCGACTCGATGACGACGACGAGGCCCGGGAGTTCGCAGATCTGGCAATCGATGAACTCCTCCGAATGCACGAGCTCGCGGAGCGCATGCTCGACGTGCACCGGCCGCGACCGGACGGTGGTTGCGACGCCACTGAGGTCGCTCGGGCGATGGGAGAGGTCTTGCGGATCGGGCTCCCGCAGGGAGTCTCGCTGGAGGTCAACGCTGAGGGAGAGGTGCCGGTGGGGCTCTCCGCGGACGCGCTCAAACAGACTCTCTGGAACCTCGTTCAAAACGCCCGGGAAGCTGTTGGCGAAGAAGGAGAAATCCGAATCGCCGTAAGGCGTGGGAATGGCAAAGTGGAGCTGGTGGTCGAAGACTCGGGCCCCGGCGTGCCGCCTGCCTCTCGGGACCGAGTTTTCGATCCGTTCTTCACGACAAAAGCCGCAGTGAAGGGAGTGGGTCTCGGCCTTTTCACCACCCAGGGGATCGTACGGGCGCACGACGGATGGATCCGCGTTGACCGCGGCGACCTGGGAGGAGCCAGGTTCGTCGCGGAGTTCGTGGTTTTTGCCAAGGAGGCGGAGACGGCCAGCTCCGTCGAGGTGAAGTCATGAGCCCAGCTCATCTCCTTCTTGTTGACGACGATCGCGGGTTTCGTCGCTCGACTGCGGCGCTTCTGCGTCAGGATGGTTATAGGGTCGACGAAGCAGAGGACGCTTTAGAGGCCAAGCAGCGACTGGACGCAAACCGTTTCGACCTAGTCCTTCTCGACGTACGGCTGCCCGGATCGGATGGAATCGAGCTGGTGGAGGTGCTTCGTCGATGGGGACAAACGACACCAGTGCTCATGGTCAGTGGCTTTGGTACTGTCGAGTCCGCCGTGGGAGCCCTACACGCGGGCGCCGACGATTTTCTGACGAAGCCAGTCGAGCCAGAGGTGCTGAGTGCACGTGTAGAACAACTACTGGCCCGCCGCCCCAGACTGGACAGAGGGACAGTCCAGAACCCGGAGGGAATCTTTGGCCGCTCGGCCGCGCTCCGGGCAGCTCTAGACACGATCCGCCAAGCCGCCCCAACGGATTCGACCGTTCTCATCCAAGGCGAGACGGGGACTGGGAAGGAGCTTGCCGCACGGGCACTGCAGGCCCTCTCCCCCCGACATGATGGTCCGTTCATCGCGGTAAACTGTGCCTCCTTGTCCCCCGGGGTCGTCGAGTCCGAGCTCTTCGGGCATATCCGCGGGGCGTTCACTAGGGCCATTCAGGATCGCGCAGGGTTCTTCGAGTCAGCGGAGGGCGGGACGATTCTCCTGGACGAGATTGGAGACGTCCCTCTCGAGGTCCAGCATCGGCTCCTTCGCGCGTTACAGGAACGAGAGGTCACACGTGTGGGCTCGGTGCGACCGGTTTCATTAAACGCCCGTGTCGTCGCGGCGACCAACCAGGATCTTCGCACAGCGATGGAGGAAGGTTCTTTTAGGGACGACCTCTACTACAGGCTCAACGTTGTCCGCCTCGAGCTACCGGCGCTTCGGGAGCGGCCAGGCGATCTTCCTCTGTTGGTCGGAGTGAGTCCCATCTTTAGTTGAAATTGAAGCGGCCTCCGACCTCAGGTAACGTGGGTGTGCGAGCACGCCACGGGACCAACAAAAGAGGAAGGAGGCCACCGATGGGAAGGATGCCGAGGCTGGTTGAGCGGGGCAAGCAAGGACCGGCGGCTTGGGGAACCGAGCGAGATGAGTTGGGAGGAGATCCAGGCGCTGGAGCTGGACCCGCGAGTGGAGCTGATCCGGCAGCTGATTCCGCTTGGACTGGCGGAGGTGAGCCGGATGCTCGAGGAAGAGGTAGAGGAGCTGGCCGGGCGGCGGCACGCCCGAAAGGGGGACGACGAGAGCGGATACCGGCACGGGCACAACCCCGGGTCGGTGAGGTTGGGCGGCCAGCGGCATCCGGTGCGAGTACCTCGGGTGCGGGGCCGGGCCGGAGAGGTGAGGCTCGCATCGTACGAGCGACTCCACGGCTCGGCCGGAGAGGTGGACGAGGGGCTCTTTCGGAAGGTGCTGCTCGGGATCTCATGCCGAGACTACGAGGCGGCGGTCGAGGCGGTGCCCGGAGCGATCGGGCTGTCGAAGTCGAGGGTCTCGCGGGAGTTCAAGAAGGCCACCGCCGCGAGGCTGAAGGAGTTTCAGGAGCGGGACCTCTCGGTCTATGACGTGGTGGCGCTCGTCCTGGACGGGAAGAGCTTCGCCGAGGACGAGATGGTGGTGGCGCTCGGCGTGACGCTTGAGGGGGACAAGGTGTTCCTCGGCTTCGTCCAGACCGACACGGAGAACGCGGTGGTGATCCGGTCCTTCCTCAGGGGCCTGAAGGACCGAGGTCTCGATCTGTCGGCCGGAGCGCTCGTGGTGATCGACGGGGCCAAGGGGCTCCGGAGCGGCGTGCTCGCGGCCTTCAAGGACCAGGTGCTGATCCAACGGTGCCAGTGGCACAAACGGGAGAACGTGATCTCGCACCTGCCGAGGGCGGAGCAGAAGAACTGGCGCCGGCGACTCCAACGTGCGTATCAACGGCCCACGTACAAGGAGGCCGCCCAGGCGTTGAAAACCCTCAAGCACGAGCTCGGCGAGGTGAACCAGTCTGCCGTGGCCAGTCTAAACGAGGGGTTCGAGGAGACCTTGACCCTCCACCGGCTCGGGGTCTTCCCTCTGGTCGGCCGGTCGCTGAAGACCACTAACGTACTCGAATCCGTCAACGCCATGGCCGAGCAACGCTGCGGACGAGTGGATCACTGGAAGACCTCGAGCCAGAAGCACCGATGGTTCGCGACCGTGTTACTCGAGATCGAGCCCCGGCTCCGGAGGTTGCTCGGCTACCGGCACCTCCCGCTCCTCAGGGCCGCGATACAGAAGGAGCTCGGGATCACCCTTCCCGAGAGCAGTTCACATGCCGTCGCCTGACGAGGGGGTCGCTCCAGTTTCAACTAACTTTGGGATTGACTCTCGCCTTCCGCCGCAGCGGGGAAGAGACTGTAGAGCTCCGCTAGCCGACCACGAGTGAGCATCTGGAGGGTGTGAGCCTCAGCGCTCTGCAAAAAGGACACAAAAGCATCGGCGAGCACGGAGTACGACAGCCCGCTGTCTAACGGAAACGCTCGCCCATGGAAGACCTGTGTTCCGCCCTCGGAAGCCGCATCCAAAGCGGCTCGGATCAATCGGGTCTTGCCCACTCCGGTATCACCCCGGATCAGAAGCGCAGGCGGTCCAAATGGTTCATCGGTGGCAATATGCGAGGTTAGCCGTCGGATCTCCGACTCCCGACCCACGAGTGGGAATTCAGTGGGGGAGTGTGCCCCAGATCCGAGAGGCTTCGACTCAGTCATGGGAAATCCTCGGCCTGCGGGGAACGGATTCGAGCCATGGCCGGCCTTCGTCCTCAAACGTATGGACGGGTGACCAGCTGACACAAAGTCTGATCGACTCATCGAGACCTCCATCTGAGTGGTCCGTCGTCGCGATTCGGGTACAAACCCAGGATAGGTGTCTCTCTAGCAGGACAGGATACGTAGATCTACGTAGACACCCGGAGCATACGTACAGCGGGACGCTCGACTACGTACTCATTCGTATAAACCCCACCTCCTCGGCCAAACAACTTCGGCCACGGCGACGAAGGACCTCCATGCGTTCAGACGTACGACGATGCCACTGGACGCAAGGTTCACTTTCGCTCGCATCCAGTTCAGTTGTTTGACCCTCGAAAGGAGATGGACATGTCCACACAGAGCCACAGTACTCGCACTTCTGCTGCTCGCTGTGCTCGCGACCGGATGCTCAGAGAATCCTGGGATCAGCGAGCCCGTCGTCCAACAAGAAGAAGCTGACGAGTTCGGATTCGCGCGTCGGGGAGCCACCCTTCGCGTGATGTCACGTAACCTGTACCTCGGGGGAGATATCGGGCCGATTCTGGGTGCCTCCAATCCCAACGATATCCCGCTCCTCGTGGCACAGACTTGGGCAGGGATTCAATCGACGGACTTCCCTCAGCGGGCTCGCTTGATTGCCCGTGAAGTGGCTGTCTCCCGGCCGGACCTGATCGGTCTGCAGGAGGTCGCACTTTTTCGGACCCAATCCCCAGGGGACTTCTTGGTCGGCAATCCAGAACCGGCCGAGGACGTGGCGTTCGACTATTTGGACATCCTGCTCGGTGAACTCAGGCGCCGAGGCCTCCGCTATGAGGTCGCCACATCTGTGGAGAACATCGACGTGGAGCTCCCTGCCGCGACGTCGCCGACGACCCTTGATGACATCCGATACACGGATCGTGACGTGGTGCTCGTTCGAAAAGGGGTTCAGGTCGATGCCGCAAGTTCGGGCCACTATGGCGTGAACCTCTCCTTCCCGGTGGCAGGCGCGTTTCCGATTACCATCTTCCGAGGTTGGAACCGTGTCGACGTGACCCATCGCGGGACGCAATATCACTTCGTGAATACCCATCTCGAGACCGACGAAAGCGGACCGACGATCCAGGTGCTTCAAGCGCAGGAATTGATCGGGATGCTGGCGACCGTTTCTGCTCCGACGCTCGTAGTCGGAGACCTCAACGGGACGCCCGAAGGGGGCACCAGCACCTACCCGATGTTAACCGGAGCCGGGTTCGAGGACGCTTGGACCGCCACCCACGGTCAGCGTCCAGGATTCACGTGCTGTTTTGATCCAGATCTGCTCGCGGGCACGCTGTTCGAGCGGATCGACTACGTGTTCGTCCGCGCGCCACAGGATCACCAGCTTCGGGTTCGGAAGGCTCGGCTGGTCGGGAATAGTCCCTTCGCCAGGACCCGCGCTGGGCTCCGCCCCTCGGATCATGCGGGCATCGTGGCCGATGTGGACCTCAGGCCAGCCGTGTTCGCTGCGAGGTGAAGTCCTGCCGTACAAGGCTCTAGCAGCCCGTGGAAAAACTCCTACCCGCAGCGTCGATAAGAAGTGATTTAGATTACAGGCGAACCGGGGTCTCAGCCATGGAGGGCGGGGATGGCGATAGGCAAGCGGGGCAAGGGGCGGCAACAGGAGTTGTTCGTGGCGGCGAGCGAGATTCGCGCGCTGGGCAACCCCTTCTACCGTGCACTGAACAGGCTGCTTGAGGAGGAGGGTTTCGACGAGTTCGCGGAGGAGACGTGCCGCGAGTTCTATGCGGAGAAGCGGGGTCGGCCGGGCATACCGCCCGGGGTGTATTTTCGGATGCTGCTGGTGGGGTATCTGGAAGGGATCGGCTCGGAGCGGGGGATTGCGTGGCGGTGTGGGGACTCGATTTCACTGCGTGAGTTTCTCGGATACGGGCTGGAGAGGAACCCGCCGGAGCATTCGGGCCTGTCGAAGACGAGGAAGCGGCTGAGCGTGGAAGCGCACGCGGCGGTGTTCAGCCGGGTGCTGGAGGTGGTGCAGGCGTCGGGTCTTCTGAGCGGCAAGACGCTGGGCGTGGACTCGACGACGCTGGAGGCGAACGCGGCGATGCGCTCGATCGTGCGGCGCGACGACGGGAAGGGCTACGAGGAGTGGCTGGAGGAGGTGGCGCGGGCGTCCGGGATCGAGACGCCGACGCGGCAAGACCTCGCGAAGCTGGACCGGAAGCGTCCGAAGAAGGGCTCGAACCGGGAGTGGGCGCATCCGCACGACCCGGAGGCGCGGATCACGAAGATGAAGGACGGCAGGACCGGCCTGGCGCACAAGTTCGAGCAGGCGGTCGACATGGAGACCGGCGCGGTCGTGGCCGTGACGGTGCAGACGATGGAGGGGGGAGACACCGCCTCGCTGCCGAACACGCTGGACGAGGCGCAGCGGCAACTGGCGGAGATAGAGGTGGAGCCGAGGGAAGTGGTGGCCGACAAGGGCTACCACTCGAACCAGACGATGACGGGTGTGCAGGACCGCGGGCTGCGGAGCTACGTGAGCGAGCCCAACCGCGGCCGCCGGAAGTGGAAGCGGAACCGGGACGCGCAGAAGCCGACCTATGACAACCGCCGGCGGATCCAGGGCAACCGGGGGAAAGAGCTGCTGCGCCAGCGGGGCGAGAAGGTGGAGCGGGGGTTCGCGCACCTGCTCGTGACCGGAGGGCTGCGCCGCGTCCACGTCCGCGGGCGGGAGGAGATTCGAAAACGGATCCTGATTCAGGCCGCCGCCTTCAACCTCGGGCTTCTCATGCGCAAGCGGTACGGCTTTGGCACCCCGCGCGGTCTGCAGGGCCTCGCCACGGCGCAAGCGGCGCTCGCATGCCACGTCAGCACCGCCGTCCTGCACATGATTCGCCTCTCTTGCCGTCCGTTTGGCCTTCTTGGCCCCATTGTCGCCTCTTCAGGCCGCAACACCCGCCGTAGCCACAAGGTCAGCCCCGCCTCCGTGCTGATCCCCCTCACCCACCCGGCGGCCTGCAACCCCCTTTCTTCCACGGTCTGCTAGGAGGTCAGTTGTGTTCAGGTCTGGCTCGAAGACATCGAACTCGGTCGTCAGCGCGACGAGTGCGCTGATCTCAGTTCCTAGCGTTTGCATGAGGGCAAGCCTGGTCGTGATAACGGCGTTCTGCGACTGCAGAAGTTGAACCTCAGCCTGGCCCTCCTGCGTCTCTGCACGCCGAATGTCGAGCGGGGTTGCAGCTCCCACGGCTACCTGTGCCTCTGCTTGGCCAACATACGCCTGGGTCCGCGCGACTTCCGCAAGCGCTTGCTCCAATTCTTCGTCGGCTTGAAGCGCAGCCAGATACGCCCGGGTGACGGTGTCGACCAACCCCGCTGAAGCCCCTTCGATTTCTGCTCGGGTAGCTCTCTCTTGCGCTCCCACAACCCGGGGCTGCAGGAACAACGAACCGTCCAGATTTAGCGAAAGTCCGAGGTTGTACCGGGATGCGAGAACAGCGGGTTGGGTGCCGAGCCTAAAATCCCCGAATTGCCTCTCCCCGCCGCCCGTGTAGCCGAAAAAGTTCGAAAACGTGGCCCTCGGTACAAAAGCGGCCCAGGCCTCACGACGTCTCCAGGCCAGAGTCTCTAGGCCACTGGCCTGGACTCGGTACTCCGGGTTGTACTCATGAGCCAATCGGATCGCGGCATCAAGCGAAAGCGCGGTCGCAGGAGCCGGAGCCTGGGCATTTACGCAGACAGGCGACAAGGTCCCGAATGCGACAAGCCAGCCGAAAAACGTGGCCGCAAGGCTGATATTTGGATTTTGGGACACCGTCTTGTCTCCGGGTCGATCGTGAGACTCTGGTCGGCTTACTCCTGATACGCGCAAGGAAGGCTACCTGATTCAGGTCGGGGGACAGGGAGAGCCGGGTGAATGCCAGCGGATCAAGACCCCATCACTATAGATCAGGAGAAAAGTGGAGGGCGGCGAAGACTATACGCGGCAGCTTTTTCGAACGCTCGGGCCACCTGAAGAGCCTCGGCATCCTTCCATAGAGCCCCTACGAACGAGATGCTCGAAGGGGTCCCATCTCTGCCGAAACCATTAGGGAGGGCCACCGCGGGATGTCCTGTTAGGTTGGTGGCCAGAACGATGCCATCCGCCAGCGTCGGAGTAACAACCACATCCACTTCGCTCCAGGCCTCGTGCAGCGCCGAGATCAACATCGCTCGCGCCCGATTGGCTTGGATGTACTCCACTGCGGGAATCAGCCGCGCCATGCGGAACTCGTTCGGCCAGTTCCTCACTTCCTGTTCGACCAGAAGATCGTCCCGACCGCTCCGAGTAAGACTATCGAAAGACGCGGCGGCCTCCGCGGAGAGCGTCAGTCGGAGGGCGGATACCGGGAAATCCGAGGGAAAGCCGACCGGCTGGAGCGGCACGCCAATCGACGAGAGGGACTCCAACACGGCCAAGTTCCTAGCCTGCGATTCTCCCGCAACGCGGAAAGCTGTCTCGAGATACCCTACTCGAATTCCCTCCAAGCCGCGATCAGCTTCCCAAACGAAGGGCACGTCCCGCGAATCCCCGTCCAGCCCATCGGCGCCCTGTATCACCGAAAGCACTAGGGCACAGTCCTCCACCGAGCGGCAGATCGGGCCAAGCTTGTCCATGGTCCAAGAAAGCGTCATCGCGCCGTAGCGACTCACTCTTCCGAAGCTTGGCCGAAGACCGGTGGCTCCACAGCGGGCGCTAGGCGATACGATCGACCCAACCGTTTCGCTCCCGATGGAGAACCCAACCAAACCGGCAGCCGTTGCCGCGGCGGGACCGGCTGACGATCCACTGGAGCCCTCATTGACGTTCCACGGATTCCTAGTGCGGCCCCCAAACCACCGATCTCCCCTCGCCAGTGCTCCGAGAGTCAGCTTCGCAACAAGTACGGCCCCGGCCGCTTCCAGTTTCTTGACCACTGTGGCGTCAGTGTCCAGACGCTGGTCACGGTAAGGGGTCGCACCCCAGGTAGTCGGATACCCGCGCGTAGCCAACAGATCCTTCGCACCCCAAGGAATACCGTGCAGCGGTCCGCGGCTTCGTCCGGCATCCAAGTCCCGGTCCGCTCGTGCGGCCTGTTCGAGCGCGAGCTCCTCTGTAACCGTGACGACGCACCGTAGATCTCGATCGAAGCGACGCAGCCGATCCAAATAGAGTTGCGTGAGCTGAAGCGAGGTAGCCGCTCCCGCCCGAAGGAGAGCGCCAAGCTCAGCCAGAGAGGCGAACGCAAGGTCGACGGGCCGGCTGGGATCCGGAAGCGATTCAGGTTCAGAGGCCCGCATGACAGAGGGCCCCTCTGGCACCTGATCCCCCTGTGGAGTCGGATCGAATCGCAGCACCGGCGCGACGTGCGCGGGGATCTCGAGCCTCCTGAGCTGGTCGAACGAGCTCAGGTTCTCTCGAAGCCGAGCAACCATCATCGCTCGCTCGCCGGGAGAAAAAGAGATGCCGGCGATCCTTTCCGCTTCAGCGATCACTTCGGGTGTGATGTCGGTGACATCCTGCACCCCTGCCCACAGCGCACCTGGAAACAGCCCCCCTGAGAGGCCCATCGAAGAGAGCACAGATAGGAAACACCTACGTGGGATCGTGTGGCGAACGGGGACGTTGGGTGGGCTGGACACCGACAAGACTCCCGGCTTGATCGTCGGACGACCGTGGGACGAACCGCTGACCCGCAGGTCCAAACGATCGCAACGGTGAAAGAGTGACGCAACCCGACGGCGGGCCTGCCAGTGGGTGCTCAGTTCACGCGGATCGACATGCCCGAGAGGCCATTGCCACCGGGGGTCGCCCCCCTTATTTCTTCTCCGCCACGTGGCGAAGGGGTGCTTCGCCTTAGGCGCAGCGGTGCTCCAGGTGCCGCGCTCCTCCAACGGAGTCGCCGGATGCGGGTTGCTGTCCTCAAAGAATATGATCCTCGAGAGCGAAGGGTGGCGCTGACACCATCGCATGTTTCTGGACTCATTGAGGCCGGATGGGAGGTTGTGGTGGAATCGGGGGCGGGTGTCCGCGCCGGATGGGGCGACGCGGAATACGGTCGGTCGGGTGCGCACGTGATGGGGGAGCGAGAGGCATTACTCGAGGACATTCAATGCGTACTGAAAGTCCGTCCTCCGATAGTGGGCTCGAACGGCCAGGATGAAGTAAACGAGCTTCCGAGCGGAGTGATACTGGTGAGTTTCCTCTCTCCCGGTGGGTCGTCCGATCTTCCCGAGAAGCTCGCGGAACGAAGAATATCCGCTCTGGCGATGGAGCGAATCCCTCGCACGACGAGAGCCCAACGGATGGACGCGCTGTCGTCTCAAGCGACCGCGGCGGGATACAGGGCCGTGCTCCTGGCCGCGGCACATCTTCCGCGATTCTTTCCGATGCTCACGACCGCCGCGGGGACGGTGCGACCGGCCAAGGTGACGGTCCTGGGCGCCGGCGTCGCCGGTCTTCAGGCCATTGCGACCGCGAGGCGTCTGGGAGCAATCGTCCAGGGATACGACATTCGCCCCGCTGCTGCCGAGCAGGTCGAGAGTCTTGGGGCCACATTTCTCCAGGAGGAGGAAGAGTTGCCCGACGAGGCCGAGGCCGAGGGTGGATATGCGCGAGCCTTGGGGGAGAGTGAGCGCGACCGACAACTTGCCTTTCTCGGAAAGCATATCCCCAAGTCCGACGCGGTGATCACCACCGCGCAGATTCCAGGAAGGCCGGCCCCATTGCTCGTTACTACCTCGATGGTAGACGAGATGGCCGCCGGATCGGTGATCGTAGATCTGGCGGGGGAGACCGGAGGCAACTGCGAGTTGTCAGTGCCAGGTGAGACCGTCGAGCATGGCGGGGTGACCATTCTGGCACCCGTGGATCTGGCGTCCGGCGTGGCCCAGCACTCGAGCCAGATGCTTGGAACCAACATATGTGCGCTCCTCGGGCTTCTGGTCCGAGATGGAAATATCGAGCTGGACCTGTCCGACGACATTGTCGAGAGCGTGCTGGTAACGCATGAAGGTGCCGTCCGTATCTCCGATGGAGGGAGCTAGCGCGATGGGTGAATGGCTGATCGGAATCTACGTGTTCGTATTGGCGATGCTCTTAGGCTTTGAATTGATCACCCGTGTCCCCCCGACTCTGCACACCCCTCTGATGTCCGGAGCCAACGCAGTGTCGGGAATCACGCTGATCGGCGCTCTCCTGGTCGGGGGGAGCGGAGCCGACCCCCTCGCGGCTTGGCTCGCCGGTGCTGCAGTCGCGATGGCTGCCGTCAACGTTGTCGGGGGGTTCTTGGTGACCGATCGTATGCTGCAAATGTTCAGGAGAGACTGAGTCTCTAGCCCGTTGGAGAAGGTGTGCCTCCCTTTGCTCTAGACCTCATCTACGTTGCTTCGGCCGTCCTGTTCGTCTTCGGTCTGAAACAGCTGGGCTCGCCGGTTACCGCGCGCCAAGGCAATGCCCTAGCCGCTGGAGCCATGCTCCTGGCGGTGGTGGGAACTCTCCTGGACCGCGCGATCGTCACCTGGGAGGTCATCGCTACCGGACTCTTGCTCGGTGCCATCGTGGGCGTGGTGCTCGCGCGGACCGTGAAGATGACCGCGATGCCGCAGTTGGTCGGTGTGTTCAACGGCCTCGGCGGAGGGGCGTCGGCTCTGGTTGCCGCGGCGGAGTTGTTCCGATCGGCTGGTCAGGTCGAAGTCGGGACTGCCGTGGGCATAACCGCCGCCGCTGGCATTCTCGTTGGTTCTGTGACCTTCTCCGGAAGTTTCATTGCGTTCGGAAAACTGCAGGGGTTCATTCCGGGCCAGCCACTGACCTACCCGCTTCAAAGGACTCTCAACCTCATCCTGTTCCTCGGACTTCTATTCGCTTGTGGCTATTTGGTTAGCTCGGGAGAGTATTTGACAGGGGTTGCGGTGCTTGCATGCCTCGCTCTCATTCTCGGCATCCTGCTAGTGCTGCCGATTGGCGGAGCAGACATGCCCGTCGTCGTGTCGCTCCTGAACTCCTATTCCGGGCTGGCGGCATCTGCAGCGGGATTCGCTTTGGGGAATCCGCTCTTGGTCCTAGCCGGCGCGCTCGTGGGTGCCGCCGGCCTGATCCTGACCCGGCTCATGTGCAAGGCGATGAATCGATCGCTCGCCAACGTCGCTTTCGGCGCATTCGGCAGCGGCGACAGCACGGGCCCAAGATTGGAAGAGGGAGAGAAGCCAGTGCGGCGCACGGGTGTCGATGAGGCGGCGCTTCTATTGGCCTACGCGTCCAGTGTGGTGATCGTGCCTGGCTACGGCCTTGCCGTCGCGCAAGCGCAGCATGAGGCCAAGAAGCTCGTGGATCTACTCAGGAAGCGGGGAGCGACCGTCAAGTTCGCAATCCATCCGGTCGCGGGGCGGATGCCGGGGCACATGAACGTGCTCTTGGCTGAAGCGGACGTGCCCTACGACATTCTCGTGGACTTGGAGGACATCAATCCGGAATTCTCTCGGACAGATGTCGTCCTCGTGCTCGGCGCGAACGATGTGGTCAACCCGCTGGCCAGGGAACCATCAAGTGTGATCGCAGGGATGCCGATTCTGGACGTTGATCGTGCTCAGAGCGTGATCGTGGTGAAACGAAGCTTGAGTCCTGGCTTCGCTGGAGTCGACAATCCGCTGTTCTACCTCGATGGCACGATGATGCTATTCGCGGACGCCGGGGACGCGCTGACCGGACTCTGCCGAGAGATCCGAGAAATCTAGGCGGCGCTGACGACCTGTTGCCCCGCCTCTCTCAGGATCGACCAAGTGCGACGCACGTGTTCTTCTGTGGTTCGGAGATTGCCGACTGTGAGCCGGAGTGCGACCCGTGATCTGAGCCTCGTATGCGAGATGAATACGCCCCCGGAGGCGTTGACCCTCTCGAGGATGGCCAGATTCTGAGTATCCTGTTCCGGGCCTGACTGGCCTGCTGACGCGTACCGGAACGCAACCGTAGAAAAAGGTACCGGCGCCAGCGTCTCCCACGCGGGCTCTCGATCAACCCAAGTTGCGAACGCGTTGGCGATCCGAATGTGCTCCCGAATCCGCCGCCTCAAGCCCTCAGCTCCGAAATAGCGTAGCACGAACCAGAGCTTCAACGCCCGGAATCTTCGGCCCAGCGCGATGCCGTAGTCCATGAGGTTCGTCGCAGATCCATCCTCGGCTGTTGTGAGATACTCGGGGGTGAGGGCGAGGGCGCCCTTCAGTTCCTCCGGCACCCGGGTTAGCAGCACCGAGCAGTCGACCGGAGTAAAGAGCCATTTGTGCGGGTTGAAAACTACGGAATCCGCCATTTCCCAACCCTCGAAATGGCCGCGAAGCTCCGGGAGGATCGCCGAAACCCCGGCGTATGCAGCATCCACGTGTAGCCACAGGCCAAGCTGGCGAGTTATCTCGGCGATCGGACCTACCGGGTCGACGGAAGAGGTCGACGTAGTTCCCACTGTAGCCACTACGGCCATAGGCTGAACCCCCTGGTCCAGATCCTCACGGATCGCAAGGTCCAGGGCGTCGGGAAGAGCCCGAAACTGCCGGTCGACGGGGATTCGTCGGATCCCACTGCGGCCCAGCCCGAGCATGATCGCCGCTTTCTCCACGGACGAATGCGCCTCCTCCGAGGCATAGATGCGCGCTCGACTGACCCCGAAGAGACCCTGATCTCTGACCTCAGGAAAGAGTCGCTGGCGAGCGGCTGATAGGGCCACGAGCGTGCTTGTGGAGGCAGTATCCTGGATGGCCCCGACGAACCCCTCTGGAAGACCCAGGAGCTTGCGGGTCCAATCGAGAACGTGCTCCTCGAGCTCCGTTCCCGCGGGCGAACTCCTCCATACCATCGCGTTGACGTTGAGAGCCGCCGCTAGAAACTCACCGAGAATACCCGGACCCGACCCAGTCGAGGCGAAGTAGGCCTGGAAGCCCGGGTGATTCCAGTGGGTGATCCCGGGAAGAATCAGATCCTTGAAATCCTCGAAGATCTCCTCGAACCGCTCTCCGTCTGCCGGAGGGACGCCCGATAGGCGACCGCGGATTTCCCCTGGGCGAACATTCGCAAGGACGGGATAGCCCTCGACTGACTCGAGGTAGTCCGCAATCCACTCGCCCACTTCTCGGCTCGAGGCACGAAACTCCTCGGGCGGCATGTCACCCGGAGAGGTCGTATCCACTAGCTGGGCCGGTGCGGGGCCCCCGCGACCTCCTGGGGCACGAGCAGCGACAGCTCAGCCCGAATCCCCGCAACCTGCTCGCGCACTTCGTCGAGAAGCTCGCGGGTGGGCGTGTCGGAAACCCCAGTCCCATGAAAGAGATTGAAGAATAGGATGTCTGTATGTCCGACTGTCGCGTAGGTCACTCCAAGATCGATCAGGCGATTGAGCTGCAGCAGATCGCGAAGGCTCACGCCTAGCGATCCCGCCTGCGGTGGAAGTGTATACAGGAAGCGCAGGAGGACCTCACGGAGAAGCTGGACTTCTTCCGCGGCCTCTCCTGTAGCCAACCCCCGGTGTGCACCGAGATTGCCGTAGAGTTCTGCGGCCTGCTGCAAGATGGGCTCAACCTGCTCGCGAAAGGCACCCAGTCCAGGGGCCAGTAGCGCGGTCAGTAGTCGCACGAAGTCCTCGATCAGGGCGAGGAGGGCGCCATCAATCCCTTCCGAGCGGGAACGAATCTCCAGTAGCCAGCGATCAGACATTGCCTCGCGCTGCTCATCGAGCCAACTGCTCAACTCTGCCGGCGTTAGGGACCGGTCCTGTTGGCCCGTGGAGGCGCCGGGAAGTCCAGCCGCTCCGTCGGGTCCCGAGAACACGGGCTGATGTCGTGATCTCAAGCGATCCGGATGTAGTGTCCCCCCACTCATGGCTTCAAGTTACGATCGGGCGCCGCGTCCGTCACCCCTCGTCACCTCACCAGAAGTCTCAGCCGGGGAGGCTGGCTCTAGCGCCCACGGGACGATTCGGATCCGAATCACAGTCCCTCTCCCCTGCACACTATCCGCCTGCACTCTCCCACCCCACGAATCGACCAGCCGATGCACGATGGCCAGACCCAGGCCGGTTCCACTCGAGCGGGTCGAGAAATGCGGCTCGAAGATTCTGGGGAGGAATTCGGGAGCGATCCCCATGCCATCGTCCACGACGCGCAGCTCGATTTCCCCTTCTAGCTGCTCAATCTCGATACGAACCTCTCCACCTCCGGGGAGGGCGGCCCTCGCATTCTCGAGAAGGTTTACGAGCACCTCCTTGAGTTCCCCGGCACGTCCCTGAGCCTGCGGGACTTGGTCCATCGCGACTAGACGGAAGGTGACCGGCCCGTCCCCAGCGGCATACAGGTCGAGGACTTCCTGAACCACCTCGGAGAGGCACAACGGCTCCAACGGCTCCGCCCCTGCCGGAGACGGCGCAGCATAGCGAGAAAACGAGCTTGCGATCGATGCGAGGCGCTCGATCTCATCGAGAATAGCCTCGACGTTCCGGTCCAGAATCTGATCGTAGTTCGGCTGCTTATCGACCCAGGCGCGGCGAATGTGCTGGACGCCCAGCTTTATCGGAGTGAGAGGGTTCTTGACCTCGTGCGCGACCTGCTGGGCCATTTCGCCCCAGGCGAGAATTCGCTCGGTCCGAAGCTCGTCGGTCACGTCCTCCAGTGTCAGGACGGCGCCTCCAGGCGGCCCGCGCCGCGAAATCCGTCGAGCCTTCACCCTGATCCTGCGATCTCCGAACGAGAGTTCGGACCCCGCTTCCGCGACCTCATCTCTGAAATAACGTTCGACCCAGTCGACGAGCGCGCCCAGGGGTTCCTCCGGGCCGGTTCCGCGGGGCAAGGGACGGTCTCGTTCGAGCCGCACACCCAGCAGCTGTTCCACTCGAGGATTCGCAAGCGTGACGTGTCCCTGCGGGTCGAGGGCGACGACACCGATCGCGACCTCCTCCACAATGGCCCTAGTCCTTCGCGAACTCCTGAGGAGCGCTCTCCGAGTGCGCCCGAGTCGGTCAACCATCCGGTTGAACGCATTGAACACGGCACCGAACTCGTCGGTTCGCTCTTCCGGCACGTGGACACTCATATTCCCTGCACCTACCCGCTCCGACGCCACTCTAAGAGTCTGGATCGGACGAGCTAGGGCCCTCCCTACCCCAAGAGCAAGCAATACCGAGAGAATGCCCCCTAGGACCAGAGAGAATGCGATGAGATCTGCTACATCTCTTTGCCTCAGGGCGGTGGCTCCGGCCTGGAGGGGGGCCGGAGCGGCCAGAATTCTTCCTCCTGGCATTCGGCGATAGGCGACAACGTACTCCAACCCCCCGAGGCTTGACGTCGTCGTAGTCATCAGGGCCTCACCCGTGAACAAGGCTTCGTAGATCGTCGGTGGCACCCAACCCTTATAGAGCCCGAGTTCGACTAGCTCCGTGCGCGATCCTCCGACCAGCTCCCCGTTTTCATAGAGCAAAAGATCAGAGCCGACCTGACCTGCCAGGAGATCCACGGCTCCGTCGACCTCGAAGTAGTGTCTTCCCGCGTCCTCGACGGCGCGCTCGGCCAAGGACTCTGCGGTGCGAATCGCAGCCCCCGCCAGTGTCCGATAGGCCAGGGTCCCGAATATGACCGAAGGAATCAAGAAAAATGCAAAAAGGGCGAGTGTCACCCGACCCCTGAAGGAGCCCGGGGCCGCGAGCGGAGACCGGATGTTGTCGAGTCGACTGCCACCCATCCACTTCCCCAACCCCCAGAGTAGGCCTATTGCAGTCAGGTTGAGCAGTAGGATCAGCGTGCCTCTCGCAAGCATTAGGACCCAGCGCGGGAGGTCGAGCTGGTAATGCGCGTGTAGCACCTCGTCAGGGTAGGCAATGGAGATCTCGCCCTGCCATCCGTCCGGGGTGGGGACCCACTGCACTCCTTCCGTAGCCCCCGGCAGCTCGCCGGGGAGAAGAGGAATGAAGATCAGGGGATCCGGCTGATTCCACGCAGGGGAAAACAGGGGCCCCAGGGGCGAGGATCCCTCTAGCATGCGTCTGGGGGGAATGACCACGGAGAGAAGTGCACCGCGCGCGAGCGGTGCCACGCCGATATAGTGGGCATCCGCAAGATCGAAGCGGCGGACCACCGACCGTCTTGCCGAACTGGCCTCGATCAACATTCCGTTGGGAACCGCAGGCCGCGTCTCGGACACGCCGATCCTAAGCTCCTCCTGAGCCGACTCTCCGTCAGCCCAGTAGGTGATCCAAAGGGGAAGCCCCTCTCTTGCCAGCCCGCTCTCCGTCCAGGCTCCGTAGAGGATCTCCACTGGGTCCGCGCCCGCTTCGGCCACAGCTGACGCCTGTTCACCAGCCTTCAGGATGAGGAATTCCATGAATGGGTCTGACCGAGTCCCCAGGCGGTCGATTCGTTCCTCAGCGGCAGTCATGTGAGCGTCTACCCGTAGTCCCCACGCCCATGGGAGCACCAGAGTGACAGCCAGGAAGGCGGCCCCAGCCCACCTGAGCAGTCCCAACTCCCAGCGTGGCTTTGCCGGTAGGCTCCAGGCCAAACCGAGGAGAGGAATCGCCCAGAGAAACGGGATCCACGTGGGCGGGTCGACGATCCGACCAAGAAGGAACGCCCAACCGAGCGAAAGGAGTCCCGAGAAGACCAGTGATCCGATCAAAAGCCCAACTCGCACAGACTCGGCATGCCTCCCCGGCCCTAGCAGCACGGCCACTCCGAATGGAATCAGGACAAGCGCAACTGCCGTCGCTTCGACGGCCAGCCAGCCCAGCTCCCCTTGAGCCAGAAGGTCTGCCGATGATCCTAGTTCCAGCAGCCTTAGGGCCCCCCACGACACGGTGATCGCGAGGGCAGCGAGGGGGAGGCGTGGAAGCGGAGAAACGCGACTCCAGGGCAGAAAACCCATGATCAACACTCCGGCCGCCCCGAGGGCCATGAGATCACCTAGGGTGAGACCCAATGGTCCGGGAAGAAGCAGACCAGCGGGCGAGAAGATCCCACTCCAACCCGTAAGGCGAGCTAGCGGGAGAAGAAGGAGCAGAACAGGAAGTGTCGCGGCTCCGACGACCGCGCTGATCGCGTCCCGTCCGCCCGCGATGACGCTGAGGAGCCAACCAACCAGAAGGAGGGCAGTCACGACCCGGGACCAATTCAACTCCAATCGGCCCCGTGCCTCGGCTTCCGAAGCCGGCGTGAGGGTCACCGAGAACAGGCTCCCGTCCCCCCACTCGAGATCCCAGGTCCCTTGAACCGCCCGCTCGGCACTAGCGATCTCGATAGCGGCGCCAGTTCGCGCCATGAACGACGATTCGAAATCGTCTCCCGGAGGTTCGATGCCCGGCGGCAGGTCGGATCTGAGAAGCGCCGAGGCGACGACCGTCCCGCCCCAGTCAAGGCCTTGCGTCACATATAGGTATCCGAAGAGGGCTCCCTCATCGTAGACGTATCGCGACTCTCCGAACCGAACTGGATCCGGTACGGGCCCCTGATGTTCGCCTGTCCAAGCCAGAAGCTCCCCGGCAGCACCAAACACTGAGAGCGCCTGAATGGAAGGCGGACGGAGAGCGACGGGAAGTGCGGGACGATCCAGTGCGGGCTCTTCGGTCCAGCGGGCGGCGAGGTCCGCGGTCGCCCCCTCTCCCTCGCGTAAGAGCGCGTAGAGCGATCCCTCAAGCTCTTGCTGCACATCTGCTTCCCACGCCCGTGAGCTCTCGGGCCAGCCTCGCGACAAGTTGTCCAAGTGACGCTCGGCAGCGAGTGCGCCGACGATCCCAACGAGCACGGCCATTCCCGCGAGCGTTGCCACACGCTCTCGAGACCCGACGAGGAGTACCCCGGCGAGGGCCAACGAGGCAGCCCCGAGAATCCAGAACGCACTGCCTGTGCCAGCCCATGCCGCCACGCAAATCGCTGACACATGAACCAACACAAGCCCTAGGCGTCGCAATCGATTCACTCAGCTCGATCCTAGATCGGTATGGAGGCCGTCTCTTCCCTCGCTACACGACACCAACTCTGACGTGACTCCGACGCCATGATCCCGAACGGCCTCGCTAGACGGCTCTCTCAAAGATGAACAGGACGCTGGAGGGGGGACAGGGGACCGACCTTCCTCGGCGTGGGGTACCCCCTTATCAACTCAACATGAAGCACACGCATAGGCACGCCGCGTGCGCGTCTTGTAGGAGCAATAGGCCCAATGACCGAACCCCTCCGAAGATGTCTCCAGATTCTAGCTATTGCAGAGCTACTCGTCTTCATCCCCTGCCCGACCGTAGCTCAGAGCGTGGTCATAGACGAGGGGACGTTTGAGATCTCGATCGACGGACGCCCGGCGGGCACGGAGGACTTTTCGATCCGTCGCGCCGGTGTGGGCCGGAATACGCGGACGATCGCAACAGGCGAAATCACGATCAACGGACCGGATGGCAGACTCGATCTGCGCCCAGCTCTTCAGGTCATGGGGGGGACCATGTCCATCTCCGCATATCAAATGAAGATCTCGGGCAGTCGTGATGAGGAGGTGTTCGTGACTGCCGGAAACCGCCGCTTCCTGCTCAGAATGCGGTCAGATCGCGGCGAGCAAGAGAGGGAACTCCGAGCGACTCCAGGGACACTGCTCCTCGATACAAGCGTCGCACATCAGCACTACTTCCTCGTCGGGCGCAGGGCCGAATCGGGTCGCTCTCTTGCCGTTATCGTACCTAGGCAGGGTCGTCAGTACGAGCTCACGATCGCCGACGCGGGTCGAGAATCAGTCCAAATCGCAGGCCAGACAGTTGACGCCCGCCATCTGGAACTCTCGGTCGGCCAGGCGACGCGTGACGTATGGCTCGACTCAGAAGGTCGAGTACTCAGAGTCGTGAGCCCGTCCTCCGGGTATGCGGCGGTCCGGACGGCCCTTCCCTGATTTCGAGCTTTGAAGAAGATGACCCCGCTCCTTCGTACTTGAAAGAGCGTAGAGCTATTTCAAACTCTTGTTTACCTTCCTGAGACCGTCCGTAAGGGGAGGACCTCGCTCGTCCAACGCCGCGACTCCCCCCTGAAACCGATGAGATGAATCGAATGAGCCGAGTTCGAAAGCTCCTTGTCGGAATCGTCGTGCTTGCGATCATTGGTGCGGCTGCCTGGTCCGAAATCCTGAGGGCTGATCGCGGCGTCGCGGTACGGATCGAGGCCGTTGAAAAGCGCTCCGTCGTCTCCACGATCACTACGACTGGTCAGGTGCGCGCACGTCGGCAGGTCAATATTTCCTCCGACATCATGGGTCGCGTCACCGAGCTCACTGTAGAGGAGGGCGACGATGTGGAAGAAGGCCAGATCCTTCTCACAGTTGACCCCAGTCAGACTCGCGCCGCCGTCTCGCGGGCTCGAGCGACACTCAGCCAGGCTGATGCGCAGGTCGCGCAGCAGCGAGCCAGCCTTTTGCAGGCCGAACGCGAATTGGCCCGTCTGAGGGGGATTGTCGAGCAAGATCCGGATCTTGTAAGCACCCAGGCAGTTGAGGAGGCCGAAACTGCTGTTGAGGTTCAGCTCGCTCTGGTGAGATCCTCCCTCTACGGGGCCGAGCAGGCAGACGCCGGGCTTGATGAGGCTGAGGATCAGTTGTCTCGAGCCACGATTCGCGCTCCGATCTCGGGGCGGGTCATCCGGCTCAATATCGAACTGGGTGAGACCGCGGTGGTAGGCACGATGAACAACCCCGGCAGCTTGCTTCTCACGATCGGCGATCTTTCCGTCGTCGAGGCCGTAATGGCGGTGGACGAGACCGATGTGCCCCAGATATCGGTCCGGGACTCGGCCGTGGTAGAGCTCGATGCGTTTCCCGGGAAACTGTTCTCGGCACGGGTCTCTTCGATCGGAAACTCAGCAATCCAGACCAGCGCCGGTGGAGCCCCTGCGCAGGCCACCGGTAGTGTCGATTTCGAGGTGATCCTCACCCTCCTCGACCCTCCCGGCGAGCTACGTCCCGACCTTTCCGCCACCGCGGACATCATCGTGGATCGGAAGGTTGGGGTCTCTGCGGTCCCGATTATCTCGGTTACCGTTCGAAACGAGGAGGAAACGGACGAGTGGCGGGCGAATGACCGGTCGAGCGATGACGACGATGTAACCACTGGCCCTATCGCACGATCGCGAGAGGTCCCCCCGGTCGAAGGTGTCTTCACCGTCCGGGAAGGCCTCGCGACCTGGACTCCGGTGACTCTGGGGATCACCGGACAAGAGCACTTCGAGATCGTCTCTGGTGTGTCGGTCGGAGATTCGGTTGTGAGCGGTCCCTATCAAACCATCCAAGATCTGAGCGACGGTGACGAGGTTCGCGTGGCCTCCGGCAGTTCGCGACGGTGATGCCCGACCCGTTGCACTGCTGAGCCCATGCAATTCCGTGAAGGAATTCGTCTCGCTTTCCTCCAAATCCGTCAAGAGAAGCTGAAGAGTGCGTTCGGCCTCTTGGGTGTGATCATCGGGGTCATCTTCCTCATCATCGTGGTCAGTGTTGTGGAAGGGATGGACCGGTACATCACCGAGGACCTGTCGGCGGAGATTTTCGGGATCAACACGGTGCAGGTGCGTCGTGTGCCCCAGATTCAGATCGATACCAATCCCACACAACGACGCGAATATCGGCGGAGACCCCGGCTCACCTTCGAAGATGCCGAAGCGATCCGCGCGGGTCTGTCGGTCCCAGCGCTCGTCGGTGTGGAGTCTGGTACATCGGCCGAAGTTCGACGGCCCGGCGGCCTAGGGCTAGAGCGTGTGCGGGTGAGCTTGGTCTCTCCCGAAATAATAGAGATTCGTGACTTCGTAGTTGAAGAAGGGCGGCCGTTCTCGTCACAGGAAGCCGACAGAGGCCTTCCCGTGGCAGTTCTCGGGACCAGTGTGGCCGAAGCACTATCTTCCCGACGAAAGCCCGCTTGAGGAGCGGATTCGAATCCGAGGCTTTCCGTTCCGGGTGGTGGGTGTCCTTGAGGAGAAAGGCAGTCTGCTCGGCCGCTCTCTCGATAACGTCATCATCGTGCCGGCACGATCGGCAGCCTCAAGGTTCGTCAGCCGTCCAGGGACAGTCAGCGGCATCGTGATCCAAACCCGCGATCCCGGCCAGTTGGACATCGCGCTCGCGGATGCGGAAGCGGCTCTTCGGGTCCACCGGCGTCTTCGGCCAGCGGAGCCTAACAACTTCCAACTCGAGACCGCCGAGGACTCGTTGGCATTCTGGGAGCGAATCTCGAACGTCCTCTTCCTGGCCTTGCCAGGGTTGGTGGGGATCTCGCTCGTGGTCGGTGGCATTGTCATCATGAACATCATGCTCGTTTCCGTGATCCAGCGAACGAGAGAGGTAGGCGTTCGCCTGGCGCTCGGAGCACGTCGCGGGGATATCGTCACGCAATTCCTCGTCGAAGCCGCTACCCTCTCGGGAACCGGAGCCGTTTTGGGAGCGGGGATTGGAGTAATCCTCACCGGAATTGTTCGAGCGACCACACCTCTCCCAACCGCGATCGCCACTCAGTGGATTGTTCTCGGAGTGCTCCTCGGGGTCTCCGTCGGCGTAGTTGCTGGTGTCTACCCGGCGCTACGGGCCTCCAAGATGGACCCGGTCGAGGCGCTGAGGCATGAGTAGCAGCGAGCAGCGCCCCACGCGTCGGCCGTTCCGCACAATCACCGGACTTGTAGAAGGGCTTCGAATCGCAATCGATTCCATTGTCGCCAACGCGTTTCGCGCGGGACTCACGATCCTGGGAGTCGCGATCGGAGTCTCCGTGGTGGTGATCATGGCGGCCCTGATTACCGGAATTCGGAGCACAGTACAGGAGGGGATCGAGGCCGCCGGTCCGCGGAATTTCTTCGTCACAAGGTTTGATCTTTCAGATATTCAACTGATTCCGGATGGGAGTGGACGTCCCGAGTGGTGGGACCGGCCCCCCGTAACCCTAAACGAAGTTAGCCGAGCCGCCGCACTCCCTGCGGTTCAGAATGCCGTCATCAGTATTGGGCTCCAGGATCCGGGTGATTCGGGTGGGATGACCATCGAATACGAAGGGACTCGCATCACCGGCGTTATCGGGGCGGCTGAGTCAGCCGAGTGGCCCGAGTATCGACTTGTGGAGTTTATAGAGGGACGGAACTTCGTCTCTGTTGAGGTCGAAGAGGGACGGAGCGTGGTCGTCCTTACAGAACGGCTCGCCATCGATCTGTTCGGGGACGACGTCGCCGCCGTTGGGAAGCGGGTTCGCGCCAGCGGGAGCGGGGCAGGGGATGTCCCCCTCACAGTCGTGGGCGTCGCCCGCCCAGGGGAAAACCTGTTCGAGGCCCAGACCACCCACGTCGCCGTACTTCCCTTTACGACGGCAATCAGGCGAATGGGCATCTCCGATGAATGGGCGCAGATGATCGTGGTCCCGGAGCCCGATGTCCCCCTGGAGGTAGCGGAAGACCAGGTCATCGGCCTTTTGAGGAGCTTGCGAGGACTCGCACCGGGTGAAGAAAACAGCTTTTCGTTACTCCGATCGACGCAGCTACTCGAGTTTTTCGATCGGTTCACGGCCGTTTTCTTCGTGGTGATGCTCGCGCTGTCCTCCGTTGCGCTCCTCGTCGGTGGCGTGGGTGTAATCGGAATCATGCTCATTTCGGTGACCGAGAGAACACGTGAGATTGGCGTTCGCAAGGCTCTGGGGGCCACTCGGCTCGGGATCCTTTGGCAATTCTTGGTGGAGGCCGCTGTCTTGACCTCGTTCGGAGGTGCGATCGGACTGGCTCTCGGCGGGGGTGCTGCCTGGATGACAGCAGCAGCGACCCCGATTCCTGCGGCAGTTCCGGTTTGGGCCGTGGCCGTCGCCTTGACCATGGCGGTCGTGACTGGGATGCTGTTTGGACTTGTCCCAGCGGCGCGCGCCGCAAGGATGGACCCGGTCGATGCCCTGAGATACGAGTGAGCTATCTATGACCCAGTCTCTTGACGTGCTCGCCATCTTCGCTCACCCGGACGACGCGGAGCTCCTGGTAGGAGGAGCTCTCATCCGAAGCGTGGACAGAGGAGAAAGAATAGGTATCCTGGACCTGACAGGAGGAGAAAGGGGCACAAAGGGAAGCGCCGAGATCCGAGACGGAGAGGCCAGCGAGGCCGCCGACATCCTCGGGGTCTCCCTTCGGCGGAATGCCGGTTTTCCGGACGCTGCCTTGGATACATCGAACGAGAGTCGGCTTCATCTGGCGGGGCTGATCAGAGAGCTGCGCCCTAGGGTCGTTGTGACGCATTGGTTAGAGGGCCGTCATCCTGACCATCATGTAGCGGCCCAATTGGTCCGAGACTCGTCGTACCTCGCCGGCCTCAAGAACATTGATGCCTCAGGTGAGGCATTCCGCCCGACCAAGGTCGTGCACGCCACGGCATACCGGGAAGACGCACCCCATCCCTCCTTCATCATCGATATCACGGATCAAATCGATCGCAAGATCGAGGCAATTGCGTGCTATTCGAGCCAATTCAAGGGAGCTAGCGGCAGCGGCGAACTATACCCGGGTGGGGAACGTCCTCTCACGGTCCAGGTTCGGATGCACGCTGCGTACTGGGGATCGAGGATTCGGACCGGATACGCGGAACCGTTCTGGACCCGGGAATCGCTCCAGGTCGACACGCTTGCCGGTCTGGGCGTCTCGACTTTTTGAGGCAACCGGTGTGAAGACGGCCGGGTTCGGCCAAGTCACGGACAGCAGACCTCGAGAAGCAACCTTCGCCAGCTCGGGGTGTCACTGCCACGCACTCGGATCGCTGTTGCTTGCGCCGAACCACCGTTCAACATCCATGGGGCCAGCCACCTTCCGATTTCAGGCGGAAGGTGCCCGACGGGGTCGTCTGACCTAAGATGCACCCATACTTCTGGGGTCTCGTCCGCCGTGGGATCGGGCATCAACGTTAGATCGTCCCCCTCGCGAATTCTCTCCAAATGGCGATCTCGATCTGCGAACACGGTTCCGTGGACTGTGACGCGAAAGCTTCGTGGGCAACCCTGCGGGAAGGGTGGGCTGAGCGCAGGCTTCATGGGCACCTTGGTCGGTGAGGAGGACACCGCGACGAATCCGCTGAGTGGCTAACTTACGTGTATCTGCACCGCGGCGAAAACGCCTAACTCGACCGCCCCCAGGAAGACACATGGATTCGATCTACATGGACCATGCTGCGACGACTCCGATGCGGCCTGAGGTGACCGAAGCGATGGCCTCGTTGACGGGTAGCTTTGTGGGAAATGCGTCCTCCGTTCACCGGTGGGGACGGGCGGCGAGAGCCCGGCTCGAGGACGCGCGGGAGCAGACTGCCGCCGCCCTCCACACCCGCCCGGAGGCTGTGCGGTTCGTCCGCGGAGGCACAGAAGCGATCAACCTGGCAATTCTGGGGCGCGTGGATTGGGCCCGGTCCCAGGGCGATCAGAATCCGGTCCTTTTTCGCTCGGCCATCGAACATTCAGCCGTTCGGGAGTCGATGGAGGCCGCGGAACGCACGGGTTCCACGGTCAGAGTGATCTCAGTCTCGCCCACGGGGCCGGTGTCGCTCCCCGACGAAAAGGAACTTCGCTCGAGTGGGGCCCAGCTTGTCTCTGCACAGTGGGTGAATCACGAAACGGGACTGGCTCTTCCGATCCCACAAGTCGCTGAACTCTGTAGGACGGCGGGGGTGCCGCTCCACGTCGACGCCGTTCAGGCAGCCGGAAAGATTTCGTTGGATCTAGATGAAACGGCGGTGGGCCTCCTCAGTCTATCCGGTCATAAGTTAGGGGGTCCCCGCAGCACCGGAGTCCTTGTGATCGGCGACGGGATCGAGATCCATGCGCGCCTCTTCGGCGGAGGTCAGGAACGAGACATCCGCCCTGGAACTGAGGATGTTGCGGGCGCGGTTGGATTTGCACATGCACTCGCGCTCTCCGTCGACACGCTCAAGGAGGAAGCCCCACGCCTGACGGCACTTCGGGAGCGTCTCGAGGTCGTCCTCACCGATCGTCTTCCTGGACTGCGAGTCCACTGTGCCGAGGGGCCTCGCGCACCGCACATCCTGAACATCGGTGTCCCGGGCCTCCCGCAGGATGTCCTACCGAGCGCACTGGATCTCGCTGGAATCGGGGCATCAGCAGGCTCTGCCTGTCGAAGTGGTGCCGCCACCAGGAGCCCCGTCTTGGCCGCCCTATATGGAAGTGACTCGGAAGCGTTTGCGCCGCTCAGACTCTCGCTCGGCTGGTCGACGACCGAAGGCGAGGTGGAAGAGGCGGCAAACCGCATCCCCCCCATCGTAGAACGAATGTGGAACGGATGACCAGGCAGTGGGTCGCAGCTTTGCGCGCATCTATCAGGTCCAACGTTGCCGGGGAGAGATGCTCTTGGTAGTACCCACTGGCGGTGCGAAGCGGATCCTTGTCGCCATGTCAGGGGGCGTGGACTCGTCCGTTACTGCCGCGCTATTGGTCGCAAGAGGACACGAGGTGGTAGGAGCCACCATGAAGACCTTTTGCTACAAGGACTCGCCCGGTCCCTCACGGACCTGCTGCGGGCTGGACGGGATCATGGATGCCCGGGCCGTTGCCGATTACCTCGGTATCCCCCACTACGTGTTCGATGTTGAGGAGGAGTTCACGAGAGACGTTGTGGACGATTTCGTTTCCGAATATGCGCGGGGCCGAACTCCCAATCCCTGCGTTCGATGCAACGCGAACACCAAATTCCGTGATCTCCTGAGACGAGGGCGAGCATTGGGTTGTGATGGGATAGCAACGGGTCACTACGTGAGGATCAGGCGTGACCCGGGACAACCTCCGGCGATCTTTCGTGGTATAGATCGCGAAAAGGACCAGGCGTACTTCCTGTGGGGCCTCCCTCCAAAGCTCCTTCCACTGCTTCACTTCCCCCTCGGGCGCCTACGGAAGGAAGAGGTCCGGCAACAGGCCAGGACACTGCGCCTAGCAACGGCGGAAAAGCCGGAGTCACAGGAAATCTGCTTTGTTCCCATGGGCAACTATCGAGACTTTCTTGAACAGAAGCTCCCTACGACTCACCCGGCGCTGCAGGCTGGAAGAATCGTGACCACCAGCGGAGAGGTGGTGGGAGAACACGAGGGATACGCAGGGTTCACCGTTGGCCAGAGGAAGGGACTGGGAGGAGGCTTCGCGGAGCGCTTCTTCGTCGTCGGAATCCGGCCCTCGGAACGCGAAGTCGTAGTGGGACCAAAAGAGGAGCTCTTCTCGATCCGACTCACCGTGGAGGGGGTGAACTGGCTCGTGCCCGTCTCCCCAAAGGTCGGAGCTCGAGTCAAGGTCCAGATCCGACATCGAGCCACCGGCGCCACGGCAAGCGTCGCTCGGATCGGATCCGAGTTAGAGCTGCACTTCGATGAACCCCAGAGGGCGGTCAGTCCGGGTCAGTCCGCGGCCATCTTCGAGGGTGAGAAACTCCTCGGTGGAGGTAGAATTGCACGGGCCGAACAAGCGAGCGGCCACAGCTAGTATCGCAGGTCCGAGGCCGTAGCGAACTCCCGCATCCGGTCCCTTCCTTCGTCTGAGACGGCGGCGGGAACCTCGATTTTGACCTCGACGAATTGATCGCCCTTCTTCCCTTTCTTTGCCACGCCCTGCCCCCGAATCCGAAACTTTGTTCCGCTTTGAGTGCCAGCGGGTATTCTCAAGACTACGTGCTTTCCATCGACCGTCTTGACCCGGATCTTCGACCCCAGGACCGCCTGGGCGACGTTGATGGGCACGGAGACATGAATATCAGATCCTTCTTGCCGAAAGAATCGATGGGGTTTGACCTGGAACGTGAGCATCAAATCACCGGGCTCCCCTCCGGACCTCCCGCGTTCGCCTTGTCCCGCCAATCTGAGCTTGGATCCAGTCTCCGAACCCTCGGGGACCGAGACACTCAGCTTTCGCTCTTGTCGAACTGTGCCGCTCCCTCCGCAAGAAGGACACGGTGACTCAGGCATTTGGCCCCGCCCCACGCAGGCAGGACATGGCCGGTTCACCGCAAAGCCGCCTTGGCCAAAGGATACGGTCCCGCTGCCGGCGCACTCGGCGCAGCTTCGAAGCCCAGTACCTGGCCTCGCCCCAGAGCCCGAACAGGTCGCACACTCCTCAGTGATCGGGACGCTGATCGAGATCTTCCCTCCGCGAGCTGCCGTCCGGAAAGAAATCTCCACGAGGTACTCGACGTCCTCACCACGAGCCGGCCCGTGGGAGCCATCCCGCCCCCCTCCCCGGCGTCCCCGATCGAAGATGGATCCAAAGATGTCACCCAGCCCACCCAGATCTTCAAATGAGAACCTACCGTCACCTTGGCCTGGGGAAGAGAATCCGCCTCCACCTCTCCCACCGCCGAAGTCGAAGGCTCCGAACCTTCGCATTTGATCGTACTTCTTCCTCTTCTCCCCGTTGGAGAGGACGCCGTAGGCCTCGCTGACATCCTTGAAGCGTTCAGCCGCCCCCGCCTCGCCCGAGTTCGCGTCAGGATGGTACTTCTTCGCCAGGTTCCTATAGGCCTTCTTGATCTCGTCCTGGTCTGCCTTCTCCGACACTCCCAGGATCTCGTAGAAGTCCCTGGAGGTCGGGCTCATCGAGCGACTCGGGTATGGGTCACAGATTTCATTTGAATTTTCGTACGCTCACTCTGGCGGGACGGACCAAATGGCCCCCGAATCGAAATCCTTTCTGGAAGACCTGGTCCACAGTTTCGTCTTCGTCCTCGGACTCGGCGGGCGCTCGGGCCATCGCCTCCATCTCGGTGGGGTTGAAAGCCGCCCCAGCAGGATTTAGCTCCTCCAACCCGGCGTCGTGGAGCGGCTGGAGCAACTTGCGCTCGACGAGCGTGATTCCTTCCAGGACGGATTCGACCGTCGCGATCTCCGGGTCAACCGAAGTGACCCTGCCGAAATCATCGAGTGCGTCGAGCAAGTCGCCCACCAAGCTCGCCTGCGCTCGCACGCCAGCCTCTACGAGCTGCGCTCGGGACCGTCGGCGATAGTTGTCGAATTCTGCGGCCAATCGGAGATGACGATCATTCAGCAGCTCGAGCTCTTCACGCAACTCTTCGACCTGCGGCTGCGGCTCGGGTTCATCTGTGCCGTGAGCCTCTCGTGCCTCCGACTCCGCGCTGTCGCTCAGCTGGTCCTCACCAGGGCCGTCGCCGTCGAGGGACCCATCGGTTCTCTCAAGCCGTTCTTCGTCTTGCATGCTGGACTCACTCATTCGTTGGTGCCATGGTCAATCATCGAAGATCTTCGGTGGTCTGCACGGTTCCTTGAAGCCAGCGCGCGTCATCCCGGCGGGCTTTCGTCACATATTCGGGTCGGTCATTACCCTTGGCAGTGCGTCCGTGTTCTCGTGCGCGGCCTGAGTCCTACTCTCCGTGTGCGGCCACCCCGAGAATGAGCTGCAGTGCAAAGCCAGCCGCAGATTCCCTTACCGCCGCTCGGTCGCCCGAAAAACGGACCATCTTCCGGACCGTCTCCGACGGCGTTGCAAGTGCAAACCATACCGTCCCCACTGGTTTGTCCTCGGAATCTCCCGAAGGACCTGCGATACCGGTGATGGCAAGACCGACGTCAGCACCGAAGGCCTGCACAGCGCCCGCCGCCATCTCCGCGGCTACCTCTTCTGACACCGCCCCGTACGCCCCGAGGGAGGCCCTTTCGACACCCAGCAGCTCGATTTTGGCCGAGTTCCCGTAGGCAACAACTCCGCCCTTCATGTAGCGCGAGCTCCCGGGAACATCGGTGAGAAGCTTCGACGCTAGTCCACCTGTACAGCTCTCTGCAATGCCCACGGTCCACCCTCTTCTAAGCAGCGCCCTGCCGACTTCTTGGGCAAGCTCACCTTCGGAAACCATCGGATCTGACTGCGGATCGCGTTCAGGCGGAACCGAGATCGGCTCGGGAATCGACGGCTGCGTCATCTACTCGTCAAACGGGCGCCTCGAAGCAGCTGGCGGTAGTCCAGCCAATACACTCCCATCGAATAGACCGTCAATACGAGAGCAACGGCCAAAGAAAGCCCGACCACCGCAGAATGAAACCAGCTCCAGAGACCCCAAAGAAACGAGTCCTCCCAACCGCCCGTCTCGGACAAACGTGCGAACACGTACCAAAGAATCAACGCTCCTGAGAAGGTGTTCTGGCTGAACGCTTTGATTTTACCCGAAGGACCGGCAGGCACCACGGACCCCTTCCGCGCCGCCCAGGCACGGAACAGGGTCACCAGGAGCTCTCTGCCAAAAATGACGCCCGCAACCCAAAGCGGCAGCGAACCCCACCATGGGATTTCACTCAACGACTCCCCGCGATGAGACACTATGAAGAAGGGAACGAACGTAGCGAATAGAAGGAGCTTGTCCGCTAGCGGGTCGAGAAGCTTGCCTGCGTCAGTAATCCATCCGTGTTTTCTGGCCAGGTATCCATCCCACAGATCGCTGAGAGCAGCGGCAAGAAAAACCAGAAACGCAAGTGCCAGATGGAAGGCGTTTGGAGAGAGAATCAGAATGAAGAGGACGGGGCACGCCAGAATGCGTGCCGACGTGATGACGTTCGGGAGGTCGAGCCGGCTCAGCGCCATTGGGAGCAGCTCAGCTCAAGGTCTTCACCACCAGCTTGCTCACCGACTTGAGAGTCTCGAAGACGCCCTGCCCATCTGTGGCCACCGCTTCGAAGTCGGGCACTCCACCGGGGTTTAGCTGTGCCCGCAACGCTTCCACTGAGAGCGCATCGTCAAGATCCCGCTTATTGTACTGAACTACGAACGGAATCGCAGACAGGTCATACCCGTACGACTCCAGATTCTCGTAAAGGTTGTGCATCGCCTCGAGATTCGCTTCCTCACGATGCTCCTGAGAATCGCCTACGAAAATGATCCCGTCGACCCCCTTCAGAATGAGCTTGCGGCTGGCATTGTAGTACACTTGTCCGGGGACCGTGTACAGATGGAAGCGAGTCTTGAAACCGCGAATCGCCCCTAGATCTATCGGGAGAAAGTCGAAGAAGAGGGTGCGATCACTCTCGGTCGCCAACAAGATCATCTTCCCTCTCGTGTCCGGGTTCACTCGAGAGTATACGAATTCGAGATTCGTCGTCTTCCCCCCTAGCCCTGTCCCGTAGTAGACCAGTTTGCAGTTGATCTCCCGAGACGCGTAGCTCATCATCGACATCGGTCGTTACGCTCCGTCTCCGAAGATACGATCAATCTCAGCTTCCGCTGCATCCTTCCAATCTGGGTCTAGGGAGCGGTCGACCGTCGGGCGGGCAATGCCAGAGTCGATGAGCTCTTCAAGCTCCGTCAAGCGCGTCTGGCTGTGTATTGTAATATGCCTTGAGGGATGTACCCCGGTGTGAATGGACGCAACAACCCAATCTCTTGCCACGTTGGACATGGAGATCGACGTCTCGCTCCCTTGCTGAACGAAGGCCCTAAACTCTACGCCTCCCACTAGCGAAGCAAGACTCGCGGTCGCGGCGAGGTGCGGGCTGGAGAGTGATCCGAACGTTATCGGATCGAGACGCGCCCTCTTTCCGGCCGAAGCGACGACCGACCCTGAACCATCCACGAGAAGGACCACTTTGGCCCCACTCCCGTCACGCATTTTCTCGAGGTGGTCGCCAAGACTCACGCCACCGGCTCCTCGACGGGTTCGGCTCGTTCGAGGGCCTCCTTCTCCATCCGAGTCACGATCGCCATCGCACGGTCTCTCAAGAGCTTCCGAGGTTCCCAGGCAAGATAATCCCTAAGAAGATTGATGTGATCGACACTCGTGTGCTGGCGCGCCACGTGTTGAAGGGCCGCGATGCGCCGTATCGCCAGCGGGTTGAACAGGTTTCGGCGTTGCCGACTTATCTGATCTCGAACCACCAGGGCCGCCACGGTGCCCACAACCACGACTGCCAGCGTGGTGATCCCGATGACCCGCAACAGCCTTCTAGTGTCGTCCTCCATCACATCTCTCGCCTTCCGGACAGGGCTTCCGCCAGCGTCGAACCGTCGACGTACTCGAGGTCGCTCCCTACCGGGAGCCCCCTCGCCAGCCGTGTGACTCGAGGTCCGAGCGGCCGGATCGCCTCTTCAAGGTAGACAGCGGTGGCCTCCCCCTCAACGGAGGGATTTGTGGCCAGGATCACCTCACGGATTCCCCCATTCGCCGCGCGGATCCGAGTGAGAAGCGAGTTCACACGAAGCTGTTCCGGGCCGATCCCGTCGAGAGGGGAGAGCGACCCTCCAAGAACGTGGAAGATTCCGGAAAAATGTCCGGTTCGATCGATCGATCGTATGTCGAACGCGCTCTCAACGACGCAAACCAGCGACTGATCCCGCCGGCCGTCGTTGCAGATCGCGCACGCCTCCGACTCAGAGAAGTTACCACAAACCCCGCACGCCCGGACCCGGTCGACGAGCGAAACAACCGCCTGTGCTAATTGTTTGGCCGTTTCCGGGGGGCCCCTCAACAAATGGTAGACGAGGCGGGTCGCAGTCCTCGGTCCAACCCCTGGGAGTCGACCGAACTCCCTAGTCACCTCGTCGATGACCGACATCTTCCCTCAGTCAAAGAAGGCCAGGTAGCTTGCTCGGGAGCGGGAGCCCGCCCGCGACTTTCTTCATCTCAGCCTCGTAAACGCCTCGCGCTTGTGTTTGGGCCTCGGAGATCGCAGCTAGAACCAGATCTTCTAGCATCTCTACATCGCTTGGATCCACCACCGTGGGGTCGATCGCGACTCTCTTAACCTGACCCTTCCCGTCAGCAACGACGGTCACCATCCCCCCACCCGACGAAGCCGACACTTCCTTGCTCCCGAGAGTCTCCTGAATCTGAGACATCTGCGACTGCATTTGCTGGCCCATCTGAAGGAGATTCTGGATGTTCATCGTGCGCATGTCCTTGTGATGAGGGCCCGGGCAGTAACTGCGGTCCGGGCCCAAGGCATCGTGGCCAGAGATTCGTCTGTCGAAGCGAAGCTAACCCCCGATCACTCTAGGAGTTCGAGATCCAGTTCTTCTACCGCGGGCCTTAGGGCGGGTTCCCTTTCTAGAAGGTCCCGAAGTCGCCCATCTCGAACCTGTTTGGCAGAGATCCTAGCGTCGGTTGGGTGGTCCGCGTCTTCAATCTCTAAGAGGCGGATGGGGATCTCGCGCGAGGCAGTCTGGGCCAGCGCCTCCTCCAGGGTGACTTGTTCGCCTCCGCGGAGTCGCTCGAGGATCGGACCTGGAATCATCCGGAGCTCCAACGTCCCCTCAGGATCGACGCGCGAGTCGGCTCCGCGTAGTAAGGTCAGCATTCCGCGCGGTACGCCCCGGCCGTCACTGAGAAGGCGCTGCCACATTGAGAGAACGTCGACAGGTGCGGCGGGGTCCCCAGAGTCACCCTCGCGAGCATCCGCTCCACTGGAGGGAAAGCCAACAACACCTTTCGCCTCATTGGGCTGACCCCCTGATGCCGACCCATCCCCTGCCAGCGCATCAACGAGTGCCTCGAGCTCGACGGTCTGATCGAGGTAAGTGAACCGAAGAAGTAGGAGCTCGATGAGTACCCGGGGTTGTGACGTCCGGCGAAGGCTCCCCTCCGTCTCGATTTCGGCCGCCATTCCAAGCATCCGGACCAGATCGGCTGGGGCAAATTCTAGTGAGCGTTTCTCCCATTCGCCTCGCGAATGCTCGGGCAGGTCGGGAGCACCCCCGCCGACCCTCAGTCGGAGGAGCGCGCGAAGACCCTCCATCAGGCCATGATAGAACTCAACGAGGTCATATCCTTGTTCTATAAGACTTTGCACGAGATCGAATAGTCCGCGGCGGTCACGGCTGATGAGGACGTCGAAGAGTTGCAAGTAACGCTCCTCGGCGATAACGCCCAGCACCTCCTCTACGGTTTCAGAGGTCAGCCCCCCGCCGGATAGCGCGAGCACTTGGTCGAGGATGGACAGGCCGTCTCGCATCCCCCCATCGGCTTTCCGGGCAATCAAGCGCAGAGCCTCCTCGGGAGCGTCGACAGACTCGCTCTCGACAACCTCTCTCAGCCGGCTCACGATATCCAGAAGACCCAAGCGTCGGAAGTCAAAACGCTGACAACGAGACAGGATCGGGGCGGCCGTCTGCTCGATCTTCTGTGGCTCCGTCGTCGCAAAAATGAAAACGACGCCAGGGGGGGGCTCCTCCAGGATCTTCAGCAGGGCATTCCACGCCTCCCGTGTGAGCATGTGCGCTTCGTCGACGATGTATACCTTCGTGCGCCCTTCCTGTGACGGGGCGTACATGGCCCGTTCGCGAAGATCCCTCGCATCGTCTACACCTCGGTTCGAGGCTGCGTCGATTTCGATGACATCGAGAGCCGTGGTTCCGCTCCAGATTCGCCGGCAACTGTCACAAACCCCACAGGGCTCACCATCGTCCGAACGACTGTCGCAGTTGAGCGCCATCGCGAGCACCCTCGCGAGGGTGGTCTTGCCCACCCCGCGCGGCCCGCAAAAGAGGTACGCGTGCCCAACCCTGTCGGTCTGGACAGCTCGACGGAGAGTCTCCGAAGCGTGATCCTGCACAGCAACCTCGGCGAACCGCCGGGGTCGGTACTTACGGGCCAGAGCAGTGTGTGACACGAGAGAGGTCGAAGGGTGGAAGCGTCAGGAGAAGCCCGGTGATAACGAGAGTGCCCCAGGCTGACCACAGCATCGATCACCACGCTTACCGCTGCTACCGGCGAGGTCCTGACGGGTTTCGCGAGCTTTCGATCTGTGAGCCTGGGGCACGGCGAGAAGCTACCCAACCGGAGGGTGCCAAGTCAACCAGAATCAACGTCAGACTACGCCAATGCGCCAAGCATCCGTAAGGTGGGTAACCGTAGGTTGACGGCCGGGCGCAACCTGCACCGCAATGGCGTCGAATCTGAGCGTGTCGACGCCGGTGACTCCTCTACAGCGAGTGTGCAGCCAGTGTGAGGCCGCCTGCTCAACCGCTTTCCTCTTTCTCGCCGTGATGGACTCGAGCGGATCTCCGCATCCTCGCTGAGAACGGGTCTTGACCTCGACAAACGCGACCACACTTCCGCGCCTAACCACGAGGTCGACCTCCCCGTGTCCGCAGCGCCAATTCCGATCGAGGACCGTCCACCCGCGCTCCCACAGGTACCGTTCCGCAACTCGTTCGCCCCGCCGCCCTCTATCGTGCCCAGCTCCCATGAGATCAGGGTACAAGAACGTTCGGACCGCCGGAATCTCAGGATGGGCCACCTGTCACAGCTCGATCGAGAGCCCATCGTCCGCTACGTGGACGGTTCCCAGGAATCCCGACGAACGGACGAGTTCAGCGAGCGCGTCTCGATCTACAGTAGGGTAGAGGTGCGTGAGCGCTAGAATCTGCGGCTTGGCCTCTGATGCCAGCTGAGCCACACCACTGGGTGAAAGGTGGTGTTCGACCGCTTCTTGATCCGGTACGGAGCACTCGGAGATAAGAAGTTCGACTCCATGGAGGAACGCTCCCAGGGATGCCTGCGAGCCCGCGTCTCCGGTATAGCCCACGGCTCGACCTTCAATCTCGACCCGATACGAGACCGCCTCCCTGGTATGCATCGTTTCGTGTGTTCGAATCAAGAGCCCACGCGACCGATCCTCCCAGATGTCCTCGGGACCGAGCTCGATGACTTCGAGCGGCAGACCAGGCGCCAAGATGAAATCGCCGTGGGCATCGGCAAGGGCCTGCAAGATCCGTCCGATCCCAGCTGGACCGATGACGGTGCGAGGAAACTGGTCTGCTGTCGGCACTCCGTAAGTCCAAGCCCACAGGAGCGCGGGGAGATCCCCAATGTGATCTGTGTGGAAGTGGGTAATGGCGACGTGCGAGATCTTCCGCCAGTCCCTCCCGTCCCGGGCGAGCCCGTGAAGAACTCCGGACCCACAGTCGAGCAGGACGCTAGTCGCCTCCGCCTCCACCAGATGTCCCGGAGACCGGTGGTCGTCGTCAGGCAGTAAGGTACCAGAACCAACGATCGTGACCCGCATGGCGGTCCGCTCTAGAGAGCCACGGTTTCCATCGCCTCATCAAGACGTACGCCAACAATGGAGCTAACCCCCGGCTCCTCCATCGTCACCCCGTAGATCCATTCGGCCGCCTCGATGGTGCGTGGATTGTGCGTGATAACCACGAACTGGCTCCTCGCCTTGAAGTCATGTAGCAAGCGGATAAACCGGCCGATGTTCGATTCGTCGAGGGGCGCGTCGACTTCATCCAAGACACAGAACGGAGAGGGCTTGACCAAGTAGATCCCGAAGAGAAGAGAAAGAGCGGTCAACGCGCGCTCACCCCCGGAAAGTAGATCGATCCGTTGTGTCCTCTTTCCTCGAGGCGCCGCGTGAATCTCGATGTCCGACTCGAGGGGGTCGTCGGGATCCTGCAGCCACAAATCGCATTCTCCCCCCTCGAACAGTCGAACGAAGCTATCCCGGAAATTCTGACGAATCGCCTCGAACGTCTCTGTGAAGAGCTCGGTCGCGGTTTCATTGATCTCGCGGATGGCGGCCCGAAGGTCGTCTCTGGCCTGCACGAGATCGTCACGTTGCTCAGAGAGGAAGGAAAGACGCGAACTCTCCTCCTCATGCTCCTCGACAGCCAGCATGTTCACGGGACCGATGCGGTCCAATGAAGAGACGGTCTCTTGTAGGTCGGTTCTCAACTCTAGCTCGGTCGCGGCAACCTCGTCTGCTTCCTCCACCAATCGCTCGAGGGAGCGGCCCCATTCCCCCTCCAGGCGATCCTGAATTCGGCCGATCCGTCCACGGACTTCCTGTTCCTCCAGCTCCAGCGCATGCCTCTCTTCTGAGGCAGCACGTTCTGTTGTCCTCGCCTCGCGCACGCTTCGCTCCGCTTCCACGAAGGTCTCGTGCATGTCCTCGAGACCCCGGTCCGTCTGTCGGAGCTCTACTTCGGCCGTTTCCAATTGCCCGAAGAGACTTTCTGTTTCCGTCTTACCCTCGGCGAGCAGGGACTCAGCCCGCTCCATCTCCACAGTGAGCCGGTCCTCCTCGGCTTCCAACCCTTCGATCCGATCGATGAGGGAGGTCCGTAGCCGCTCAAGGTCCGCTTGTCGTTCATCGATTCGGCCAATATCCCCTTCCAACCTAGTCCGGTCGATCGTCAACCGAGTTTCGGTGGAGCGGGTCTCCTCCCAACGATCCTGCACGCTGTCGAGAGTGGTTCTCGCTTCGCCCCTCCGATCTCGAAGGCTGCTTTCCTCGAGAAGAATCGTCTCACGCTCGGCCCGAGCCTCCCCGGCACCCTCCAGCGTCCTGGCAAGTGCACTCTTCGCAGCCGATCGCCGACCGTCGAGCTCGCGGACGAGCCTCTCCATTCGGAGAAGACGATCGGACCGCTCCGCCTGATCCGAGCGAGCTTCGCGGTAGGCATCCTCTGCGTGCTGTAGGCGGTCTCGGGCCTGCTCTAGTGACCTATCGGCCTCCACCATTTGCCCCGCGGCACTCTCCCGGGCTCCCGCCGCCAGCTCCATATCGGCCTTGGCACGGTCAACCTCAGATTCCAATCCCGCCAGATCCTCCCTTCGCTCGAGAATTCCGCTAGATCCCTGAGGATTACCTAGGTGGAATGCGCCATCCAGGTGGACCCACGTCCCATCAATCGACACGAGAGCATTGCCGATTGAGGCCTTCCCCAGATCTGACGGATCGGCCGCGCCGTCCAGCTCGAACCCGCTGAGGAGCGCGCGCACCCAGGGAGCGCCAGCCCCCTCTGTTGTCACTTTTTCGAGTAGGCCACCCGTATTTGGAGCTGACGGGACTCGGTCCAGCGCGAGGACAACGAGCCCTCCCCCTCCCTCCCAATCCTCCCGGAACCAGCGGGCCAGATCAGAGGCCACCTTCGTGTTCCGGACCACGACCGCCCGCAAGCGCACACCGAGAACCGCTTCGACGGTTGGAGAATATTCGGTGTCGGCGGACAGGAAATCGGCCAATATCCCCAGTACCCCTTCAGGGGGATCCGCTAGGAGCGCCTGAACCGCCGGGTCGACGCCCTCTCGGTCCTTCTCCATCCGTGCCAACGCCGAGCGCCGAGCGGAAAGCTCGCCGAAGTGGTCCTGAGCCTGCATTTCCTCGTCACGCGCCAGGTCCATCACCTCGCGCACGCTGGTCATCTCGCCCCGTTTCTCGTCGAGATGGCTCCGTGCGGATTCAAGCGCCTTCACCAGTCCATCGAGTCGATCGGTGAACAGATCCCCTTGGGCCGCCGCCTCAGAGAGCGCTTCCTTTGCCTCCTGGAGCTCGTCGCCGAGGTGTCCAATGCGTTCGTCCAGCTCCTGCTGTCGCGCCTCACCAGCGTCCGCATCCCCCTGTAACTGGGCGATGTGGCGAGCAACATCTCGTTCCTGTCCCTCGACGTCGCTTAGCAGGTCACGTGCCTGTGAGAGTGCTTCGCGGGCCTCAGCCGTCTTCTTCGCGTGGTTGTCGATCTCCGCGCTCAGCTGTGTGAGTTCGGAACCAAGGGTCTCTCGCAGCCCAGCCATTTCGCCGTCCCGACTCTCTGCCTCCTCGAGGGCCCGCTTCGCGTCAGAACGCTCATGTCCGATCTGTTCGATCCTTCGCACCGCGTGTCCTGCACCTTCTTCGGCGACCGCTAGCTCGCGCTCCCACTGTACGATCTCGCTCTTCAACCCGTCCACGCTCTTCGACGCGGCCATCCGTGCACGTTCGTGCGAGAGCTGCTCGACCCTCATCGCTTCCAGGCGGCTCTCGGCGGCGGTGATCTGGGCTTTGAGACCCTCATCACGCTCCAGGTCACCGCTCAGAACGCCCCTGATCTCCTTGAGACGAGCCCCTAGTTCCTCCAGCTGGCCGCTAGCGAGGGCCATTTCGAGATCGAGCCGCCGTTTTCGTAGCTCCACATACCGCTCGGCCTTCCCCTTCTGACGCGCCAGCGATCGGACCTTGCTTTGAACTTCGGAGATCAGGTCCTCCAGCCGCTGGACGTCTACCTCGGCACGTTCGAGTCCGCGCGTTGCCTCCTTCCTTCGGTCCTTGTACTTGCCGATTCCAGCGGCTTCCTCGAAAAGCCCCCGACGTTCCTCAGCCCGATCGGAAAGGATCGCATCGATCATTCGATTCTCGATAATCGCGTAGGCGTTGGCGCCTAGCCCCGTGTCTCGACACAATTCTTGCACGTCGCGAAGACGACATGCGGACCTGTTCAGCGAGTAGTCGCTTCCACCGTCTCGATAGATCGTTCTGGCAATTTCCACCTCGCTGAAGGGAACCGGTAGCGCCCCATCTTCGTTCGTGACCTCGATAGACACCGAGCCCCGATTCACGGGACGCCGATCCACGGTGCCCTGGAAAATGGCCTCTTCCATCTTCGCTCCGCGGATCGCCGTTGGTCTCTGCTCACCCAGGACCCACCGGATCGCATCGGAAATGTTGGACTTACCACATCCGTTGGGTCCGACGATCGCCGTAATCCCGTCATTGAAAACGATTTCGGTTCGGTCGGCGAAAGACTTGAATCCGTGCAGGCGAAGAGCTCTGAGCTTCATCCCCGGATGGACCAGCTAGTGGTAGGTCCAGCTGGGAAACCCGGCTGGATGGAGAAGGACGGAAAACCCTCTGGCAGACCCGGGATCGTGATATAGCCAAACCCGGCCAAAGCGAGTGCGACGGCGATGATAATGAGAAGCGCGAGGATGAGCGTCGGAGCGACCCGCCTCTTAGGCGGCGGGGGCTTGGGACCGACGAGAACGTCGACAGGACCCGCGGGAGAGGGAGCTTCCTTCTGCCCCGCTGGTGCCGTGTGGTTGGTTGGATCCTCTCCAGGAAGGCTATGGATCACCACAATGTCCGGATCCAGTTCGTCTGTCGGCAGGCCGGAAGTCAACCGGATGACCCGGTCCGCGGTGGCCGCCAGCTCGGGCACCCCGTCGGTCTGTGCCGGAAGGTAGAGCAGCATGAGGGTACCGGATTCCCGAGCCTCCGAGAATACTGCCGACCATCGCGGGTCGCGATACACATGTTCCGGATCGGCAACCGCCGTGCCAGCCGGCACGAAGAAGTGGCTACCATCCTGCACTTCTCGTTGGACCCTCTCACGAGACGCTCCGTAGAGAATGAGGTCCGCGAGTCCTTCCTCGTTCCGAGCGCCGACGGCCTCATGGAGCGCGGCTCCCGAAAGATCACCGTCCACCAGAAGTAGATTGGTGTCTGCGCCCCATCGTCCAGCCAGCTCTATCGCCACGCGAACCGACCACCCCTGCGCGCGAGGAGCATCTTCCGCCAACAGAGCGATCACCTCAGCCGTATCGGCCGGAGGGGTTGGAAAATCCTCGGGCAGGAGGGGGTTTTGCGGATCCACCGTGTGGACGTTCGAAGGAATCCGCTCCTTCATGGGTCAGTACGCTCGGTGCTTCGCATCTCCCCAAAGCTCCTCGAGTTGGTAGAACTGTCGCGTCGTGGAATGGAAGATATGGACCACCAGGTCGATATAGTCGAGGAGGACCCACTGGCCGCCTTGAAGGCCTTCCACATGGTTCGCCCTGACCCCTTCCTCACGCAACCGGTCGACGATGTGATCTGCGATTCCCTTCACATGGACATCGGATGTCCCTGTAGCAACCAGGAAGAAGTCGGTCGCCGAGGAGATCCCGCGGAGATCCAAAGAGACGACATCTTCGGCCTTTCGTTCGAGAGCCAGATTTGCGGCACGTTCAACAATGGGCGCCGTTTCCAGAACCGTCACACCGTCTCCCGACTTGGCACCCGGTCTGGCCGTGATTAGTCCTCCTCCGGGTGCACGTGAACCTCGATCTCTGCTTCCACTTCTGTGAGTAATCGTACCACCACCTGATACGTGCCGAGTTGCTTCAACGGCTCTTCCAGTAGAATTTGCCTCCGCTCGACCTCGAAATCCAAGGCCAACGAGTTCAACCGCTCGGCGATATCGGCGACCGAGACAGAGCCGAACAGCTTACCCTCCTCGGACGCTTTTGCCTTGAACTCGAGCGACGTGCCTTGGAGCTGCGAAGACCGGCGATGGCCTTCCAGGTAGTCCCGCCGGTTCCGCTCCTCAGCCGCCTTCTGCTCATCTTCGATTCGCTTGATGTTTGCGTCGGAGGCCTCATAGGCCAGGTCCTGCGGCAGGAGATAATTCCGCGCGTAGCCAGGTTTGACAGACACGACCTGTCCCAACTCGCCCAAGTTATCGATCGCCTTCTTCAAGATCACCTTCATCGGTTCCACTCCTGTAACGATAGCTTGTCTCTATTCCCTACTGGGCGGCTGGACCTTGGCGCGCCGCACGGGCCCGAAGATCGAACCAGGAATCACCTACGCCTACCAACATCGCTCCCAGCGCAACCACTGGACCTGCCACGACCAGCACCACGGCCAGCAGGAGTCCTCCAACCAGCGATATTCCGTCCCAGAGCACGAGGAGGACGGCTGCACCACGCATCATGTACAGCGCTCCCATGAACGCGACCAAATTCGTGCCGAGTCTCCCCCAACCCACGCTCCATTCGGCGACCAATACCAGAATCACTCCCGAAATGAGAACCCAGATGAGCGGGTCCGGGAAGCGGAACTCTCTCAAGGATCCGAGCGCCGGTCCCATGGTCGGCGACATGCGCACATGCAGCCACCACGCCACCGCAAGAGATGCGACACTACTGAGTCCCAAGAGGGCTGGAAAAAGGACTCCCTGCACCTGAGCCGTTGTCGAGAGTGTCTCGGTCAACCCTGCCTGAAGATCGCCATCGGCCAACGCGGTCATGATTTGGACGGTAGCGGTGATCCCCGCCTGCACTCGGTCTGCAACCAGAGAATCGACTGCTCCCCAACCGTCGAGTACGGCAAGCGTGGCCCACACACACGCCACGCTCGCGAAGAGCGCGGGAACCGCACGACGCAGAAAGGTGCGGCGGGGGAAGAGCAGTGAGAGCGTTACGAACCATCCACCTAAGAGGATGGCCCACCCCCGTTCGAGATACCACAGCCCACCCGAAGGCTCGCCGGCGAAGACACCTGCAAAGGCAACGGCCGTCATGAGGAGAACGAGGAGCCCCCTGCCCGGTGCGAGAAACGTCAGCATGGCGAAAGCAACAACCACGAGGACCAGCGGCTGACCCATCGCCAGCATCAGGGCGAGGGCCAGGAGTCCCAGAGGGCGAAGCCACCCCCCCTCACGAGCACTCCCTCTTGTCATCACGCCTTCTATTGATCGTGATTCTGAACGTAGGGGAGAAGAGCCAGATACCTGGCCCGCTTAACTGACTGGCCAAGTCGTCGCTGGAACTGGGCAGTCACCTTGGTCGTGCGCTTCGGGAGAATCTTCCCTTGCTCTGTTATGAACCGGGACAGCGTCCCCACGTCCTTGAAGTTCAGCAATTCTATCCTTGGCCCATCGATCCGACGTCGCCGCCCCCGGCCCCCTGAGAACTCGGGCGGAGAAGCCGCTCCCCGGCGGAACGCATCCTCATCCTGTTCTTCTTCCTCTTCCTCGTCGTCGTCCTCATCGTCGCGACCCTTACGCGGCTCAGAAACGGTCACCTCGGCCATGACCGACATTCCCGACGTGGGCTCGCCTTCGCTCAACACAACCAAGTACCGGAGAAGATCTTCGTCCAGCTTGAGGGCCCGCTCAAACTCGCTGAGATCCGAAGGATCGGTTTTGAGCTGGGAGACAACGTAGTAACCTTGCCCCTCGCCCTTGACCTGATACGCGAGCTGCCGTGTTCCCCAATGGTCGACGGCGATGACTTCGGCGCTCTCCGAGCGGGTGGCGAGGGGGTGAAATTTTTCCAACTTCTGGTTGACAGCCTCCTCAGTGAGCGAGGGGCGAAAGATGTAAACGACCTCGTAATCTCTCATTTTTCTTCGTTTCCCTTGGTCCGTTGGGTTACGGGCCCCACGCTGACGCATGGAGCGGGTTTTCGAGCGACGAAAGATACGGGGTGGTCACCCCGGTTTCAACTGCCCGGGCGGCGGCAAGACTATGCCGCACAGCTCCCTCAACGACGTCGAGTCCACCGCAGGATCTGTCGCAGTATCCAAACCAGAACACGAAGTGGACCAGCGAGCGCGCGTGAGAACAGGGTCGTGTCAGGGTTGATGGCAGATTCTTGGGATCATTTTAGGCAGGTACGGATGGATCGAACCCGCCACTTGGACCTCCCCTACGAGGGCCAGACCTCACGGGATTCAGATCGCCGCAGTGTCCCGGTGGAGCGTGGTCGAAGATCTTCGACCTGTTCTTCGCGGCGAAGGAGCCTGGAGAAAGGACTGGGCTTGGGTTAGGCGTCATGCGGCGACATCGAAGTCGAGTCGCCGCCCGGCCGCACCGAATTCAGAGTTCGACTTCCTATGGCCCCCAAGTCGTGATCGGACGGCGGCCTTTCGAGAATAGACGCACGCATGTTGCGCTCACTCCGCACCGGCACCAGCCGAGAGTTCCGGCGGATGTCGGCATTTGATATCCTCGCCGCAAATGCGCGGATCGTCGTACCTATCTGTAAATACGCGACTTAGCCAGGGCGACTCATCGGCCATCCCCCTTCGATTTTTTGTGGCTCAGAAGAGGCACGGAACATGCATTTCATCACTCGCAGCGTGGGATGCGGTCCAACATTAGCGGTGGGGAGTCGTGATGTTTCGGTCGAACACGAAGGATGCGTTCAGGACAGGTCAACATGCGGTCAGATTGCGGTCAGGCGTTGGTCGAGTTCATGATCGCCGCCCCCATTCTTCTCCTGCTGGTCTTTGGGATTATCGAGATGGGAGCTGCCTGGCGCACCTATCAGGTCACCACGAATACCGCTCGCGAAGGGGCCAGACTCACGATTCTTCCGAATTCGGACGAGTCGCAGGTGCGGGCCGATATGGCCCAGCGGCTCTCACAGGGCGGACTAGCGCCTGGATCGGCAACCATCGAGTTCATTTGCGCCGGAGGAGATTGCTTTAGCGCAGGCCGAACCACGGGAGCGGGCGCAGAAGTACGCGTCTCCTATCCCTACAGCTTCATACTGCTTGGACCCATCGCGAACTATGTCACGGGCGACGGAAGTGCGTACGGGACGGTCAACATGCAGACCGGTTTTGTAATGCGCATCGAATAGTGCGACCCGAAGTGCGATCACCGGAGGGTGAACAGTGAATGTAGACATTCAACAGAACCAACGGCCTGCAGGAGAACGAGGTGCGGTGTTGTATCTCGTGGCTCTCATGATGGTGGTATTCCTCGGAATCGCTGCAATGGCCATCGATTTTGGGATCTGGTTCGTGGCCCGAAGTGAGGCCCAGCGTGCCGCAGAGGCAGGAGCCCACGCGGGAGCGAGCGTGCTGATGTTGGCTTCCGGCGACGAGGCGGGGGCGCGGCTCGAGGCCGAAGCCTTCGCCGAGATGAATACAGTCCGAGGCGTGAATCCCGACGTTTTCCCCAATCAGGACATCGACGTCATTCTGGATTCGCAGAAGGTGCGTGTACGGGTACAACGGAGCGCAGCCCGAAGTAACCCAGTGCCGACGTTGTTCGCGAGGGCGATGGGGATCGACCAGGTCGATATCGACGCAACCGCCGCAGCGCAGGCATGGCCGGGAGTGGCGACCGATTGCGTCCTTCCCTTCGCGGTTCCGGACCGCTGGGACGAATGGGATCCCTCTATTCCTCCATCGGGCGCCTTTCGGCCGAACGAGATGGGCGATGTGTTCGACGATGGGATCGACTACTACGACCCGGGGCCAGGCGGCACGGGATACGAGTACCTCGACGCCGGACAGCAGCTTCAGCTTTCCTCTGGGGACCCCAAGGAAGCTCCCCAACCTGAATGGTACATGTCGGTCGCGCTCCCCGGCCTGATTGGTGGGAGCGACTTTCGCGATGCCATAATCGATTGCTGGACGCCTTCGGGCGAGAATCAGATCGGGGACACTATGCTGAAGGAGCCCGGGAACATGGGCGGCCCCACACGGCAAGGGTTTAGGAACATCTTCACCGACTCCGAAGAGCAGGGGCAAAGTTGGGATCCCGTGCTCAACTGGCCAGTCCATTCAGACGGAACGCCGGTATAGGTATCCAGCCGCAGGATTCGCCCCATCGTGATGTTCGACCCGACGGTCTGGTCGCAGATCGGGAACGGAAGAAAGACGTTCCCCATCACGAATCTGGCCGGCATTTGGATGGAATCTTGGGACGGGAACAACGTGGTTTGGGTCCGGTGGTTGGCCTACACAGCCGTTCAGGCAGCTGAAAATTGGGAGGACTCGAGCGGTAGCCTCCTCAGAATCCTTCGAATCGTGGAGTAACCGGAACCAGGCAGGGTGGCCGCAACGGTTTGGTGGCGTCTCTCCTCCAGGATGAACCTTGGACAGACCTAAGAGGCGCCGTCGCTCTCCCACCTACAGAGTGACGTTGGAGATATTGAACGCGTCGCTTTCCATCGGGACCTGGGAGGCCCACTGGGGCGGCGAGAAGGAAGCTCAGAAGGCGTGGTGGGCACTGAACGGCCGACTGCAGGGAAACCTCGGGACGCGACCGGAACCATTCTGGAGGTACACCCCAGGTATTCCCACCAACCTCTGGAGCGACGGCCCCCTATCGGTTTGTTCGGAAGAACATGCAGAGCTGATAAAGAAACGACTGCAATGGCTCCTCGGTGAGGGTGCCCAGCATCTATTGCCCGAGGAAGGGGAAGTCATCGATGGAGAACTCTGGAGGCTCGCCCTATTTGGCTGAAGCGCCGAGGACCATCGGTCCGCACACGTTGAACCAACAATAGATGACGTCACCGCCCCGGACCTCGTAGTTCTTATCTTCGGACCCAATCAATCCTGGTTCCTGCGCGGCCTTGAGCGAGCCCAGTTGCTCAGCCGACGAACCGCCCACGCTTAGGCATCCCGGTTGCCTGCGTACTTGCGGATCCGCTCGTGGATCTTGCCAACGACCGGGGTTCGGTCGACCTTTTCCGGGTTCATCGATTTCGAACCCTCTGTTTCGGTCTCCGTGCGAAGCGGTGACCTCGAGGCTCGCACCGAAACGTAATGGACTTTTCCTTTGCACCTCACGACGACCTCCAGCAGCTTGGCTGGTTCTTTTCTGGTCTGCGGGATGTCATGGTTGGACGTGGCCACACCCACGTGGACGACCCGGACGAGGCCTCCTTGGTCATCAACCCCTTCCCCAAGGAAGAGCCGAGGCTGTTCCGGCGTCGCGGCCAGGCAGTTTTCGTGGTCGGAATCACGGAACTAGCACCCGGTGAGAAATCAGTAGTGCAGGCAATACCCGAGGGCTATCCACTCTTGGTGCGCTCTTTGGCAAACCTCTTGATCGGTGTAACCGCTCCAGGGGACTCTGCCCCCGATGCGCACTTCATCACGCCGGAGCAGGGACACTATCGGGTGCATAGCACCCCAGATAGAGGCGAGTTCTTCGAGAGGGTGTACGAGCGGATCGAGCCCCTCGTTACTTCTAGGCTGGTTATCGACAATGTCTTTGAGGATGATCTGCCTGAGGACCTGTGGAGAGGCGACGAGATCACGGCCTCGATTCGGCGGGCCGGGAAGAAACTCGATGCACTGAATGTGCTGCCCACACCGTTCCCCATCGACGAGATTCTCTCCGAAAGGGATCGGCGACACCTCAAGAAGTTATACGGGCTGGGCGGTTTGTCCTACGGGAATATCTCAGCTCGATTCGATTCTACGAGATTTTGGATGAGCGCTTCGGGCGTGGACAAATCGAATCTCAGAGATGTCGGCCGGGACATTCTAATGGTGAAGGACTATGATGCCGATGCCGGGGCAATGATCCTATCCGTCCCACCCAATATCGAACCGCACCGCGTCTCAGTGGATGCTATCGAGCATTGGATGATCTACCGGGAGCACCCGGATGTAGGAGCCATTCTCCACGCGCATGCGTGGATGGAGGGCGTTCCATCAACGGAATTTAACTATCCCTGCGGGACGTACGAGCTGGGTCAAGCAGTTGCCGACATCGTGCGGGATCACACCGATCCAGCTCGCGCGGTGGTGGGCCTCAAGAATCACGGCCTTACGATCACCGGCGAGTCGCTGGACGAGATCTTTGACCGGATCGAGGGGCAGCTCCAGCAGGTCGTGCCAATGTCCTAGCTGGAAAGGAAGGCCGCGGGCGCCCCCCAGCCGCGTCAGCCGAACATCCCCCGCACCATCTCAAATAACGAATCCAGGGACTGCTCAGTCCCAGGCTCCAATCCGTGCACGCGTACGAAGAACGGCGCGAGCACCAGTGACACAACGCTCATCAGCTTGATCAAGATATTGAGAGAGGGGCCGGAAGTGTCCTTGAAGGGATCGCCCACAGTATCACCAACTACAGCTGCCTTGTGAGCATCCGATCCCTTCCCTCCATGAGAACCCGCCTCGATCAGTTTTTTGGCGTTGTCCCAAGCACCCCCTGCGTTGGCCATGAACAGGGCCATCAGTACGCCTGTAACCAGAGCTCCGGCAAGCAGTCCTCCCAGGGCAGCTACACCCAGAAGCCACCCGACGATCAGTGGGGCGAGCAGGGCAATAATCCCCGGAAGAATCATCTCCCGCAGGGCCGCTTGCGTAGCAATGTCCACGCACCTGGCTGAATCCGGCTTACCCGTTCCATCCATAATTCCCGGGATCTCTCGGAACTGGCGCCGCACCTCCTCCACCATCCCAGCGGCCGCGCGACCTACCGCCGTCATGGTCAGCGCTGCCACGACAAATGGCAGGGTACCTCCGAGAAAAAGCCCGATCACCACGAGCGGATCAACGAGATTTATACCGGTCTGCTGTAGCCCGACGGCGGCGGAATAGGCGGAGAAAAGAGCGAGAGCGGTCAAGGCGGCAGAACCGATAGCGAACCCTTTCCCGATCGCGGCTGTCGTATTTCCGATCGAATCAAGTGAGTCCGTGATTTTTCGGGTCTCCGGCCCTAGACCACCCATTTCGGCGAGACCTCCGGCGTTGTCCGCTATGGGCCCGTAGGCATCCACGGACATCGTGGCGCCCACTGTCGCAAGCATCCCCACAGCCGCGATTCCGATGCCGTAGAGGCCCGCAACATTGAATGAGACGAAGATGGCAACTGAGATCAGCAGTACGGGGACCGCAGCGGAGTTCATACCCAACGCAAGTCCGGTGATGATGTTTGTGGCGGATCCCGTCTCGCTCGCATCCGCAATCGCCTGGATCGGTTTTCCGGCAGTATACCACTCGGTGACCAAGCCGATCGCGATCCCAACCAGCGTTCCAGAGAGAATGGCCCAAAAGGGCCCCGAGGAGGGGTATGTTCCGCCCTCGGGATTCTCGATAGCGAACCCCATCGACTGGACGACGAAGAACATCACAACCAGGAGTATCCCCGCCGCTATGAATGTGACGTTCCGAAGCGCGCCGGCCGGATCGGTGCGCTCGAGGACCTTCATCATACCGACACCCACTAGGGACGCCGCGAGTCCAACCATTGCAGTAACGATAGGTAACGCGACGGCCTCAATAACATTCGAGGCGAGAGCCGCGGAGGTTGCACCGATCGCGATCGTGGCAACGATCGATCCGACATACGATTCGAAAATATCAGCTCCCATACCCGCGACGTCGCCGACATTGTCGCCGACATTGTCCGCGATCGTCGCCGGGTTTCTGGGATCGTCTTCGGGGATGCCAGCCTCCACCTTTCCTACCAGATCAGCACCAACGTCAGCCGCCTTGGTAAAGATCCCCCCGCCGACGCGCGCGAACAGAGCGATCGACGAGGCTCCCATCGCAAACCCCGCGATGACTTCGGAGAATCTTGGGAGATCGCCCACCCCGGCACCGCCGACCGACACGTAGAACAAGCCAATCCCTAGGAGGCCCAAAGACGCCACCGCCAGACCCATGACGGCGGCACCAAAAAAGGAAACACGAAGCGCCTTTCGCTGCCCTTCGGTTGCAGCCGCGTGAGCAGTTCTCACGTTTGCGCGCGTGGCGGCCTTCATTCCGATAAATCCGGCCAGGCTCGAGCACAACGCACCCGCGATGTACGCCGCGGCAGTGCCTGTCCCGATTCCCCAAGCGAGAAGGCCGGCGACCACGACGACAAACACAGCTAGCATGGTACTCTCGCGACGTAGAAACGCCATGGCGCCGTCGTGGATCTGATCCGACAGATGGACCAGCTGCTCGCTCCCAGACGGCTGCCGCCTGACGTAGAAGAACATCGCGAGTGACACGCCAAGTCCTACGACCCCAAAGACCCAAGCGAATGCGGACAGGCTTACAAAATCCATACTCTATCTCATCGGTTGAATTGATTCATGGCCGGCTCGATCCCCTCCCGAACCCAAACACCGATCGCCTCAGTCAGGCGCGGAAGGAGCTCCACGATCGCATCCTCATCATCCTCGCCCATATCTGAGAGAACCCACTCGGTCATCCCGCCTCCAGGCGGTGGATGACCCACCCCGATCCGGAGCCGGGGGAACTCCTGGTTTCCGATAGCGCTCTCAACCGAGCGCAGCCCCTTATGTCCGCCGGAGCTACCACTCGGACGAAACCGAACCCTTCCCACCTCCAGCGCCGCATCATCCACCACCACGAGCAGGTCCCTAGACACATCGAAGCCCTCGCGCCCCACGAAAGGACGGAGGGCCGCTCCACTACGATTCATGTAAGTCGTAGGCTTGACGAGCAGGACCTCTACCTCGTCTAGTTCTCCCCCGCCCACCAGTGCGGCTTCCACCCGCTCGAAGCCACCGAAGTCCCATTCGTAGGCCAGCCGATCGAGAACCCACCAACCGACATTGTGCCGCGTCGCGTCGTACTTGGCCCCGGGGTTCCCGAGGCCTGCCACAAGCTTCATCGGTCGGTCCCATCAACCTAGGAGGACTGCTATTCTGTTTCGCTCTCGGATTCTGAGCTTCCTTCTGCCTCCTCGGTTCCTGTCTCCTCTTCTCCCTCTTCCAACTCGCCCTCGAGCCCTTCCTCTTCTTCTTCTTCTTCGGGCTCGTCGATTACCAACTCTGTGGGCACCTGCACAGAGCAAAGTGTACGCTGACCATCCAAGAGAACTTCGACACCCTCTGCGACGGCAATCTCCTCGACCCGGACCGATTGGCCGATTAGCATTTCGGTTACATCAAACGTGAACGCCTCAGGAATATTCTCTGGAAGACAGCGAACCGGGATTTGATGGATCGTCTGCTCGAGGACGCCACCTTCCTCGCTTACGCCTACCGGGATCCCTTCGAGCCGTACCGGCACGTCCAGCTCGACCTCAACATCGGCCTGGATCCTTAGGAAATCGACATGGAGAAGGTCTGGCCGAGCCGGATGGGTCTGGATCTCTCTCACCAGGGTCGGGACGGGTGTCTTTTCTCCCTCCACTTCGAGATTAATGATCGTGTTATCGACCGAGATCGAATGGAACAGAAGCTCCGCTTGGTGCGCATTGAGTGTGAGCGAAAGGGGGTCTGCGCCGGCTCCGTATAAGACGGCCGGAAGCTGCCCGTCCGCCCTGAGCTTACGGGCCCCGCCCTTCCCTCGAGCCTCGCGGCGCCCGGCCTTCAGGGTCACCTGACTTGCCATGATTCTCTTTCCTCACTCGGGGCCTGTGTCAGGCCCATAGTTCGTCTGGATTGAGGCCTCGAGGCCTCAACCCACTTGGTGTGGCTCGATCTCGAACAGCTGGCTGACCGACTCGTTCGAATGGATGTGTTCGATGGCTCGAGCCAGCAGCGGAGCGACTGAAAGAACCTTCAGTCCGTCGAATTTGCGCTCCTCCGGAATCTGGATCGTATTCGTTACGACAAGCTCCTTCAGAGGCGCAGAGCCGAGTCTTTCGGGAGCCCGCCCGGAGAGGAGCGCGTGTGTCGCGCACGCATACACCCCGGACGCTCCGCGATCATTCAGGGCGTGAACGGCGGACACCATTGTCCCCGCTGTATCCACCATGTCGTCCGTAATGAGACAGTTCTTTCCGGCGACGTCGCCAACCACGGTCAGGACTTCGGACTGGTTCGGTGCCGGACGACGTTTGTCGATGATCGCAAACGTCGCGCCTAGACGTCTGGCAAAGCCCCTTGCCATCTTCGCCGAGCCCACGTCCGGTGCAACTACGACCAGGTTCTCCAGAGCCTTGTCCTGGAAGTACTTGGTCAATACGGGCGCCGCGTATAAATGGTCCACGGGAATGTCGAAGAAGCCCTGGATCTGGTGCTGATGAAAGTCGATACCCAGTACGCGATCTGCGCCCGCCGTCACAAGCAGGTTCGCGGCAAGCTTGGCCCCGATCGCAACCCTTGGCTGATCCTTGCGGTCCTGTCGCCCATAACCGAAGTACGGTGTCACGGCAGTGACCCGTGCAGCCGAAGCCCGCTTCGCCGCGTCGATCAGGAGGAGTATCTCCATGATATTGTCGGACGGCGCGGTCGTGGGTTGGATGATGATCACATCCCTTCCCCGAGCGTTCCGGTCAATCCGGACGAAAATCTCTCCGTCGGCGAAGTCCTGAATCGAGGCCCCGTTTACCGATTTTCCAAGGATCCGTCCGATCTCTTCGGCAAGCGGACGATTCGCCCTCCCCGCAAGGAGGAGCAATGGCCCCCGCCCGAATGTCTCTTCCATCTGCTCTCGCCGCTCATCTCGCCCGACAAACAAGAGGCCAAGAAGCTAGACGGGCTCTGAAGGCGCGTCAACGGCCCCACTAAGCGACGTTTTGACGTCTACATGGATGGCTCGGTTTTGGCGGATCGCGGCTCGAGAACGCGACTATCGGAACGGGTGCGCCCTCACTGGGCGGCACCGTGTCGAGCCTCGTTGCGCGGTGTCGGCTGAGGCCCGGATATGGCTAATACCGGTCCACACCGCCGTTGATGTGGAAGGTCTGACCGGTGATATAGCTGGAGTCATCGGACGCCAGGAATGCATACAGATTGGCCAGTTCCTGGGGGATCCCTAGACGCCCCAGCGGTATACGCTCCAAGTTTCGGGACTCCGGCGCCATGTCCTCGATGCTCGCGGCGGCTTCGTCCCAACCTCCTGGCACGACGTAGTTGACCCGGATGTTGTGCGGCCCGAGCTCCACTGCAAGGGCGCGCGTCAGGCCAAGAGCGCCCATCTTGGAGGCACACACGGCAGTCCTCCGTGCCGCGCCCGCGAAAGAAGCGACGCCCGACAAGTTGACGATGCTGCCGCCTCCGTTGGAGATCATGCTTGGAACGCAGGCCCTTGCGCAGAAGAAGGGTCCGTCCAGGTTGGCGGCCATTACGCCTCGCCATTCGGAGGTGGTCATCTCCGTGAAGGGATAAAGCGGACGAAAGCCTACGTTGTTGATGAGCACGTCGATTCGGCCAAACTCGTCCAGCGCTTCGCCGACCATTCGGTTGACTTGATCCTCACTCCCGACGTCCGCGAGTATCGCCACTGCTCTTGCGCCCAGGGACCGAGCCTCCGCGGCCACAGACTCCGCTTCCTGCCTGTTCGATCTCGCATTCACGATCACATCGGCCCCCCGGCGTGCTAGCTCGAGCACGCCCGCCCGTCCGAGGTTCCGGCCAGAGCCGGTGACGAGGGCGACCTTTCCCTCCACCATCGCCGATGGTTCCGGCGACGCTGAACCCACCAGTGGCAGCGCCACGGCTGCTCCCATGCCACGTAGAGCACTTCGACGTGATACGGACTCCCCTTTTCCAAAAACCATGACGTCGCCCCCCGGCTTACTCGTCTCCGTCATCGACCGCCATGCGTCTTAGTAGCTCCTGACGCTCGGCGACCGCCTGGTCGAATTCCTCTTCACTCTCGTAGTAGGTGATGCCGACCTGGGCGTGAGACATCTCGTCCACCGTGCGACGACCGTACACGACCCAGCGGTCAGGGTTGGGGTTGTTCACATTGTTGGCGGTGTTGTCGTACTCCGAAGTTATGACGAGAACCGTACCCTTGGGCAGTAGTGGCGCTGCATGGTCCTCGTAGAGATAGGTGATGTGCCAACGAAAATCCCAGCCCAACCGGTTTAGAATCTCCACACGCCCATCGGAATATATGGCCTCGAAGGTCATGCCCTTCCCCAATAGGTGCTGATGCGCGCGGAGGCTGTAAATCCGTGCTGGTTTGTCCAATACGTGCATGCCCTGCGTGATCTGCGTTCCGTGGGGCGGGATGAGGATTGTCTGGCCCCTCCGGAGTGAGCTGAAACCGCTTTCTCCGACCGTCTGCTGCTCGGGAACGTATCCGTCCGGGTGGAACCAAACGCCTACCTGGACCACGTCCTCCGGAACGGCCTCCCCGATCGGGAAATAGTGGACGTTCCACTTGACCCGGTCACCCGGGTCGAAGCGCATCCCAGTGTCTTCAGGGAAGACTTCCCAACGCTTGCCGACTACGAATCGCGAGATCGCCCCGGTGGAGTTCTCTTGGCCTTCGGGGATCTTGAAAGAGTTCGCATGGTGAGTTGCGGGCCGGCCCCTTTCCGTCGGTTTGGTCTCGACAGCCATGGCCCACCGAGTGCGCGTGAGTCCCTCAATCGGCACCTCGGGTTCCCACCACTGGTCCAAGCCATTGGGATCGATCGTATAGGGTTCCGACCCAATGACGAGATCCGGAGGACGCTGGAGCAACTCCTCGAGCTCCCACTCCGTCCAATCAGGCCACTCCACCGGAGGCGGGAGCTTGGCTGGATCTCCTAGGGGTGCTCCGGCATCCACCCAACCGACGATGATCCGAATCTCAGCATCGCTCAAGGAAATATCATTCTTGAACTCTTGGATCCCGACCCTCTTGTCCACATGCCATGGCGGCATCGCCCGGGTCTCCACTTTGGTCTTGATCATCGGAGCCCATGGCCGGACCTCTTCGTACGTCGAAAGCGACATGGGCGCCATTCCGCCGTCCTGATGGCACTGTTGGCAGGAGTTCTGCAGAATCGGCGCAACGTCTTCGGCGAAGGTCAAACCGTTGGGCGAATCCTGAGACCACACGTCCCCAGGACTCCCGAGTAGGGTAAGGGCAGCGACTGCGGACAGGCCTAGGTCTCTGAGGCTCATTTCTTCCCTCCCGGTGTCGTTCGGGTGGCAGCTAGCTCGTAGCTACCGCACTTCATCCATTCTGCACGGACCTACGGGGTCACAGCAACTCTGACGTATCCGTTCGTCCAGCAACAATGTTGCATCAAGGCGCCCAGATGCTCGAGAGCCGTGACTCGCAGCACGTACTCCCCGGGTCGGTTGAAGGTCACCGTAGTTGAAACCTCCCCATTTCCGTCCACATCGATTTCTTTCCGTGAGAACGTCGCCTGCGACGGCCCCTGGTGATGATACCATGTCAGCGTCGTCCGCGGACGGGACCGGAGGTCGACCGAAACGCTTAGCGGAAGCGGCTCGCCCACGGTGGCCGAAAGCGGGCCGCCCGTGGGGCCTCTTCGGCCCCTTCCCGACGGCCCACCCTCCTCGAAGCTGAGTTCGGGCGCGACTGGGGCGAAGGTCAAGCTCTCGAAGTCCTCCATGTCGAACTCGTCATGGTCCGCACGTGCCGGAGCCGAATATTCGTTTCCTCGGACACGTAACGTCCATACCAGCGCGTCGCGGAAGTCTCCCGGTACCGTCACAGTAAACGTGCTCTCATGCCTGAGTTGACGGCCGGGTTGCATCGGCGCCACCTCAAAGAAAGTAGGCTGAAATCCGTCAAACTCCTGCGGTTCGATGAAATTGTCCGGGCCTAGGGGGATATGGAGAGTTTCTTCGGTGTTCATGTTGAAGTAGCCGAAGCTCAACGTGATCGTACCGTCAGAATTCGGAATCCAACCCTCGAAAACGGGAATGACGGGTTCGCCGGTAGGGAGGACAGTGACCGGGCGGAACTCCGACCAATCCGGCGGAACTCGCTGCTGCGGTTCCTGCGAGTACAAGGGCAGCCCGCCCGCGAGGAGCACAAGTCCGACCAGCATATGGACCGGGCCGTGCCGGCTACGCAATGCCATGGTTACCCTTCTTGGCACGTTACCCACGCACCTATGGAAAACGGTCACCTAGTGTCGAAGCGAATGTTCAGCCAAGTCATTCCCTCGGACTCGCGGATCCCGTGAGGAACACCGGCCGGAATGAATACAACATCTCCTACGCCAATCTCCCGCGCCACCCCACCCCGAATAGAGGCACCTCGCGTTCCGCCGACAACGACACCGTTCTCATCGACGAGCGTGCCTCCGGTCACCAGCGTTCCCGATCCCTCCCGAACGACATAGACGTCGCTCGTTATCTCGTGAACGAGCGCAGTTTCCGCACCACGTAAGCGCCGGATGTTGACGTTGTAGCTTCCACCCTCAAGGAGCCTGACAGTCGCTATCCCTTCTGCGTCCATCTCTAGAAAGGTCGCCTCGAGCTCGCCGAGTAGAAAGTCGACTGCCCGGTCCGTGGGAGCTTCCTGACGAACGACGATCTGTGCGAGCGCATCCGTGTCGGCTACGGCCAATAGTCCCAACACCATGATCAAACACCTGAACATTAGACCTCCTCCAATTACATAGACCAAGTCACGGCAGCGTTAGTGCGACTAGCGATCCCGGAAAATCCATATGGACGCTGCCACTCTGCACCACGATGTACTGCTTGCCTTCGTGCATGTACGTCATCATCCCGTATTGACCAGGAGCCGGAAGCTCGACGCTCGCCAAGATCTCGCCCGTTTGCTTATCGCGGGCGTGTAGCTCCAATGGGGCGTCGGGTACAACCTGTGCGGTGCCTTGGCTGAGCGCCCGGGTTTGGACCAAAAGACTGCCGGTGACCATCTGGATCGACCAGCCATTTCCGCCCGTATTGGGGACCTCCAACCCTGAGAGAAGTGGGTGGTTCCTGATCCGAGCCGGCGTTTCACCGACTGGTAGAGTCCAAGCCCGCCGCCCGGTATTCATTTGAAGAGCGGAAAGCGCATTGTCGAGCGGCTTGAAGAGGCGCAGGCCGTCAATCGTCTCCAGCCCGCCGCCGCCGCCCGGCAACCACGCCGCCACCGTCGTGCCCGTGGTGGGAGTGTAGTTGGGCGTAGCATAGCCGTCGCCAGGTCTCGCGTACTCCTCCCGAGGCTGGTCCACCCCGCCCGTGGGCTCCATGAACCCGGGGGCGTTGCAGTTTCGGGTATGCGAAGCATACAGGATCCCCGTCGTGGGATCCGCGGTGGGGGGATGCGGAATGACGTTGCCCCCGCCCTGACAGCCGACGTTGTTGAGAAAACCGCTGTCGTGGTCGTGGGGGAGCGGGGGTACGTAAAGGCCCCCGACCCGGTACGAAGTCAGAATCTCCAGGGCCTGCTCCTTCAGCTCCGGCGTGTAGTCGATGACGAATTCCTCCGTCAACCCGCTCAACACAATCGGGTCCACCGGTTCGGGCAGGGTCGGGTAAGGCTGCGTAGGCGACGTGTAGTTGCCCGGAACTTCAGTCTGGATGACTGGGCGCTCCTCGATCGGCCAGACCGGCTCGCCGGTCTCTCGGTGGAACGCAAAGACGAGGCCCTGCTTCGTGCTCTGCACGAGCGCCGGGATTTGTTCCCCGTCCACCGTCAGATCCATCAGAATAGGCGCGGCCCCGATATCGTAGTTCCACTGGTCACTGTGATGAATCTGGAAATGCCACCTCCGCTCCCCAGTCTGAACGTCCAGGGCGAGGACGCTACCACCGAACAGGTTGTTCCCAGGCCGATGCCCCGTGTACGCCTGGACCGTCGAAGCGTTCGTCACGATGTACACGAGCCCCAGCTCGGGGTCGGCAGCCGCGGGTGCCCATGACGACATGTCGCCCGAAAACTGCCACGCGTCGTTCTCCCACGTGTCGTGGCCGAACTCTCCAGGCCGCGGAATGACGTGAAACTTCCAGAGGAACTCTCCGGTTCTGGCGTCGAACCCCATGATGTCGCCAGGGACATTCTCTATCCGGGTCTGTTCGTAGCTGGGCTCGTGACCGACGAGCACCACGACCACCCCGTTCACCACGATGGGCGGCGAGGAGCTGGTGACCATCCCGAGCTGCCGCGGGATCCCGTTGTCAGGGTCGTAGGTCCCGCCATCAGCAAGGTAGTCCTCCCAGCGACCCCAGTCCCCCACTAGGTCCGGGATCAGATCCACAAGACCGGTCTGGGAGAAACCCTCGATGGGTACAGGGGAGCCCCAGTTCTCCAAAGGCCGGCCCGTCTTGGCGTCGAGCGCCCAAAGGAAGAAGCCGGGCGTCGTGACGTAGATAACTCCACGACCGTCGACCTCCCCGTAGGCGACGCCTTTCCCATAGGCCTGCCTAGGAGAGCGCAAGAACCTGACCGAGTTGGGCTCGCGGAACGTCCAAAGCGTCTCACCGGTGGCGGGCTCGATCGCCACCACCTGCCGGCGCGGCGTAGCCACCGTATAGACGATTCCGTCCACGTAGATCGGGGTGGACCGGAAGAAGTAGTCGACGTTGGGACCGAAGTTATCGCTCCGCCAGGTCCACGCGACCTCTAGGTCCGCGAAGTTGTCAGCGTTGATCTGGTCCAAGGGAGAGGAGCGGGTGTGCCCGGCATCACCGCCCAAATAGCGCCATTCCCCGTTCTCCGTCCCTGGCATGCGTTGGCCAAAGACCGGCGTTGACATCACCAGGAACGCAACGGCGAGGCCGAGACAACGCACGAGCGCCTGTATACGAGAGGGTCGAAGTTCAACCTTCATGATCCTCGTCATTCCTCACTCCTCCACTCGACTGGACGGTGCCGGAACCCCGATAAAGTTGTGCTGGGCTGGATTCGCGCATCGTAGGTCGGGAGCTACATCGGCGCAACGACCGCGAGGTGGCCGGTATCAGAGGTCGGAAGCGTCATGGGAGGCCGTGCGCCATGCATCAGGCGGCAATCCCAACGTTTGATTCTAGTCCAGACAGGCAGCCGTCTCTATCTTTGGCCCCATGTTTCGAAGAATAGCCCGAAGGGCGCTGGTTACGGCGGTCCTAACTCATGGTGTCCTAGGTGTTTGGGTAGATGTCCACGCCCAGACGGACGACCAAATCGCTGCGGTGATGCCCGGCGCTGATCGATTTGAAGAGTCTGAGGCCAATCCCCCTATTCGGATTGCATATCTTGGGGACCAGCTCTTCGGGTATGTCTTTCGGACGGCCGACTGGCCTCCCGAACGCATGGGCTACAGCGGGCCCATAGAGGCTTTGGTTGGCCTGGATCTGACCGGGGAGATCACGGGCGTACGGGTCCTAGACTACATCGAATCTTATCGCAGCACACTCGGTGATTTCCTTCGCCGAGACGGGGTCCAGGAGCAGTTCTCGGGCAAACATATAGCCGATCCGTTCGTCGTACGCCGAGACATCGACGGGGTATCGCGCGCCACGGTAAGTACTCGCGCTTTGGCCCGAGGCGTGAGGGATGCGGCGCGAAGGGTAGCCGAAGCCTATCTGGATGCTGCCGAGCCGGTCATAGGATCTGTGGAGGACCCCAACGGTTTGCCGTGGTTCGATCTGCTTCGCACGGGAGTGGTGGTCCGGATGGAGGTGTCCGACGAACGCGGCACTGCTCAGATAGCGTTGAGCCATATCATGAGCGATGCGTTCGGCGAGCGGTTCGTTGGGCCCGCGGCGATGGGAATGATCGGCCGAGCGGTCGACCGACGCGAAGGGGGGGGACATATCTTCGCCTATGCGGTCGATGGCCCTTCGATGCAGTACTTCAACCGAATCGGTTGGTCGATCGTGCAGGACCCGGACACCGTGGTGGTGGAAGAGTCCGACATGTTCTCGTTCGGCCTCGCGAGCGAAGGGATTCTCCACGTCGAAGTGGGAACGGGCGGAGGCATGCTGGTGGACAGGGTGATCGACCTTGAGCGACCGTTCAAATTCGTCTTTTCACTCGACCCAGCCCTTTCTCCCTTCGAGGTTGAATACCTGACGCTCGAAGCACGCGAGGCGGCCAACGTCATCGCCGTGGAATCCGGACCCTCTCCGCCGCCGGAAACGGTGGTGGACGGTACTCCACTCGACGGCGCCGAGGCTCCGGATGGCGGCGCTCTCCCGATCACAACAGATGCTCCCGCTCCGCCCGCAACTCAATCTGAAATCGAGGTTGACCTCCCGACTCTCACACCTGTCGATGAGATTACATGAACAGAGTGAGCTGGCACGGGCCCTTGCGGGAACGTCGTGGCGCCGGCTGGGCACGACCTTGCTGGTTCTCCTCCTGGCCGGTCTAGCATTCGCGCTGAAGAACAACGCTCTCAATTGGGCCGCCCTTTCGGTGACGCTGGTTTTCCTTGGATTTGTGGATGGAGGGTTCCTGTCGGTATCACACATCACGAGCGGAATCTGGACCGGTGCATCAGCCTATTTTGGCGACGTATCCCTGCTCTTGATGATCGTGTTTGCCGTTGTGTCCACGCTTCTCTTTGGCCGGGTGTTCTGCGGGTTCCTCTGCCCTTTTGGAGCCCTGCAGGAGTTCTTAGCGAAACTCGTCCCCAAACGGTTTCAGATTGGCGTATCCTGGCCAGTGCATACGCGTGCGATCTACATAAAATACGGAATTCTCGCGGTCATTCTTATTCCGGCCGTGCTCGGAAACCGTACGAGTATCTATCAGTACTTCGAGCCATTTGGGACGGTGTTCTTTCTGAGCCCGTCGCTGCTCCTTTGGACGATCGCGGCCGCGATCCTGGTCGCCTCTGCTTTGATCCCCCGTTTCTACTGTCGTTACGCCTGCCCGCTAGGCGCGGCTCTAGCAATCGGATCTCTGATCTCGCTCAAGCGCATCGGGCGGGTAGAGCAATGCAATCATTGCAACGTGTGCGAGCAGGCATGTCCCACTGCGGCCATCCAGGGATCGACGATCGATTTCAAGGAATGCGTTCGTTGCAACATCTGCGAGATCAAGTTGAACGAGAAGGCCGGCGTTTGCCGCCACAGCATGGCCGAGGTTGAGTCACGATTGGTTCAAATCACGGGAAGGACCCCTATAATTTAGACCCCAAAGCTCAGACGGGTCTCGATTCGGAAATACGTCGATCCGGCCACATCTTGTGGATCTCATGGAAACCGCCGCGCAGCGTGTTCGACTCGAAGTCTTCAGCGACTACACCTGTCCGTGGTGTTATGTCGGCTGGGAGCGTCTAGAGAAGGCACTTACCCGTCTGCCGAGTACGCTTGTCGTCGATGTCGAATGGCGTCCGTTCGAGATCCATCCCGACGTCCCGATCGAGGGGATGCCGGTCGAGGACCTCCCGTACGCGCCGAATGTCTGGGCCCGCATGCAGGAAGCGCTTCGCACGAGCGCGGAAGCGGAAGGACTGGACATCGCCAAACGTCCGAAGGTCTCGAATACACACCGAGCGCTCGTGGCCAGCGCGTACGTCCAGAGTGAAGAGATGGCGCGGTTTCCCGAGTTCCACGAGCGCCTCTTCAAGGGCTACTTCGCGGAGGGACACGATCTCGGCGACCCCGCGATCGTCGAGCGGCTCGCCATGGAGGCCGGAGTGCACGTTGACCAGATGCGGGCCGCGATCGAGAGCGGGCGCTTCGAATCCGCGTTGTCAGTGACGAGTAGCGATGCCAGTATGTTGGGCATCTCGGGCACTCCGACCTTCGTCTTCGACCGCCGGTTCGCGGCGTCTGGGGCACAACCCAGCGAGGTCCTGATCCAAGGCTTCGAATCGGCACGAAGTTCTCAGCAGCAGTGAACCCGCTTGCTTTTCCCCCTGAAAGGCCGCCCGTACGTTTCCGGAGATGAAGCCCCGCACCGTTTCTTGATCTGGCCATGGCCCACGCTTCGTCGTCCAACACCTTGAAGCGCTCCTACCGTACCGTTCTCCTCGTCTGCGCGCTGCTCGCAATCGGCGCGGTGCTTCTCCGGAACCCGGGCGTGGACGAGGAGCTGAGGGAGCACCTTCCGAAGCAGACGATGGGGGAGGGATTCACGACTTCGGTCACTTGCCAGTCGTGCCATCCGGCTGAGTACGACGCCTGGCACCAGTCATACCATCGGACCATGACCCAGGCGGCTACACCTTCCACAGTTCTGGGAATGTTCGACGAGGTCGTCCTCGAGGACCGCGGCTTCCGCTGGCACCTCGAGCGCCGAGGCGACGAGTTCTGGGTCGAGATGCCGGACCCCATCTGGTTCAACCAGCCGGTCGCGTTTATGCAGGGCTTGCACGAGGATTGGCCGGAGAGCCCACCGCGCTTCAGCGCCCGGGTGGTGATGACCACAGGCTCTCACCACATGCAGAACTACTGGATACGCAGACCGGGGGAGGCGGAGGCCCCTCTCGAGTCCGACAATGGCTCCCTCATCCAGGTCCCATGGGTCTGGCTAATTCCCGAGGGGAGATGGATCCCCAATCAGGACTCGCTTCTCAGGCCACCGAGTTCCTCCCCCCAGGGAGCTACGCCCTGGAACGGTACCTGCTCTCAGTGCCACTCGGTAGGGACGGAGCCGCGGGTTCTGGAGGACCTCGGCCGCTTCGAGACGCGGACGGTGGAGCTGGGCATCGCGTGTGAGGCCTGCCACGGTCCGGCCGAGGAGCACGTCCGTTTCTATCAGTCTCCGGTCCGGCGTTATCTACAGTACTTTCGGCGCTTGCAGGATCCGGACGCCCCCGATCCGACCATCGTCAACCCCGAGAAGCTCGAGGCCCGCCGCTCGGTGGAGACGTGCGCTCAATGCCACAGTTTCGGAGAGTGGACAGATCAGCAGGCGTACGGTAGGAACGGGGTGCCGTTCCGAGCCGGCGACAAGCTAGACGAATACAGGTCGGTGTTCCGATACACGGAGGACCCGGAAGACCCGCTACTGCAAGAGATGTTGGCAAGCGATCCTCTCGCTGTAGAAGGTAATTTCTGGGGCGACGGGACGATCTGAGTTGCGGGTCGGGAGTACAACGGCCTCTTGGAAGACGCCCATCTTGAAGCGAGCGAGCTGACGTGCCTTTCGTGCCATTCGATGCACGAGTACGGGACCCCGGACGCCCAACTCGATCCCGAGGTCGCCGGAAACCGATCATGCCTCAACTGTCACGCAGACTTTGCCGACGAGATCTCGGAGCACACGCGACACCTTCCCAAGTCTTCGGGCAGCGAGTGTATGAACTGTCACATGCCACACACCACGTACGGCCTCTTTTCGGCCATGCGGAGCCACCGGATCGATAATCCTAGCGTTCAGGTCACGGCGCAGGGCGGGCGTCCTAACGCGTGCAACCTCTGTCACCTCGACCAGACTCTTAAGTGGTCGAGTCAGTACCTAAACGAGTGGTACCGCCAACCTCTCGTGGAGCTGGACGAGGACGAGCGATCCATCGCCGCGTCGATCCTCTGGGTGCTGAAGGGTGATGCGGCTCAGCGCACGATCGTCGCCTGGCATCTGGGCTGGGTCTCGGCCCGGGAGGCGTCCGGCGGGACCTGGACGGCCGCGTATCTGGCGCAGCTACTCACGGATCCGTATGCGGCGACCCGGCAGGTGGCCTATCGATCAATCTTGGAACTCCCCGGGTTCGAGGCGTTCGAATACGACTATGTGGCCCCCCGTTCGGGGCTCGAGGAAAAGGCGACTGAGGCAACGGAGCGCTGGATCGGATTCGGCAGGCCGGCTCAGGCCAGGCCTCAATTACTTATTGGGGAGAACAGCCAGATCGACGTGTACCAGTGGCTCAGGCTCCTCGCGGAGCGGGACCAACGGCCCGTCGCAATCATCGAGTGAGTGGCGAGTTCGCCGGTCCAGTTGGAGTACCTCAGGGATCTGGGTCACCACCCGTATCATAGATCCACGGCCGAGCGCGCCGATCTCTGTTCCTCATCGTCGCTGCACTGTCGCCGAGCTGAAGCTGCTCCTCGAGGGTGTCCGAGCCACGTAACAGATTCACACGCCGTCTGGAGTCAATCTGGAAGGGAATGGGCCCGACGCCCGGACGCTCGATCATCTGGCCCGCGAGATCGACCGTCATTTCCAGTTCGGGATTCTCCCTGACTCCGTCAGCGATCCTTCCGACCACCTCTTCGCCGAGGGTCACTGGCAAGAGGCCGTAGTCGAAACAGTCATCGTAGAACACCGGACCGAAGCTTGGCGCGATGACCGCTCGCATGCCGCATTGCATGAGCCGGATGACCGCAAACCCCTGTAGGCTACCCTGGCCGAAATTTCGACCAGCGAGCAGGATCGAGGCATTTCGGTAAGGCTGCTGATTCAGGACGAAATTCGGATCTTCCGATCCGTCGGGTCGATATCGGAAGCCGTGGAAGGCGTGTTGCCCTGCCCATGAACCGTCGTGGGGATGCGGCTCGAGCGCTGCCGCGCCTGGGTCCATGTGCACGGCGTGAAGGTCCTGCAGTTCGGGACCCAAGGGGGCGATGTACTCGCCTTCGACGTCGCGCTGCATGAAGGGCGCCGCTATGCCGGTATGCCGCACAAATTGCGGGGTGGTTTGAAAGATGGTCACAACTCCTTGAGCCCTTCGTGTTTGAGCGAACTCAGCCTACCTAAAAAGAAGAGGGGCCCAAGGGGCCCCTCTCGTTGCCTAGCGCCGTTTCCTGTGTCTTGCAACTGGCGCGTCTGCCTTACGGCCGACTCGTCGAAGCAGAAGAAGTGAGCGCCTCAGCGGCTAACGATACTGGTAGACCCAGGGACGCTCCCTCTCGTCCTCTGCTCTCTTCACCTCGGCCGCCGGCAGGTGTGGATCCATTTCGTCCAGGTCGTCCACAGCGTTCAGCAGCTTGTCGCGAAATCTGGCATTTGCCTCGAACGGAATAGGCTCCGAGCCGGGGATCTCGATCACCTGTCTTTCCAGATCCACCGTCATCTCCACCCCCGGGTTCGTCCGGGCCCAGTCGGCGATCTGATCGACGGTCGGCCTGGGAAGTTGCACCGTCAAGACGCCGTACTGCATCGTGTTGGTTAAGAAGATCGGTCCGAAGCTTTCTCCGATGTAGACGCGTACCCCCCAGGCTGCCAGGGGCCGTGTGACCGCGCCGGTGCGCGAGCTGCCAGTGCCGTAGTTCCGACCCACGATCATGATCGAGGCCGTGCGATACGGCTCTTGATTGAAAACGAAGTCGTCTTTTTCCGTTCCGTCTGCGTTGTACCGGATGTTGGCGAAGGCGAGCTCGGCTTGGGTGTCCATACCCAGGGCGGCTAGGCCAGACGCGTCCGCCGGCGGACTGGGGACGTCCGTGCTCACGTTGTCGAACATGTACGGCGCGGCCAAGCCGGTGTGCCGCACGAAGCGGTTGCCTCCTCTGTCTGGCACTACGTTCCCCTGTTGCCTAGGCATTCTGCATATCCTCTACAGGAAGGTTCGCACGTCGGCGATGTGACCGGCGATGGCCGAAGCCGCTACCGTGGAACTACTGGCCAGACTGGTCTTGGTATCTCTGCCCTGGCGGCCGATGTAGTTGCGATTTGAGTTCGATATGCAGCGGTTACCCGGCGCGACATAGTCGCCGTTCGAGCCGTAGCACTTCGAGCAGCCGGACTCGCGCCACTCGAATCCTGCATCCGTGAAGATGCGGTCCAAGCCCTCAGCTTCTGCCTGACGCTTCGTTGCGGTCGACCCCGGAACGACCCATGCAGAGGAAACGTTGGACGCGACCTGGCGGCCTTCGACCACCCGGGCAGCCGCACGTAGATCACTGATTCGACTCTCCGCGCAGGATCCGATGAACGCTTCGTCGATCGGCGTTCCCAGAATGGGCGCACCCGGCGTCAGGCCGCTGTACTCGATGGCCTGCCGGTAAGTACCCCGCTTCTCCGCGGGCGCGGTATCGGGATCAGGAACTCGGTCGCCGATCCCTATGGCGTGCTCGGGATTGATGCCCCAGGTCACCTGCGGCTCCACCCCGTTCATGTCGACCGTCTCTTCCCGGTCGAACACCGCGCCGGGATCGGTCGGAATGGTCCGCCAGAAGTCTAGGGCCTGATCCCAGTAGCGGTCTGCCGGGGCAAACTCTCGACCCGCCATCCACTCGTACGTCGTGTCGTCGGGACCCACCATTCCCGTCAGAGAAGCCATCTCCACAGCGAGGTTGCAGATCGTGAAGCGGGCTTCCTGCGGCAGGGCCCGCACGACCGGACCGGCGTACTCCACCGCGTAGCCGGAGCCCCCGTCCGTACCGAGCTGGGCGATGATTCGTAGGATGATGTCCTTCGAACTGAGTCCGGGGCCGAGCGTGCCAGTGACGTTGACCCGCATGGTCAGCGGATGGTGCCGGATGACCGTCCCCGTGCGGAGTACATTTGTAGAGTTCTCTCCTCCCCAGGAGATCAGGCCCATCGCCCCGTGCGTGCAGGTGTGGCTGTCGCCGGCACAGAGCAGCATGCCCGGCTGGCTCAACCCGGTCTCGGGGCCAACGACGTGCTGGATGCCGTATCGAGGATCGAACTGGCCGAAGGTGTTGAAGCCCATCTCCCTCATCGCGTCGGCATGTTCCTCGAACGACTGCCAGCCGGTACCAAGGGAGAGGTCCGTATACCTATCCGGTGACGTGGAAGTCCCATGGTCGGGCACGGTAAAGAAAATCTCGGGATGCGGGATCTCGACGCCCGCATCGAGCATCTCCATCACCTGATTGGGGCTACCACCGATACACCGGTCGACTTGGAGAAGAGCGGCGTCGCCGCCAAGGTCCGCCACCACATGCGCATCCCAGATTCTGTCGAACATCGTCTGGGCCTGCTGAACCTCGCGCGCAACCTGATCGGAGCGAGCCGCGAAGGGATTGGCCGATACCGCGAACCCTGCCCCTACGGATGTCCTGATGAAGTCTCTTCTTTTCACGGAACTCTCCTCCAGAATAGGACGCTGACCCTTGGCCGTCCTACAGACGGGCATGCACCCGACTACCCACGCCTAGAATAAAGAGGGTGAAAGCCTGCCGTCAAGAAATACTCGCGTGACGAAATCCCCACGCTAGTTGTCGTGATTCAGATCCTCATCCACCGCAGTCTTGATCACACCGTCGGACAGGAGGTCGGGGTGAAGGGAGCGAGCCAGGCGGGCTCGGATCTCGATTCGGAGCTCCGGGGTGTTTTCCTCCGGCCGTCCCTGCTCTTTCAGTTGCTCGAAGACGTCGACGATGGCCTCAAGAACCAGCTTCTGGGTCCTCTCACGCGGCACGTCCCCGTCCATGACGGGTCCCGTTCGCGCTCTCAGTACCCGGAGGTGCCTGTCGAATTCGTAGCCCTCTTCCTCGAGGGCCGCCTCGACCGCTCGCGCGTTTTCTCGAACGGCGGTAAGCCGTTCCACCGCCGTGCCGAGCCCTCTTCCCGCCCCGTCATCCTCGGTCGGTACCTCCTTGGCAGCCCACCAGGATGCAATCCTGCGCAGCTCTGCGATTCGCGCGCCGATCTCCTCAAGAGTGCCCCACCGGAGCAGAAAAGCGTGGTGTTCCCGCAGACTCACGCCGGCGTCTTCCACGCCGGTCGCTCCGCCTGGCACCGTCTGTTCGCTTCGACGCGTCATCTCCCCGGTCTGGCTTCGAAACGTCGTTGGTTCCAACCACCTGCCCGCAATGGTGCCGCTAAGACCCTCTAGCCGAGCAAGAGGTCCTGAATTCCCCTAACCACGGATAGCCGGGAGGCTTTGGGGGTTTGCGCGTTGGGGCACCTCATCCCTGGACCACATCGCCGAGCCCGCGACAGCGATCATGGCGTTCACGACCAGTCCATAAAGACCGGGGTGCAGTCCCCAGACCTTGCCGGCAACGACGAAATCGAACGGACCGAAAGCGAGTCCCAGCGCGATCACCAATCCCACCACAAGCCCCACGAGGACGGGGACCTTCCTCAGGGACGGCACATGTATTCCGAGCATGAAGGCGGGTACGAGTTGAATAAGCACGTCGAACTTCCGATCGATCAGAGAGATGAGGGAGGCCTGATTCTTAAGGGCGATCGCCAACATCACCAGCGCCCCAACGACTATCCACGAGCAGCGCTTGCCGATCTTCGTGAGATCGGACTCGCTCGCGCCCGGGTTCAGGTGAACGGCGTAGATGTCCTTGGTGAACATGGATGAGATCGATAGCATGGCGGAGTCTGCTGTGGACATGAGGGCGGCGAGCAGCGCGCTGAAGATCAGTACCACTACGGCGTAGCCGAGAACGGAATTCTCCTGGACGATTCGCAACAGCCGTGCGAGGGCCTGATCGGTGCCAGCACCCTCGAGCCCCGGCACGTAGGCAAGCGCGTATATACCTGCGATCACTGCAATCAGCGCGGTCATGTACGGCAGGAACGTCATCGAGGCTAGGCTCACATTCATGATGCGGCGCGACTTCGCCGCGTAGATGCGCTGTATGGCATGGGGGTAGAGGGCGCCGCCCATGCCGATCACAATCACATAGCTCAGCCACTCACGGGAGCATGGCGGGCTCCGGTCGAGCCACCTTGAACGCATCGGGCGATGCGATGACCCGCGCCGTCGCCGCCGACAACGGCCCGAACTGGTCAACCAGCAACACCAGAAGGAGAAAGAATCCCACCATCAGCACGCCACCCTGCAACATGTCCGTCCACGCAATGGCGCGGAGGCCGCCAAGCGTGCCGTAGATCAGCATGATGGTTGCGAGCCCGATCACGCCGTAATTGTAGGCCTCGTCGCCATAGGGGCCGGCGAGCCCCTGAAGCGCTCGGCCCATGGTCATTAGTTGTGCCAGTAGATAGTTGTTCAGCGCGATGATCATCACGATGGAGCCAAGCAGTGAGATAGAGCTGAACTCGTATCGGTCCTCCAGATAGTCCGCGGGCGTGACATAGCCACGATTTCGCGACAGCGTGTGCAGCTTTGGCGCAAAGGCTAGATAAAAAACGATGATCGCCAGCATGTAGTGGACGGCAATCAGCCATCCGAAACCCAACCGGTAGGTCGCCCCGGCGACGCCGAAGATCGTGTTGCCGCTGTACTGAGTGGCGTAGAGCGTCAGGAGAAGGACGATGAAACCGAAGCCCCGTCCGCCCAGGTAGAAGTCCTGAAGCGTATCTTCTTTTCGAGCGGCCCGACCCGCCCACCCGAGCAGCAAGAGTGTGGCGAGATAGAGGGTGATGAAGGTCCACGCTCCGGGTCCGAACGGCAGGAGATCGCTCATTCGTTCCCGTCGTCCTCGGGCCAGCTCAAAAAAACCCAGGTGGTGAATGCGGAGGTGAGGAGTAACGCCGCGAGCGTCGCGATGACCCACAACGGCAGCCCGTAGGCGTGGCGCATGTCGCCGGCCGGCCAATACCAGGGGATGACCAGCGCCAAGAGCGCCAGGTACACGATGATGATCCAACTGCGCGGCTTGCGCTGTGCTTCCATGGTCGAGTCCTGCTCCCGCCTCTAGGGTGCGTTAATCCGCCGTCTCCTCGGCACTCTGTCGTGGGAGATGCCACTCCCAGACCTCCCGCCGTCACGAAGAGTCTGTGCCACGACGATCACTCTCGGTCGATGGCGATGCAGGATAGGTTCGGGAGTGAGTCCCATCTTTAGTTGAAATTGAAGCGGCCTCCGACCTCAGGTAACGTGGGTGTGCGAGCACGCCACGGGACCAACAAAAGAGGAAGGAGGCCACCGATGGGAAGGATGCCGAGGCTGGTTGAGCGGGGCAAGAAGGACCGGCGGCTTGGGGAACCGAGCGAGATGAGTTGGGAGGAGATCCAGGCGCTGGAGCTGGACCCGCGAGTGGAGCTGATCCGGCAGCTGATTCGAGTGAGTCCCATCTTTAGTTGAAATTGAAGCGGCCTCCGACCTCAGGTAACGTGGGTGTGCGAGCACGCCACGGGACCAACAAAAGAGGAAGGAGGCCACCGATGGGAAGGATGCCGAGGCTGGTTGAGCGGGGCAAGAAGGACCGGCGGCTTGGGGAACCGAGCGAGATGAGTTGGGAGGAGATCCAGGCGCTGGAGCTGGACCCGCGAGTGGAGCTGATCCGGCAGCTGATTCCGCTTGGACTGGCGGAGGTGAGCCGGATGCTCGAGGAAGAGGTAGAGGAGCTGGCCGGGCGGCGGCACGCCCGAAAGGGGGACGACGAGAGCGGATACCGGCACGGGCACAACCCCGGGTCGGTGAGGTTGGGCGGCCAGCGGCATCCGGTGCGAGTACCTCGGGTGCGGGGCCGGGCCGGAGAGGTGAGGCTCGCATCGTACGAGCGACTCCACGGCTCGGCCGGAGAGGTGGACGAGGGGCTCTTTCGGAAGGTGCTGCTCGGGATCTCATGCCGAGACTACGAGGCGGCGGTCGAGGCGGTGCCCGGAGCGATCGGGCTGTCGAAGTCGAGGGTCTCGCGGGAGTTCAAGAAGGCCACCGCCGCGAGGCTGAAGGAGTTTCAGGAGCGGGACCTCTCGGTCTATGACGTGGTGGCGCTCGTCCTGGACGGGAAGAGCTTCGCCGAGGACGAGATGGTGGTGGCGCTCGGCGTGACGCTTGAGGGGGACAAGGTGTTCCTCGGCTTCGTCCAGACCGACACGGAGAACGCGGTGGTGATCCGGTCCTTCCTCAGGGGCCTGAAGGACCGAGGTCTCGATCTGTCGGCCGGAGCGCTCGTGGTGATCGACGGGGCCAAGGGGCTCCGGAGCGGCGTGCTCGCGGCCTTCAAGGACCAGGTGCTGATCCAACGGTGCCAGTGGCACAAACGGGAGAACGTGATCTCGCACCTGCCGAGGGCGGAGCAGAAGAACTGGCGCCGGCGACTCCAACGTGCGTATCAACGGCCCACGTACAAGGAGGCCGCCCAGGCGTTGAAAACCCTCAAGCACGAGCTCGGCGAGGTGAACCAGTCTGCCGTGGCCAGTCTAAACGAGGGGTTCGAGGAGACCTTGACCCTCCACCGGCTCGGGGTCTTCCCTCTGGTCGGCCGGTCGCTGAAGACCACTAACGTACTCGAATCCGTCAACGCCATGGCCGAGCAACGCTGCGGACGAGTGGATCACTGGAAGACCTCGAGCCAGAAGCACCGATGGTTCGCGACCGTGTTACTCGAGATCGAGCCCCGGCTCCGGAGGTTGCTCGGCTACCGGCACCTCCCGCTCCTCAGGGCCGCGATACAGAAGGAGCTCGGGATCACCCTTCCCGAGAGCAGTTCACATGCCGTCGCCTGACGAGGGGGTCGCTCCAGTTTCAACTAACTTTGGGATTGACTCTAGGTTCGGGGTTCGATTCCCCTTTACCGCAGTAATTCGCACCCTCCCACCCTCGACCGTACCTTGACGACCTGTCGATCGGGTCGATCCGCGGGGCTCCGAAGACAGCGTGGCGAGTTCCTGGCGGATCCGAACTATGGACAGATAGTCCCTGGGAACTGCGAAAAGGAGCATCACAATGGCCAAAGGATTAGCGTTTCTCTACGGTGTTCTGGCTTATGGGGTCTTCCTGATCGCGTTCCTCTACGCTATCGGCTTTACCGGCAACCTGCTCGTTCCGAAGGGGATTGACGATGGAACGGTCCAATCAGCCGGGCACGCTATTCTGGTCAACGTCCTCCTGATGGGGTTGTTCGCAATTCAGCACAGCGTCATGGCTCGCCCTGGCTTCAAGCGCTGGTGGACCAGGATCGTCCCGAAATCGATCGAGCGAAGCACGTACGTTCTTCTCGCAAGCCTGATCCTCCTCCTACTCTACGCGCTGTGGCATCCGATGACGGGGTCGGTATGGAGTGTTTCTGGCACGGGCTTGGGAACAGTCCTCTGGGCGCTGTTTGGGTTGGGATGGCTCGTCGTATGCCTCTCGACCTTCATGATCGGGCATTTTGACTTTGTTCGGTCTTAATCAGGTATCCCTGAATCTGCGGGGTCAGGACCCAGACCCCCCCGCCTTCAAGAGCCCAGGGTTCTACAAACTGGTCCGTCATCCGATCATGGTGGGATTCATCATCGCTTTTTGGGCGACCCCCGAGATGACGACGGGACACCTGCTTTTCGCTGCGGTGACGACCGCGTACATCCTCGTGGCAATTCAATTCGAGGAGCGTGATTTGGCCAAGATGCTGGGCCAGGCGTATGTCGAGTATCTGGGGCGAGTACCTGCGCTGATCCCTTTTACCAAAGGGCGCAGTTCGGGATGAACTCCTGCCATCCACAGATATTCGAAAGGCTTCCCAGACTCTAAGACCAGCCTACCGAGGGGGACGGTTGGATAGGAGACACTTCCTAAGGACCGGCGGGGTGGCGAGCCTGGGCCTCCCGCTCAGCGCGTGCAACTATCGCGGGCCGGACCTTTCGCCACCGTGGATCCAGCCCGTCAACCTGGCCCCCGCGCACGTCTCGTGGGATCGGATCATTCGGACGACGGTGGCGCTGCGCCCCTACCGAGAATCGGGGTTCGTTCTCAGGGCCGAACGCCTCGACGACAAGACGGTGATCCATAACTATGGTCACGGGGGCTCCGGGATGTCGCTGTCATGGGGGACCGCATATCTCGCTGCTGACCTAGCGCTCCAACACACGGAGCGGAGCGCGGCGGTGATCGGCTGTGGCATCATTGGCCTGACCTCGGCGCGCATGCTGCAACGGCGGGGCTTCGAAGTGTCGATATACGCGCAGGCGCTCCCGCCGGATACAACTTCGAACAAACTGTGGGGAGGCTTCACTCCCAACTCGACGCTCGTCGCCCGTCGCACGCCGGAGTGGGACGCGAAGTTCCGTCGTGCGGTCGAGTTTGCCTACAGGGAGCACCAACTTCTCGTCGGTCGCGGGTACGGTGTGCGCTGGATCGATGGCTATTCCCTGACCGACAACCTCGATGATCGCGGCGGACGGCCGGGTGAGGAAGAGGAGGACAGCCCCCAGGACGATCCACTGACGCCGCCAAGGTTCGACCTTGGCCGGGTCACGCTGGGACAGGGACAGCACCCGTTTCGGAGCCGGTACGCCCGGCGAGGACCGATGTTGCAGTTCGATCCGGACATCTATCTCGAGGCGCTCATGCGGGACGTCCTGACCTTCGGCGGTAACATCTACACCAGAGCGTTCGGCGCCCCACGAGATTTCACGTCGCTCCCCGAACCGCTGGTCGTGAACTGTACGGGCATGGGTGCCAAACGGCTCTTCGGAGACGACGAGCTCGCCCCCGTGAAGGGGCAGCTGACGGTGCTGGCCCCGCAGCCCGAAGTGAACTATTCAATCGGAGGGATGATTCCACGGAAGAGCGGCATCGTTCTCGGCCATGTACGGCAGCACGGCGTTTCTTCACTCGCGATCGATCGGGCCGAGCAGACTCGGGTGGTCGAAAGCGCTTGGAGGATCTTCAGCGCGATGCGCCCTCCAGACCCTCGGGCGCGACTCACCTCCTTCGGCCCTGCGTCGGACCCACCACCTGCTGAAGGCTTCTTCGACCTCGAATCCTGAGGCCGAAGCATAGTCGGAGGTCTTTCTGGGGGTCCGTCCCTCTCCCACGGAGAAGATGCCCCGGTTACCGGTGTCGGGATTCCAATGGTCCGGAAAAGACGCCTCAGAGTGAACGTGCTTGCCCCTGCTCCCCGTGGGTCGGTTCGGCCTCTGGGCCTTCCCCGGGGCATTCAAACGCTCTTCGAGCCTCGTTCCCTGCGCGACCTGCGTAGCCGCTCAGGTCGTATACAAGGGCACGCTGGCGGTCACTGGCGTGTCCTGGCCGGCTCCACCCGATGGTTCCAGGGACCTGGCGATCGGTCATCTGCGATGATAGCGTGCAATTAGCTGGTCAGACCGGGTCACACAGCCGTCGGCGACACGCCGGCAAGGAGAACGGCGATGAAGCGCAAGGTGGCAGGATTCATCAGGGTGACAGCGCTCACGGTGCTCGCTCTTTCACTGGCGTCCAGCGCCTGGGCGGAGGTGGTTCGGATCCAGATCGATTCGCGCACCGATCTGGCCGACGGGATGGTGTGGGGGCTGGCAGGCCCATACGAGAGGATTGCGGGCACGATCTATTTCGCCGTCGATCCGGCGAATCCCGCCAACCGGATCATCACGGACATCGATTTTGCTCCGCGGAACGCTGACGGGAGGGTCGAGTTCTCAGCGAACTTCTTCCTGATCAAACCGAAGGACGTTACGCGCGGCAACGGGACAGTTCTCTACGAGGTCTCCAATCGCGGCGGTAAGGGCATGCTACGGTACTTCAACCAAGGCGAGGGCAGCAACAACCCGATGACCATGGCTCACATGGGCGACGGTTTCCTCATGAGGGAGGGGTTCACGCTGTTATGGCTCGGGTGGCAGTTCGACCCCGCGCCGCGGGAAGATCTCATGCGCCTGTCCGCACCGATCGCCACCGACAATGGAGAGCCCATCCGCGGGGTCGTTCGGAGCGAAATCATCGTGTCGGGCCCGACCCCTGATGCTTCGCTGGCCGACCGGAACCACGTGCCGTACCCGGTCGCCGACCTGAACGACGCGATCAACTCCTTGACGGTGCGCGAGACAGTCGAGGGGCCGCGGAGTGTCATCCCTCGGAGCCAGTGGCAATTCGGGCGCGTCGAGAACGGCGAGGTCGTGGAAGACCGAGGCCGGGTATTGCTTGAGGGCGGATTCGAGCCGCACCTGATCTACGAGGTGATCTACGTTTCCGAGAACCCGACCTTGGTGGGCCTCGGACCTGCAGCAGTGCGCGATGCTGTCTCCAAGCTCAAGCACGACGGAGCGGACGAGCTGGGTATTGAACCGGGATCGATCGCGCGGGCGCTAGCGTGGGGAAGCTCCCAGAGCGGGCGATTCCTGCGCACGTTCCTTTACCACGGGTTCAATCGGGACGAGGGAGACCGCAAGGCTTTCGACGGCATCATGTCGCACATCGCGGGCGGGGGGCGCGGCAGCTTCAACCACCGCTTCGCGCAGCCGTCGCGTGACGGCCACCCGTTCCTGAACAAGCTCTACCCGACCGACATCTTCCCCTTTACCGACGCGCTTGAGACCGATCCGCTCACCCGCGAGACTGACGGTCTGCTAGCTCGCGTGGAGCCCGAGCACCTCCCCAACATCTTCTATACAAACTCTTCCTACGAATACTGGGGAAGGGCCGCGTCGCTCATTCACACGTCGATCGACGGGGAGCGCGACGCCGAGTTGCCTGCAAACGTCCGGATCTACTCGTTCGCCGGTGGCCAGCACGGACCGGCGGGCTTTCCGGCCCCGCAACGTAGCGGGCAACAACTCAGCAATCCGAATGACTACTCCTGGTTCGTGCGCAGTTTGTTGCTCGCCATGAACGGCTGGACCACCAACGGGACGCCACCACCGCCGAGCGTATATCCACGTATCGACAGGGGCGAGCTCGGGCCGCCTTCCGCCTTGGGCTTCCCCGAGCTCCCAGGCGTAGGCCAGCCTGCGACGCCTCATCTGGCGTATCGAGTCAGCTACGGGTCCGAGTTCGCCACGAAGGGCATCGTGAGCCTGTCACCGCCGGAGGTCGGACCGGCCTATCCCATCCTCGTGCCGAGCGTAGACGCCGACGGCAATGAGCTCGGGGGACTCAAGATGCCCGAGGTCGAGGTACCGCTGGCTACCTACACGGGCTGGAACCTCTTCAGACCCGAGGACGGGCCGCCCGACGTCTTGTCCAGCATGCAGGGCTCCTATGTCGCCTTCCCGCGTACCGCGCCGGAGCGACGCGCGACCGGGGACCCGCGCATTTCTATCGAGGAGCGCTACCGTGGACCTAGTGACTACCTCGGCCAGGTCTCGGCCGCGGGACTCAGGCTGATCGAGGATGGCTATCTGCTATCAGAGGACCTGGCGCCGATTCTCACGCAGGCTGAACGGCACTGGAACCATTTGATGACGAGCTCGGAGGGCGCCGGCTCAGGCAACTGATGGGAGATGCCGGCAACCGGCCCCTCTCTCAGGACCTCAGCTCCCTCGATGGCAAGATCCTCAGACTGACCGACGAGGGACGGCCGGCCCCGGGGAACCGGTTCGGCAACCCCATCTGGAGCCTGGGACACCGGAACCCTCAGGGTCTCGTCTTCGATCCGAACGGGATGCTCCACTCCGCGGAGCACGGCTCGCGGGACGAGGACGAACTGAACCTGATCGAGGCGTGTCGAACGATGGAGGGCTTCTGTAATACGCGCCAAGAGGAGGCGTACTGATCAGCGAACGACGTAGTAGAGCCTTTGCACAGCTGGTCTGCGACCGTGGGGATCGCGGGCGCGGATGTGTACGTCGGGGATGCGATCGAGGAGTGGGATGGAGACCTCCTGGCCGTCTCCTTGCGTGGGGAGTCCCTATATCACATGGGTCTTTCGGAAGATGGCCGTGACGCGACCTCATCCGAGACTGTAGTCCAAGGTGACCACGGACGGCTTCGAGACGTGTTGGTGGGTCCGGACAGCGAAATCTTCCTCGCGACCAGCAATCGGGATGGACGGGGTGACCCGGCTTAGAACGACGACCGTATCCTGAGGCTCACTGCACCCAGGTGACGATATTAGAGTCAATCCCAAAGTTAGTTGAAACTGGAGCGACCCCCTCGTCAGGCGACGGCATGTGAACTGCTCTCGGGAAGGGTGATCCCGAGCTCCTTCTGTATCGCGGCCCTGAGGAGCGGGAGGTGCCGGTAGCCGAGCAACCTCCGGAGCCGGGGCTCGATCTCGAGTAACACGGTCGCGAACCATCGGTGCTTCTGGCTCGAGGTCTTCCAGTGATCCACTCGTCCGCAGCGTTGCTCGGCCATGGCGTTGACGGATTCGAGTACGTTAGTGGTCTTCAGCGACCGGCCGACCAGAGGGAAGACCCCGAGCCGGTGGAGGGTCAAGGTCTCCTCGAACCCCTCGTTTAGACTGGCCACGGCAGACTGGTTCACCTCGCCGAGCTCGTGCTTGAGGGTTTTCAACGCCTGGGCGGCCTCCTTGTACGTGGGCCGTTGATACGCACGTTGGAGTCGCCGGCGCCAGTTCTTCTGCTCCGCCCTCGGCAGGTGCGAGATCACGTTCTCCCGTTTGTGCCACTGGCACCGTTGGATCAGCACCTGGTCCTTGAAGGCCGCGAGCACGCCGCTCCGGAGCCCCTTGGCCCCGTCGATCACCACGAGCGCTCCGGCCGACAGATCGAGACCTCGGTCCTTCAGGCCCCTGAGGAAGGACCGGATCACCACCGCGTTCTCCGTGTCGGTCTGGACGAAGCCGAGGAACACCTTGTCCCCCTCAAGCGTCACGCCGAGCGCCACCACCATCTCGTCCTCGGCGAAGCTCTTCCCGTCCAGGACGAGCGCCACCACGTCATAGACCGAGAGGTCCCGCTCCTGAAACTCCTTCAGCCTCGCGGCGGTGGCCTTCTTGAACTCCCGCGAGACCCTCGACTTCGACAGCCCGATCGCTCCGGGCACCGCCTCGACCGCCGCCTCGTAGTCTCGGCATGAGATCCCGAGCAGCACCTTCCGAAAGAGCCCCTCGTCCACCTCTCCGGCCGAGCCGTGGAGTCGCTCGTACGATGCGAGCCTCACCTCTCCGGCCCGGCCCCGCACCCGAGGTACTCGCACCGGATGCCGCTGGCCGCCCAACCTCACCGACCCGGGGTTGTGCCCGTGCCGGTATCCGCTCTCGTCGTCCCCCTTTCGGGCGTGCCGCCGCCCGGCCAGCTCCTCTACCTCTTCCTCGAGCATCCGGCTCACCTCCGCCAGTCCAAGCGGAATCAGCTGCCGGATCAGCTCCACTCGCGGGTCCAGCTCCAGCGCCTGGATCTCCTCCCAACTCATCTCGCTCGGTTCCCCAAGCCGCCGGTCCTTCTTGCCCCGCTCAACCAGCCTCGGCATCCTTCCCATCGGTGGCCTCCTTCCTCTTTTGTTGGTCCCGTGGCGTGCTCGCACACCCACGTTACCTGAGGTCGGAGGCCGCTTCAATTTCAACTAAAGATGGGACTCACTCTGAAAACGGTGCGCCGGACCAGACTATCCCGGTGACACCTGTACCATTCCAGGTTCCGATGTGAGCCTGGACCATTGAGGCGAGGGGCACACTCTGATCCGTGTTCACCATCCACATCGAGAATGTGGTCAGTGGGCCAGCCGACAGGGGCACGGTGAAGACCTGACCTATGGCAGTTACCGAGACGGAACTCACGCCGCCCCCAGCAAGGCCCCATTCATCGACGCCACCTGAGGTCGTTCCGATGTGCTGCGCAACCGCTTGGGGAACGCAGCCTTCGTTGAACACGTATCCCGCCATCCCAGGCACGTCGCCACCCGGCACGCCATCGCCATGTGCTAGGTGCCTGGAGACAGACCGCTCGGTAACGCTACGAAGGGACCACCCTTTCTTGGGATGTAGGTGACAGACATCGACCTTGGGCTGTCGCGCCTCAGAGATAGTCAGGTTTTGGGGTGCGGTGGGCTCAGAGGCTGTCTCGGCACAGGCAACTACGAGAAGCGCGGCAGCACCAGCAGTTATCCAGCCGATGGCCTTGAGCATGTCTCGACCTCTTCTTCTGAGGGTCGAACAGCGGGTATCCCGATTCACTGATATGCTCGGTAACCCGGAGGGGCAAACTCATGTTCGCGGCTGTGAACCTGTCTCCCTAGTTTCGTGACGTGCCCAACAGCGCCCCCCGAACCCTGGCCTGCGTGATGCTTTTGGCGGGGCTCGCTCTTGCTTACGCGAGCCCGGTCACCGCCCAGCAGGACTGCATCAACATCAATACCGCAGGGTTGCTCCAGGCGATCATCCACATCGGTCCTGAGCGAGCCACACAGATCCTTCAGCTCCGACAGGAGAGACCGTTTGCTTCTGTGGACGAGTTGGTTCGGGTTCGCGGAATCGCTGAAGCCAGGCTGAGGGACATCAGAGAGCAGGGGCTTGCCTGTGTCACACCCGCTGATCCGATAGGGTCTGTGGCGAAAGGACCCGAAGTACAGTCGGTTGCTGAGTTCGTTGAGTTTGGAGGCGAGGGGCTAGAGGTGGTCGACGTCCTCGTCGATGTCGGGGTCGGAGTCCTCCGGCAGACCTTGAGAGCGGCGACGGGCGCGAGCCGCGAACTCCTGATAATCCATTCGCCGATTGGCGTACTCGGTGAGGAGATCCTTGTAGTCGGAGAAGGTAGCGCGGGCGGAGTCGAGGAGGCCGGGTAGATTGGTCTGCAGAAATCTCAGAAGTCGAGCATCTGGTTCGTTTCCAACTCGGACATCGTGGTAGCCCAGGAGGTCCTTGGCCCGGACCTGTTCGGCGAGAGCGCGATCGGCGTTCGGAAAACGTTGATTGTAGGTCTGATGAATGATGAGGCCACAGCGGCGCAGCACGGTGAAGGTGGACATGTGGATCCGGCGTGCGATGAGCACCGGAACTGCATCGGCGTGGACGGACTTCAGGAGAAGGTCGAGGATCTCGTCGCGATCGGGATAGAGCCACTGACGTACATTCTTGGCCTCGATGCCCACTGCACCGGCGGTGGGATGGACGAGGAGGAAATCGAAGCGAGCCCCTCGGGGGATTGACCGGCCGCTTACAGTGGCGGGAGGCTCTTCCTTGGAGTAGGGAGTGGCGTCGTCATGGTCGTCGAGGTCGGGGAAGGCTCCGAAGAAGGGAAGCGAGAAGTCAACATGGAGAAGGGCCCGGTAGATGGCGATCTCCAATGTGTGACCGAGGCGGTTGGTGAAGGAGCGTCGACTAACGGCGTGGTGGAGCGGACCGAGGACGGAAAGGCGCTGTTGGATGTCGGACTCTTCGGCATCGGAGAGATGATACCAGGGGATGTCGAAAGCATCGCGGGAAGCGATGATGCCCTCGGCGGTGAGAGTCTGACGGGCCTCCGTAAGGAGGTGGGGATCCACCCTCTGAGGGTTGGGGCCCGCGTCGGAGATCTTTTGTTCCAACGTGCGCATCGGGGCGAGCGTGTGGCGGGCGAGGATGTTCTGGATCCGGCGCTTGCCGATGGCTATGCGCTCTTGTCGGGGGACGAGGGCCAAGAGAGGAGCCCCTCTCTTTTTATATGTATGTAGTAGTATGCCTGCCCTGGTGACTCATGCTAGAAACCCTCCCAGGTTAGCGAGGTTTCGCACGGGGGTGGGAGCAGTCCTCCCGGGAGACTTGGCGAGCCTTATCGACCAGCTAACTGAGCTTCGTGACGGTTACCGGGAGTGCGCTGACCTGGACGCCAACGGCTCACTCCCTCGACCCTATTGGGGAGATGTCTGACGTGCACAAGGCGACCCTCTGACAATATGCGGTGTCCAGCCAAGAGCCTCAGCCACCCACCTCCGCCACGATGGCATCAATCTCGACTCTGGGTCACATCAACTCGTCTTTGGACTTCATCATCGCCGTATCAACACCGCGGTGGTGTCAAAGGAGATTATCTCGGGACCCAAGCAAGGCTTTACCCGCAGGGGAGGCAACTCTATGGCTGGAGCAGGATGGGATGTTCCTTCCGTGCCGATACACGCGCCGCAGTCCTGGCTCCAAAGAGTACGACTTTCTACATACTGGAGAGCCCGTTGAGGAGATACCACGCCAGAGCATTTGGTTTTGGTTTCCCGCGGGGGGTTGACTTGGGAAGTGGATTTGACCTGCCCCCAAGAGTGGTACCACCTAGAGTGTTAGTCTAACCGCCTCATTTCCCCGGGGTGAGGTCCGAGTAGCAAGGGCAGGTTGAGCAACTTCGGGTCGGGCCGAATGGCTTCAGGAGCGGGTGGTAGATAGCCCAGAGAGCTGTGGGGTCGAACGGTGTTGTATTCGCGCCGCCACTGCTCGATCAGCACCTGCGCCTCCTCCAGTGAATAGAAGATCTCTCGCTTCAACAGCTCCTGCCTGAACGTTGCGTTGAAGCTCTCATTGTAGCCGTTCTCCCAGGGGCTGCCGGGTGCGATGAACAGCGTCTTCACACCCAACCCTCCAAGCCACTGCCGAACGACTCGGGCCGTGAACTCCGGACCGTTGTCCGAACGCAGATTCGCCGGTGGACCGTGCTCAACGAACAGCTCGCTCAGCGTCTGCAGGACATCGTCCGATTGAAGCCTACGGGCCACCACGATCGCCAGACACTCCCGGCTGTACTCGTCCAGGACCGTCAGCATCTTGAGTGGCCGTCCGTTATGCGTCCGATCGGACACAAAGTCATACGCCCATACGTGATGCCGGTACAAGGGCCGTAGTCGGATACAAGAGCCGTCGGTCAACCATAGGCGGCCCCGTTTCGGCTGCTTACTCGGCACCCTAAGCCCCTCCTGCCTCCAGATCCGCTCCACCCGCTTGTGGTTCACTGCCCAGCCCTGCGTCCTCAGCATCCCCGTCACCATCCGGTACCCGTAGCGTCCGAACCGTTGAGCCACCTTCACCACATCCTGTCTCAGCGCCTCCTCGTCCTCCCTTCGCTTTGGGATCCGACGCTGCGTCGAGCGTGCCTGACCCAGCACTCGGCACGCCTTCCTTTCGCTCACCCCAAGCCGCTGCCGCACCTGCACCACGCAACGCCTGCGCCGCTCGGGGCTCAGAAGTTTCCCTTGGACGCCTCCTTCAAAATCATGTTGTCCACCGTCAGATCTGCCACCGCCTGCTTCAGGCGTTGGTTCTGCTTCTCGAGCTCCTTCAGCCGCTTCGCCTGGCTCACCTTCATTCCCCCGTATTCCTTACGCCACCGGTAGTACGTCTGCTCGCTCACCCCTAGCTCCCGGCACACTTGTTTGACCCTCTTCCCGTTCGCCAGGGCCACCTCCGCCCTACGCAGCTGGTTGATGATCTGTCCCGCGCTCAGGTTCTTTGGCGCTGCCATTCTGACCTCCCTTTCCGTGTCTCGACCCGTCCAGAATCCTAAAACTGGACTTGGTCTCGTTTTAGGGGGTCAGATCAGATTCCCGGTGTACCAGCGCCACCCCTAACCCTCCAGCACACCAGCCCTCACAAGGACACCCTGAGCTTTTTCGGCCTCTTCCTCCGTGACGATAACCCGCGCTCCCGAGAGATGGATGCCCGGGTAGAACCCGCCAGCATCATCAGCCAGAACGCTCGCACCGATCCCCGCCTCCTCCAGAAAGCCGACCGCAATATCGGCCTCGTGTCTCTGGGAAAAAGCTGCCACAACGACCACGGAGCTGCTCTGGTCATCTGGGGAAAGGCGCATAAGCCGCACGAACATCACGAATAGCTGAAGAAGTGTGCCTAGTAGCAAGAGAATCGGGATACTCCTCAATACAAGCGGAAGCATCAAGGCGAAAGAACGATCCCCGAGCGTGACTCCAAAGACTGTCAGGAGAATCGCAGCGCCGACTGTGTTCCGTATTGTACCGAGCAGGAAGTCCTTCACGATCGTTCCGTCGCGGCTGGGACCTTCACCTTGTCAGCAGTGCGCAAGCGGCAACCTTTCGACTTGGTATCGTCCTTCGGGGAAGGGCTCAACCGAGAGATGGGGCCTTAGGTTAGTAGTCCGGCACCACCTGCCTCAACTCCTCGAAGAAGTTGGTGACGAGGATGAGTCGGTCCGGCTCGGTAGCACTCTCGGCAGCGGTCGTGCCGATGGCGCTCTGCGCGACGATGAGCCGCTCGCCTTCGGCATTGAGATCATAGGCGACCACGTTTTCACCACCAGAAGAAAGCGCGACCCTACTCAGGGTAAACAGCGAGTCTCTGGAAAGCACCACCGGGGTCGGCTGTCGCTGGATGCGGGCCGCCATGAAGGTTAATACGCCTGGGCTCTCGTTTCTCCAGTAGTACACTGTGTTGCCATCCGGTGACCAAGAGGGGGCCACCCCTCCACGTTGCGACACCGGTGTTCGCTCTCCTGGGTCAGGGAAGCTGCGGATGTAGACCTCATTCGCTCCCGATTCATTCGAGTGATAGGCCGCAAGAGTACCGTCTCGTGAGACTTTGATCGAAGAGAGACGGGCCTCCGACGACAGGTATGCTTCCGCCCTAGGGTTGTCCGGATCTGACAGATTGAGTGTCCAGAGATCCCGATTACCCGCTGGGACGCCTGGCCCTGACTCGAATACGATCAGCGTATCTAACGGCCATTGGGTCGGCTCTTGGGTCCCCTCCACCATGATAACGGATCTTGCGAGGACATCTTCGTTCAAGGTCTTGACGAACAAATCAAAACCTTCGGTCCCTTCTCGTGCGGAAGAAAACGCGATCTGGGTCCCGTCGGGCGAGAAGACGCCGTATCGGTTTCCGCCTTCGAACGTAACCTGTCTCGGCGTCGTCCCGAGCGTCACATAGTAGGTGTAGACATCGTGCCGGATCCCGGACTGCAAAGCATCCGAATACGCCACTGACTGTCCATCAGGAGCCCAACTCACCGTCCGGATACGCCTTGGAGCTAGAGGGAGGGCCTCCTCGGTACCATCGAGATCGACGACAAGGAGCCGCTCCGTCGTCCCAACCAAGGAAGACCCCTCGACATACAGTGCCGTCCCCGTCTCGGACACTTGGAACTGCGTAGCGCCACCGACATACACTGCGAGATCGGGTAGAACGGTAACCGGATCTCCTGTCACAGAATGGCTCTCAAGATCGAAGGGCACGGCCATCAGCGCCTGATTGGGGTGTCCATAGACGAGATGCCCCGTCGGTAGGTACTGGGGATCGTTTCCGGTTATTCCGAGGTCCCTCGTCACTCCCGACTCAATCTCGACGAGCATCAGTCTCCTGGTTTCTAGCGAAGAGCCCTCTTGGAATACGACCGCCTCCCCGTCTGGGAGGAGGAACGATCGGCTTGCGACGAGGGAGTCTCCGCCGAGGATGAGCCTGGGCTCGCCGCCGGAAGGAGCGACGATATAGAGGCCGCCCTCGGGGCTATCGAATACGATCAACTCGTCAGTGCCCCAGTGGGGTCGAAGGCCCGATACCACCGGGAGCGAAGGCCCACCTGATACCTGAGTACGCACGATCTGACCCAACTGCTCAAATGCTAGCCAATCCCCATCAGGCGAGAATGTGTGGTTGCTGGCCCCTTCCGTGCCTGGGATCTCGCGAAACTCAAGCTCACCACTGCGGCGGAGGTAGAGGTTTTCCCCCTCGGAGTCGCGCCTGGCGGCGATCACAGAGCCATCGGGAGAGATGGCGAACCTATTGCCTCCTCCGACCGCGACGTCAAAGCCGGACAGGGTTGTGCGAAACGGCACGGCAGTGACCGTCTGCGGTTCGGGGCGGAGGAGCGACCAGGCAGCTACCGAGCTTGCCGCGATAGCCACTGCGGCTAAGGCTCCTGATACGATCTTCCAGGGACCCGAGGGCGAGGCCACACCCACACCAGCCGCCTCCCCATGCCGGAAGCCTGCATCACCCAAAGCCTGCGAGAAATCCTGCGCGGTGGTGAACCGATCCGCAGGCAGTTTCTCCAGCGATTTCCGAATCGCCGCGTCCACATTCGGTGGAATTGAGACGCGGACCTCGGTCGGGGCTGGCGCGTCACCCGTGAGAATCTAAGCCAGCACAGCTTGGGCACTGACCCCTGTGTAGGGCGGCTGTCCCACAAGCATCTCATACAACACGCACCCGAGCGCATACACATCCGTCCGGGGATCTACGTCTCGGTCGCCCGTAGCCTGTTCGGGAGACATATAGTGGGGCGTTCCGACGCTGAGTCCCGTCTCCGTGACTCTGCCCCCTCCGGCCTGCGCCACGGCAAGCGCAATCCCGAAGTCTGCTACCGTCGGCTCGCCCTCCGCGCTCAGAAGGATGTTGCCCGGCTTAATGTCCCTATGTACGACTCCGTGCTTGTGTGCGTAGTCCAACGCTGAGGCGACATCCTCTGTGATCTTGAGCGCCTCTTCGACGCTGAGTTGCTTCTCACGGTCGATCTTGTCGCGGAGAGTATCGCCCTCGATGTAGGGCGTGACGAAGAAGAGAAATCCGTCGGCTTCGCCGGAGTCATGCAACGGCAGGATGTGCGGATGCTGGAGATTCGCGGTCGTCTTGATCTCAGCCAGGAACCGCTCCGCTCCTACGACAGCCGCTAACTCTGGCTTCAGTACCTTGAGCGCGACCTTTCGCTCGTGACGGAGATCCTCGGCCAGGTACACGACCGCCATTCCGCCCTCGCCGATCCCTCGCTCGACGCGGTAGCGGCCTTCTAGGGCAGCGTTTAGGCGGGTGATGGGGTCGGTCATGGACGAGGATGAGCCCTTAGGCCGCCTACGATGGACCTACTTCTTCGATGATGCGAGCGAACTGCTCTGGCTGCTCAGATGTAATCATGTGCCCGCCGGGCAGCATGCGGATATCCAAGCCATGGTCGCCTAATCGTTCTCTGGCTTTGATCACCTGGTTTGGTTCAAAGATGTCGCCCTCGCTACCCACAAGATGGAACGACACTGATCCTTTCAACGCGAGGTACAGGCGACGTAGATCCCACCGCTTTCTGTACTTGGCACGGTGCTCCGCAACGAACCCTGCTGCTCTGCTTGCGAAGGAGAAACCGTTTCGTCTGCTGATAGCGTCGTAAATCTCGTTGAACTCCGCGGAAGTCAGCCGGTACTCCTTTGAGAACATCGACTTGAGCAGCTGCCTGGCTATAAACCGGGAACGTTGACCGAACCAAGTGACCATGCCCCCTATCGGTGATCTCAAGGCGGGCGTTGTCATCAGCGGGTGGCTGTGTGCATCGGCGAAGTAACCCCCATTTGCCATCAAGACTCCCTCGATCTTGGTGCCGGAGTCGGTGCCCTGGGCTAGTCGCTCCTCCTGGCGACTGAGAAGCTCAAGTGCGACTAAGGACGAGTAGTCGAAAGTCACGACGAAAGTCGACTGGATGCCTTCAGCCTCCCACAGTGCCTCAACCAGATCGGCACGCTCCATTGTCCCGTAGGGATAGTCGGCTGGTTTGTCCGAATCTCCCTGCCCGACGAATTCGACGAAAATCCTCGGTAGTGGTCCGCCGGTCGCAAAGTGACGGTCGACTCTCGCCCATCCAAACGAGCCGTCAGGGAATCCGGGCAGGAATGTAGTCCACACCGCTTCCTCAGTCGGTGGGCCGTCGCTTTCGACCCGCTGAAAGACATGGACCACCCCCGTTTTGCTCGCTCCATCGGAGGGGCGCAAGATCCTCTTTGCGCGTCGATCGTACGGGACTCTCTCTCCGAGGTCGAACCACCCTTGGGCAGTCAGATCAGCTTCCATCTCCACTCCTCAACCTGAAGCCCATCGCCCTTCCGAAGCGAGACCACCGGATCTGACGGGTTGGAGCAGGATTGTCGGAGGGGTCGCTCATAGCCCCGCACTTCTAGAGGAACGGGAACTGCGCCCAGAGTGTGGCTGGGTGAAGATGCCGGTGCGGTTAGGTGGGGAGCAAGAAAACCGACGCCTACGCGGTCAGTTGTCCGGCACCACCTGCCTCAATTCCTCGAAGAAGTTCTGGACGACACGAATCTCAGTGGCTCCAGAGGTGCGATTGTGGAGTTGAATGAGGAATCCGTCGGAGGTCACATCGTAGTAGGGGTCGTCGCTCACAACGTAATCCGGCTCGGAGAAGAGCTCGCGCACCTCGGCAACTGTGAAGGTGGGCTCAGTGCGGTACGCGGCCGCCATCAAGGTCGTACCTTGCCAGAAGAAAAGCTCATTGCTGTCAGGCGACCAACGTGGATGAACGCCTCCCTCTTGCCACAGTGGATTCGCTCCCTCGCCGCTCGGGAAGGCGGCGACGTAGGTCTGAAGCTGGCCAGTTTCGTCGGAGTCGTACGCGATCCAGTTGCCATCTGGGGAGATCTGGGGGTCCCACTCCTCGCTGGGACCACTCGCGATGCTGATCACGTTGCTCGGGTCATGGACATCCACTGCCACGACATCCAGCCCCGAGTCCGGCGTGCGAACGGAAAGAGCGAGCCAGCGCCCGTCCGGTGACCATGAGCGCGGCCACAATTCGTTCTGAGTCTGAAACAGCGTATCCACCTCGACACCACTCTCGACCTCCGTCATCAGCACCCGCCCACCACCTCCCGCGTACCTCACCCAAGCGATGTGGCTTCCATCAGGAGACCAGACCGGCCATTCATCCGACTCAACGGCGAAGGTGAGTCTCCTCGGATTAACGGCCTGTTCCTCCAACAGGTGTACGTCGTCGTTCTGATTATTAGGCAGCGTTGTGGCCACCCGGCGCCCTCCGGGCTCCACCTCCAGCCCCCACGCGGCGGTCATAGTAGAGCCTAGTTGCGAGAGTCGCTGGCCCGATCGGTCGTACCAATACAGGAGATGCCTTTCGAGACCACTGGCCCTGACAAAGATGAGCGTGCCTGTTGGCGAAACAGCAAATGAAGCTCCTCCTCCCCACTGCCCCAGCAAGACTCCCGACGTGACGGGAAATGCGTCACCAGTGGACCTCCCATCCATGTCAAAGGGGACAGCGATCAGGTCGCCGTCTCCATTGGCGTAGACGATATGACCCGTCGGGATGTACCGCCCGTATGCGGCACCTTCAACGACCACGAAGCGGCTGCCCGTCTCAAGGTCCTTCAGAACGATCTTGGAGTCATGCCACTTACCACTCGGCCCGAGGGCGGAAAACAGCAGCAGGCGGCCCTCGCCGAGTGACTGAGGCCACATGTGACCGTATTCGTCATCGAAGTTAGAGGGATCAGTTATCTGTTCGGCCTCACCCCCCTGAACCGGAAGCCTCCAGATCCCAGTGAAGCTACGAGAGTAGACGATGCGATCATCCTCACCCCAATCGGCTCCGTGGACCCAATCGACGAGAGTACCTCCAATCGTGGTAGTGGCTCCGTCCTCAAGCCTCATTCTCCTGAACGCATCTTCTTGTAAGAAGCCCATCCACTGACCATCGGGGGAGGAAGAACGGGGCCTGAGCGTCGTCCGTGCCTGGGATGGCTTCGGCTGTCTCGTCGTGTAGGTAGCGGCGCTTCAATACGCCACCCTCCCGGTACACAATCAAGCTTCCGTCTGGAGAGATGGCTAACGACGGAACTTCATTGGACACGGTCGCCTCGTAACCTGCGGGTACAGGCAGCGAGAACCGAACTATCCCCCCGGACGATATCTGAGAGTCTCTCCCTGCTCGGCCGAGCCCCCACCCTGCTGAAAGAGCGACTATGGCAGTGAGCACCACCAGCGACAGCGACCTCCACAGATCCGGGCCAGCCGTCGCGCTGGTCGTGTCTTCTCCATGCCGGAAGCCTGCATCACCCAGTGCCCCCGCAAACTCCTGCGCCCTCGTGAACCGATCTGCCGGTAGCTTCTCCAATGCCTTCCTGATGGCCGCATCTACGTTCGGCGGGATTGATACACGGACTCTGGTCGGAGCAGGCGTCGGGTCCGTCAGGATCTTGGCCAGCACCGCCTGTGCCGTGCTCCCCTGATAGGGTGGATCCCCGACAAGCATCTCATACAGCACGCTCCCAAGCGCGTAGACATCGGTGCGCGGATCTACATCTCGATCCCCCGTTGCCTGCTCTGGACTCATGTAATGGGGGGTACCGACGCTCAGGCCGGTCTCGGTGACCCTTCCACCGCCAGCCTGCGCCACTGCCAAGGCGATCCCGAAGTCCGCAATAGTGGGCTCCCCTTCCGCACTCAGTAGGATGTTGCCCGGCTTGATGTCCCTGTGGACGACCCCGTTCTTGTGGGCGTAGTCGAGAGCCGAGGCTACGTCCTCCGTGATCTTGAGCGCCTCGTCTACGCTCAACTGCTTCTCGCGGTCGATCTTATCCCGGAGCGTGTCGCCCTCGATGTAGGGCGTGACGAAGAACAGGAAGCCGTCGGCTTCGCCTGAGTCGTGGAGCGGCAGGATGTGTGGATGGGTGAGCTTGGCCGTCGTCTCGATCTCGGCGAGGAATCGCTCGGCACCGACTACGGCCGCGAGTTCAGCCTTAAGAACCTTGAGCGCGACGTTTCGGTTGTGACGCTCATCGTGGGCCAGATAGACCGTGGCCATCCCGCCTTCACCGATCTCACGCGCGATGGCGTAGCGGCCCTCCAGGGCTGCGTTCAGGCGTGTGATGGGGTCGGTCATGGGTCACCACCCTTCGAGCCTAACTGCTCTTTACGATCCAATCGGAACTGGCTCACGCCTTCTCCTAGCCTTCAGATCGCCGTCCGTAAACCAACCCGAGTGCTGCCCCAGCAAGACCCTCCTCGACCAGGTGCCAAGCCCCGTCCACAAGAACAATTGAGAACGGGCCGTCGAGTGCCCCGTAGAACACAAGCTGGGTCGGGAACCACCAAAGTAGGCCGATGATCGCCCCGAACTTCAGCCCTTCGCTGACCGGGGAGCCCCCTTCGTAGCCCTTGGGATACATGTAAGCCATGATGAAGCCGACGACCAAGTAGCCAAGGCCAATCGACCAGAACAGCGGAGGATCTCGCATGGTCCCCCCTTGGGCGGCGTCGTAGAAGTCGCTCATCAGGAGCACATGCCATAGACCCGAAAGGAGGAACGCCACAGCAAATGCTGTCAGGGTTCCGAGCACTAGCTTGCGTCCGTTCATGGGAAGCTCTCCCTCTTAAGGCCAAAGGAATCGGAGGATCTATCTCATAGGGGGTTTCAAGGAATTGTCCGAGGAGCTGGCCATACGTCCCGTTTCCTAGAGGAATCACGGAACCACGCCCAAGAGTGAGGCTAGGTGAAGATGCTCGGCCCTCGGGTGGGCGGCAAGCGAAATGTTGGGCTCGTGGGGGCCTCAACTTCACGGATAGGCTCTGGCACCTGGAGGGGCGAAACTCGCTAACCCCCGCCACACACTTTGGGATCCGACTCGACCTCCTGGGGCCGGAAGAGAGCATGAACACTGCATCCGGTGGCCCGCCCCGGAACGTAGCACTTGTCGTGGTACCGGGTCGGCGGTTAGAATGATTCCATAGTCAGTACCCGACCGCGGGGAGCTTAGCCGAGCAGGGCTCGGGCGTTCAGTTCATAAGCAAGCTCCCTCACCGACCAGCTTCGGCTGGCATGGGCACGGTCGCTCAGTCTAATCACTGAGCGTCCGTGTTTTTTTGTTTTGCTTCCGGACGCTCCAAAGCTCGGGAGACAAAACAAGATGATTTCCACCCGCCCCAAGCACGACTTCCTTTCCGTCCGAGTTGATCCGGCCCGCAAGACCCAGATCGAAGCTGCAGCCGCCGCTATGGGGGCCACCGTAGGCGCTTTTGTGCGCGACGCTGCAGAAGAAGCGGCCCGCGTTGTTCTGCTCCGCGAACTGTCGGATCGTCCGCACCCACCGGAGTACCAATCCGCGACCCGGCGGGAAGTGAGCCAACGATGAGCGACATGTCGGCTTCTCCGCTCCGCCAAGCGCTGCAACAAGCGCGAACTCCCGGGTCCCGATCAATCGCGGCTCAAACACCCAGAAAGAGGAGGAGAACGGTGGAGAACAGCACCATGACGCGACGCGACCGTGACGACCTAGCGAAGCTGGCTCGGAAGCAGGAGCGACTCCTGAAGACGGCAGCGGCGGAACGGAAGGCGGTGCTTCTGGCCGATTTCGAATCGCAGATGGCCACGGAACACAGCTACGACGACGCCACTTGGAAGGCGGCTACCGAAGCTGCGAAGCGGGCGGTCGAGGACGCGAGAATCTCTATCGACGAGCGGTGCCGGGAGTTGGGGATTCCGAAGCCTTTCCGGCCCGAAGTGGGTTTCGCTTGGTACGGTCGCGGGGAATCCGCAGTCGCGGGGCGCCGGGTCGAGCTGCGGAGAGTGGCAGTGACTCGGCTGGACGCTCTCGAAAAGAGGGCAAGGACGAAAATCGAGGAGCACTCGCTGGGGATCCAGACAAGGCTTATCGCCGAAGGACTCACAAGCGAGGCCGCGAAAGGGTTCTTGGCAGCGATGCCGTCGGTGGAAGCCCTCATGCCCGTCCTCGATACGAGCGAGATCCGGGGCCTAATCCAGAACCGCAGCAGACCGGACTGGTGACGTGCGGCAGTGGAATGTCCCAGCCCGGAGCAGTGGGTGAGCAGCCTTGATCTCCTTCGCCGCAGCCGTGGCCTGCATCGACCGGGGCCAGGCCTCTCGTGTCCACCACCGTGATCCCGCTCACCGGGCTCCTGTGCAGAGGGGAAGGAAGTGCAGCACAGCGGATACTTCAGGCTTCATAGAAAGGCGCTGTCAGAACATGACACACTTTGGTCCGAGAGTAGGGGACGAACTCGATGGGAGGCATGGGTGGACCTGATTGCAATGGCCGCGTGGAAGGATCACAGCACAGTCTTTGACCGCGCGGTTATTGAAGTGAAACGGGGGCAGGTGCCGACCTCCGAGCGACGGCTGGCCGAGCGGTGGCGGTGGTCGAGAGGTAAGGTCCGCCGGTTTCTCACCCAGCTCGAACGTGATTCAAGAGTGGTCTCGAAACCGGTCCTCGGAACGGCCCACCGGGGAACCATGATAACCCTATGCAAATATGACACTTACCAGGCCGACGAGCCCGCCCACGATACCGCACATGAGCCCAGGGACGGACCACGGACGGACCATACAGAAGAAAGGGAAAGAGGGGAAAGGAAAGTAGGAGGCAGCAAAACGACGCTTCCGAGCGACTGGACTCCTGCCGATAGCCACCGCGAGCGAGCCGTGTCCGAGGGCGTGGACCTAACCCGCGAGGCTGAACTTTTCCGGAACCACCACCTCGCAAAAGGCTCGGAGTTCGTGAACTGGGATCGAGCGTTTACGAACTGGCTTATCCGGGCGAGCGGGTACAATCGGGGGCGCGGCCCGAAAGGTGCCCCCGACCTCGAGAGGCTCACGTGAGCCTCTCAAACGTGGGCGTCCTCGACCTTCTCTGGCCAGAGTACCTGAGCCTTCACTTCGGTGAGCAAGAAGTGCCGGTGGAGGCCATTCCGACGCCATTCCCATCCTGGAACAAGCACTGCAGAGACGACGGAGGCGGAGTTGGCCTGGGGTTGGGTTGGCACAGCACGGTGGCCGCCGGTACTGGGAGCGGAAAGACCCTCATGGGTCTCAACATGGCGGCCACGGAGCTCCAGCGTGGCGGCACTGTCGGGTTTCTCTCTCTGGAGATGACGCTTCAGCAGCTCGGGACGAGGCTGTACGCAATCATCACCGAGACCCCCGTGAATCTGATCGAGCGAGGGGCGCGCTACGATACCTCCCAAAAGGAGCAGGTATGTCGTAAGCTGACCGAGCTCCGGGAAGAAACAGGCGCCCGTTTCTACGCCTGTGATGATTCGATAAACCACCCCGAGGAGGTTCTCCGGTATCTGGGGGAGCTGGTAGACAAGGGGTGTCGAATGATCGTCATCGACTACCTCCAGCTGCTCGCAGCTCGGGACTCTGAGACCCTTTTCTCTTCCGTCTCGAACGTCTCCGCCTACGTCCGTGAGTTCGCGAGGACCGAGCGGATCGTCACGGTCGGTCTATCACAACTCAACCGCACGACCTCAGCGAATTACAAGGACCGTCCGATCGTGCAGGGGCTCATGGGGGCGAGCTCGCTGGAGAACGATTCCGATCAGGTCCTGCTCCTGGACCACTCCCGGTTCGAGCGAGACGGTGACCTTGCGAGGACCTGGGCAATCCTAGGCAAGAACCGTCATGGAAGCACCGGGGAGATCCCGATCCTTTGGAATTACGAGACGCTACGGGTTCGGGAGGGGATGCCGGACGAAGAGCACGAGTGGCCGACCCACAAGAAGAGGGGCAAGGGGTGAACTCTTCGTGCATCGAGGTCGGCGACCGCGTCTACTTCGAGGGTCGAATGACCCCGCTTCGAGTTGCCGGGCACTGCCACTTACAAGGCGAGCGAGCCGTAGAGCTGATCCGCCAATCCGATCTCGGGACCTTCCGCCGAAGGGGCCGTGGGCACGTCACCATCGTGCGACGGATCGCCATCGCCGATCTCCTTCGTCGGAACGGTGGCTGGAAGGAGCGGTGGAGACAGTTGTCGCTGGATTTGGATCAGAACGATCACAGAACCCCCGCTGAAAAGGAGGCAGTAGCGTGAGCAAATCGGTGAACAGGGTGACCCTGATCGGCAATGTTGGCCAAGCCCCCGATTGTCGATCGACGCCAACTGGGACGAAGGTGGTGAAGTTCTCGCTAGCGACGTCGCGCGCTAGGGCCGATGAGGGAGGCAAGAAGCAGGAGAGAACGGAGTGGCATCGCGTCACTTTGTTCGGGAAGCTGGCCGACATCGTCGAGCAGTACGTCTCGAAGGGTGACCGACTCTATATCGAAGGCCGCCTCGAATACTCCCAGACCACAGACGATCAGGGAGGCACGAAGTACTGGACCGACATCGTGGCACAGGAGCTCGTGATGCTGGGAAGCTCGGGCGGACTCAGGGAAAGAGGAGATGGCACAGTCCAAAGAGGTACAGATGGCTGAAGAGAGGAGGGCCGACGAGGAACATCGAAACTCGGTCCAACGTCCGCATAGGCACGAGATCGACCGGTCCGTTAGGGAGTGGCTGATCTCCGAGAAGCTGGAGTTCACCCGTGAAAGAGGACTGGAGGCCTTCTGGCTGTGCTCCGTCAGGCGCAGGGACTAGGCAGGGGCGATGAACCTTCCTAGCAGACCGTGGAAGAAAGGGGGTTGCAGGCCGCCGGGTGGGTGAGGGGGATCAGCACGGAGGCGGGGCTGACCTTGTGGCTACGGCGGGTGTTGCGGCCTGAAGAGGCGACAATGGGGCCAAGAAGGCCAAACGGACGGCAAGAGAGGCGAATCATGTGCAGGACGGCGGTGCTGACGTGGCATGCGAGCGCCGCTTGCGCCGTGGCGAGGCCCTGCAGACCGCGCGGGGTGCCAAAGCCGTACCGCTTGCGCATGAGAAGCCCGAGGTTGAAGGCGGCGGCCTGAATCAGGATCCGTTTTCGAATCTCCTCCCGCCCGCGGACGTGGACGCGGCGCAGCCCTCCGGTCACGAGCAGGTGCGCGAACCCCCGCTCCACCTTCTCGCCCCGCTGGCGCAGCAGCTCTTTCCCCCGGTTGCCCTGGATCCGCCGGCGGTTGTCATAGGTCGGCTTCTGCGCGTCCCGGTTCCGCTTCCACTTCCGGCGGCCGCGGTTGGGCTCGCTCACGTAGCTCCGCAGCCCGCGGTCCTGCACACCCGTCATCGTCTGGTTCGAGTGGTAGCCCTTGTCGGCCACCACTTCCCTCGGCTCCACCTCTATCTCCGCCAGTTGCCGCTGCGCCTCGTCCAGCGTGTTCGGCAGCGAGGCGGTGTCTCCCCCCTCCATCGTCTGCACCGTCACGGCCACGACCGCGCCGGTCTCCATGTCGACCGCCTGCTCGAACTTGTGCGCCAGGCCGGTCCTGCCGTCCTTCATCTTCGTGATCCGCGCCTCCGGGTCGTGCGGATGCGCCCACTCCCGGTTCGAGCCCTTCTTCGGACGCTTCCGGTCCAGCTTCGCGAGGTCTTGCCGCGTCGGCGTCTCGATCCCGGACGCCCGCGCCACCTCCTCCAGCCACTCCTCGTAGCCCTTCCCGTCGTCGCGCCGCACGATCGAGCGCATCGCCGCGTTCGCCTCCAGCGTCGTCGAGTCCACGCCCAGCGTCTTGCCGCTCAGAAGACCCGACGCCTGCACCACCTCCAGCACCCGGCTGAACACCGCCGCGTGCGCTTCCACGCTCAGCCGCTTCCTCGTCTTCGACAGGCCCGAATGCTCCGGCGGGTTCCTCTCCAGCCCGTATCCGAGAAACTCACGCAGTGAAATCGAGTCCCCACACCGCCACGCAATCCCCCGCTCCGAGCCGATCCCTTCCAGATACCCCACCAGCAGCATCCGAAAATACACCCCGGGCGGTATGCCCGGCCGACCCCGCTTCTCCGCATAGAACTCGCGGCACGTCTCCTCCGCGAACTCGTCGAAACCCTCCTCCTCAAGCAGCCTGTTCAGTGCACGGTAGAAGGGGTTGCCCAGCGCGCGAATCTCGCTCGCCGCCACGAACAACTCCTGTTGCCGCCCCTTGCCCCGCTTGCCTATCGCCATCCCCGCCCTCCATGGCTGAGACCCCGGTTCGCCTGTAATCTAAATCACTTCTTATCGACGCTGCGGGTAGGAGTTTTTCCACGGGCTGCTAGCCCTCTCGACCTGCTCCCGCCCGAGACCATGGTGAGCGTACCGCTGACCTGGCTCGAGAAGTTGCTAGTGGCGAACGGTGAGCGCGAGCCCGAAATCGTGACGACGCCACAGGCATCTCAGCTTTGGTCATACTCGTCTGATACGTGGTCCGGGTGGTGCCGTGAAGGGAAGATTGCGGGCGCGTGGCAGGACGGCGCGGGCGGCATATGGCGGATGCCCTACGAATCCTGTAATTCACACGTTGAGCGTTTGCGATTGGAAGCACGCCAGTCCACCGCGAAGAAAAGGAAGCGCACCCCGTGGGGTAACTCACCGTCCACACAAACCGGGCGAGCTAGGCCCAAGAATCTACCCGAGAGGAAGGTGGTTCCACTGCGACCTGCGTCCGTTCGGGGGCGGCAGGGTCGTGATGCGGAACCCGAACCACCCCAATTGGCCGGAAGAAGGAGAGCGCACATCGCTCAGGGCGATAGCTGACCGATGGAAATGGAAGTACGCCTCGCTCGCCAGTGGGGAGCACCGCAACCGGGCACTCGGCCTCCCAGGAAAGCAGAAGCCACTCGCGGAAATCATACCTATGTACCTGGACCGGCGAAGGGAGACAGTCGAGCGGTCGACGTGGGGAGCGGACAGGACGGCGCTAGGGTACCTGTTGGCGACCTTCCCGGACGCGACACCACTACAGATCACAACCGACAAGCTCCAGAAATGGGTCCATCAGATGCTGGTCCGGGGCTATCGCCCAAACACTCTTCGAACCTACGTCCTATCCATGAGCGCCTTTTTCCGGATCATCGGGAAGCATAATCCGGCAAGCGGTATCGCCCTTCCAGAGCCGGGGAGGCAGGATGTTCGGTGGTGGACAGGGGAAGAGATGCAGCGAATACGGAAGGCCGCGGGTACGTTGGACGAGCAGGTGGTGGGGAATTTCGCGTCCTGTCGGTTGGCGATCGAGATCGGGCTGTCCATGGGGCTCAGGCAAGCAGAGATATTCGGTCTACGTTGGGAGGATATCCGCGAGAAGGAGAGGGTGGCCAGAGTCGATCGACAGACCGTCAAGGATCAGAAGGACACCAAACCGTTGAAGGGCAAGCTGTCGAGGACGGCCCTGATCCTACCCGGATGGTGGGGGCTTCACGAGCGACGGTTCGGTTGGATTCTGGCAGGACCGACCGGCGAACAAACGGGGACACGCTCGCAGAGAAACATGATTCAGCGGGTGCTCGATACGGCGGGACTGAACGGTATGGGTGTCGGTTGGCACTCCCTACGTCATACCTACGCGGCCCACTTCCTCCTATCTGGCGGCTCGCTGTTCGGACTCCAGAAGAGTCTCGGTCACGCCTCGATAAAGGTCACTGAGCAAGCGTACTCGCACCTCCAGGCGGATGCCGTGGCGGAAATCGAAAGGAAGGCCATCTATGGGGTCTAGAGCGTCTTTTGTGGGATACTTACGGCACATGATACGGCACAGAACTCGAGAAACACGTAGGAGTACAACAACAATCTTCTATGGAGATGCAATGTGCCTCATCGACGCTCAGAAGGGACGTCCTAAGCCTTGGCAGGAGAGCCCGAAATCTTGGGTTTGCAAACCTCTCGGGCGCCAAGAGGAGCAGCTGAATGTGGCCGGCCTCAAGAGCCAGGACCGTCTCTTTCATCATGGCGGGAGACAGAGCCGAATGCAGCGCCGCGGCGCGAATCCCGGCCTCTTTAGCCCGTTGGACCTGGTCTACCATGAGCGATACGAGGGGACTTACGACGACCGTGAGCCCAGTCAGGATGAGCGCGGGCACCTGATAACAGATGCTCTTGCCACCACCCGTCGGAAGGACTCCCAGCGCGTCGGCGCCCGAGATCGCCGCCTCGACAAGCTGCTGTTGCCCCGGGCGAAAGGATGGGTACCCGAAGTGTTGGCGAAGCACATCCTTGGGATGGAGCGGCCCTGGCATGATTCGACCGTACGCGCTAGCCGCGGGCAAGAACATGGCCACCGCTGCCGAGGGGGCGCAGATGTGGCCCGGAGGTAGCGTGGGGGGAGGAACGCGTCCGCCCGATCGACCGACTCCGAGAACGAGGGTGTGGACGCTCCCCTATCTCTTCGAGTCAGTCTCGGGCTCGGGATGGTCGGTGCTCTCCCCCGTACCACCGGGGAGGAAGCGTATCAAGAAACCCGCAAACAGGATGACGATAGCAACGGCCACGAGCCACTGAATCTCTATTGCCATACCGGCCACGGCCAGGCTGGCGCCTACCACGAATAGTCGGACCTTCCACTCGAGCCATGGATATCGATCGGCCCTGCGACGCCGATCCATGAAGAGTATCGGACTCATCGTCGGTACCGCCTTGGAACGAGGCGACAAGCACGCACCTGAGCCTGGCCCGTCACTCGGCCTGCCGGGCAGGTCGGGTCTCGACCCATTCGCGAATGTATTCGACCGCTTCAGTGGTGGCAGTCCCTGGCCCGAATAGCCTCCCGATTCCAGCCGCGCACAGTCGCTCTTCGTCCGGCTTTGGGATGATCCCACCCCCCGTGATGAGCATGTGTCCGGCACCGGCACGGTTCAACAGCTCCTTTATCCGAGGCAGGAGCGTCATATGAGCACCCGACAAGATCGAGAGCGCGACCACGTCGACATCTTCCTGAATCGCAGCATTCACCACCATCTCTGGGGTCTGGTGCAGCCCCGTATAAATGACCTCGAATCCGGCGTCTCGAAACGCACTCGCGACTACCATGGCGCCGCGGTCGTGCCCATCGAGACCCACCTTGCCGACCAAGACTCGGATTGGTGCAGTTTCTCGCTTCATGAATTCATGGCCCAGTATATCTGTAACTTCCGCGGCCAGCCCGAACCTGCGTGGATGAAGGCCTTGCGTCCACCCGCGTCAGGACCTCGGTTTCCCCCCGTCCATTCCCAACTGCCGAAGCATCCCTTGCACGACGGCGTGTGGACTGGTCGTGCCGCTCGTGATTTGCTCCACCCAGTCCTCGGTATCAGGGGCCAGAGTCTCCCGTGCCCGACGCGTGAGTTCGCCGTCCAGGAGGGCCCATACGCGCCGAACGACTCTCCTATGACGCCTCCAACGGAGATCTCCGGAGAGCTCGAGGTGGGTGCGGTGCCGGTCGATCTGCTCGCATAACGTGCCGATCCCTTCCCCCGCACCCGCGTCGGTCAGGATCACGGGCCTATCCCAGGTGTCCACCCTGGCGCTCGAGCCCGATAGACCGTCGCTCTGGAACGCGAGCATGGACCGGAGATCGCTCGCCATACGGTTGGCTCCGGGACGATCGGCCTTGTTCACGAGAAGGATATCCGCAGCCTCCACTAGCCCTGCCTTCAGGGCCTGAATCTCATCTCCTGACTCAGGAACCAATAGGGTGACGACTGTCTCTGTTACGTCCGCGACCGTGGTGTCGGTTTGGCCCGCACCGACGGTCTCGACGATCAGCCAATCGAAGCCGAAGCAGTCCATCACCTCGAGGGCTTCTCCTGCGGCCGCGCCGAGTCCACCAGAGGATCCTCGAGAAGCCATCGAACGGAAGAAGAAGCGGCCCTCAGTCGCAAATTCACTGATCCGTGTCCTGTCGCCAAGGAGTGCCCCACCCGAGTAGGGGGACGTGGGATCGACCGCAAGAACGCCCACGGATTGACCTCGTTCGAGGAGGACTGCAGCGAGCTGGTTCACGAGAGTGGATTTACCTGCCCCGGGAGGACCCGTGATGCCTAAACGTGCACTTGGCGAGGCCGGCTCCATTCCGTCGGCCCGCAGCAGCGAATCGGATCCTAATCGCTCATTCTCCACCATCGAGATCGTGCGGGCGAGCGCGCCCGGCTGACCGGCTCGGAAATCGGTGAACAACCGAGCCAAGTCGCCAGGAGGATACGCTCTCAAAGGGATTCCCCTCTCCGATGCTAGGGGACTGGCGGATGAGGGGTGAGGAGAACCATCGAACGCGGTCGTCACTTTTGGGGGGGTTCGAAGCGAACGGTATGACGGGCCGAACCCGGTGTCAATCGATCTATCGGAATCTGCTTCGCCAATCACCCCCGCTTGTCCGACACTCGACTGAGGGAGAGGTTGCTTCGAGGTTCACGCATACCCATTCGTCGAGTTTTGGGCTCGTCGGAGGAGAGCACGACGCCGCAGTGACTCCCCAGCCTTCAGACCGGTTTTCCGCGTACCGGGTTGCAGCCGAACGAAGGAGCCAGAAGAACCGTCTCCGGATGCTCGAGCATTATGTGCCGAAACCTCAGACGCCATACGTACTAAACGGGGACGCGTCGTACCTGAACTTCTGCTCGAACGACTACCTCGCGTTAGCGACTCATCCGGACGTCGTGGCAGGCGCAGTGGCGGCAGCGAAGAGTCATGGCACGGGCTCGAGTGCCTCGCGGCTCGTCGTAGGAGGTTTCGATTTACATCGCCGCTTGGAGGCGGAGCTAGCTGCCTTTACCAGGAGGCAGACCGCCCTCCTGTTCAACTCTGGTTTTCAGGCCAACACCTCCGTCATTCCTGCGATCACCGCCCGAGGGGACCTCGTTCTGTGCGACCGGCATTCACACGCCAGCATTCTTCATGGCTGCGAGCTCAGTGGAGCCCGGTTCAGCCGGTTTCGTCACAACAACGTCGAGCACCTGGAATCCCTTCTTTCTGGGCGCGGTCCGCTGACGACTGGCTCCGTTCTCATCGTCACTGAGTCGATCTTCAGCATGGATGGAGATCGTGCCCCTTTGGCAGAAATCTGTGAGGTCGCTGAGAGACACAACGCCCTGCTCATGGTCGACGACGCTCACGCCATTGGAGTCTTCGGAGATAGAGGGCAGGGGCTCGCGGCGATGCACGAGAGGGTCGACTTGGTCTTGGGAACCTTCGGGAAGGCGTTCGGGGTGTCGGGTGCCTTCGTGGCCTGCGATGAGGTGCTACACCAGCACCTCGTCAACTTCTGCGGGGGGTTCATCTATACGACAGCGCCCCCACCCCCAGTAGTCGGAGGTGTAGAAGCCGCGCTCCATCTCATCCGGTCCGGGCGACTGAGGCGGCCCGCATTCCACGCGTTTCTTCGCTCCGCACATGAGCGGCTCGGCGCATCCGGATTCGACGTCTCCCCCTCGGATACGCAGATCATTCCGATTCGCCTTGGAAACGAGGAGTCGGCCCTCGAGTGCGCTGCCTTTCTACGATCGCGCCGGGTCCTGGCAGTCCCGATCCGGCCTCCGACTGTCCCAGTGGGCACATCCAGACTCCGACTTTCACTTACCCGACTACACACTCTCGATCACATCGATGAGTTAACCCGTGCGCTCGATGAATTCGGGTGCGGGCGGTGAGGCGATGAGTGAGCGGGTGTTCGTCACCGGGACGGACACGGGGATCGGTAAGACCGTAGTTAGTGCCGCACTGACCCTCGGACTCGATGGGCACTACTGGAAGCCCATTCAGTCTGGAGCGATCCCGCCAACCGATACGGAACAGGTCCGGGCCTGGACCGGTCTTCCCGAGTCTCGCTTCCTACCTGAGGCTTACTCGCTGCATGAGCCGATGTCACCGCACGCTTCGGCAAGTTTGGAGGGTGTTCAGATCGAACTCGATCATATCCTTAACTCACCACTGCCGACCGACGCTTCGGTCGTCATCGAGGGCGCCGGTGGGTTGATGGTACCGCTTAATCCGGATTCTTTCATGGTGGATCTGATCCAGAGACTGGCTGCGCCCGTCGTTCTGGTCGCGCGAACTGGCCTTGGCACCCTGAACCATACGCTTCTCTCGCTGTCTGAGCTCGATCGCAGATCGGTCCCAGTGCTCGGCGTCATCCTGAACGGAGAGGCGCACGAAAGCAATCGTCAGGCCATCGAAAAGTATGGGAATGTCCCTGTCCTAGGCCGCGTCCCCACACTTAATGTTATTGATAAGACAACATTACTTAACATATACTCCGGATTCATTTTATAATGTCACTACATGACGGATCAGGCAGCTCGGCGCAGGCACACCGACACGTGTGGTATCCGTTCTCACCGGTGAGGACGGAGGCCTCACCTCTTAAGGTAGTCTCCGGAAAAGGGGCTAGAATCCGACTCGCTGACGGTCGGTCAATCATAGACTGTATCTCCAGCTGGTGGGTGAACCTTCATGGGCACGGTCACCCTCGAATCGCTGATGCGATTCACGAACAAGCAAACCGGCTCGAGCACGTGATCTTCGCCGGATTCACCCACGAGCCGGCCGAGAGGCTCGCCGAATCGTTAGCTCACATTCTCCCGGGTGACCTCGCCCATGTGTTCTTCTCCGACGACGGCTCTACATCCGTCGAGGTTGCGCTGAAGGTCGCGTATCAGTATTGGGCGAACCTCGACGAAGTGCGTCCGACTTTCGTCGCGTTCGAAGGGGCCTACCACGGGGATACCTTCGGCGCCATGTCGGTTGGGTCACCCAGCAGCTTCTCGAGCGTGTTCAGCGACCTCCTGTTCAGTGTGGAGCATCTACCGTTCCCCGAAACATGGATTGGAGATTCCGAGGTCGGCCGCCGAGAGGATGCGATCGTCGAGGCGCTAGAAACCCGCCTCTCGGATCGCAATCGGCCAGTCGCCGCAGTCATCGTCGAACCCCTCGTCCAAGGTGCCGGTGGCATGAGAATGTGCCGAAACGAATTCCTCAGGCGACTCCGGCAGACGACCAAGAGATTGGGCACACTCCTCATCTTCGATGAAGTGATGACGGGATTTGGGCGAACTGGAGAGCGGTTCGCATGCGAAAGAGCGGGAGTAGAGCCCGATCTCATTTGCCTCGCAAAGGGACTTACCGGTGGGTTCGTGCCGCTTGCGGTTACGGTGGCGTCCCGGGAGGTCTATGCGGCCTTCGACAGCGCGGATTCCCGGAAGACCTTCTGGCACGGTCATAGTTATACGGCCAACCCTATCGGATGCGCGGCAGCCCTCGCGTCCCTTGAGCTATTGTCAGAGAGCGCACCAGCCTTTCGAGGAATGGAGGACCATCACATCAACTTCCTTGACGAACTGGATCCCAGTCGAACGAAGCGCCCCCGTGTGACCGGCACCATCGCCGCTTTTGACCTCAAGACGGAGGGCCCTGGGGGATATTTTGACCGGATCGGAGACGAGGTGAAGAGACGAACGCTCTCGAAAGGCCTGCTTCTCCGCCCCTTGGGGAACACCGTCTACCTGATGCCGCCCTACTGCCTCACCAACGATGAAAGATTGGAGATGTACGAGGGAGTGATTGAGCTGATCGAAGAAGTCATCCGACCGGTCGGGTAAGCGTCTCGCTGACCGCCTGAACGGTCATGTTCTTGGGAAGATGGCTCTCCTTCGCGTCTTTGTAAGCGGGTCGTGACTTCAGCCCGAGGATCTCGAACATCCTCCGATCCTCCGCAAGTTCATTGTTGTCGGTCGTGAGAAGCCTGTCCCCGGCGAAAATCGAATTGGCTCCGGCCATGAAGCACATCGCCTGCTCACTGAAAGACATGTTGACGCGGCCCGCCGAAAGCCGAACCATCGCGCGAGGCATCAGAATCCGGGCGGTCGCGATTACGCGCGCCATCTCCCACGCGGGAACCTTCGGCCGATTTCCAAGCGGTGTGCCCTCGACAGCGATGAGCGCATTGACTGGCACCGACTCTGGGTGCTCCGGTTGCGTCGCCAACGTATGGAGTAGGTCGATCCGGTCGTCGTGGGTCTCCCCCATTCCCAAGATTCCCCCGCAGCAAACCGAGACGTCGTTCTGCCGAACTCGCTCGAGGGTGTCCAGCCGATCTCGATAGGTACGGGTGGAGATGATTTCCGAGTAGAACCTCTCGCTTGTGTCCAGATTATGGTTGTACGCGTAGAGTCCGGCGTCTTTCAATCTTCTTGCCTGATCGTCGGTGAGCATCCCTAGTGTGCAGCAGACCTCCAACCCCATCTCGCTCACGGCACCTATCATGTCCAGAACGTGATCGAACTCGGCATCGTTCCTGGCACAACGCCACCCGGCGCCCATGCAGAAACGAGTGCTTCCGGATTCCTTCGCAGCACCGGCGGCTACCAAGATCTCCTCCGCCGATAGGATCCGCGTCGGGTCGAGCCCGGTTTGGTGGTGCGCCGACTGCGGGCAATACGCACAATCTTCCGGGCATGCACCCGTCTTGATCGAGAGGAGCGTGCACACCTGGACCTCACCCGTTTCTTGGAATTCACGGTGGGTGGTCGAGGCGTGGAAGATCAGCTCCATGAGCGGAGTGTTGTAGAGCCCTTCCACTTCGCCGCGGGTCCAATCAGTACGTATCTCAGACATTCGGTCAGATGTGCCTGGCAAAGAGGATCGGTGGAGCGCCGACTACCTCGCCCCGAATAGTGCCACTTGGTGGATGATTGGCCAAGTCGGCAATGGCTCGGTATCCGATGGAGGCGAGAACAGGCGGAGACAGGCCTACGGCACTACCGCGGCCGGATCCCTCTTGCGTGCCTAAGCGGGTTCTCGAGGAGATGGGTAGGGATAAACAGGATTAGGACGAACATCACGAGTGCGGCCCCCAGGCCCAGAGCGAGTAACCAAACGCTCTGGACTGCCACAAAAATGACCGCTGAGATCACTGCTGTGGCCGTTGCGAACACGGAGAGTAGGAACCGGCGAGCCTGAAGGTGAAGGAAGCGTTCCTGTGTCTGATGGTCGCGCGGATGCACCCGGACTCGCAATTCCTCTCGCTCGGCGCGCTGGAGGATGTCCCGCAGAGACCGGAGCACCTGAGTCACCTCGCCCATGAAGTCACGCGCCACGGCAATCGGCTCCCGCGCCGTCCGACTCAACAGTTCGTCCTTATACTCGCCGACGACCGTCCGGATTAGCCCAAGTCCGTTGAAATCGCGGTCATAGCGAAAACCGATCCCCTCGAGTAGAACGGCGGCCCGGAAGAAATAAACGAGCTCCTGGGGAAGGAGGAGAGGCCATGTGTAGAAGGTGTCCCAGATCTCTTGTACGATCTCCTGCACGCGCTCCCGAGATGATGTGCGGGCCTTGTCCATGACCCGCATTACCTCGGTCGCCGCCTCCCTGATCTCACCACGCGACACTTCAGGCGAGATCATTCCCAGTCGGTACATACCGCTGATGATGCCATCGATGTCCTCCCTCTCGACGCAAAGTGCGATGGAAAGGATCGCATCCCGCGTCCATCGGGGAACCTCGAGGACCATTCCCCAATCGAGCACGACGAGGGTGCCGTCGGCCGCGACCATGAGGTTGCCCGGATGAGGATCGGCATGGAGGAAGCCGTCGAGCATCATCATTCGGAGATACAACCCGGTCAGACGCTTCATCACGGACTCGAACTCCAGCTCCCCAGACGCAAATCGATCCGCAAGCTGGTCAACCTTCGTCCCATCCAAGTGCTCCATGACCAACACACGGGATGTCGTTAGATCTCCGACCACCTCTGGTGCGCGAACCCCCTCGACATCGGCAAACATCCGGTGAAATCGCCGCATGTTGTCGGCTTCGGCCAAGAAGTCCATCTCCTCTCGGACCCTGACGGAGAATTCCCGCACGACGTTCGTGATCCCTCGAACGTGGTGATTCGGGAACAGGATGTTCAGCCAAAACAGGATCCGAAAAGACAGGTCTAGGTCGATCGCAACTGTTTCTTCCACGTCAGGCCGAAGGACCTTCACCGCAACTTCTCGATTGTCGATTCGCGCCTTGTGGACCTGACCCAAGGAGGCAGCGGCAATCGGCTCCGCATCGAAGGACTCGAAAATTTCACTGACCGGCCTCCCGATTTCGGCCTCGATGACTGTCCGGGCGCCGTCACCCTGAATTGGAGGCACCTGATCCTGTAGCGTTCCGATCGCAGCGAGATAGGGCTCGGGTAAGAGGTCGGCCCGGGCGCTGAACAGTTGGGCAAGTTTGATGAAGGTTGGCCCCAGCCCGGCCACGGAACTAGCCAGACGCTGCGCTCGCCGGTCGTGATGGCCGGGTCTGCGGGTGGAGGGCCCTCCGACTAGGATGAAGCGCCGTCGGTCTCGCAGGAATGCGACCACGAACGGCACCAAAGTCGTGAAGATGCGTGACCCACGCAGGGCCCTCTTCATCTTGCTCTTCCCGAGCCCCCACCCTCCGACCCCTCCGGTGAACGCTCGGCGAAGATCTGCTGGACGAAAAGCTCCTGCTTTCTGTAGAGCTCGCTTTTCTTCGCGTCTGAGGGCAGCTCTGGATGCTCGTAGCCAAGGACGTGGAGGGTCCCGTGGATCACGAGCCGGACCAGCTCTTCCAGATCGGGAACTCCATGTTCACTGGCCTGTCGCGCGGCCTGATCTACACCGACGTAAATGTCGCCCACCGGGGCTTCGCCCGGTTCGTGCAGCCCGAACGACAGGACGTCCGGAACCGAGTCGTGCCCTCGCCAACGTTGATTCAGAACCCGAATCGGCTCGTCCGGAAGAAAGGTCAGCGACAGCTCCCCTTCAAGGATGCCTTCGGCCTCAAGGACTGCAAGCGCAGCCTGCTCGAACAGTGGCGCCGGCAACTCGTCTCCTCTTGGAGTACTCATGTAGACGCGCGGCGGCATTCAGGTCTTGACGTCAGGCTTCATCGTCGGACGAAGCGATGACCGCCGTCGGGTTCGCCGGCAACTCGGTCTGATCGGTTCCAGCATCCCCAGCCGGAAGCGGCGATTCGGTCAGGTGGCGGGTCTCAGGGTAGTCGATCCTGGTGTGATACACGCCTCCGAGAACCTTGTGAAACTGCACCTTAATGACGCCGATCTCCTGGAGTGTGACCGGCGCTTCGTCAAGCTGGCCGTGCTGGATCTTGGATTCGACGATTGAGTCGATCAACTCCGCTACTCGGTCTGGCGAATGGTCCTTGAGCGTCCTCGTAGCAGACTCCACCGAATCGGCCAGCATCACGATGGCGGTCTCTTTGCTCCGGGGGCGGGGTCCAGGGTATCTGAAATCCGCCGGATCGAGGTCTTCCTCTCCGTTCTCCGATTCTTGCCGTGCCCTCTCATAGAAAAAGGAGATTTCCTGGGTTCCATGGTGCTCTGGGATGAAATCGATCAGCAGGTCCGGGAGCTTGGCCTCCTTAGCAAGCCGAATCCCTTCGGTCACGTGTTCCTTGACTATACCCGCCGAGGTGGCTGGCTTGAGCTTGTCGTGGGGGTTCCGGTTTGGCGGCTGGTTCTCAATGAAATAGTGGGGCTTGACGACCTTTCCGATGTCGTGATAGTAGACACCCACTCGGCAGAGTAGCCCGTTCGCCCCGATCGCGTTCGCAGCGGCCTCGGCAAGGTTGGCCACGTTGATTACGTGTGCATATGTACCCGGCGCCTCCATGAAGAGTCTCTTGAGAAGGGGTCTGTTTGGATCGGCCCATTCAAGGAGAGTCTGGTCCGTCGTGATCCGGGTGAACCATTCGAATACCGGGAGAAACCCCATGGCGAGTATCGCGCTAACTACAGAGTTGCCTCCCGCCCAGGCGAGGGAGGTCGCGATCCGTTCGGGGTCGCGGCCTGCCATGACCCCGAGTGCTAGGAGAACGGCCAGGTAGGCTGTCGCGATAATCGCGATAAAAATCCAAGTCTGCGCTCTTCGGCGGACCGCCCGAACGGAAAGTGCGGCCGCGGAGCCGGCTACGAACACCGGGAGCCACGCGTGCACGGTTTGGAACGGACCTTGGATACCGACCACGATTGCCATGGTTGCCGCCAGTACGAGTGCTAGTCGCCCGTCCCAGAGCACTGCAGCCGCCAACGATACGAACGCGATCGGAAGAAGCTCGGGTTGGAGCTGATTCCGGGCGACGAGGCCACTCGCTCCCGTGAACGCGAGAATCAGGATCCCCAGGAGAAGCAACCAGCGGTAGTTCCCGTAGATGTCGGGACGAAAGAAGAAGACTAGGAACGCGAATACGCTCAAGATCAGAAGGTTCAACGTCATCGAGGCCGCGAGACCGGCGATCCTCGGACCGGGGCTCTCCAACTGTCCCTGGGCCCCGAGCGACTCTTCGTAGGCCGAGAGCCGCTCGATTTCTGCCGGTCCCACCTGTTGATTCGCCCGCACGATTGCTTCGCCTTCTAGGATATTGGCCTTGAGACTGGCGACAGCCCGTCTGGCCGCGTCTCGGTCCTGCTCGGTCGCCGCCGCGTCGTATCCCAGGGTTGGGTCCATGAAGCGGATCAGCGCGAGACGGAGCAGCCCGTTCACGTCCGATCCGGTCCCCGCTGGGAGGAGCTGGGACGCGCTCTCATAGAACCCGCTCGACGTGTGGACAGAGTCTTGAACGATATACCGTTCCCCACCCCCTGGGGTCACGACCAGAATCCGCTCGGTGGACGAGGCGTCGAGTCGCGCCGCTTCGGTAAGAACCCCCTCTGGAAGAATCTCCTGAACAGCTCGCAGCGCCGTTTCCTGGACGAGTGCTCGGGTCTCCGAGTCACGCAGCAGTTGTCTCTGCGCTTCCGAAACCGACAAGCCCAGGTCAGAGAGAAGCTGGTCGAGCGCGCCAGGCGGATCGCTCTCCGCCTCCACTGCTGCTACTCGATCGAAGAAACCACTTAGCCCAGATTCCATTGACGCCACAGCTTGGGGGCGCATTTGGAAGGTCGGCGGCACCGCGGCTGCAGCCGATGAGCGCTCGAGTTGTAATTCCTCCGGACTCTTCTCGACAGCAAATGGCAGCGAAGCGATGATGTCTTCGTCTGAGACCATCCCGATTTCGTATCCGGACACTTGGAGGCCGCTCGCTGGCGGGAAAATGAGCGTCACCAGAACCGCTAGTCCCACGAGGAGCAGCACCCGACTTCCGTGGTGCGTCGCTCCCTCCGGCCAGAGATTGCCAGGAGGCCGTGACAGTCGGGACAATGGCGACTCCACACCACTGGTGCGTCCAGAAGAGGATACTCGAGTCAAGAGGAACCCTCCCCCTCATCGGCTTCGGCGTACGCCCGGATGATGTCCTTGACCAGACGATGCCGGATGACGTCCCGGGCATCAAGATAAACGAAGGAAATCCCGTCGATCCCCTTCAATATTCGTTCGACTTGAAGGAGGCCGGAATCATCGAGTGTCGGGAGGTCAATCTGCGTCTTGTCACCCGTGATGACCACCTTCGAATTGAGACCCAACCGAGTCAGGAACATCTTCATTTGCGCGGTTGTCGCGTTTTGGGCCTCATCGAGGATGACAAAGGCGTCGGAGAGCGTGCGCCCACGCATATAGGCCAGCGGCGCGATTTCGATCGTCCCGTCCTCGATCGCTCGCTGTACTCGATCGCTGGGCATCATGTCTTCGAGCGCGTCATAGAGCGGCCGCAAGTACGGATCGACCTTCTCCTGGAGATCACCAGGTAGAAAACCCAGGTTCTCTCCAGCCTCCACCGCCGGCCGCGCGAGGATGATTCGTTTGACACGCTTTCGGTAAAGCGCGTCGACCGCAGCCGCAACCGCCAAGTATGTCTTCCCAGTACCGGCGGGCCCGATCGAAATCACGATGTCTAGATCGCGGATCAGCTCTAGATAGGTGGCCTGCCCCGGAGATTTGGGTGTGATGACCTTCCTGCTTCCGGGAAGGGCAATGCGAACTCCCTTCTCGGTAGCTGGCAAAGGCGGTCCGCCGCGATCCTCGAACTCCTGCGCGAGACGAGAGACGTCTCCGATGTCGAACGGAGCCCTGAGCCGCGCCAGCTCGATCAGATGCTGGATCAGGGGGACGGCTCGCTCGATTCCCGCGAGCTCACCCGAGAGGATGAGGTGATCGCCGCGGAGGACGACTCTGATCCCAAAAAGTCGTGCCAGCTCTTGAATATTCGCGTCATTGACTCCGGCAAGCAGGAGGAAGTCGGCCCCTTCCGCGTCCAGCCGATGTTCGATGATCGTGCTTCCCGGACTCACCATATAGGCCTTCTTCCGTCAGTCGGCGTTCGGATCTACGCCAGAATCAGGACTCCGGAGGCTCAGGCGAAGACCCCTTAGGTCGGCAGCCGAGACCGCGGTCGGGGCCCCCTCGAACAGGGCGCGAGCCGCCGTCGTCTTTGGGAATGCGATTACTTCCCTCAGGCTTGCTGCTCCTAGAAAGTCCTTCACGATGCGATCCATCCCCAGGCCAATACCCCCATGTGGCGGCGCTCCGGATTCCAGTGCTTCGAGTAGAAATCCGAATTTTCGATCTATCTCGTCTTCAGACATCCCGAGCACCCTGAGCACGCTGCGCTGAAGGGCAGAGTCGTGGATACGTATGCTTCCTGACCCAAGTTCAGAGCCGTTGTACACCAGATCGTAAGCGAGGCCCCGTACGGAAGCCGGATCCACCTCCAGCGCCTCGGCATCCTCGGGGTGAGGAAGGACGAACGGGTGGTGTCCCGGGCTGAGAGCCTCCTCATCTCGCTCAAAGAGTGGGAAGTCGAGCACCCACAACCACGCGTGCTCCCGTTCAGGAGGCAGAGCCATTGCCGAGATTACGGCTGCGCGAAGGCCCGAGAGGGCGGTTGAGGTGATTCGGTCGGCTCCAGCCACGACGAGTAAGAGATCCCCACGGGCAGCACCACTGCTCGCCCATTCGGCCTCCCCCATCCAGCGGGAGAGCGGTCCACTGCCACCATCTTCAGTGCGCTTGGCCCAGAGGAGGCCGGGACTGCCAGCGGCCTTCACCACAGTCTCTAGGCCTTCGATCTCCCTCCGGGAGAGCCGAGCGCCATCGGAGATCCGGAATCCACGGATTCGACCGCCATCCTCAACAGCGCCACGCAGGATCTCAGAGTCGACTCGCCCGAGCGTCTCCGTCCAGTCGACAATCTCAAGACCCCAGCGTAGATCAGGTCGGTCTGAGCCGAATCGATCCATCGCATCAGCATGGGAAAGCCGAGGAAAGGGGGGGGTCGCTCGCACGTCCGCAGTCGCTCCGAGCACCCTCATCAGCCCTTCAACCCAGCCGATGACGTCGTCAGGCTCCACAAAGGACGCCTCCAGGTCGATCTGAGTAAACTCAGGCTGGCGATCGGCTCTCAGATCCTCATCTCGAAAGCAACGAGCGATCTGGAAGTATCTGTCGTAGCCCGCCGTCATCAGGATCTGCTTGTAGAGTTGCGGACTCTGGGGGAGAGCGTAGAACTCGCCGGGGTGGACCCGACTGGGCACGAGATAATCCCGCGCTCCCTCGGGTGTCGTCTTGGTCAGAATCGGGGTCTCGATCTCGAGGAATCCCAGTCCATCCAGGTAGTTTCTGGCTGCAAGAATGAGTCGGTGCCGGAGCTCGAGATTTCGCTGAAGCTCAACTCGTCGAAGGTCCAGATGCCGGTGTCTAAGCCTTAGCTCTTCCGCGGCAAGCTCCTCATCCGGACCGTAGTAGACCGGTATCGCTGGGTTGGTCGCGGCGTTGAGCAGACGTAGGTGGTGCGCCTTCACCTCGACGTCCCCGGTCGCCAGCTCAGGGTTGCGAGCGGCTTCAGGCCTGAGCGCGACGACGCCCTCAACAGCAATTACATCCTCGCTACCAAGTCTCCGTGCGCCTTCGAGACTCTTGGCCTCGGTCCAGTCTGGCCCAAAAGAGACTTGAATCAGGCCGCTCCGATCCCGAAGGTCCAAGAACAGCACACCCCCCAAATCGCGACGCCGGTGTACCCATCCAACGAGCCGCGTACGCGACCCCGCGTCAGCAGTTCGAAGCCCTCCCACCATGCGGCCGCGAAGACCGGTCGACTCGATGGCCGCGCCGTCCTCTATTCCACTCATTCGCCGCCTACCCCATTCGAATCTCTGGAGCGCCACCGCTTGACCCATGCGACCGCGAGGTACCCAGACCCTATCCCCATCACGTCGGCTATCCAGTCCGTGAAATCAGGAGTCCGACCTGGTACGAAACTCTGGTGAAATTCATCCAGCGCACCGTACCCGAACCCGGCAACCAATAGAAACGCATGCCACAACTCGGTTTCGCTCACCCACTTTGCGCGGGCCAGTAGCCCACCCAGCGTCAGGTAAAGCATGAAATGAATCAACTTGTCGGGAATAACGAAGAGCGGCCGCAACCCCGACGGGACACTTCTCAACTCGCTCAGGAGAAAAAGTCCCACAGCCCAGAGGACGGCCGGTCCCCACGCGATCACCGTGCGTTTCACCGACCCTCCACTCGCCGGGATCTCCTTCGCTGGTTCCGTGATGGGTCCTCCAACGCCCATCCGATGCGAAGGAGCCCTTCCCCCGTTTACGCCCGGAGGGAGATGCTCGCTAAGTTAATGGGGGGATCTGCGGCGCTCAAGCAAAAGACGAGACTGCCACACGCCGCGTTCCAGCCTGCTCCGAGCTCTTCGGAGCTCGCCTCTCGGTCCGGATAGCACGGGCAATCAAAATGCCGGAAACACGAAACCCTCCGCGACTCGGCGGGGAACCGCTGGATCTCCTGAGCCTCACCCCTGACGAGCTGGTCCTCTGTCTTGCTGCCCATCTCTCGGAAGGCGATCAGCCAGGCTACCGGGCTGAGCAAGTGCGAGCGTGGATCTATGAATCGGGGGTTCAATCCTTCAACGAGATGAGCAACCTGCCCCTAGCGCTTCGTGGAACTCTGGCAGATTCCTTTTCGATCCGCGAGCCACGTATCGCGAATCTCTCCCGGTCCTCGGACGGAACCGCGAAGCACTTGTGGCGGCTGGACGACGGTGAATTGGTGGAATCGGTGCTAATCCCCGACAAGACCCGCCTCACGCTCTGCATCTCATCACAGGTGGGATGCGCCCTCGGCTGCACCTTCTGCGCTACTGGCTGGTCGGGTTTCAGGCGCCAGCTTAGCGCGGGCGAGATCGCGGCTCAGTTTCGGGCATCACGGAGATGGGCGCTGGAAAACGGGTACGGGGCTATCACGAACGTGGTCTACATGGGAATGGGGGAGCCGCTCGCCAATGGGGATGCGTTGCATACCTCTCTGACGATCCTTAACCAGGGCTTCGGCATAGGAGCCCGGCGCATTACGGTCTCTACCGTGGGCCTGACGGCCGGGATCCGCCAACTGGCTGAGAGGCCTGAGCAATTCGGCTTGGCACTCTCGCTACACGCGCCCATTTCGGATCTTCGCCGCACGTTGATCCCGCTGGAGGCACGGCATCCACTCCCGGAGTTGATGGAAGCGGTTCGGCAGTTCCGCGAAAGAAAGGGCCGAAGAGTCACTTTCGAGTACACGATGATCGATGGAATCAACGATGCGGAGGCGCTCGCGCTCAAGCTCGCTGATCTGGCCCAAAGTGTCCGCGCCTTTGTAAATCTCATCCCCTACAACTCCATCCCACACCAAGATTGGCAAGCCTCGGACCCCGCCCGAATCGACTTCTTTCGGGCCACTCTCGAAAAGAGCGGTGTATCCGTTGCGATCAGGGAACCGCGGGGTCGGGATATCGACGCCGCGTGCGGCCAACTCAGGGCAAAAGCACTGGTGGAATTGCGAGGAAGCCGGAGCTGAGCACCGGCACGCCCCACCCGACCTCAGCGTATCCGATCCCCGACCCGATCCCACCGAACCTCTCTCAGGAACGCGAATGGGGTGCGGGACTCCCGGTCGTAGGAGAAGTAGAAGAACATCGCCTTCCCCTCGATCCTCCAGCGCTCGATCAGACCCCAATATCTGGAGTCGAGTGAGCAATCCCGGTTGTCTCCCAACATGAAGTAGCGATCCTCTGGGATGACCAAGGGTCCCCAGTTATCCCTGGTGGGATGATACTCGTCGGCACTCACGCTAGAGACCAGATGTTCTGCCTGCCAACTCATCATCGGATGCTCGTCATCTTCGGTGGGATCACCCCACCTCACGAAAGGTTCGACCTGTCGCTCGCCATTGATGAAGAGGTGCTTCTCCCGCATTTGTAGCGTGTCTCCAGGCATCCCGATCAGTCTCTTGACAAGCTTGATCCCCTCCTCGTGGGCAGGATCAAAAACCAGAACCTCACCCCTATGAGGTTCAGAATAGCCCGGAGTCAGGACCGTCGAGCCAGGGATGCGAGTCCCCAAACCAAGCCGGTTTACCATCAGAAAGTCACCAACGAGGAGAGTTTCCTCCATCGATCCCGACGTGATGACGAACGTCTGGACGAAGAAAGTCCGGATGACAACCAAGAAGAAAACCGTCAGGACGAGGGTCTTCCCCCATTCCAAGAGCTCACTCCTAGTTCCACCGCCGGTCTCCGGTCGACGGCGCTCCCTGCCGTCCCTCCGACCTCGCCGCGCACCGCCGGTGCCGCCGCCGGCCCGATCTCCCCTCGCCACTGGCCTATCGTCCCCCGTCCAGGAGTCGCCTGAGGCCTGACAAAGGCCCTTCTCCGGCATCGGGCCGTGCGGAGTCTCCCAATGCGTCGAGGCCTTTAACCACCGGTTCCCAGTCCCTCCCGAGAAGGACGGTCACATCCACAAGTCGCGACGGATCCGGATCCACTCGGGTGGCGTGTATTTCAAGTGATTCACTCACCGTTTGGAGCGCTCCCTCCCTCTGCGTCCGGTCCAAGACAACCGACGACTCTCTTCCAAACGATGCCTCATTGCCGAAATAAACGACGTCAAGCCCGTGCTGGCGAAGACGCTCGGTCGCGCGCCCAGCGACGCCCACCACGCCACTGCCATTCAAGACTTCGACCCGGATTCGGTCGTCAGCAGTCGGCAGGCCGACGTCCTGCACTGTCTGACTGATGCCTTCCTGGCCTAATCGAGGGCCGGCCTCTTCTGCCGGCCCGGTCAGGACGTTTCCCAATCCCAACGCTCCGACTACCGCAGCGATCGCGAGCACGAGGGGCCACATTGGCTCATTACGACGGCGCTTAGCCACGCGACGGACTCGTCAGGACATTCCAGAATGCATGCGTCTCCCAACGAATCGGACTGAATTCGTCCAGCAGTTGGCCCACCCTCACTCTTGCCACCTCGCGTACGACGGTCTGAGGGCTCTCCGTCATCCGAGCCCGTAACTCCGCCCGCCACTCAGCGAGGGGCACACGCCCTGGTTCGAGAAAGTCCGCAGCATAGAGGGCGAGACCGAGGGGGTCGAAATCCGGGTGACCGATGGTATGGTAGGCAACGGCTCGAAGGAAGGCCTCATCGACAACTCCCTCACGCTCGAGCCTCGCTGCCGCAGCCGGACCATGCACGACATTCGCTGGTAGATCGGAGAGTTCGATGGGGAGAAGATGCCGTATTTCCTCTGGATTGGCCTCGCGAAGCGAGTCGTGAAGTATCCCTGCCGCGCGCCAACGACGAGCTAAGTCCTCCCCTGCACCCTCGGCCGTGGCCCATTCGCCCAGAAGTCGGGCGACCCTACGCATGTGTTCCAGCCGAGCCGGACCGACCCTGCTCCATGTGGGCACAATTCCGTCCGCGGCAGCCTCCAGAACCGGGTGAAGGGTCACCCGCCCACCCCTTTCGGTCGATCAGTCTCCAGAGTTGGATCAGGGGTGCCGCCGAGAACGACGTTGTCGATCAGCCGCGTCGTCCCACAGAAAGCGGCCATCGCAATGACACTGCCGGGCTCGGCGTTTTCGGCGGACTCGAGGGTTTCCGGATTCACGCACTCTACATATTGGAGGTTCACAAGCGAATGCTCCGACAGTTCGGCCCTAACCCTACTCAGAAGATGCGCCGAGCGGCCCTCCCCTGAGCCGAAGAGACGGTCGGCGGCAGAAAGGGCCTGCCATATCCCAGCAGCATCCCTGCGCTCGTTTGCGGTGAGGTAGGCATTCCTAGAGCTCAGGGCAACGCCATCCGTGTCTCGAACCAAAGGGGCGATTTCGATATGGACGCCGAGTTCAAGATCCTCCACCATCCGTCGAATCAATATCGCTTGCTGGAAATCCTTTCGACCAAACACGGCGACCTTCGGTTGAGTTAGACCGAACAGCGTCGCCACAACCGTAAGGACCCCGCGAAAGTGGCCGGGGCGGAAGGCACCGCACAGGGTTTTCCCCATCTCCCCCGGATCTACCCGAATCACGGGCTCACCCTCCGGATACAGAGCCCGCTCGCCAGGAGCGAAAACGAGCCGGACCCCCTTGGCGGCGCACGCCTCGCCGTCGCGATCCAGGTCACGAGGGTAGGCGGAGAAATCCTCACCGTCACCAAATTGGAGGCGGTTGACGAAGACGGAGACGATCGTCTCGTCCGCTAGCTGTCTGGCGCGCTCGATCAGCGAAAGATGGCCTTCGTGAAGGGCGCCCATGGTAGGAACCAATGCAATCGATCGACCCATCTCTCTAACTGCATCCAGGGCCGAGAGTAGCTCACCGCGGGTTCGAAGCATGGTGAAGGAGGAAGTTGCCTTCACACCTCGTCCCCAAAGGTGTGCTCGGGACCGGGATACGTCCCTTCCTTCACTTCCGCGATGTAGTCCAGCACCCCCTGGCGTGAGATGTCGGCAAGCTGAGCGAATCGTTTGAGGAACCGAGGAGTGAAGCCCGGATTCAAACCCAGCGCATCGGGAAGGACCAGGACCTGACCATTACAACCGGGCCCCGCTCCGATGCCGATGGTTGGGATACGAAGCCCCTCAGATATTTCGGTCGCCACGCTTGTAGACACGAGCTCGAGCACGATCGAGAAGCATCCCGCTTTCTCTAACGCGCTCGCGTGAGCTCTCAGCCTTTGTGCACCGTCGGGGTCTCTCCCTTGCACCCGAGCACCCCCCAAAGCGTGAACGGATTGAGGGACAAACCCGAGGTGACCCATCACGGGAATCCCGGCTCCGACCAATCGGCGCACGGTATCACACGTGTCATCGGTGCCGCCTTCTACCTTCACGCCGTGCGCCCCCGACTCCTTCATGACACGCCCTGCGCTGAGCACGGCTTGCTCGCCTGATGCCTGATAGCTGAGGAAGGGAAGATCCACCACGGTGAACGTATCGGGCGCCCCCCGGCGCACAGCACGGGCGTGATGGATCATCTCGTCGAGTGTCACGGGGAGCGTCGAATCGTACCCGAGCACCACCTGTCCGAGTGAATCCCCGACGAGGATGATGTCGACGCCCGCCTCTTCCAGCAGTCTTGCGAAGAGGAAGTCGTAACACGTGAGAACGGTGATCGGCTCTTTGCGGGACTTCATCTCGCGAAAATCCCGAACCGTCATCGTTTTTCCTGGTGGAGGAGTACGTTCAGAAGCCACGATGACGGATGCGGATCGGACGCCCAATTGCGGGAAGGGTTGATAGGTCGCGGGAGGATAGGCCCGGCAAGCTTCCGGGTGTCAAACCCTCGTGGACCCGTACCGTTCCCCGAAGAATCAGCGTTCGCGCGCCGGCAGGGTCGGCAGCTAGAGCGCCCCGTCGACGGTTACCTTCACCCATGGCCATACGCTGGGATCCACTACTCGCCGCCGCTGTCTCGCGCGAATTGGACGCCCTACTGCAGGGGTCGCGAGTGCGCGCGTTGCTCTTGGATTCGGAGACTCGTCGGCTCCTGGTCTTCTTCCTTGAGCACACGCTTGTCCTTGAGCTTCACCCCCTGCAAGGCTGGCTCTCACTACTGCCCGCGCAAGAACCGCCGAGCGAAGCGCGGCCTTACGCGTACACCATGGCCGGAGTTCGAGCGCCCCCCGACGAGAGCGCCATAGTGCTCGAACTACGGCCGCTTCGTCGGAGCGAATCGATTGAGATCGTGGTCGAGCTGATCGGAAACCGATGGAACACTTTGGTCGTGGAGCAGAGAGGGAAGATCATCCGGCACGTCCTCGCTTCCCGAAGAGATCGGGTCCGCAACTTGACGGTTGGATCTGAGTACCGGCCTCCGACACGGACACCCCGGATGGGAGTCGGCTCTCCGCTCGATGAGCAACTGTGGACGGAAGTGTTGGAGGCAGCCGGGGACGACGTTGGTGCTCGTCGGGGGGCGATCCTTCGCAGGATCGGTTGGACGTCTTCGCTGAACGTGGATTCACTGGTTGGTTCGGACGGATGGCTCCGGTGGAAGCAGATGATCGACCCGGCAGGTTGGAGCGGCTTCGTCTCTAAGACGTCACGCGGAGATCAGCCCTATCCCGTCTGCGTCGAACCGGGTGCCACCCAGTCCACCAGTCTGCTCGACGCCTTCCGTATGGCTCGCGAGCGAGACCCGGTCGCCCAGCCCGTATCTTCCCTGCTCGTACCGCCCGGCTTGATCGCAGAGCTTCGGCGACGGCTGGACATCGCGACCCGGAAGGTGGATGGTCTGAACCGGCAGCTGACTCATGGCGGTGAGCCCGAGACCGTACGCCGAATAGGAGACCTCATCTTGGCCCGCCTGGCAGAGATCCCCCGTGGAGTGGAGGGGACAACGCTTGTCGACTTTGAGGGAGGTGAAAGAGAGGTCACACTGGATCCGGCGCTCTCACCGAGCGAAAACGCGGCTCGCTATTACAAAGAGGCGGCTCGACTCGAAAGAGCTCGATCTGCGCTTCCCGGGCGGATCCGCGACGCGCAGGAGGGGGTGCGTAGGTGGGCCGACCGTCTGGCAGAGGCTTTAAGTGGGGAGGTCCAATCGGGGGATCTCGCTCTCGCACTTGGACCCGCGCGGAGTGTCCCCACCAAGACCAACCCCACGGTGGATGCCCTGCCTTATCGGAAGTTCTTGAGTTCCGGCGGACTCGAGATTCGCGTGGGCCGTGGCGCAAGCCGAAACGATGACCTCACGTTTCATCACTCGGCACCCAACGACGTCTGGATGCATGTCCGCCAGGCACCCGGCGCACACGTCATTCTGCGGTGGAATGGAACTGGCAATCCGCCGCGGCAAGACCTTGCGGAGGCCGCAGCCCTAGCGGCGCTCCACTCCCCGGCACGTCACGCCGGCAGTGTGGCGGTGGGGTGGACAAGACGCAAATACGTGCAAAAGCCTCGCGGAGCACCGCCAGGCACCGTCCTGCCAGATCGGACGAAAACTGTTTTTGTTACCCCTGAGCCGGACCTGATCGAGCGGCTTGCCGTTAGGGATTGAATCGGAGCCGGGAGGATTCGGTCAGCGGTGATCCATCGCCGTTCGTAGCGACAGAAGAAAGCGGCCACCTTCGCCGACTCCGCCGCGGATGACGGCATCGACCAGCGCGCTCCCGACGACGACCCCGTCGGCAAGGTCCGCAACGAGACAGGCCTGCTCCGGGGTTGAGATTCCGAATCCCACGGCCACCGGCAGATCGAAGAGCGTGCGTACCGCCTCGACCTCCTGCGCGAGTTCAGCTCGCACACCTTCCCTGGCACCGGTGACCCCAGTGCGGGATATGTAGTACAGGAACCCCGAGGCCCCCGTCGCAATCTCCGAAGCCCTCGACGGGGTCGTCGTTGGAGCCAGTAAGCGGATGAGGTCCAACCCGCCCGATCGAAGCTGCGATTCCAGACCTGGATCAGCACCTACGGGCAAGTCTGTCAGGAGTAGCCCCTCGGCACCGGCGTCGCGCGCGGCCGAAATGAATCGTTTCACTCCAAACCGGTGCACTGGGTTGAGGTAGGTGAATAAGACTACGGGCGTGTCTCTTTGGGCTCTGAACTCCCGCAGTAATTCGAGGCTGCCGGGAACGGTCATCCCGCCCGCGAGTGCCTCGAAGGTGGCTCGCTGGATCGTAGGTCCATCGGCCAGCGGATCCGAGAACGGGATCCCGAGCTCCAGCACATCGGCACCCGCATCGGCAGCCGCGAGGAGGAGGCTCAGACTCTCGTCCCGAGATGGAAATCCCGCGCAAACGTATGGGACGAGCGCAGACTGACCACTATCCTCTTTCGCACGGAAGACGTCGGTTAATGAGGACCTCGAAGCGGGGCCTGCTGAGCGCGGTCGTTCCTGTGAGCGCTCCACGCTTCTTCCGTCAGGTAGTGACGTAGTCGGCCACCCGGATGTCGTACCGTGCCGGGTCCGTGGTCTTGATCACCGTGCGTCTTGCGTGCCCCGTCGCCTGGTCTATCTCGTCGAGCGTAACCACTTCCGGGGTCGCTAGCGGAATCCCTTTCGGATCGGATAGGATCTTGACCTCGGGCTGGTGCGGGCGATCAGGGTCAGGATTGGCCCGCGTTACGATGGCTAGCTCGAATGTGTCAAGGATGACGAGAGTGCCCACGGGATATACGCCGGTGGCCGTTATGAGCGCCTTGACCACCGCTGAATCGAACCCCCTCTCTGGGTTGTCACGCATCTCCCGAAGGACCTCGTCCGGGGGCCAGGGACGGTATTGGTAGCTTCTCACAGATGTTCCGGCATCGAATGCGTCTGCGACGGCCACGATTCTGGAGAACAACCCCAGATCACGGGGCCGGAGATTCTCCGGATACCCGCTCAAATCCACCTTCATATGATGTTCATAGGCCATCAACATCTGCCGGTATGGAATATCGAGGAACCCATGTAGTCCGAAGAGCTCAAGCAGCCCCTCGGTCGTGTGCTCCTTCATAATCTCCCATTCCTCGGCAGTCAGCTTAGCGGCCTTGTTTAGGATCGCTTCGTCGACCCGAGACTTGCCGACGTCGTGGAACAACGCTCCAAGGCCGAGCTCATAGAGCTGCGTCCGATCCAGCCCGATCCGCTGTCCGATGACTACGGAAAAAATGCACACGTTGACCGAGTGGGTGAACGTGTACGCGTCGAATTCTCGAAGTGTTGTCATCGCGATGATCGATGGCTCATCGGACAGAACCTGATCGACGATGCTCTGTACGGTCCGCTTCACCTTCCTCACGTTGACCGCCTTCCCGATGCGGACGTCAGAGAGCACGTCTCTCGCCATTTGGACCGAGTGCGCGTACGTACGCTTGGCGCCCTCCATCGCCTCGGGCTCCGTCTCGACCTGCGAGGCATCGCCAACGGGTCGTACCTCAATCCTCGTGACATCGGTCTGGGCAAGCGCGCTCACGAAACTGCCAAACGGATCCTCCTCGTCGCCGGTCTGGAGCAGCAGTGATAGGAAGGGTGCCCACTCGGCCCGCTGGACTCCGCGATCGACCACCAGATCGCCGATTTCATGGGCTCCCAGGGCGCGAGCAAGAGACCCGAAAGTCGAGAAATTCCTAAGGTCTAGGCGCAATCGCGATTCATTTAGGAAGAAGAAGTCCCCCATGACCCTAAGTTCGACCAGTCCTTCCTGCCCGAGTATTGATGTCGTGACGGCATGAACCTCATCGAGCGCCTGTTGCACGACCTCATTTTCAAGCGGGTAGAACTTGAGAGCCCGAAGCGCCGTGTACAGGAGTGCGAGGAGCTTGCGCCCGCCATCCTGGACGTCCATCGCCTGGCCCGCGGTCCACTCGTCGGTTGACTCGGCGGTCACGCCCCAGCCTCCTCATTTCGTCGAGCTCGGCTTACTGCGCTACGGACTACCGGTTCATCGTCAGGTGAAACTCGGTCCAGCGCTTCTTGAGCCAACGCGCTTCCGATCCTTCCAAGCCCCAGCGCCGCGCCGGCCCGCAGCTCCGCAGGCTCGCGGCGGCCCAGCAGACCCTTCCCATTCAAGATCCGATCCAGAAAAGCCACGGCTTCGTCGCCAGCCAATAGCCCGTAGGCCTCGAAGAAAGCAACCTTTTCGGTCACGTCAGACGCCCGGAACCGTTTGTCGTCTATGACACGTCGGAAGTCCTCGGCTGCAGGAGCGTACTTCATGTCTCCTAAGACTCTAGCCGCCGAAACTCGCAGTTCCCTGTCCTCATCGCTTAGGAGCCGCTGCAAGGCACCGGCAAGGACGGACGATGGAACCTCCGCCGCGGTCTCCACGATGACCTTTCGAACCTGGCGCGGGCCTTCCTCCAGTAGCCGAACCAGCGCGTTCCCCGCCTCGGCAATCTTCATTTTCCCGGCGAGTCGAACCGCTCCGCTCGCGACGGACGGATCGTCAGCCGCGAGCAGGTGAATCACGACCTCCTTGTTTCCTTCAGCGATCCCCTGGATGGCGCCTCGAAGGACGTCCGCGACTCCGGCGTCTCGGGTCTCCTCCGCTCCCTTCAGCAGCGAGGTAAGCGCTGCGGGCCGAAGGTAACGAAGGAGCGTGGCGAGCTCACCGGTTGCTGCCTCGACATTCCCGTCTTCCAGCCCACGGATGAGTTCCTGGATCGCCTCCGGCGTCGACAAATCGTCGGTTAGGCCCTCAGCCAGGGCTTCCGCCTCGACCGAAAGAACGTCCGGTCGCTCACGGATATCACGGATCTCCGCTATTACGCGACCTGCGGGCGCCAGGGCACCGCGGCTCAGGAAGTTCGGGACCATTGAGCGAAGGATGCCGAGAATCTCCGCCTGCCTCTCATCGCGCCCAGCCTCTTCCAATCGGTCGAACAAAGCGTTGAGCACGTCGGTACGAATGTCCCGCTCCATTTCCTTTTGGAGTTCGGCGCGCAAGTACCTCCGGTCCTGCTCGTCGAGGGCGTACAGGGTCGGCTTGAAGTCTTCGGTCTTGACGCTCCCGGCGGGAGAGGACTCTGCAGCCCCCTCTGCCTCCTGTGGTTCGTTGGAGTCCTCAGGCGCGTCAGCCAATTCAGTCTCGATAATGGTGGACGCATCGAAACCGGCCACCTCCCCCAGCCCTGCGAAGTCCATTCCGGGACCTTCCCCACCCGCCTCGATCGCTGAGTAGGAGAAGTGATTCATATCGAGATCCCAGAGCATCGTTACAAGATCTTCCCCCTCCCCTCGGGCATTTCGCGTCTGATGGAGCACTTCGAGCAAACCCTCGATCTCTTGCTCTTCGATTCCCTTCTTGAGGGTCATATCTCGGATGCCGTCACGATAAAACATGAACGCGAGCGAATCCGCGCGCTTCTCGTTTCGGTAGACCTCCTCTCCCATCCACGTGAAGCGATCCTCTTCGATGAGGACCTGTATCGAGTCCTGCGTTGTCCAAATCCGCGTCAATGCGTCACCGAAGTTCGCGACAAAACGCTGGTAGACCGGGTTGGTCGGGTCGTACAGCTGGTAGGCGCGTAGCGCCTTGGAGAGCGTGAGAAAGACGTCCCGGACTTCCTCGAGAGGGAGATCAGACGGGTCCGCCCAATCGAGGGATTCCACCGGCTCAGCCTGTGAGGGTCGCTTTGGCGTCTCCGTCACTGCGGTCCCGGGAGGTTGGTGTGCGCTTGCAGACGCGGAAGATAGCTTAGAAACCTCACGGTTCCTAGGCGGATCACCCGAGTCCCCCCGGGCCATTGCCCGTCGCTTCGATACACCGGTTCAGGCGTCGGTCAGAGAAGAGATCCTCTACCTTCGAGGCGGGCCACATGGGCCACATCCTTGTCACCTCGACCGCTCAAACAAAGGATCGCGGGGCCGACTCCAACCTCTCGACGGCCGTCGTTCAGAAGGTACGCAACGGCGTGCGCAGTCTCCAGCGCAGGAATGATGCCCTCAAGCTCTGACAGACGATGGAATGCATCAAGGGCCGCTCGATCATCGACCGACACATAGCGGGCACGCCCCGTTTCTTTCAGGTACGAATGCTCCGGACCGACCCCCGGATAGTCTAGGCCTGCCGACACGGAATGGGCCGGCGCCACCTGGCCATCCTCATCTTGCAGGAGGTAGGAGAGTGCACCGTGCAGCACTCCTGGCCTCCCCGCGGAAATCGAGGCGGAGTGATTTCCAGAATCAAGCCCCTCACCGGCCGCTTCCACACCGATCAGTGCGACATCCTCGTCCTCGATAAAGGGATAGAAGCTCCCCATCGCGTTCGAGCCCCCACCGACGCACGCAATCACCGCAGTAGGCAGGCGTTTTTCGATCGCGAGCAGCTGCTCGCGAGCTTCACGCCCGATGATCGATTGAAAGTCCCTTACCATCCTCGGGAAGGGTGCGGGTCCGACCACGGACCCGATGATGTAGTGCGTCGTCTCTACATTTGTGACCCAGTCTCGAATCGCCTCGTTCGTTGCATCCTTCAGGGTCTTCGTTCCTGAGTCCACGGATCGGACCTCGGCGCCGAGCAGCTCCATGCGGAATACGTTGAGGGCCTGGCGTTTCACGTCCTGCGCCCCCATGTAGACCACACACGTAAGGTCGAAAAGAGCGCAAGCGGTCGCAGTCGCCACGCCATGCTGCCCAGCACCCGTCTCGGCAATGATGCGCTTCTTTGACATGCGACGCGCCAATAGCGCCTGTCCGATGGTGTTGTTGATCTTATGGGCCCCCGTGTGATTCAGATCCTCCCGCTTGAGATAGATGGGGCCCCATCCGGCCGCACGTTCCAAGCGCCTCGCACGGTACAGCGGTGATGGACGCCCAACGAAGTCCTTCAAGAGGGCTTGGAACTCTGTCTCGAACTCAGGATCTCCGCCAGTTCTCGCGTACTCGGCCTCCAACTGATCCAGCGCCGTGATCAGGGTTTCGGGGACATAGCGCCCTCCGAACTCCCCAAAACGCCTCCCTAGCTCGAGCGGGTCTGTGCTCGAGCCCCTTGTCTCCGGCTCGGTCTTCATGGATCGCCTACCTCACCTAATCGGCTCCCAGCTACCAACGCGTTGCGCACGAATGACCGTACGCGTTCGTGGTCCTTGGCCACAGGACTCACCTCCACACCCGAGCTTACGTCGACGAGGTCCGGCGCCAACCGGGTTACCGCGCCTTCGACATTCTCCGGAGAGAGCCCTCCGGCCACACCAATTCTCACGCTTGGAGCGGCTGTTTGCCGGATCGAATCCATCGCGCCCCACGCGAATGCCGTTCCGGTCCCGCCGAGCTGGTCCGCGTGCCACCCGTCCAGAAGAATCAGATCCACCAAATCCTCGAACCGTTCAAGGGCCCTCAGAATGTCGTCTCGCGAACGGACCCGCACCGCCTTCCAGAGTTCCCAGGATCCTCGCTCTCGGAGCTCCTTCACGGTTTCCGGGGATTCGTCACCGTGTAGCTGTATTCCCCCCGCCCTTGTCCTTTGGGCCACTTCAGCGGCCTCGTCAGGGGTGAGATCCGCCGTGACGACGACGAGAGGTATGGAGACGGCTGCTGCCAACTCGAATGCTGTCGAAGAAGAGACCCTCCGAGGGGAGGTTGGGACAAGAACCGCTCCGACGTAGGATGCACCTGATCGCTCTGCGACCTGGGCGTCCTTCGGACGGGTCAGCCCGCAGATTTTGACCCTCAGCATGCGCTTACCCCGCCGACGTCTGGCGGCGGGAGGACGCGGGAGCCTCTGAGAGTTCTCGGGCTGTGATCCCCGGAGCAGAAGCGCGCAAAAGCGCTTCACCTACCAGTACGGCGTCCACCCCGGCCTTCCCTAGGAATTCCACGTCGGATCGCGTCCGTACTCCGCTCTCGGACACCAGGACGACCGAATCCGGCACAGACTCCAGAAGCTCGACCGTAGTCTGTAGGCGAGTCGTGAAATCTTCAAGGTTCCGGTTGTTGATTCCGATCACCTCAGCACCGGACGCGAGCCCCTTAGTAAGCTCGTGGGAGTCGTGAACCTCGACGAGGGCGGTCATTCCCAACTCTTCTGCCACGACCCGAAGCTCCCTCAAGAGTGCATCGTCCAGGATCCTAACGATGAGAAGAACCGCATCAGCCCCGGCTGCTCTGGCCTCGAAGACCTGCACCGGAGAAAGAAGAAAGTCCTTCCGGAGAACGGGAATGTCTACGGCCGAGCGCGCTTCGGAAAGATCCTCGAGGGACCCCTGAAAATACTCGCGGTCCGTCAGGACCGAGAGGGCAGAAGCACCGGAAGACGCGTACTCTCGGGCGAGATCGGAGGGATCGAGATCCGGAAGGATCGGCCCGGCTCCTGGGGACCGCCGCTTCACCTCTGCGATCAATGACACCGATCCAGGGCGAGCAAGCGCGCCAAGAAAGTCACGCGTTGGTGAGGCTGCGAGCGCACGAGCTCGCAGCTCGTCTGTTCGCCCAACGAGGTGGTCGATCTCGGCGCGCTTCGTCTCGATGATCCGGGAGAGGATGTCTTTCACGGGCTGTCCGCTATCGGCCTCCCCAGCGAAGTCGGCTTGCGTTTCGGGCAACCTTCGGGTATCCTTGTTTCGGTCCCTGTTCGGGCTCTCGCCGGGGTATGCCACACTGGAGACGACCATGGCCCTGACCAAACGCCAGAAGGAAATCCTCGATCACGTCAGCACTTACATTGGGGCGCACGGGTACGCGCCCAGCTTCGAGGAGATCGCTGACTCATTCGGGTACACTTCATTGGCGACGGTGCACGAACACGTAAGCAATCTGGAACGGAAGGGCTATATCCGGAAGGCATACAACCAAAGCCGGTCCATCGAGCTAGTTAGGGGAATGGCGACCCCCGCGGGCGTGGAACTCCCGCTGCTTGGAGAGGTGGCCGCCGGACACCCGATCGAAGCGATCCCGGAGCGTGAAACGATTCTTGTTCCTCCCGACCTTCTCCGGAAAGGGGGTAAGAACTACGTGCTCCGAGTCACGGGGGACTCGATGATCGACGAACAAATCCGAGACGGCGACTACATAATCGTCAACAGCAGAAACACCGCAGACGACGGGGAGATGGTGGTCGCTCTCATTGAAGGAGAATCCGCTACCGTGAAGAAGCTGTACAGGGAGAGCGGGGGTCACATCCGGCTGCAGCCGGCAAACGAATCACTTGAGCCTATGTACTTCTCAGCGGATCAAGTCGCTGTGCAAGGCGTGGTTGTCGGCGTGATTCGCAGGTACTGATCACACACACGGACATGGAGAGATCTATGCGTTTCCCCTTCGCGGCGGGAACCCTCAGGGGAGGGACCTCAAAAGTCGCCCTGGCACACGGGCGGAGTGCACCCCCGTTTCCCGGCCCATGGACGCTGGCCGCCATCATCCGCACACCCTACGCCGACGAGGCGGCTTCAGCCGACTCCCGCCTGAGCGCCTCCAGTGTGCGATGGGCGGCGCCCGTGTCCAGAACCTCGGCAGCCCGACCCACACCTTGGGCCAGAGTCTCCGTAACCTCACCCACATAGAGGGCCGCCGCGGCGTTTACTAGCACCGCGCTCCGGGCCCCACCCCTCTCGCGCCCAGACAGCACATCCTCGATCAACCTCGCGTTGGTCTCAGGGCTGCCGCCCGCGACCTCCTCCGCAGTGCACGGAGTGACACCCAAGTCCTCGGGACTGACCTCGTATTCATGGATCTCGCCTTCCCGAAGCTCCGCGACCTGGGTCGCACCCAGGGGGCTAACCTCGTCCATCCCGGGCGAACCATGCACAACGACCGCACGTTCGTGTTCGAGGGCTTGCAGCGCGTAGGCGATGAGGGACAGGATGGCCGGATCGGCGACTCCAACGACCTGCCTCCTCGCGCCAGCAGGGTTCGTTAGCGGCCCGAGGAGGTTCATGATTGTAGGGATCCCGAGTTCCTTCCTCACGGGCGCCACATGGCGCATTGCAGGATGGAGTAGCGGAGCAAACATGAACACGATCCCGGTGCGATCCAGCACCTGTGCCATCGCTTCAGGGGAAAGCTGGATCTCGACGCCCAAAGCCTCGAGCACGTCGGCACTCCCACTCTTGGATGTAAAGGATCGATTCCCGTGCTTGGCCACGCTGATTCCCGCGCCCGCAGCGACCAGTGCTGCAGCCGTCGAAATGTTGAAGGTGGTGACCGACCCTCCTCCTGTGCCGCACGTGTCCACGAGATCCACTCCGTGAGGCGCCTTCACCCGGACCATCTCGCTTCGGAGCGCCCTGACGCCTCCTGCAATCTCGGACGCTGCGTGGCCTTTCGTGCGGAGCGTTACCAGTAAGGCTGCAATCTCAACGGGTGAAGCCCTTCCAGACATAATCTCGCTGAAGGCTGCCTCAGCTTCATCGACTGAAAGGTCATGGCTTTCGGTGGCACGAGCGATCAGCGCACCCAGTTCCATACCTGTCACACTCGCTTTGGGGGGAGCCGCCAGTCCCTCCGGTCGGTTTTACCGCCCGCCGGATACCTTGGGAACATCAGGCTACGGCGATGCCCAATGCGGGTCAACCAAGCACGCTCACAGCCGCCTGATCCGGCTTGACATCCCGCACGGCCAACCTACCTTTGCCGCGTGATCTCCCAGGAGCTCCAACGGTATTGCCTGGTCGTCGAATACGACGGCTCTCCGTTCCATGGGTGGCAGGTCCAGGAGAGCGAACCCACAGTTCAGGGCGAACTCGAACGGGTTCTCGAGAGGATCACAGAACTGCGTCGGCCTGTTATCGGGTCGGGGCGCACAGACTCCGGCGTGCATGCGCTCTCGCAGGTGGCAGCGGTCGACGTACCATCCAAGTGGTCCGCGGCCGAGCTCCGCAGGTCCATGAATGCTCTCCTGCCGCCAGAAATCTGGCTGAAAGAGGTGAGGAGAGTCCCCTCGTCGTTTCATCCTCGATACCATCCGAGCGCGCGAACCTACGAGTACAGGCTGGGTGTGACGCCGTCGTCTGAGTCGCCGTTCTATTGCCGCTGGTGCTGGAATGCCTCGGACAAGCGGATTGAGCGAGAGGGACTCGATGCATCTGCCAGACTCGTTCCGGGAATGCGGTCGTTTCGAAAGTTCGGAAAGGCAGGTCAGCCCAATCGCGGAGAGGAGTGCCACGTTACCGATGCTCGGTGGACGCCGTGGAAGAGCATCGGGTACCGGTTTGAGATCACCGCTGACAGGTACCTCCACCACATGGTTCGATACCTCGTGGGCACGATGGTCGACGTGGCTTCAGGAAAACGACCGCTCGAGGAAATGGCTGAACTTCTCGCTTCCCCGGACACCGAACTCACGACCTCTCGACCGGCCCCACCCCAGGGGCTCTTCTTGTCCAGCGTGGAGTATCCTTCTGAGCGATTGGGGGACCACCCCGATCGAGACCCTAACCCCCAGGAAAACACGGACAGATGAAGATCTTCCTCGATACTGCCGAGCTCGCCGAGATCCGACGAGCGGCTGAAGCTGGCTTGATCGATGGGATTACGACGAATCCGTCGCTGCTGGCACAAGCGGCTGGAGATCGAGAGCCTGAGGAAATTTTCGTCGACATCTGCGAGACCGTGGATGGACCCGTCTCGGCAGAGGTCGTCGCTCTCGACGCAGAAGGAATGCTCTCGGAGGGACGAAGGCTCGCCTCGCTGCACGAGAACATCGTCGTGAAGGTGCCCCTCACGGAAGCCGGGCTACGCGCATGTCGGAGCCTTCGGTCCGACGAAATTCGGGTGAACGTCACGCTTTGCTTTTCCACAACCCAGGCGCTGCTGGCTGCGAAGGCCGGCGCCACATACATCTCGCCGTTCGTCGGCCGTCTCGATGACATCGGGCACGACGGAATGGAGATCGTCAGCGACATTCGGCAGGTCTACGATGAGTACGAGGTAGACACTGAGATCCTCGCAGCCTCCCTCCGGCACCCACGTCATGTGCTAGAGGCGATGCTGATCGGAGCTGATTGTGTGACCCTTCCACCCAAAGTGCTGTATCAGCTTATGAGGCACCCACTCACTGACCTGGGCCTCTCGTCCTTTCTCGCCGATTGGGAGTCCCTAGGAAAGGAGCTTTGAACGGGAGACGGCCATGAAGCTTCATTCTCGCGGTTCAACCGTACTCCCTTTGTTGGCCTGTGGGCTCAACCTGCTGACGGCGTGCGGAAGCGACGATGGCCTTGCCGCAGACGAGCCAAGCGCCCCGGTCGAGACGGCTGGCCTACACGATGCCCGAGTCGCACCGTCGGAGCGTCAAGTACGATCGCTCGCCGGGCTAGCACCGAGTACCCAGTCCGACCAGCAAATCGAACAAAGCCGCGAGACAGCGGTGGTACGCGCCTCGGAGCGGGTATCTCCTGCCGTAGTCACCGTCCACGTTCTGCGTACACAGCAGGTTCGAGCAAGAGACCCCTTCTGGGATGACTTCTTCCCGTTCGGATCGTTCGGGACGCTCGGGGGAGGAACGACGTCGCAGCTTGTGCCTTCGTTAGGATCGGGGTTCGTGGTGGAACCGGCGGGAATCATCCTCACGAACGACCATGTGGTTCGCGGTGCCGAGCAAATTCTGGTGACCTTCCCCGACGGTCGGGACGCCGAAGCCACCTTGATTGGGACAGATGAAATCACTGACGTTGCCGTCCTGCGGGTCCAGGACACCGGGCTCGCCACGGTCCCCCTTGGGCGGACGTCTGATCTCAGGATCGGAGAATGGGTGATTGCCCTCGGAAACCCTTTCGGGAATATGCTGTCCAACTCTGAGCCTACCGTCACAGTCGGCGTCGTCTCCGCTGTGGGCCGCCACATCGTTCCGATGCAGGCGGAGCAAGGATTCTACCTTGGCATGATTCAGACCGACGCCGCCATCAATCCGGGCAACTCGGGAGGTCCTCTCGTCAATGCCCTGGGAGAGGTGATCGGTATGAACGCTTCGATCTTCTCTCGGGGAGGGGGCAGTGAGGGGCTTGGTTTCGCGATCCCTATTGAGCGAGTGCTCCGCGTCGCCGATGATCTGATCGAATATGGGGAGGTCCGCCGTGCGTGGCTGGGCGTTGAAGTCGAGCCGGAGGAGGCTGATGCTTTCGGTCGAACCCGGGGTGTGCTCGTATCTCGCACTGCCGCGGGCTCTCCAGCCGAGCAGGCCGGGGTAAGGGCAGGTGACCGGCTCGTCGAGATCGGAAACCAGCGGCTAGTCACGCCCCTCGATTTCGAGGAAGCACTTCTTGATCTCAGGGCCGGGGACGGTGTGCTGCTTTCTGTGGATGGAAGCCCAGAAAGGGTTCACTTGACGGCGGAGGAGTTACCTTCGGTGCGGGCGCAGCGCATCACCGTGTTCGAGGACCTCGAACTGGTCACCCTCACGGATCCGATCCGTAGCGAGCGAGCTATCGAATCTGCCGAAGGAGCCCTTGTTACCGGAATCTCTTCCGAGCTACGAGGGATCCTGGGACTACAAGAGGGCGACGTGATCGTCCAATTGAACAATCGCGGGGTCCAAGGGGCTGAAGATCTTTCTCGTATACTGGATCAGATTCCGGCCGGCTCCAGAGTACGGCTCTATTTTGAGCGGAACCGCGGGTACGCGGCCCGCGATTTCGTCCTCGGCCGATAAGGCGAACGTCGAGACACAAATCCGCTCCTTCGAAACTTCCGTTCCGTGAGCCAGAACACTCAACACGCCTACGTGCACCCCCTCACTGAACGGTATGCGTCCAGTGAGATGCAACGTCTCTTCTCTCCGAACCGCCGGTTCGGGATCTGGCGTCGCCTTTGGCTTGCGCTCGCCGAATCTCAGAGTCAGTTGGGGCTGTCTATACCCGGTGCGGCGCTCTCTGAAATGCGAGCCGTGTTGGACGACATAGACCTCGAGAAGGCGGCGGAGTTCGAGCGGAGATTCCGCCATGACGTCATGGCTCATGCACACACGCTGGGTGAGGCCGCGCCTTCTGCCCGGGGAATCATACATCTGGGCGCTACGTCTGCTTTTATTGGGGACAACACCGATCTGATCCTCCATCGCGACGCGTTGGCGCTCGTCAGGGCTCGAGTTGTCCGAACCATCCGCGAACTCGCTAAGTTCGCTCGCGAGAACCGGGCGGTCCCAACGTTGGGCTATACCCACTTTCAGCCGGCGCAGGCGACGACGCTTGGCAAGCGAGCAACGTTGTGGATCCAGGACCTAACCCTCGACGTGGAGGAGCTTGACTTCCGTCTGGGGTCCCTCCGCTTTCGCGGAACCAAGGGCACGATAGGCACTCAGGCTTCCTTCCTGGAGCTCTTTCAGGGTGACCACGAGAAGGTGGAGGCGCTAGATCAAATGGTCGCCGAGCGGATGGGATTTGATCAAAGTTATCCGGTTGGTGGCCAAACCTACCCACGAAAGGTGGATGCCGGGGTCGCAGCGACCCTGTCGGGTGTCGCTGCATCGCTCTCGAAATTCGGGAATGATCTTCGGCTTCTCGCGCACCTCCAAGAGGTCGAAGAGCCGTTCGAGGATGAACAGGTCGGCTCCTCTGCGATGCCCTACAAGCGCAACCCGATGCGTGCAGAGCGGATTTGCGCCTTGGCTCGCCACGTGATCACTCTTGCGGGTGATCCCGCGATGACTGCCGCGTCGCAGTGGCTCGAACGAAGCCTCGATGATTCCGCAAACCGCCGTCTCTCCATTCCCGACAGCTTCTTGACTTTGGACGGCGCCCTCGTATTGGCCGAGAATGTGGCGGCCCGCCTGCAGGTCCAGCCAGCCATGGTCCTCCGCAACCTCGAGACTCACCTGCCGTTCATGGCCACGGAGACCGTGCTCATGCGCGCCGTGGAGACTCAGGGCGGGGATCGGCAGCACCTCCATGAAAAACTTCGACAACACGCCTTCGCGGCCGCCCAGCAGATCAAGGAAGGGGGTGAAAGCGACCTGATTCAGAGGATCGTGGGGGATGACGCGTTCGGGATAGACGAGCCAACCCTACGAGCACTTCTGGATCCCTCCGAGTTCGTTGGCCGTGCTCCCGAACAAGTAGATCGGTTCCTCACGGATTGGGTAGATCCCTTGATCGACCGCCTGGGCCTAGAGGCAGAGCGACTTGTTGGAGCCCCTGATGTGCGCGTCTGAGGCGAGACCCTCAGGGTCGCCGGTGTTCCGGTCAAACCTCCCTCTCCCCCTAGTTCACCGTGGGAAGGTCCGGGAGATGTACGAAGCCGGCCCTGATCTTCTACTCATGGTCGCGTCTGACCGAGTGTCCGCGTTTGATGTCGTTCTTCCTCAGCCGGTGCCTCGGAAGGGCGAAGTGTTGACGCTCTTGACGGCCTGGTGGCTCGACCGTCTTGCAGGGGTCGTCGACCATCACCTCGTGTCGGCAAATCCGGAGAAAATCAGGGAACTCGTTCCCCCACTGGCCGACGCCACGAGTGACTGGGCCCGCCGATCACTGCTCGTGAAACGGACAAGGCCAATGCCAGTCGAATGCGTGGTAAGGGGATATCTATCCGGGTCGGCATGGCGCGAGTACGAAGAACAGGGAACGCTCGCAGGGGAGCCGCTCCGGCCAGACCTGACCGAAAGCGAGGAGCTTCGGCCCGCTATATTCTCTCCGGCGACCAAGGTCGATGACGGGCACGATGAAAACATTCCGTTCGCCGGTGTGATCGACCTCCTCGGGAAGACTCGGGCCGACCGGCTCCGCGAGCTGTCCCTTCAGATCTACGAATTCGGCCGCACGGAGGCCGCACGGAGAGGGATCCTGCTCGCCGATACGAAATTCGAGTTTGGAGAAACGGACGAGGGAAGGCTTCTGCTGATCGACGAAGTGCTCACGCCGGACTCGTCCCGCTACTGGCCGGCGGAGAGCTGGCGTCTCGGCGTGACACCTCTCTCTCTCGATAAGCAGCCAATCCGCGATTGGCTCTTCGCGCTGCCGGATTGGGACCGGAGGCCGCCCCCACCCGATCTCGACCGTGGGGTTGTGGAGGCGGCCACGGCTCGATATCTGGAGATATTCCGGCGTTTGACAGGAATCGAGTTGGATGAATATGTCCCGCCGTCTTTTGCAGATAAGGCAGGCACGAAGTGACTCGGATACGGGAGCTCCGACCCAGGCGCGGCAAGCTGCAGCGGGGAATCATCATCCTCCCATCCGCGTTCACCCTTGGTAACCTCTTCCTCGGGGTGTACGCGATGGTATCTGCAACGCGAGGGGATTTCGCATCGGCGTCGTGGTCGATCGTGTTCGCGGCTGTGCTCGACATGCTGGACGGACGTATTGCTCGGTTCACCGCCACCGGCTCTCGGTTCGGTGCCGAACTAGACTCACTCGTTGACGCAATTTCGTTCGGGGTCGCCCCAGCTTTTGTTACTTATGCGTTCTTTTTCTCCGACCAGCCTTGGAGCTGGATCCTCTCATTCCTGTACGTGACCGCTGTCGTGATCCGGCTAGCCCGGTTCAATGTCGAACAGGGTGGGCACGCGAAGCGGAGCTTTCACGGGGTTCCGTCCCCCACGGCGGGGATGATACTTGCCACGGTCTATCCGTTCTTCTCGGCTCCAGGCGTAGCATCGATTACCGGTGGGCTACCCTCCCCTCAGACCGTTGGGATTCTGCTGGTCGTACTCTCTGTACTCATGCTCAGCCATATCCCTTACCCACTCGTCCCGAGACTGTCGCTTCGGACGCGACGTGCGACGGCCACCTCGTTGTTTCTTGCGGCGTGCGTGGCGGCGGCGCTTGCGATTCCAGAGTATTTCATCTTCCCTTTCCTGTGCCTGTACACGCTTTGGGGTGTGACACGTAGCACGTTCCTGGGCCTAGTAGAGAGGCTCCCCGAACGAGACCCTCTTCTCGATGAAGTCCATGAGGATGAAGGAGGGGCCGAAATCCGAACAGTGGATTATGGTGAGATTGCTCCGACCCGTTATGCTTCGCCGGAAGCGCTGCCCCCGGAGCCCAACACATCAAAATCAGAGCCGACTCTGAACGAAGACGCTGAGGAGATCGCTTGACAAGTTATCAGGTGGAGATTCGCGTCAAACCCCGCCCTGGCCTCTTGGACCCAGAAGGGAAAGCGGTCCACCACGCCCTCGACGCCCTGGGATTTCCGGGCGTTCTCGACGTCCGAATCGGGAAGGTCATCGACCTAACCGTTGAGGCCGGCAGCGAGTCCGAGGTGATGGAGCAGGCCCAGGAGATGTGCAGGAAGGTACTCGCGAACCCTGTCACCGAGGACTTCCAGATCGTAGTCGAACCCGAAGCTGATTCTCCCAGAGGCACAGCATGAAGGTTGCGGTCGTCACATTTCCGGGCTCGAACTGCGACTACGACTGCTACAAAGCGCTCCAGCTTTTTCCGGAGTTCGAGCCTTCGTTCGTATGGCATCGTGAGTTGGATCTGGGAGACGCAGATGCGGTTTGTCTTCCCGGCGGATTCGCGCATGGTGACTACTTGCGGGCGGGGGCGATCGCACGATTCTCCCCAGTCATGTCGGCAGTGGACGCATTCTCTCGTTCAGGTGGCCTCGTCGTCGGGATCTGCAATGGATTTCAGGTGTTGTGCGAGAGCGGGCTCCTTCCTGGTGCGCTACTCCGGAACGAAACGCTGAGATTTCGCGGCCACGATGTCCACATACGGGTCGAAACGACGGACTCACCATTTACGACCGCGTTTGAAGAGGGCCAAGTGCTTCGCATCCCGATCGCACATGGCGAGGGAAGCTATTACGCCGACCCCGAGACACTTGCGGAGCTGGAGGCAGGGGACCGAGTGGTGTTCCGCTATGTGACGCAGACCGGCGGCCTCGATCCGTCAGCGAACCCGAACGGTTCGATGCGGGCGATCGCGGGAATCGTAAACGCGGACCGCAATGTGCTCGGGATGATGCCGCACCCGGAGCGCGCGGTGGAAACTCTACTGGGCTCCACGGATGGCAAGAAACTCTTCGAGTCGATGGCAGCGGCGCTCCGAGGAGCCATGGCATGAGCGAGGGCCCAAGCGGAGTGATCATGGCGCGACAGGAGCCTGAAATCACTCCCGAGCTCGTCCAGGAGCATGGCCTCTCCGAGGAGGAATACGGCCGCGTCCTCCAGATTTTGGATCGAACGCCCACGTACACGGAGCTGGGTGTCTTCTCGGCAATGTGGTCGGAACACTGCGGGTACAAGAACTCCAAGCAACTTCTGAAACTGCTCCCGACTCAAGCGCCATGGGTCATCGAGGGGCCCGGGGAGAACGCAGGCGTTATCGACATTGGCGATGGCCTAGCTCTGGCGTTCAAGATCGAATCCCACAACCACCCGTCTGCCGTGGAGCCCTATCAGGGGGCGGCGACTGGAGTAGGGGGGATCCTCAGAGACATCTTTACGATGGGCGCGCGTCCCGTGGCGATCTTGGACTCACTTCGCTTCGGAGACCTCGACTCCCCCAGGGTGCGCTACCTCTTTTCCGGCGCGGTGAGCGGAATCGGGGACTATGGGAACTGCGTTGGGATCCCGAACATCGGCGGTGAGGCATTCTTCGACCGGGCCTATGACGGCAACCCGTTGGTGAACGCGATGTGTCTCGGGGTCATGAAAACGGACGAGATCATCCGTGGGGAGGCGTCAGGCATTGGGAACACCCTCATGGCAGTCGGTGCCAGAACCGGCCGTGACGGCATCCACGGGGCCACGTTCGCATCTGAGGAACTATCGGAGAACTCGGACGAGTCAAGTCGCCCAAGGGTCCAGGTAGGTGACCCATTTACCGAGAAGCTACTCCTCGAGGCTTCGTTAGAACTCATTCGAAGCGGTCATATCGTTGGGATTCAGGACATGGGGGCCGCCGGCCTTACCTCTTCGGCATCGGAAATGGCGGGAAGGTCGGGTAGTGGGGTCGAACTGGAGATCGCCCGGGTCCCTGTACGGGAGTTCGGAATGACCCCGTATGAGGTCTTACTTTCGGAGTCGCAAGAACGGATGTTGGTTGTGGCGAGAAGGGGGCATGAAGCGAAAGTCAGTGAGATTCTAGAAAAATGGGAACTCGAGGCGGAGTCCATCGGACACGTCACTGACGATGGGCGTTTCAGAGTCCTCGAAAATGGAGCGGTGGTAGCGGATATCCCGGCGCTCCCGCTAACAGAGGGATGTCCTACGTATGAACGAGATGGGATAGAAGACGTTGACACTATATCTCTTAGGGATACTGATCTCTCTCATGTCCTTAGGGAGGAAGGTGACCTATCCAGCGCATTTCTCAGGCTCCTCGGATCGCCAAATATCGGATCGAAGGCGTGGGTCTACGAGCAGTACGATACAACCGTTCGGACGAACACAGTCGCTCGCCCCGGGGGCGACGCAGGGGTCATCCGTTTCCGGGGGAGCAAGCGAGGCGTTGCGGCCACGACGGACTGCAACGGCCGCTACTGCTTCTTGGACCCGCGGGAAGGAGCCAAGGCAGCGGTGGCCGAAGCCGCTCGGAACATCGTATGCGTTGGCGCCGTTCCAACGGCAGTCACGAACTGTCTAAACTTCGGCAACCCGTTGAAGCCTTCGAGTTACTTCCAGCTGCGAGAGGCGGTGGGGGGTATGGCTGAAGCCTGTGCATACTTTGAGACGCCTGTCACCGGTGGCAATGTGTCGCTCTACAATGAGACCGGTGGGCAAGCCATCTATCCCACGCCTGTAATCGGGATGGTTGGGATCATTGAGGATGTATCCCGCGCTATGGGCCACTCATTTAGAGCGGCTGGAGATCTGATTCTCTTGTTGGGCAAGAATCGCGAAGAAATGGGTGGCTCGGAGTATCTATACCAACGCGAAGGTTTGGTCGCGGGCCGTCCGCCGGTCGTGGACCTCTCAGACGAGCGCCAACTTCAGAGGGCCGTACTGTCTTTGCACGATCAAGGGCTAATCCGCTCTGCGCACGACTGCGCCGAGGGCGGACTGGCCTGCGCTCTGGCAGAATCAGCACTCTCTGGAACGGATGGGCCGTTTGGGGTCGAAGCCGAACTCAACGAAGCTCTGTCGCCTGTAGCTTTGTTTTTTGGCGAAAGCCAGGGACGGGTTCTGGTGTCGTGCGACCACGGCGATGGGGGGCAGGTTCAGAGGGTGGCCTCGAGCCACGACGTCCCAATCTCGATCCTTGGCACTGTCCAGGCTCGGTCCGGCACCTTTTCCGTTGTCTCACCGCTTGGATTCATTCGAGTTCAGGCTGAGGATATGGCCCGCAGGTACCGTGAGGCCATCCCTAAGGCCATGGACACGGGCCACAAGTGAGGGCACGCCTACGTGGCCCGACGGGTGCAGCGCGAGACATTCTGAGCTCAACACTGGATGCGCTGCCGCGGGAAGAATGCGGGGTTTTCGGAATCACCGGCGTCGATGGTGTGGCGGAGCTCACCTTTCTCGGCCTGTATGCGCTCCAGCACAGGGGTCAGGAGTCGGCAGGGATCTGTGTTATCGATGAGGCGGGCGTGGCCCATGTGAGTAAGGGAACTGGGCTCGTCGCTGACGTTTTTTCAGCGAGCGATCTGAATGCGTTCAGCGGAAAGAGCGCTGTGGGACATGTTCGGTACTCGACGGCGGGAGGCAGTCGGCCCCAGAACGCTCAGCCGATCGTCGTCCGATATTCGCGTGGCGACCTCTCCATCGCGCACAATGGCAACTTGACCAACGCGCAGGAACTGCGGGAGGAACTCGTAGATGAGGGGGCACTCTTCCAGACTACGAGCGACTCTGAGGTCATTGTGCACCTCATCGCGCGTTCCAAGCAAGAGACGGTTGAAGCGCAGATACACGATGCACTCGTTCGGCTCGACGGGGCGTTCTCAGTCGTCATCTCGGTAGCGGATGCGCTGTACGCGAGCGTGGACCCGAGGGGATTTAGACCGCTTGTGTTGGGAAAAAAGGGAAACGGTCACGTAGTTGCGTCCGAAACGTGCGCTCTCGATATCATATCGGCCGATTATGTTCGAGATGTGCGGCCTGGTGAGCTCCTGAGGCTTCGGGGGGAAGAAATCGAGCCCCTGGCCGATCTCCCCCCCGCTCCAAAGGTGGCCCCGTGCGTATTCGAACTCGTCTACTTCGCGCGCCCCGACTCGAATATCTGGGGGGTGCCGGTGGACCGAGCGCGAAGAGCCTTCGGCAGTAGGCTGGCCCAAGAGCACCCAGTCGACGCGGATTGCGTGATCTCGGTTCCGGACTCGGCCAATTCCGCTGCTCTTGGATACGCGGAGGAGAGCGGTATCCCCTTTGAACTTGGTCTCTTACGGAATCACTACGTGGGACGAACTTTCATCCGACCCTTTCAGGCCGACCGTGACTTTGGCGCACGTATCAAATACAACCCCGTGAAAGAGATCGTCGAAGGCCAGCGAGTGATCGTTGTCGACGATTCTCTAGTCAGAGGGACGACCTCGACCTCATTGGTGAAATTCCTCGTCGAGGCAGGTGCGAGGGAGGTCCACTTCCGAATCGCGAGCCCGCCGGTCAGATTCCCGTGCTTCTACGGAATCGATATGCCGTCTCGAGAGGAGCTCATCGGGGCCACGAGGACGGTTGACGAGATCGCAGAGGTCCTTGGCGTGACCTCGCTCGGATACCTCTCTCTCGAGGGCATGTTGTCGGCCGTTGCGAGCTCTGGTCCTTTCTGTGACGCCTGTTTCTCAGGCGACTATTCGGCGCCTCTGGTCGACTTCGAGAAGGGACTGGTGGCGATCGAGGCGCCCCCAGGATGCTGAGGGAGAACTAGACGCCAGTAGGATCCTTACGGAGCGTTAGGGCCCACCCTCCACCGTGATCGCCGCAAGATCAAGCGTTCTTAGCGCGTTGCCGTCGGCATCGACCCCGACGGCAACCAGCGATGCCACCCCGAGCGGAACCGTCGATGAGGGTGTCCACTCGAGAATCCAAATCCATTCGCGTGCGAGGGGTCCGGCTCCATCCATCATCTGTGAGACGGACGTGACCCCGATCCACTCAGGTTCCCCGGCGCGCAGCAAATAGAAATAGACGCGATCGAAGGGCTCTCCAAACGTCCCTCCCAACCCCCGCGCGGTCGCAGCCAACTCCACGGATGTGGCGACGCTCGGTGAACATACGCCCGCACTCCCGGAACGACACACGCGAGTCTCGTTCGTGTCCAGAACCCAGTCCGCGACACCGCCCACATCACCCCGCTCGAGGATCGAGAAGCTTCGTGTTACGAATCCCGATGCTCCGGGGAGCGGCGCGTTTCGAGTAGCGACATTGCCGCCCACATCGGTCGCCACCACCCGAGCGGCAGTCAGCGGGAGCACCGCTCCGGAGGGAACGCTGACACTGGCTCCAAGGATGGTCCGCTCGAGGCCAACCAAGAGCGGGAAGGTCTGAGCGATGCTCCCGGCGATCGTAAGATCCTCGTCGAATGGCGTGCCGAGGGCCTCAGCAGGAACGACCGGAAGGAGTTCCGTCGCACCGCCGGAATCATCGAATTCGAGGGCAACCCATCCCGTGTGAAGATCGAGGTTGTCCGAGATCACGGCTGAGACCGTCGTCGGTCCGTTCGGAATCAACACACCGGGTGCCTGCACCGATGTGATGTCCGGAGCTGTCATATCGCGGAGTACGGCGCGAGTCACGGAGTTCGACGCGTTGCCGGCCCGATCGAGAACGTAGCTCTGAAAGATGAGGTACCCCTCCGATCCATCGGGCACCGTCCGAATGAGCCCATCCTCCGTCGGAGCGCAATCAGGCGTTCCGGGAAACACGCACTCTGCGGAGGTACCCTCAACCGCGGGGTTCAGTAGCCTCGCGGTCGAGCGTGCGGCCATGGGGCCCGCTCCAGAAGCAGCGTCCTCGACCCCCAGAACCCATGCGGAACCAGAAGCCGGGTTCAATTCACGGTCGAGGACGCTCGCAGGATCAAAGCTCAAACTGGGGAGAGCCAGATCTACCCCGAGCACTGCGCCTAAGGAATTCGAGAGCGAGTTTCCGGGCGAAGGTGTCAGAGAGAACGTCGTCGTGTTCCCTAGAGCATCGCGAGCGACCGCCACGGCCCTCAGCGATGAATTGTCCGCGGTCGGCGCGAGGTCTCCGCCTACGACTACCGCGGGGAAGGCGGCAAGCTCTACGTCGGTGAGCCCGGCCGTACCGACGTGGACCGTGGCGGTCGGTGCGCCCACCCCGAGATCAGGCTGTAGCTCGAGAGCATCATGAAATGGGAAGGCCGCCCCTACCCAGTTGTCGAGGCAGCAGTCTTCCCCTCCCCCTTGTCGAGGAAGGCCGAAGGGTGGCACGGGAGGACCGACATTGTCGATTCGAAGATTGGAAACAAGAACCGCAGGTACGCCTGGAACATTCCCTCCGTCTGCGTAGAGGGCTGAGACCACCCGAAGTTCATCCGCGTCACCGGAAGGTGTCTGATATCCGACTACGTTGTCGCTCCCAGAAACCCCCTCGGCACTAAGGCTCACATCGAAGGGCGCCGCTCCGGTCTGTGTCTTGGATCGAAGCTGGCCTGCACCGGTGCGTCTCAAGTCCACGGTAACCGCCGATACCGCACGGGATGGGTCATACAGCAGCGGAATGACCGACAGCGTCAGCTCTCCCCCAATCCATTCGTATCCGTCATCGCCGAGGACAGGTCCGCCGCTCGACTCGACGTTGCCTGTAAACGAATTGACATTCCTCAGTTGCACTTGCACTGAAGAGAGCCAAGCGGATGGGCCACCCTCTGCGGTAGCAAGTCGGGCGGTCAACAGCACCTGAGCATTCGTAAAACGCACCGTACCGCTCGTCTCGTCGAATTGAGCGGTATTCACCGGAATTACGATGTCAAACGGAGCGGTCTGCTGTGGCCCCGGCGGAAATCCTGCCGCTAGCCCGACGCCGGCCCCGAAGATTTGTCGACCTACGATCTCCCCATCCAAGAGAAGCTCGACCGCGGAAAGGGTGTCCTCGCCTCTGTCCACCGTAAGCGTTACCTCGATTTCACCTCTCAAGTTCTGTGGATCGGCCAGCTCGCTCTCCCCGCCAGGAAGCCGCCTTGCAATCGAACGAATCACCACCGAGGCCGTAAGCTCGGGAACGCCCTCAAACGTGACGAGACCGGTCTGGCCCGTGGATAGTTCAACCTCTGTCCGCACCGAGGGAAAGGTCACTGTTTCAGGGAGCCCGGAGATCTCGACTTGATACTGCCCAGCACGAAGCCCTGAGAAGACGAAGGAACCACCTAGACCGGTGAGCATCGTCCCAGATTGCGCGCCCTGGAGGGTCACGGTCACTCCCGGCAAGCCCTGAGCCCCCGAAGTGACCGACCCCTCGATGGCAGCTGTCCGGATGTAATTCCCCAGAAAATCTACGGTGACGCTTTGAGCTCCAGAGACGACTGCCGTCCTGGAGGTCGCAGGAAACGAAGCATCATCGGGAACGCTTCGGACCGAAACTACGTAGGCGCCCGAGGGGACCTCGCTGAAGCTATAGCGCCCAGCGCCGTCTGTGGTCCCGCTTCTCAGCTCCGGGCCGGCGAGCTCGACGACCACCCCCTCAAGGCTGGTTCCCTCGATCAATACCAACCCTCGTACCTCACCTTGCGGGGCCGTCACCGTCCCCGGCTCACATCCAGCCAGAAGAAGGCTGACCAAGGCGATCGGAAAACGGGGCAACTTACGCCGGAACAACACTTTCAAGCGTGGGTGCAGGGAAACGGGACCCAACCTTCATCATACGCCTGGTTCTCGAACCTCTCAGCTTTCATGCGAGTCGCTGCTCGCCTGGGCGAGAAACGCCTCTGCCATGTCAACCAGGTCCGGTGACCCTATGAAGAGGGGCGTCCGCTGATGCAGTTCGGTCGCGCGAATATCAAGGATGTCCTTGAATCCGTCGGAGGCCCTCCCTCCCGCTGCCTCGACAATCATGGCCAACGGGGCAGCCTCGTAAAGGAGGCGGAGCTTTCCATTGGGGCTCTTCGAATCCGAAGGGTAGAGGAAAATCCCTCCGCGTAGGAGCGTTCGGTGGAAGTCAGCCACCAGTGAACCGATATACCGTGATGAAACCGCGCCCGACGAATAGGGTCCTCCCCCCGATTTGAGGTGATCGACGAAGCTTCTGACTCCCGGGTTCCAACCTGACGCGTTGGATTCGTTTGCGGAATAGGGCCGCAGCGATGGCTCTGGAATCCGGATGTCGGGATGACTCAGAATAAACTCTCCGATCGAGGGATCCAGCGTAAAACCGTGCACGCCGCTCCCAGAAGTGTAGACCAGCATGGTCGATGACCCATACACGACGTAGCCGGCTGCAAGCTGTTCACGCCCGAGGCGTAAGCAATCCTCCAGACTGCCCCTCTCTTCCTTGGAGACCCGGCGGTAGATCGCGAAGATCGTCCCGATGGAGACATTGACATCGATATTCGATGAACCATCCAGTGGATCGAATACGAGGACGTATTCCCCGGCTGGGAACTTCGGCGGGATGGGGATAAGGTCCTTGCGCTCCTCCGATACCATGCAGCAGAGGTAGCCGGTATGGTCCATCGCCCGATAGATCACCTCCTGAGCGAATACGTCCAGCTTTTGGACGGCTTCTCCCTGGATGTTTTCGTGCCCAGTACCTCCTAGAATATCGATCAGCCCGGCCATGTTCACCTGGCGGGAGATAACCTTCGCGGCTAAGGCGAGATCCGTAAGGATATCGCTGAAGGCGCCCCGGGCTTCGGGGTGCCTCCGCTCTTCATCGATGATGTGACGTGCGATGGTTACGATGTGAGTTTCAGACATGCAGGCTCGATGGGTCGATGGGTCGGCTAAGTGACCATTGTACCCCCGATGAAGGGGCGAGTGGAAGGGGAGGTTCGGCCAACGCGTGGCGGCAAAGGGCTACCGGGAGGAACTGGCAACGACCGTGCCATCCGAGCGGATGATCAGTCGAATGTCACCGTCACGATCCGTCCTAAATACAGTGGCTCCCGTCTCGTGAAGCCGATCCAAGACTGTTCGGTGGGGGTGACCGAATCGGTTTCCGTCGCCGACGGGGATGACTGCCATCCGGGGTTGTGTCTGATCCAGCATCTCTGCGGACGTAGATGTTCGGCTTCCGTGATGTCCGACTTTTAGGACGGTCAGGGATGGCAGCTGGTCGAGGACGCCTCGTTCCACCAGGGCGGGCGCGTCTCCGGTCAGCAGGATGGCCGCATCATTCCACCGGATGATCAGGACGATACTGAGGTCGTTCGGGTCATCGATGGGGAGACCAAGCTCCGCGGGAGATTCTGGGTGGACGACCGTCACGCGTGCATCATCCACGAGAAAGCTCAACCCGGAATGAGCCTGCCACCAGGAACTGCCAGCATCCTGCACACCCTCCAACACGTCGAGGTAGTCAGCCGACCCGATCGCGTACGACGGATCGAGTATTCCCTCGACCTCTAGTTCCTCGAGGACGGCAGGCGCGCCACCAATATGATCCAGATGTGGGTGAGTAAGTGCGATGGCCTCAAGGCGGTCGGCGCCCTGCCGCCGGAGATATGGAACCACTCTTCGCGCACCCGCATCGAAGTTCGGACTTCGGGGCCCCGCGTCCACCAGCATCCATCGGCCTGAAGGGAATCTTATCGCCACCGCATCCCCTTGACCCACATCGATCACATGTAGCTCAAGCGCGTTCCGGAGAGGAACGAATGGAAGTAGAATCACGGCGGTGGCTCCCGACAGCGTAGCCGTCAAGAGCCTGACCGACGGCCGAATCTTCCCGGCGAACTGACGCCTGAGGACGAGAATCACGGTCGTGGCGACGAGAAGGGCGAAAATGAACGGCTCCCTCGCGATCCAGACCGAAGCTCCAGGAACGTGTGAGATCCAAGTGACGAATCGGGCGACGAATTCGAGCAGGAGTCCGGTACCGCCGGCGACGAACCGCCCGAGGCCGCCAGGCAAGAGCGATAGGAGCAGGCTTGATCCAATCCCAGGGATTGCCATGGCCACGACCGGCGCGACGAGGAGCGTCGCCGGGATCCCAACGAGTGAAACCCTATCGAAATGCCACGCAATGAGGGGCAGCGTAGCGAGAGTCGCAGCGGTACCTGCAATCACGCCAGCGGTGCCGCCGCGTAGCAAACGAGCCCATAGGCGACTGGATTCTCGAGCAGACAACGAGCGGCCGGTCAGAGTGCGCGACACGGACTCGAAGCCAGCCGCCACCGAGCCACGGATCAAGATCAGGCCCGCGGTGCCTGCGAACGAGAGTTGGAAGCCGACCGACGCAAGCCAACCCGGGCACGCGGCGAGGACCATGAGCAGGGCCGCACCAAGGACGCCTGTCCCCCTTACCGGCCTCCCCCTGAACCGAGCAGCAACGAGGAGGGAAAGAAGCACACCTGCGCGGACCGCGGCATGGGGCGCACCGATCCCTAACACATAGAGCCAACACCCTATCACCGCCCCAGCCTCGGCCCGCAGCCGGCGAACTCCGACGAGCCGAAGCATCCCGACCAGGAGGCCCGCAATCACACCGACGTGGAATCCAGAAATCGCAAGGAGGTGAGCGGTTCCAGAGAGCGCGAAGGCCTCCCGGAGCTCTGAGTCCAGGTGTTCGCGCCGTGCTAGAACCAGTGCCTCGGCCGCCGGAGCAAGATCCTCCCCCCAAAGGTCAAAAACTCGTTGTTGGACCCTGCCTCGAAGGCGGAACAGCCAGACATCCAGCCCCATCCGACGGACGGGAGCCCACTCTGCGTCGAGTCTGAGGATTCCCGCACGGTCCCCCCACCCGGGTTGAGGGAATCTCCTCCCAACCCAGCTCGCGTTGACGTGGATCATCTGTCCCGCCGGAGGCAGGCTCTCCACGACGCGCAAGATGGCCCGCATATCTCCCTTGCATCCTCCGGGGGCGCCCGTGACAAGCTCGAAGGGGAGGCTCGATCCAGGGACGGGTCGAGTTAGGAATCGACCCTCGATCTCGCCCTCCCACCTCGTGGGCATGTGGAGCCGACAATCGCGGCGTTCCGCCCGTCCAACCGACTCCCCAGAGGCAATCCCCGCGACGAGGGCCGCGACGAGGGCCCCTGCTCGCCAAGGGCGATGGAATAGGAGGAAGAGCGCTCCCAGCGAGCCAAGTATGGGGAGCGCCGGATGTAGGGTGACGCCGAGAAGAGGGAGAGCGATTCCTGCAGCATGGATCAGTGCAACCTCTGCCACAGGAGGGAGTCGGTGGCTCAGCGCGCCAAAGCCTCCCAGAACAAGAGGGGTCTCACGTTTGGATCAGCGACAACCTTTCGGTAGCTAGGAAGGGAATCGGGTCCGGCGGCTTCCAGTCAACGCTCTCCGTCCCCCTCTTCGGGCGGGGCGAACAGATCCTGTTGGTTTCGGTCCACTCCATGCCTTTCCAGTCGGTCTTCGTCCGCGAGACGCTCTCGGAGGAAGCGTCGCACCCTGAGGTCCGAATGGATGCCAGCTAGAAGCATGACCAACATTCCCAGGAACAGGCTCCCAAAGGCGACGTAAGTGAGCGGGACACGCTCGAACATCACTACGCCTAGGTCCAAAGTAACTCTTTCTCGACTATTCCCTCGAGCGAATAGCATCACTAGAGAAAGGACGACCAGGGCTACGAAGGCCCCGGTATAGCGACTCACCTGGTCGCAACCAGGATCGGGGTTTCCCGAAGTTCTCCGGAGAATGTAGGGCCGGAAGTGCCTGTCAACTCGACCATCGCATACTCGCCGATCCTCGAATTCAGTTGAGAGAACGCGACGACCTTGTTTCGTCGCGTCCTCCCCCGCACGCATCCCGGGTCACGAGCCGCTTTTTCCACCAGAACCTCTTCGACTCGCCCGATTTCTCCCTGGTTTATCTCCCGCTGGATGCCTCGGGCCAGATCGATGAGGTTTTCGAGCCGACCCTGTGCTATTTCTTCCGGGATGAAATCCGTGACGGGCATTCGTGTGGCCGGCGTCCCCTCGCGGAGTGAGTACTTGTACGTGAAGGCGTCGTCGAAACGTACGGTACGCATGAGCTCCAGCGTCTCCTCGAACTCCGCGTTGGTCTCCCCAGGGAATCCCACGATGATGTCGGTTGAAAGCGCCACGTCGGGCATCGCGCCACGGACCAGCTCAACGGTCTTCAGGTATCCGTCGACGGAATATCTCCGGACCATTCGCTTCAGCGTCCGATCGCTCCCCGATTGGGCCGGCAGGTGTAGCTGCTCGCAAACAGCTGGCTCGGAAGCCATCACCTCGACTAGGTCGTGCGTAACGTCCCTCGGGTGAGGCGACGTAAAGCGCACTCGCCTGATCCCATCCACCTGTGCGACAGTCTCTAACAGTCGAGGGAATGTCCACTCCCCCCATCGATAGGAGTTGACCGTCTGTCCGAGCAGAGTGACTTCAGTCACGCCGGCCTCCGCGAGGTCACGGACCTCGGCGAGGACATCGAGAGAGGCTCGGTTCTTTTCGGGTCCGCGAACGTACGGGACTACGCAAAAGGTGCAGCGGTGGTCACAGCCACGTTGAATCGGTATCCAGGCCGTCAGATCGGATCGTCTGCGTGACTCGAGTCCCTCGTAGTGCTCCGTCTCATCGAGGTCCAGTACCGCGAGCTGCAGCCTTCGTTTCGGATCCCTTTGAGACTGTTTGAGCGGTGCGGGCGCGGCGACACCCTCTCTCCGAAGGGCGTCGAGTCGCTCGGGAAGGGTCCGGTACCCATCGGGACCCATGACAAGGTCGACATAGGGAGCCTTCTCGAGGAGGGACCGGCCCATTCGCTGGGCCATACATCCGGTCACCCCGATCACGAGATCCTCACGCTCTCGCTTGAGCCGACTCAACTGAGCAACCCGCCCAAGAACTCTCCGCTCTGCGTTCTCGCGAATCGCGCAGGTATTCACCAAGATCACATCGGCGAACTCGGGAGCCCCGACGACATCATATCCGTTTGCCGAGAGGACCCCCTCCATGAGCTCGCCGTCGGCGATGTTCATTTGGCACCCATAGGTCTCGATATAGGCCCGCTTCGGCGCGCCCTCGAAAGTCTTCATGATGTCCAATTGAAGCGCGCAGGCCGGGTCAGATCAATAGCCAGATCCTTTCCGGACCACCGAAGGCTGCCCTCTTGAAGCGTCGTCGTGGGCTTCCACGGCTCAGAACTTCGTTCGGCCCCGTTGGGGACCTCGCGAGACGTCGACTTCGGTACCGAGACGCGAAGGTAGTCCCCCGTCAGCGCAGTTGTTCTCCCGCTCTCAAACACGACTTTCGCTTTTCCATCGGCCCTTTCACGACGGTAGGAGGCAGCTTTGGTGTTCACGAGCTCGCGAAGCTCCCGGCTCCGTTCTCCAGATACTCTTTGCGGTATAGGGAGGACCGTATTCGTCAACGCAGCTTCGGTCCCCTGCCTGGGAGAGAATGGGAAGACATGAAGGTAGGTGTACGGCAGCTCCTCAACGAGCGCTACCGTCTGCTTGTGGTCCACTTCGGTTTCGCCGGGAAATCCCGTAATGATGTCGGCGCCTAGGCCCAGAACCGGCATACGCGCCGCAATCTCCAGGACCCGAACCCGGTAGCTCTCACGGGTGTGCCAGCGTCGCATTCTCTTGAGGACCGGATCTGCCCCGCTTTGTAACGGCATGTGAAGGTGTGGGGCCAGCTGTCCGTCCGATTCCTGCAGGAGGTTCACGAGTAGATCGTCGATCTCAGTCGCTTCGATACTTCCCAACCGGAAACGCACGTCCGGAAGCTCTTCGAGGAGGCGCGCCGCGAGTCTCGAGAGTGTGAAGGCTGGCACGAGATCTCGCCCATAGTGCCCGATGTGGATCCCAGTAAGTACCAGCTCTGGATGCGCGAGCGACAGCGCCCGAGCCTCTCTGACCACCTCAGAGACCGGTCTTGAGCGGCTGGCCCCCCGCGCGAGACGGGTTGCACAGAACGAGCACTTGCGGTCACAACCGTCTTGGATCTTGAGCCACGCTCGAGTTGCCCCGTCTCGCCTGAGGAGGATGTCTCCACCGACTGGCTCCTGGTCCATCCGTTCCAGTGTCGTACGGGCGCCCATCTGGACCAGCGGCGGTCGTGATTGATGGGCAGCGTCCGCGACCTCGATCGGATCGTGGCCCGTCACGACTTCGGCCACGCCCGGCATTTTTCGATACTCATGGGCTCGGAGCGCGGCGGAGCACCCCACAGCCAAGACATCCACCTTCGGGTTCTCTTTTCGAATCCTGCGAATGAACCGGCGAGCGTCGGCGTCGGCCTGATTCGTGACCGTGCACGTGTTTACGATGAACAGGTCGGCATCCGCCGTGCCGCGTACAGTCTGGAATCCCCTCGCCTCCAATTCCTGACGCATCCGTTCGGTGTCATACTGATTCGCTTTGCATCCGAATGTCTTATAGGCGACGCGGTCCTGGACATCGCCAGATCTTGACGCCGCCATATTGGAGCCGTCAGCCACTGGCTACGCGCACCGTCACAACCATTTGCCAGTAGTCCTCCGAGGTCGATCCGGCCTCACGCCCACCTCGTTCGAGCCCGAGGTCGAGGCGGGCGAGGGGCTGATTCTCTGTTTCCAGGAGGTTCAGTCCCAACCCTCCGGAAAACGTGCGCTCGAACGCAGGCCCGTCTGTCGAGTAGAACGGCAAATCTCGGTGCCTAATGCCGAAACGGAGGGGTACGGTCCTTCCGACGAGGCTGCCGCCGGTCCATTCGAGTCCGCCCCCATAGCTCCAGGTGGCATCCCGGCTCATTCCCTGCCGTAGATCGTCCCCCGTATCCGACCAATTCGCATAGGTCGCTCCAAGATGCAGGGCCAGCGTCGAAGTGAGAGTGACGGTGCCCCCACCGCGGAGCTCCACGGGAATCCGGTAGCGGCCCCCTTCCTCGGACTCCGTAGAGGTAGGGGAAAGGACCAGATCATCCGACCAGGAGAATGCTCCGGAAGCACGCACCAGAGGCAGCGGGTCCCAGGTGATACCGGCACCGACGACCATGCCGGAGGCCCGCAGGCGAGTCGCAGTCTCGAAGAGGGCCACATCCGGGCCCACGTCCTCTGGCTCAATCGAGCGAGTAAATGTCCGCTCAACAATCCCTGTATGTCTCCCGAGCGTGACACCGATCGACAGCGACGTTGCGAGAGACCTCGCCCAACCCAAGCTCACCCGCCCAATGCTTCCCGTAGAGATGAATGCGTCTACGGCACCGACCTGCCCTCCCACGAAATCGAGCGTCCGCTCGAACTGCGCCTCCCACTCCTGATCGAGAAAGCTCCCTGTTTGAAGGGAGAATACATTGCGTCCATAAGGATAAGACGCAGCGAGAGTTGGAAAGCGCGTGTGCCCTGCGGTATCTCCTCCTGCCAGTGTCGTGGTCGAGGACTGGAGACTCGCCGTGACAGACGGGATGGTCAGCCCTGCGCTCGCAGCCGGGTCGCGGTCGAGGAGGTACCACCCCGAAAGGCCGACGCCCGCACTGCCGAGGGCCCGGGATCGAGCGTCGAGTGACTCCACCGGCATCCCTAGCCCCTCGGCGGAGAATAGGGATTGGGCGTCGGTTCTACCTGGAGCCAGGATTAGCGCCACGACAGCCAATGGAGCCACGCTCCGAAGCCATGTCATGGGAGGGGCACTCCGTCCGCGACCGTGAGTATGAGGCGCAACTGCGGTTCGAGCTCGGTCCCAGGCCCGTAGAACGAGAGAACCTCTAACCCCGCTGGCTCGGGGTTTGCGAGAATTGCGATCGACGGCGGTGGGGTCGCTTGGCCGAGGGCATCGAGTTGAAGGAGGCTCTGCACATAGGCGGTCATTGAGATTTGGTAGAGCGTCTCTGTCTCCGATGAGAAGAGCTCCGGCGCCAAGCCCTCGATCTCGCTCTGAATGATCTGGGAAAGCGGCGACCTGGGTAACCGCTCGGGACTCAACACCGTGCGTACCTGCAACGCTACAGTATCTACAGGGGCAAATCCGGGCGAAACGGTCGTATGAGAATGCAAGGCGAGGCCGGCGAAAAGAAGCCTCTCCGGCCGCAGTTCAAGGGGACACGGGATCCTAGCGCAAACATCTGGGCCGGGGTCCACGGTCGACGGTAATTCCAGCTTGAAAATGGCACGATCCGCAGGTACGCCTCCGATCTTTATGACTGCGGGGGAGTGTTCGGGGCTTGGGGAGTAGATGATGGTAGCTCGTCCCGGCGTGGCCGGCACTTGTATAAGGGAGTCTGGGTTGACCTCAGACCTGACTCGCGCCGTGAACTCGACGCTTCGGAGGCGGAGGCGAGACCCTTCAGTCGTGCCCCTTATTCTCAGGCCCCGATCAGGTTCCTCAGACTCGGTCCACTCGGCAACAGTCAGCGAATCGATTTCCAACACGACCGAGTCCGCGACGGACGGGAGCCACGTCACGCCCCCCAGGGCCCGAGCGGGGCCTCCTCCGGGTTCTGGCCATTCCACCCTACCCCCCAGGGTATCTGCAGCCAGTTCCCAGTTCGCGGTCTCTGGGTGCCAAGAGGTCAGAATCGCGTCGGCCTCTAGGTCGAAGGACTCGGGGCCGGAGGTCAGGCCCAGCGTATCCAGCCGAATGATCACTTTCCCTGAGACAGGCTGGAAAGTCGAATCGGCAATGGCGCCAACCTCCACGCCAGGTGGTAGGACATTGATGACGTCCGGAAGTAGACCGAATCTCAGCAAGGCGCGAGACTCGAGCTCCCCGGCCCATTCGTGTGCCACGATCGCCACGGGGAGACTGGCCGGAAGTCCGTATCCTGAGAACGACCTGAGGTCACTGGCGAAGGCCGAGAAAGGGAGACGGATCTCCACAGTCTCGGCCGAAACGGGGATCAGACCCCCATCATCGGATGTGGGAACCGCGTCGGTACAGCCTGAAACGCTGAAACCTGCGAGTAGGACTGGCCAGCGGCAAAGTGTCTTCAAGGACCGGTCCCCTCGCCTCGCGTCGATCCGGGATCGTAAATGATGCTCACCCTCCCTTCCCCATTGGTACCCTGACGGCCCAGTCAGAGCCATATGCGCGGAAGTCGCGGAGAGAGCCTCGTGAGAACTTCGTGGGCGATCGTACCCGAGATCCCGGCGATCTCCTCGACAGAGATCCGCTCTCCGCCCTCCTCACCGAGAAGCGTAACTTCATCCCCCACGTCTCCGAAGGTCCGAGGGAGATCCGTGATGTCTACCACGGTCATGCCCATCGAGATCCTTCCGATGACGGGCACTCTTTTTCCCGCGGCGATCACCTCACCACCATTGCCAAGCGAGCGCGGGATTCCGTCACCGTAGCCAATGCCTAGCGTCGCCCACCGTTCCGGACGTGTAGACTGGTAGGTCGCGCCATACCCAAGAGTCGTCCCTTCAGGCACCTCACGGACGAGAACGATCCTAGCACGAACCGCGAGCACGGGATCCGCTTCGGGAAGCCCCGGCCAACTTCTACCCCCATATAGGAAAATCCCGGGCCGAACCAATCCCGCTGCAAGATCAGGCCTCCTAAGCATTCCAGCTGAGTTGCACAAATGCTCGATTCGGCTTTCCCCATCGAGGCCATCGATCGCGTCAAGCGCTCGGCGGAACCGATCTACTTGCTCGGACATACCCTCCGAACGGAGATCGCCTGCGGAGAGGAAGTGCGTGAACACACCCTCCCAACCGACGCCCTGACCGGTAAGCGCATTGATCTCTGGCCCCCAACTTTCCGCGTCGTTCCAGACGAATCCTGTCCGTCCCATCCCGGTATCCACCTCAACATGTACCAACGCATCAACGCCCAGCGTGGCGGCCGAGTTAGCAACCCGCCTCAACGCCTCGATGGATGAGATGCTCAGGCGAAGACGCGAAGCCACGGCCGCCTCAAAATCTCCTGGTGGGATTGGGGCCAGCAACAGCACGGGTCGGTCGATCCCCAGGGTCCGTAGCCGCCGGCCTTCCTCTACCGTCTCGATCCCGTAACCCCAAGGCGAGCCCGGCTCTAGGGCCTGGACGGCTCCCTCGAGCCCGAGACCGTACGCGTCTGTCTTCACGACGGGGAGAATGCGCGCCTCGGGGCCTACGATGTCTCGAACGTGCGCTAGGTTTCGTCGTAGCGCGGGTGCGCTTACTTCCACCCAGGCTCGACTGCGGGAGTCCGTTGACATAGCCGGACAAAGATGCGAGAAAGTACCTCGCGAGCAAGAACGAACGTGCATGTGCAGACACATTCCCAGCACCGGAGCGAACCGTGAGGACCGATGGAAAAGATCGTCGAGACCCAAGGGATCCCGCAAAGCTCGGCGCAAGCGGGCGGTTCGCATCCAAGACCGCTGTTCTCGACCGTGCATTGGTGCTCGTCGAGTATCTTCGATCCAACTGCTCCTGGGATCAGCAGCAAACCGCCCGTTCGCTCGTGCCCCATCTCCTCGAAGAAGTCCACGAAGTGGTGGACGCGATCCAGGCGGACGATCCCAATGCCCTAAGGACCGAGTTGGGCGACCTTCTACTCAACCTCGCCTTTCAGGTCGTGGTGAGCGAGGAGACCGGCGGATTCACCCGAGAAGATGTCATGCGTGATTTGGAGGAAAAGATGGTTCGCCGGCATCCGCGTGTTTTCGAATCGGGAGCGCAGGCGTCCTGGGAGACGATTAAGGCGACTGAGAGAACCGGGGGAGCCCTCGATGGGCTGGCTCAAGGGCTGGATCCTCTCTTCAAGGCCCACCGGATTCAGGAAAGGGTTGCGAGCGTTGGCTTCGACTGGAAGGAGCCCAGCGGGGCGTTGGAGAAGGTTGCCGAAGAGCTGGCAGAAGTTGAATCCGCTCTCAGGGAGACTGCCAACTCGGAAGACGGCCCCGAGGCTCTAGACGAGGAGATTGGAGACCTGCTCTTCTCGGTCGTGAACGTCGCTCGGCTGTGCGGTATGCATGCGGCTGCTTCCCTGGATATCGCCAACAAGAAATTCCAGGAGAGGTTCCGCGCAGTAGAAGCACTTGCAAAGGATCGCGGCGTCATGATCCCGGGCGCTACTCTCGAGGAAATGGATCGACTCTGGGAGGACGTGAAGCGAGCTTGAGTCGATCGTCGTTCGATCACCTCTGTTGTCAGTAACCGACCGTCCGATTCACTTGATTGACGAGTGGCGATCCGGCCAGGAACCGTCCGAAGTTATCTAGAATCAGATCCATCTCTCGCCGCCAGAAGCCTCGAGAGACCGCGGAGACGTGTGGGGTCAAGAGGACGTTCGGTAGCGTCCAGAGCGGGTGCTGTGGGGGCAATGGCTCGTCACGGAATACGTCTAGCCCGGCACCCCGTAGATGTCCGTCTCGTAGCGCCGTCACGAGCGCATCCTCATCAACTATGTGCCCGCGCGCCACGTTGATCAGGACCGCACCCTTCCGCAGCGTGCGGATTCTCTTCTCAGTCAGAAGATTGCGGGTCTCAGGCGTGTCTGGGACAGCGATCACGAGTGCGTCGCTTTCGCTCAGGAGGCGATCCAACCCCAGGTCTCCGTGCACGATCTCGACCCCATTGGGGTCGTCCGATATGCGAGACGGTGCTCTGCGAAGTCCCAGAACCTTGCTTCCCAAGCCGGCGACTCGCCTTCCCACTTCACGGCCGATGCCTCCGTAGCCAAGGATGCCTATTGTCATTGAGGCGAGCTCCCGCACTGGGGTATTTGCGGACTGGAATCGTGTCTTGTCCCATTCCCCCAACTGGGCGGAGGCAATCGCGAAGTCCAAACCTCGGGCAAAATGAAGAAGCATTCCCACCACCGTCTCCGCCATCGGAGCACCGTGAATGCCCGCCGAATTGGTAAACAGCACAGAGCTCGAGAGCATGGTCTCGTGGAGAGAGCCGCCAACCCCGGCGGCTCCCGAGTGTACCCACTCGAGGGTCCCTTCGCCGATTTCGAGGATGGAGGCTGGAACGCCGAACCCGACGTAGACTCGAGCGCCCGAGACCGCGCCAAGAACCTCAGGACTCGGTTCACTCCCACCATCGCCGGAGCCGTCGACGACGCTTCGCGACACATGAAGCTCCCACTGGGCTGGGAGCGCCTCTCTGAGCTCGTTCACCGCCCAGTCAGGCATCGCCCAGATCGGCCGCCGGTCTTCCAAATCAACGACGACCCGATTCAAGGTGTCAGCCTATTCAAGAGCCGAGGGAATGGTATGAGTTCACGGACGTGCGGTCGGCCCGTGATCCAAGCAACCGTTCTCTCGATGCCAAGCCCGAAACCGGAGTGAACGAAGGTCCCGTACCGTCGAAGATCGAGGTACCATGCGTAAGCCTCTTCAGGCAGCCCTTCCTCGCGGATCCGCTGACGCAAGCGATCCAAGTCGTCCTCCCGTTGGCTCCCCCCAATGATCTCTCCGTACCCCTCCGGGGCAATCAGATCGTTGCAGAGCACGGTGCGCGGATCCTCTGGGTTTTCCTTCATATAGAAGGCCTTTGCCTCCCTCGGATAGTCATGTACGAATACTGGCGCGTCGAACTCCTGCGCGATCGCTGTCTCGTCTGCCCCTCGAAGGTCCTGTCCCCACTCGATGTCGCTACCCTTGGCCCTGAGCAGCTCGACGGCGTGGCTGTACGAGATCCTGGGAAAGGGGGCAGCGACGGCTGAGAGTCGTGTCACGTCGCGCTCTAGGATTTCCAGTTCCTCAGCGCAGCGGTCCAACGCACGTCCGATCAGATAGCTCACCACCTGTTCTTGGAGCTTCATGTTTTCGCTCGAATCGGCGAAAGCAACCTCCGGTTCGAGCATCCAAAACTCCGTTAGATGCCGCCGTGTCTTGGATTTCTCGGCTCTGAAGGTCGGACCGAGGCAAAAGACCTTGCGAAAAGCAGGGCATGCTGCCTCGACGTACAGCTGACCGGTCTGCGCAAGGTATGCCGTCTGGCCGAAATAGTCCGTCGAGAACAGGGTCCCGGAGGACTCCCCGATGGACCCGGTCAGGATCGGCGTATCGATGCGGGTGAAGCCGGCCTCATAGAAAAAGTCCTGTGCCGCCTGCATCACTTCCGCTCGAACGCTGATCACCGCTCGCTGGGTCTGGGAGCGGAGCCACAGGTGCCTGTGATCCATGAGGAACTCGACGCCGTGCTCCTTCGGTTGGATCGGGTATTCCTCTGCAGCGGCTAGGACCTTGATAGCGGTCATCGCCAGCTCGCACCCACCCGGAGATCTGGCGTCGGGTTTCACCTCTCCGCGCACTTCGACCGTGGACTCCTGAGCCAGTGTCGTGGCAATGTCCCAGATTTCCTCCGTCACGGCCTCACGAACAACAACGCTCTGGACCGTACCCGTGCCGTCTCGTAGCAGCACGAAGGCCACCTTGGCGTGTGTCCGCACCGTCTCGACCCAGCCAGCGACCGTAACTGTCTCGCCCTCTGCCCTCGCCAGACCTTGGACCTCTACGTACGACTCCTGCTCCATGCGCCGCCTCCGATTACTGAGAGAATGGGTTCCGAAGGACGAATCCCGACCCGAAAAAATACCCTACGCTTTCATCTCCGGAGTAGGACCGGGTCGACCCTCAACACCTTGTCATCTCCGTCCCTCCTGGCCCCCCGGCCGTCCCGGTTCGAGGTCGTGAAATACAGCATCCCGTCAGGACCAGCGACGACAGACCGGATTCTGCCGAGTTCAGAAGCGAAGTGACCCACCAACCCAGAGACACTCTCCCCCTCGATGGCTACCTCGAAGAGGGCCTCGCCACGGAGCCCACCGAAGAAGAGTCGGCCGCCAATCGAAGCGATTCCACTCGGTGCCCATGTATGCGCCTCGCCCGAATGCATCGCCGGAGAGCGATAAGGCACGACCTCGTCGTCCCCTTGAACGATCGGCCACCCGTAGTTTTCTCCATCCCGGATGAGGTTTAGCTCGTCGAACCCACTCTGAAGGCCGGATCTTCCGTGTTCCGTACTCCAGAGGCGACCTTCCGCGTCCCACGCCACCCCCTGCGGGTTTCGATGCCCTAGAGACCATACGGCACTCCCAAAGGGATTCGTTGGAGGGATTGCGCCGCTGTCATCGATGCGTAGGATCTTCCCCCCAAGCGACGTCGGAGCCTGGGACCGCGCTGGATCACCGGCGTCTCCAGCGGTGACGTAGAGATAACCGTCAGGCCCGAAAGCGACCCTTCCACCGTCATGAAATCGATTTCCAGGGATCCCCGCAATGATGACTTGTGGGTCCGTAAGCCCTTGAGCGGTAAGCTGAAAGCGGACGATGCGGTTCTGTAACCCCCCAGGGCCATCCGAGGTAAACATGAAGTAGACCCACTGGTTCTGCGCTGACGTGGGCACAGGTTGGGCAGTCCCCGACAGGTCGTTGGCTCGGTAGGCTGGATGGACGGCCACCCCCATGAGACCTGCTTCTCCCGACTCCCGAACACCCTCTACGCTCCACACCTGCGCATCGTCGGGCGACAGAGGCTCGTCACCCTCGGTCCACATCGGAAAACGCATCACCCGACCGGGCCGTTCAGTCACGAGGAAGCCCCCGTCGGGCAGAAACGCGATTCCCCAAGGCACCTCAAGTCCTTGCGCGACAACGGCCACGGCGCCGGGCGGCAGGTCCGATAGCGAGAGACCGCGCTGGCCCTCGGGCAGTTCGTCGGGGCTCATGAGGATCTGCATGACCGAATCGCATCCGATGGTTCCAGATGCAAGCAGGCAGACGAAGATCGTATTGACGAAATACCGGGGCCTTGGATCGGCTCTCACGCTAGCCTACTCGCCACATCCTGAGGCGCTCGGAGTGCCGTGCCTCCAGGATCGAGCCCACATGGGTATTCTCCGGAGCCGCCAACTCCGGATCGCGCGCGACGATTCCGCGAGCGAGCTTCCGCGCGCGGGTAAGGAGTGGCTCATCGGTGCGCAGATCGGCGAAGCGAAGGAGGGGATCTCGGCCATGTTGTTGTGCCCCGAAGAGGTCCCCCTGACCCCGAATCTGCAGGTCCGCTCGAGCGATTTCGAATCCGTCGTTCGTCTGACAGAAGACGGTGAGCCGCTCTCGAGACTGCTCGCCGGGCTCGGCAATGAGGATGCACACGGATTGAGTATCGCTCCGTCCGACCCTCCCTCTCAGTTGGTGAAGCTGACTGAGTCCGAATCGCTCCGCGTGCTCGATCACCATGACAGTCGCGTTCGGTACGTCAATCCCCACCTCAACGACTGACGTGGAAACTACCAGATCGAGATCTCCGTCCCGGAAAGCTCGCATGACGGCATCCTTATCCTGATTCGAGAGCTGTCCGTGAAGGAGCCCCAAGGTTCGATGGGAGAAGACTTCCGTGCGAAGTCTCTCATACTCTTGGGTTGCCGCCCTCAGGTCCGACTTGTCCGTCTCCTCCACGAGCGGGAAAACGAGGTATCCCTGGCGACCCTTCTCCAGCTCCTGATCTATGCGAGCGTAGGTCTCCGACCGTTGCCCCGGATAACGAAGAAGCGTCTCCACTGGATTCCTCCCCGGAGGCCGCTCGTCCAATAGACTGAGGTCGAGATCTCCATACAGCGTCAAAGCAAGGGATCTCGGAATCGGTGTCGCGGACATCACCAGAACGTCCGGGTGTCCGTTCGGAGCTCCCCGCTCGACGAGGGTCATTCGTTGGCGCACCCCGAAACGGTGTTGCTCGTCGACAACGACGAGCCCCAGCTTTCGGAAGCTGACACCGTCCTGGATCAGGGCGTGGGTGCCAACAGCGATCATTGCGCGGCCATCCTCTCCGAGAGCCGAGATGGCTCGCCGCTTGTCAGCAACTCCCTTTCCCCCGGTCAGGAGAACTAACTCGATCTCGAGACCGGCCTGTTCCAGCAGCTCGCGGATTTTGTGTTCGTGCTGCTCGGCCAGAAGCTCCGTGGGCGCCATGAGCACGGACTGGTACCCGCCCTCGGCACAGTGCAAGATCGAGAATAACGCCACGAGGGTCTTTCCCGATCCGACATCGCCCTGAAGGAATCGGTTCATCCGACGTGCGGAGCTCATATCCGCATAGATTTCGCGAAGAACACGAGACTGGGCGTCCGTCAGCCGAAAGGACAGACTCTCGTGAAGTGGGCGAATGAACTCGTTGGTGCGGTGAAAAGTAATTCCGGGCTGCACCTCGGTCTCACGATGTCGGGCGAGTGCCTGAATCAACTGGAGAAAGAACAGCTCATCAAAAGCGAGGCGCCTTCGGCCCTCCTCGGGGTCATCCAAGGACTCAGGCCGATGCAGCTTTCGGAACGTCTCCGACAGATCCGGAAGGCCGAGCTCCCCTCGAACGGCCGCCGATAGATATTCCTCTTGGTGGACCTGCTCGAGCATCCAATCGATGTTCTTGCCAAATATCCGACGGAGCACCCACTGAGGGACTTCCTCCGTGGCGGGGTAAGTAACGAAGACCGTCCCCGTCAGTGCGTCATCCTCGCTCTGATCTATCCTCCCGATCAGGCTGAACTCGCGGGGATGGAGCTGTCGGCCGTGAAAGTGCTTGACGGGACCCGTTACGAGGAGGCGATCACCTTCTCGGATCTGACGCTCTAGCCACGGTTGCCCGGGCCAGGAGCAGGTGATATACCCGGAGTCATCCTCGAGCACGAGCTGGAATATGCGGAGACCGGCTCGAGTCGGAATGATCCCCTTCGAGCGTACAGACCCGACGGCCGTGGCATCCTGGCCGACGCGGAGCGATTCGATCGGCTGGATGGTGGACGCGTCGTCATAGCGTCGGGGTACGTGGTACAGAAGGTCTCTCGCAGTACCGATCGCGAGTTTCTTTAGCGCATCAGATCGCTTGGGGCCCACCCCCTTCAGGAACTGGACAGGTCGGTCCAGCTGTGTGAAGGTCATGGGTTCACCCCTCCGCAAAGACCCCATCGAGGAAGGCCTCTGCATCGAATCGATCGAGATCGGCGATCGCCTCACCAAGCCCAATCAGCTTTACCGGGATTCCAAACTCTTCCATGAGAGCAACGACGATCCCTCCCCGCGCCGTCGAGTCCATCTTGGCCAGAAGGATACCGGTCAGTCCCACCGCGTCGTGGAACGACTTCACTTGGGATACGGCGTTTTGGCCGATGGTCGCGTCAAGCACCATGAGGGTTTCATGGGGAGCGCCAGCCAACTGTCTGGCGACAACTCGCTTGACCTTGATCAGCTCCTCCATCAGTCCGGGATTGGTGTGAAGACGTCCGGCGGTATCGATGAGAACCACATCCAGCCCGCGGGCGATCCCAGCCTCGACCGAATCGAACGCGACCGCCGCGGGATCCCCACCCTCTTGACCTTGCACGAAGTCCGCACCCACACGTGAAGCCCAGTGCTCCAACTGTTGCACGGCCCCCGCGCGGAAGGTGTCGCCGGCCGCAATAAGGACTGACTTGCCTCGCTGTGTCAGAGAATGGGCTAGCTTCGCGATCGAGGTAGTCTTCCCAACCCCGTTCACACCAACAACCAAGTACACGGCGGGGCCGCCTTCGGTGTTGTCTGCGAGCGTCCGCGCCTCGGTGCCGCGCAGAATCTGTCGTACCTCGTCTCGAAGGGTGTTTCGCAGCTCCTCTTCACCCCGAATCTTCCCGCGGCGGACTTGTTCCTCGACCTGGTCGACCAGTCGAAGAGTGGCTCCCACGCCGAAGTCCGCTGCCAGAAGCCGCTCCTCTAGAGCCTCCAGGGAAGCTCGGTCCGGCTCTCTCGCGAAGACCTTGACATCGGTCAGTGCGAGATTCACGACGCGCTTCCAGAGTCGCGTCCGTCTCTCCTCCTCCGTCTTGAACAGTCGCATGTCCGCCTATTCGTCGAATCGGGCATTGACGAAGATTGCCCAACCACTGGGAACGCCCGGAGGAGCCCCACACTGACTCCTACCGCAATCCTACCTTCCGGCGCCACACCCACTCGGTGCCAAGTAAGACAAGGAGAAGCAAGTAGGGCAGAGGATGGGTCCGAAGCGTCCGCCTCCCCCCCGAAACGTCGCCTAGGTTGGGGCCACGGGCGCTGCCGACAACATCGTCGGAAACATCGAACGGCGGCCACCGAAGTGATGGCGCCCAGCCTTCGACTTCGAGGAATCCCGAGGCGATGATAGAAGCTTCCGATTGTCCACCATTGCCTGGGCCTCGGACCTCGAACCGGTAGACGCCTGGTTCCACGGACGGAGTTGAAACCACTGGATCATCGGTCCCCCTCAGCGGGCCTCTAAAATGCAGATCTAGGGAGTCAGCCGGGTCCTGTTTCCACGATCCGTCCCCCGAATCGTGCACTCTCAGCAATGATAGCTCCATTTCAGACCCGGGTTCATCCACCTCCCACCGGAGGGACTCACCACGGCCCTGGAGGATCGTCTCGGGACGAACCGGCTCTCCGTCGCCGGCCATGGACTGGCCAAGGAGCCATCCGGTCACGCCCCCCCACAGCGCTCGATATGCGCGCAGCGCCTCGCCGTCTCGCATTCCCCAACGCCAAAAGCCACTTGCGAGTGTAACGACCCGGCGTCCTTGCTCGCTTTCCAACAGCACGACTGCCGGAACAGGTTCTCCCCCCCGTGGTCCCTGAGCGTTCAGCGCCGAGGTCCCGAGAAGCGGCTCCGCCAGCGGCAGAAGCGCTGAAAGGGGGGGAAGGCCACCGAGACTGATACCTGCGAAAAATGGGGACAGCGGGGAAGCCGGGACGTCTGGATCCGGTGCCCACTCCCCAGGCAAGATTGGATCGGCCTGGAGGCCGGCCAGGGCCGCGGCGCCCGACGACCCAGCGATATGAAGGACCCGCGGATGGCTCTCGACTGAAGATATCAACCAAGGTGGCGCGCCCTCGGCGTCCCCTTGTATCACAAGGAGTTCGGCTCGCAGTAGTCGATCCCGAAACGCCTCAGCTTCGACTGGCCGGGTGATCCCAGGCTCGGAAACCAAGGGCAGAAACCGGCCATCCGCCAGTCCCAGATATCCATCGCCGTCGAGGCCCGTTACTTCCTTGAGAACCGGGAGGAGAACACGAGGCTCCCAATCGGGCTCGAGGGACACGAGCAAGATCTCTGGGTCGACTCGCCCACTCATGAGCCACCGGGCGCGCACGTCGTCAGGCTCGAACACGTCACCCTCCAACAGCCCGCTCGCGGTGTAACGCACCAAGCCGGTGTCTACGGGCGGTGGAAGCGTAAACGGTACCGAAACCTCTTCGCCAGAATCGGGCATCGGCAAATAGATGATCGTGATCAGCTCTCCATCCCCACGGAGTTCCAATCGCACTGAGTCGCCCGCCGCCCCCTCTCCAAAGACCCCGACACTCCCAGAGATCTCCTCTCCCTCGGAGGCATATGCCGGTAGTGACAGTTCCCCGATTCCGACGTTTCGGACGAGCCCACCAAGCCGGTCCAATCTCATCGGAAGGGGTGTCTCGCTCACAAGGGCGGCGACGTCCTCAGATGGGCGTCGCAGCGTAGAGAGGACCACCACCGAGTCCGCTCCAGCCTCTCCCAGCCGCGAGACGGCTTCTCTAAGGTTGGCGGACGGTGCGCTGGGCACCCGGGTCGAAAGGTCACCCAATTCGACGCCTTCGGCACCCCCGTTCCCGGGCAGCGCCATTGCCACCCGCGTGCCATCGTTCAGATCGGCGACCCGCTCAACGGCCTCATCCCAAAGGGAGGCTCCCGAGGCACCGGGAATCGTCAACGAGAGATCGGGATCAATCAGAATCCACTTCCCGCCCTCCGGCGACGGACGACTTGGGTCCTCTCCCGGGATCCGAAGATCCAAAATCAAGGTGGTTACGAGGGCCAAGGTCACGGTCCGGAGAGCCAACAGGAGGAAGCGCCCCGGCGTGCCGGGATCGATTCTCAGGTGCAGCCATCCGACGAGGACGACGCCAGCCACCCCAAAGAGGACGATGATAGAGGTTGAGCCGGTCACGCCGTTCCTGGAACCCAGGCTCGTGCGCCCGGGTCCCCGCTCCGGCTTCTAGGGCTCACCGGCGACTGGCTTCAGCTGCCTCAGGGGCATCGGCGTCTGCCTGCGCAATCCGGATCACCGGGCCTTCAGGCGCAGTTCGGAGGACCGCGACGCGGGCCTCGAGATCCTGTGTCCAACGTTCTCTCGCTTGGTTCGGAATGGGGTCGCCCGCGGGGATGTCGATGTTGAGCGGGTCCACGGGACTACCGCTACGATGCATCTCGTAGTGAAGGTGGGGGCCGGTCGCAAGACCGGTCATCCCTACGTACCCGATGGTTTGTCCCTGGGACACGCGGCTGCCGGAGCGAACCCCGGACGCGAATCCGTTCAGGTGCGCGTAACGGGTCATGAAGCCATTGCCATGAGTGATCTGGATCGAGTTTCCATAGCCCCCGTTGACCCCTCGCTGCGCCACAACTCCGTCCGCTGTCGCCATAACCGGGGTGCCGGTCGCGGCAGCGTAGTCAACTCCGATATGGGGACGTGGAATTCTCAGGATCGGATGGTAGCGACTTCGGTTGAACCGTGACGAGATCCTGCGGTACTCGAGCGGCGCGCGAATGAAGGCTCGCTGAAGGGACTCGCCATCGAGATCATAGTAACCGCCGACGTTATCTCCGTGGAGGTCGAAGAAGACCGCGTACAGCGGGCTGCCAGAATTGACCAATTCTGCGGCGAGGATGCGACCAGATCGCATGCTTCCGTCAGGCCGCACTTCGCGTTCGAAGACGAGCCGGTAGGAGTCCTGCGGCTGTATCTGTCTAGAGAAATCCAGTTGCCACTGGAAAACCCGGTCCAAGAGGTGGATCACCTGCGCACGATCCTGCCTTGGCATTTCGGCCAGTGCAGGGTTCATGACGACCGAGGTCCATAGGTCGGTGTCGATCATGCCCCCGACAGCAAGCGTGTCTGACCAGACCGGGGTCCGAACGATCGACGAACGCCAACCGATCCTCGCGCGTTCCAGTCGGACCAGCTCGTCTCCAGACACCGCCACGTCAATGCCGCGCAGGCGCTCGGTGCCACGAAGATAGCGAAGGTTGACTTCTGTTCCGGACCTGAGTCGGGCAGGGTTGGCTCGTTCACGGAATGCTAGAAGGAGCCCCTGCTGCTCCGTTGTGGAGAGAGAGGCCTGTTGGAGGATCCCTCCGAAAGTGCGGCCCGATGAAAGGACCTCGACGCGAGTCTCTTCCGCCGAAGCTGCGAGAATCGGCTGCAAGGCACCCGCCTCCGGTGTCGACGGGCGGAGGGGACCTGCCGCGAGCAGCCCGAGAGACGTGACTCCGCCAACCCAAAGAATGACGGGCAATCGTCCTTGGAAGGGCTTTCGAATTCGATCCATCTTGGCGACGCCTTTCGATGCACCGCCGGCGAAACGCGAACCCCGGATCTGCCCGAGATTCCGGGTCCGCGAGAAGGGTCACCTCCCCGAGCCCGTCAATCCATTTGCCGACGGATAAACGTTGGAACGTCTAGTTCGCCGATCTCCCCCCGATCCACGATCCGTTCCGGTGGCCGGTGGAAGGGTACGGCCTCGCGCTGCTCCTCCTCCACCCTGACTGCCGCACCGACCAGGGCCATCCCACGGTCCTCCGAGGGCTGGGACTCCGACTCGGTCCAGCCTCCGACCCGGTTCACGCCGTGCCGGAAATCCGGGCGGATCACCTGCTCCTTATGATCCGCTTCGACATCGAAACCGGTCGCGATTACCGTCACACGAATCTTGCCCTCAAGAGCTTCATCGTGCACCGCTCCGAAGATAATCTCCGCCTCGTCGCCGGCTTCCTCCTGAATAATCGTAGAGATCTGCGTCACTTCGTCAATGGCGAGGTCCATTCCGCCCGTGATGTTGATCAACACTCCTTGGGCGCCCCGGATCGATACATCGTCCAGCAGTGGGGACGAAACCGCCTCTTGTGCAGCCTCGACAGCGCGATTCTCACCCTCTCCAAAACCTGACCCCATGAGGGCCGCCCCGCGGCACGACATGATGGTACGGACATCTGCAAAGTCCACGTTCACTTCGCCAGTCACCCGGATGAGGTCCGAGATGCCCTGGGTCGCATGAAGAAGTACTTCGTCTGCCTTCTTTAGCGCATCCTTGAAAGTGGTCCCCTTCCCCACGACGGAAAGAAGCCGGTCGTTGGGAACAACGATGGTTGTGTCCACCGACCGTTTGAGTTCTGCCAACCCTTGGTCCGCCTGGCGCATCCGTTTCCTCCCCTCGAAGGCGAACGGACGGGTCACGATTCCGATCGTCAGTGCCCCCAACTCCCGTGCGATATCGCCAATGATGGGAGCGGCCCCGGTACCCGTTCCGCCCCCCATCCCTGCGGTTATGAAGACCAGGTCCGCTCCCCCAAGCAGCATGCGAACATCGTCCTCGGACTCAGCGATGGCCTGTCGTCCAATCTCGGGCCGGGCTCCGGCACCGAGTCCCCGGGTCAGCTTCTTCCCGAGCTGAATCGTGTGATGGGACCGGGAGTTTTTCAGAGCTTGAGCGTCGGTGTTTGCAGATATGAACTCAACGCCCTCCAGGTCTTCGTCGACCATACGATTCACAGCGTTCCCTCCGGCGCCACCCACACCGACCACGCGCATCCGGGCACTCTGCGCGGGAGCATCCTCGAATTCGAAGATCATCATCTCGTCCTCACTCTCCTTTGGGCGTCAAGTCGAACTGCTCGAGTCCGTGGGGAAGCCCCAACCCCGTTCCTGTGTCAGAAGAACTCGCGAATCCAGGCTCCGATGCGCGATGCGGCCCCGGATGAGCGTGTTGACGCGCCCTCTCCGGTCTCATGAAATCGGTCTGCTCCGTGAAGGCAGAGACCCGTCACGGTTGAAAAGCGAGGGCGCTGAACCGAGTCCGCCAGTCCCGAAAGCCCTTCAGCCGGCACGCCGATTCTGACAGGAGAAGCGAATACCCGGGCGGCCAGCTCAACGACCCCGTGCAGGGCGGCGGTACCGCCCGTAATCACGACTCCGGCTCCGAGTCGGTCGAGGAGGCTTTCACCCTCGAATTCCTGATGAACCATACCGAATAGTTCGTCGAGCCGTTGCTCCACGATGTGTGCTATCAACTCCCGGGCGACATGACGTTTCTGGCCTGGACTGGGTCCTGGAAGCTCCACAGTGTCCTGCGGATCGACGAGCTGGGCGCACGCCACCGCGTGCTGCTCCTTGGCCCGTTGGGCCTCCGCAAAGGGGACCGAAAGGCCCTTCACGAGATCGCTCGTAACCGTGTCACCGCCGAAGTTGAGAATGCCGATATGACGGATCTTGCCTTCGTAGAAAGCGGCCATCTGTGTCGTCGCTGCCCCAATTTCGACCATCGCCACGCCGACCTCCTTCTCGTCTTCCGACAGGACGGCGCGAGCAGTCGCCAATGGGGAAAGCACCAGTGCTTGAACCCGATAGCCTGCGCGGGACACGGCCTTTCGGATGTTCGTCGCTACCGCTGTGGAGCAGGTGACTAGATAGACATCTGCTTCGAGGCGAACTGCGGACATGCCGACGGGATCCTTGATCCCGTTTTGATGGTCGGCCACATACTCTTGCGGGATTGCATGCAGGGATTCGCGATCGGGAGGGAGGGCGACCGCTCGGGCAACCTCGTGCACGCGTCTGAGATCGGCTCGGGTGACCTCCTCTCCCCCAACAGCGACGACTCCGAGTGAGGACTGGGCACGGATGTGATCCCCACGGATCCCGGCCCAGACTCGGTCCACGCCGACCCCAGCCATGAGCTCAGCCTCCTTCATCGCGCTTTCGATCGTTTCCGTCGTCTCTTCGATGTGGGTCACCACTTCTCGCCGGACACCGGTGGTCTTCGCCTGCCCGACGCCCAAGACCTTGAGCTCCGGCCGCCGCTTGCCCTCGCCCACCAGTTCCGAGATGACTGCGCAGGTCTTCGTGGTCCCAATGTCCAGACCGGCGATGAGATTCGCTCTCACTAGGACTCCTTACCGCTCTGGGGAATCAGAGAATTTCACCACGACCTGGTCCGCAAAGCGCAGGTCCACCGACACGAGCTTCCGGTCGGGCTGCCGCTCAAGAGCGTCCGTCAGGACTCGAAGTCCCTCGTTCAAGCGGACTGGGATCAATGGCGCTCTATAGCGCAAGGTGACTCTGGGCTCGCTGAAGTGGAGAAGGATGTCCCCCCACGAATCGAGAGCGACCTCAGAAACCGAGGCGAGGACCGCCGGATCGAATTCTCCGAGCCGAGCGAGCTCCGAGGTAAGCCCGTGAAGCTGAGCTGGGGTCAGCTCCGGACCGGTGATCGGATCGTCCCGCCGAGGTTGGACGAGGGGCAGGTCCATACGACGCCCAGCAGGGCTGATCGGGAGCGGTCGCCCCTCTTCGTCGATCGGCGTAAGGGTCGGGGTTGGCAACAACGCCACCGGTTCCCGCTCCTGAACCTGGAAGATCAACCGGCCGGGGAGCCGACGCCGGACCCGGACCTGGCCGACCATCGGATGTGGGCTGAGGCGCAACGCCAGCGGTTCAAGGTCGTCCCATACGCTGGCGCCAGCTGGAAGTTGGGCCGCCTCGATTAGCTCGGCCTGGGTGAGGTATCGCGCCCCCTCCACAGAAACATCTACCACACGAAAAATCTGGGCACTGGCGAGAGCTTCCGTGATTCTTGGGACTGCGACTACGACCAGCATTCCCAAGCTGACGACGGCAAAGAGGCCGAGTCCCTTACGCATCATGACTCTCCGGCACGGCCGCTCCGAGTCGACGGACCAAATCTGCCCCCACGTGCTCGATCGATCCCGCGCCTAGGGTCAGGCATAGGTCGCCGGGTTTCAAATAGAGCGAGAGTTCCCGAGGTAACGAATCCAGGTCTGCATGGAAGTGCACATCGTTCGTTCTCCGGCCCTCAGTCTCAAGGACGCCCGCAACCATTTTCGCCAAAAGCGCCCCGTCCACCCCGGGGATAGCAGCCTCCCGCGCGGGATAGACCTCGGTTATCCAAGTCGCGTCGGCCGCGGCCAACGCTCGGCCAAACCCGTGTGCGAAGTCACGGGTTCTCGTGTAGAGGTGCGGCTGGAACACTGCGACGAGCCGAGCGTGCGGATACGCTGCCCGAGCAGCGGCGAGGGCTGCTTCGATCTCTCGGGGGTGATGGGCGTAGTCATCGATGACCGCGATTCCCCTCTCTTCACCAAGCCATTGGAAGCGCCGATCCACACCGACGAATTCTGCCAGAGAAGCGCGAATCGCTGGCCACTCAACATTGAGCGCCCGAGCGGCGGTAGCGGCGGCCAACGCATTCATCGCATTGTGCCGGCCGGCGATCTTGAGGTGGGCAACGCCCTGGTCGATGCCGTCCTCAACCAATCGAAAACAGCTCCCCGAGCCCTCAGGTGTGAACTCCAGGCCCCTTAGCTGGCTTCCAGCGGAAAAGCCGAAGCTTCTCACCCTGTTGGACAGCGACGGTAGCAGCGAGGCTGCTCCTGGATCGTCTGCGCAAAGGAGTACGATGCCGTCATCTGCCATACCGCTAAGAAACTTGAGGAAACCGGTACGGACGCCCTCGAGATCTCCATAGATATCGAGGTGATCGGCGTCCATGTTCGTGATCACCGCCACCGATGGTCTGAGATGGTGAAAGGAGCGGTCGTATTCGTCCGCCTCAACCACGAATAGCTCATCGGTGCCTGGGCGGAGATGGCCGCTCCAGGTCGGAACCCGTCCCCCTACAAGCCCGGTGGGATCAGCCCCCGAGTGGGAGAGGATCTCCGTGACCATCGCAGTGGTCGTGGTCTTCCCATGGGTACCCGCCACGGCAACGACTACGCCCCGGTTCACCCATTCGCCCATCGCCTGGGCTCTCTTCCAGACGGGAATCCCGGCACCCACAGCCGCCAGGATTTCCGGATGATCCCGGGGGATCGCCGCAGAAACCACAAGGGCAACTGCGTTCTCTACATGACTGGGATCGTGACGACTCCAGACACGAACCCCCAATCGCTCGAGGGGCCTCACCGACTCTCCAGGTGCGAGATCACACCCTGTCACCCTACCGCCTCGCCGAACGATGACCTCGGCCAGCGCACACATCCCCGCCCCACCGATGCCCATGAAGTGGAGTGTTCCCGACGACATGAGATCACGCAGCCCGACTTCCTGGGTCCCAGAATGATGTGCATGACCACCGCTCATCGAACCCCCTCGTCATCGATCGGCGGCACTCGCTCCGTCATCGATCGCTCCTCACCGACTGGGACGCCATCGAGCCGCCCTCGGATTCGGGGAGGAAGCGGTCCAGCGAAGTCGCGATCTCGCTTGCCGCGTGCGGGCGGCCGCAACCCTTCGCGGCTTCCGACATTTCCGCACGCGCCTTGGAATCACGGATGAGCGAGGTGATCGCGGCCCAAAGGGTCTCCCCTGATAGCGCTTCCTGGGGCAGATGGAGGGCTGCGCCCGCATCGCCTAGAGCCCTAGCGTTCCGCGTCTGATGATCTTCGGCCGCCGAAGGCAACGGGACTAGAACGGCAGGAAGGCCCCAGGCCAAGAACTCGGAAGTCGTCATGGCTCCGGCTCGACTGACGGCCAGTTCAGCCACGGAAAGGGCGACGGGCATTTCATGGATATACCCAACTGCGTGGACCCAGTCGGGTCCCCTCAGCTCTTCGAGGCTGGCTTCAGTTTTTCCGATGTGGGCAGGCCCCGTAGCCCAGAGAAGCTGTACCCCGGAAGGCCTCTCTAGACGACCGGCTGCCACTCCTTGGAGCGCTTCCAGAATGACTGCATTCAAGGCCGACGAGCCCTGGCTTCCCCCTACGACGAGTACGGTGATTCCATCCGCATCGAGGCCAAACGTCTTCGCCGCCCGGAGGCGATCGTAGCGTACCGGCGCTCGAACTGGATTCCCCGATACCCTCACCTTGCGTCGAGTGCGTCGGGGAAGCGCACTAACCGCCTCGGGAAAGGCAACGTGGACCTCGCGCGCGAAAAGTGAGAGCACGCGCGTCGTGAGACCCGGAAGGGAGTTTTGCTCCTGGAGGACGAGACAGGTTCGTGTGATAACCGCTGCGAAGCCTGCGGGCCCACCCGCGTAGCCGCCCGTCACGACCACCAGGCTGGGGCGCAGGCGCTGAAAGGTCTCCGCGACCTGCCGTACCGCAGCCACGAGCAGTGCCATCACCCGGATATTCGCGAACATGGAATCACGTCGAATCCCCTCGATCGGCAAGAGTAGGTGATCCAACTCCCGCTCCGGGAAAATCCTTGCCTCCAAACCTCTTCTCGCTCCGACAAAGAATGGACGCACATCGGGGCGCCGTTCGGTCAGAGCCGCAGCCAGGGCGAGCGCGGGATAGAGGTGCCCTCCGGTCCCTCCGCCGGAAAAGACAGCCACGAGGGGCTCCTTCATGAACTCCTTCTCTCCGGCGTGCGCCACCGTGCCAACGACAGCAAGATCCCGATTCCCATCAATGTCACCAAGAGATTGGATCGCCCGTACGAGACCAACGGAAGAGAGAGCCCAGTCGGTGGGATGAGTCCGAGCCCCACCGCCATATGCAGAGTCGCGTGCAGGGCCATGAGGCTCGTGATTCCAGTGGCCAGCAACCGACCGAATCGGTCGGGCGCCCGACGGGCGATCCGGAATCCGATGAGGGTGACAGACATGTAGAGCCCGACTAGGAACGTGACCCCTAGGAGCCCCCATTCTTCGCCGATCATCGAGAAGATGAAGTCGTTATGTGGCTCAGGAAGGAAGCCGAATTTCTGGCGACCCTCTCCAAATCCCACGCCAGTGATCCCCCCAGATCCGAGGGCGATCAGTGACTGATGGACCTGATATCCTGCACCATCAGCGTGGGCCTCGAGATCCCAAAAGGCCGACATTCGGTCCTCCCGGAACCCTGACTTGAGTTGAGCGAGGGCCAGGGGCGTCATCAAGAGGCCGAGAAAGGCGAAGTGTCCTATGCGCGCTCCGGCAACGAAAAGGGTGATCGCTCCGGCCATTCCAACAACGAATGCTGTGGACAGATCGGGTTGGAGAAGGATTGGGACGAGCAGCAACGTCCACATCATCAGGAACGGAAGCATCCCCTGCGAAAGGCTTCGAAACTGGTCCTGTTTCTTGGCGGCGAGGTTCGCAGTCCACACGACGATGGCGATCTTTGCGAATTCGGACGGCTGTAGTGCCATGCCCCACAGCTGAATCCACCGCCGAGCGCCGTTGATTTCTGGAGCGATCTCGGTTGTCCAGGGGAGAACCATCGCTCCGAGGACCACCGCGGCTCCTATGAGAAGCGGCCAAGCCAGTGTGCGCCACCACGTGTAGGGCGCGCGCGCGCATGCTACGAGAACGACAAGTCCGATTCCTGCACCCGCGGCCTGGCGGAGCACGTAGAATGTGTCGGGGAGCCCCTGGCGCTGTGCGAGGAACGCGGAGGCCGAGTAAAGATTCACGAGTCCGAACGAGAGGAGAACCAACGTGATCGCCGCCAGCGTGGGCCGCTCCCAGCCGATCCCGAGGCCGGTGTCCGGGAAAGAAGCCGGACCCCGCCGAAGGGTGTCCGTGCGAAGGGCACTCATTTCGACCCCTGCGCTGCAAGATCGGTGAACCGGCTCCCCCGTTCCTCATAGCTTTCGAAGAGGTCGAAGGAAGCGCACGCCGGTGACAGCAGGACGACATCGCCTGGTCGGGCGAGCGATCGTGCGGTCTCGACGGCATGGTCGAAGCCCTCCTCGATACTGACACTGACGGGGACGTCCGGATCGTGGGGCTCCCAGGGGAAAGCCTCCGAGAGCTCCTCGGCCAACCGGACCGCGGCCTCGCCATACAGGATGACGGCTCGGGCCTTTCGAGCTACACCCTCTGCAAGGGGACGGAAGTCTTCGCCTTTGTCCCTCCCACCCAGAAGGAGCACAACCGAACGTTGGAAGCTCTCCAAGGCGCCGACCGATGCGGCCACGTTGGTGGCCTTTGAGTCGTTTACCCAAAGGACGCCATCGATCTCACCCAAGGGTTCTAGACGGTGTGGAAGAGGGGAGAAGCTTGCGAGGCCTTCTCGAATCCCAACCGTATCTGCGCCCGCCAGGCGGGCTGTGAGAGCGGCCGCCAGGGCGTTCATGACATTGTGCCGGCCGAGCAGGCGGAGCTCCTGCCGGGGCACCAGTGGCTCCTCAGGACCCGTCGAGTCGGGATCCTCGGAAACCCTCAGCGTCAAGACCCCCTCACGAACAAATGCCGAGACGACGGGCCGGTCGCTCTCGACGTCCCCCCCCTCACTTGGCGGCTCCAATGCGAAGAGGTACAGCTCGCCGTCAGCATCCTTCGCCAGTTCCACTGCGGCCGGATCATCGCCGTTTACCACCCATCGGCTGGTGTTCGTAGCGTTCTCGAAGAGCCGGCCCTTGTCCGCGAAGTAGCTAGCGGTGTCCGAATATCGATCGAGATGATCGGTCGCCAGATTGGTCAATACGCCAACGTCCGGCGAGAAGAACTGAATATCGGCGAGCTGAAACGAACTCATCTCGAGAACCCACAGGTCCCAAGGGGGGTCGCGAAGCGCCAAATCCGAGGCGGTCGGCGCAATTCCCCCACCGACATTTCCACCCAGCGCTGCATCGATACCGGAAACCCGAAGGAGATGCGCCGTTAGGACGGCTGTGGTGGTCTTTCCGTTCGTACCGGTGACGGCGATCAGTGGACCCTGGTGGAACCGTACGGCAAATTCGGGCTCAGAGACCCACCGGACCCCTCGGGCTCGAAGCTCCTGGAGCACCGGAGCGTCGGCCGGGATTCCCGGTGATACCACCACCATCCGCGACGCCTCGAGTCTGTTGAGATCGTGGTATCCCAGCTGGACGACGGCTCCCATGGATTCCAACTCGCGGGCGCTGGATGAAGCGCGAGCATCGGTTGAGGTGTCCGATACATATACTTCCTCTCCTTTCTGTAGCGCGAGGCGGGCAGCGGCACTTCCACTCGCTCCAATGCCGAGGATGGATAGCTCCTTACTCATCGAACCTTCAGAGTGCTGAAGGCGAGGAGGGCGAAGAGCACGCCGAGGATCCAGAATCGGACCACGACCTTCGACTCGTCCCATCCGGCCTTCTCGAAGTGGTGGTGCAGCGGGGCCATGAGGAGAACACGCCGGCCCACGCCGGTACGCCGTCGGGTGTATTTGAACCAGCCGACCTGAACCATGACCGACAGTGCCTCCGCGACGAAGACGGCGCCGACGATCAACAGGAGGAATTCGGCCTTCAACAGGATGGCGAGGACGGCGAGCGCTCCCCCGATCGCGAGAGAGCCGGTATCCCCCATGAAAACCTCGGCGGGGTAGGAGTTGAACCAGAGAAAACCCACGGCTCCTCCGGCCAGCGCGGAGGCGAAGACTGCCAATTCCCCTGAGCCGGGGAGATACAGGAGTCCCAGATACTCAGATGTATCCACGCGGCCGATCAGGTACGCGAATACGGCGAAGGTGACGAGTGCGATGGCTCCAAGGCCGGCCGCCAGCCCATCCAAGCCATCGGAGAGGTTGACCGCGTTCGAGGTCCCAGAGACGACTAGCGACACGAAGACCACATACGCGGGGGGCCAGAACGCGGCTACCCAGCCCTCGAAGAAGGGCACCATGGTCCAGGTGGCTGGGACGGGTGACACCGGGTGGATCACCAGGAAGAGTCCAAGCGCCAAGCCAAAAGACAGTTGGCCGATCATCTTGTAACGGGCCACGAGGCCTCGAGCCTGTCGCTGGACCACCTTCAGATAGTCGTCCATGAACCCGATCGCACCCATCCAGATCAGTGCGAGAAGGCAGAGGCCAACGAACCAGTTCGTTAGTTCTGCCCACAGGAGGGTCGAAACGGCTGCGGAGGCCACAATAATGCTGCCCCCCATGGTCGGAGTTCCGGCCTTGGTCTGGTGCGTCTCGGGGCCGTCCGCCCGAATGACTTGGCCAACCCGGACCGCTCGAAGCCACCGGATCGTCGGGGGCCCGGCCGCGAAGGCAACGAGAAGCGATGTGACGACCGCTCCTGCTGAACGGAAGGTCAGGTAGTTGAAGACGTTGAAGATGATGTGGACATCGCTGAAGCGGGGGAGGAGGTGGTACAGCACTCAGCCCTCCGCGTCCGATGCGATGGTTCCTTCGCCTGGGGCCAGGTGACCCCCAAGGTCTTGGCCGAAGTCCTGCTCGAACCGATCGACGAGTGACTCCAAGGCCACGCCGCGCGACGCCTTGAGAAGGACAGTCTCGTTGCCCTCCAGCCGGCCCCGTAGCGCTCGATACCCGTCCTCCACGGTGTCAGCGCCAATCAGCTCAGCCTGTGATTCCCCGTGAGGCGCTGCGGCGTCCGGGAGCTCCGCCACGGCCAGCGCGAATTCTCCGACCGCGACGATCATATCCAACGGGAGCGCCCGGGCCTCTGCGAGTATCTTCAGGTGAAGAGCCTGCGAGCGTTCGCCGAGCTCGAGCATGCTCCCCAAAATGGCCACTCGGCGGGAAGCCGCCGGAAAGCCAGCGAGAAGCTCGAGCGCGGCCGACACCGACTGAGGATTGGCGTTGTAGCAATCGAGGATCATTGTGAGGCCACCAATCGCTGAGACCTCACCCCGTAGATGCCCCGGTTTCACGGCACAAGCACGTTCGATTGCCGCGTCCGCGTCCGCGCCTAGCAACTGCGCCGAAGCCAATGCCAAAACCAGATTCTGGACGCCGTGTAGACCCGGAATCCCGGCCTTGACCTCGCGGTCCCAGAGAATGAAGCGGAATCCTCCGTCGGGGTCCTGGCCGAGGGGTCGACCTCGAAACTCGGAGTCGGATCGATCCGAGAGTCCGACTATGTGCACGTCTTCCCGCAGCTCTCGGGCGGCCGATGGGAGCACAGGGGGCTCGTCGCCCACCACGACGGTTCCGCCACCGCGCGTGCCACGAACAAGCTCGAGCTTTTCGGCCAGGACCCCCTCGAGTGACCCGAGCCCGCTCAAGTGAGCCTCACTGACCGTGGTCACGACCGAGTGATCGGGCTCGGCAATCGCAGTGAGCATTCCAATCTCACCCGGCTCACTCGTGCCCATTTCCAAGACGACATGCTCTGCCTCGGCTGGGATTTCGAGTATCGAGAGCGGGAGCCCGACGCGATTGTTCAGGTTGCCAGGTGTGGCGTGGACCGTGAATGAACCGCTCAACGCCGCGACCAAGAGATCCTTCACCGTCGTTTTCCCTGACGACCCGGTGATGCCAGTTACTTGGCCAGGAAACGCTCGGCGCCGATACCGTGCCAGGTCCCCGAGTCCATCCAGGGTATCCGGCACGACGAAGAACTCGATGGGATCGTTCGTTTCGACGGATCTGGACACGATTGCAGCTCGCGCGCCGAGCCCGACCGCTTCGTTCACGAATTCGTGACCGTCGAATCGGTCGCCGTGAAGCGCCACGAAGAGTTCGCCTGGGGCGACCGTTCGCGTGTCGGTGGAGATGCCGGTGAATTCAACCCTGGAGACGGAGGGGCCGACCTGGAGACCGAGCGCCTCGCGGACCGCTCGATCCGTCCAGGCGAACTCCCCAGTCACGCGGCCCTCCCAGAACCGAGAATCTCCCGGACTATGACGCGCTCGTCGAATGGTTTTCGCTCGGTTCCTACGACCTGATAGGTCTCGTGGCCCTTCCCCGCCAAAAGAACCACGTCGCCGGGATGAGCGATCTCGAGGGCTCTTGCGATCGCCTCCCGCCGGTCTGTGATACGCTCGAATGTCGAGCCACTCATCCCCTCGAGGATTTCATCTACGATCGAGTCAGCATCCTCGGTCCGCGGATTGTCGGACGTGACGATCGAGAAATCGGCTCCTCGCTCGGCAATCCGGCCCATCTTTGGGCGCTTCTCTCGATCTCGGTCTCCACCCGCCCCAAAGACCAGGATCACCCGGCCGCTACAGAGCGGCCGAATCGCCTCCAGCACTCGGGCCAGGGCGTGAGGTGTGTGTGCGTAATCAAGAATGACCGGCACCGGGTCTCGCACGGTAACTTCCAGCCGCCCAAGCATCTGCGGCGTGCCAGCGAGGTTTCTTGCAGCCTCGGCAAGCTCCTGTTCGAACAAGAGAGCTGCCCCGAGCGCCGACAGCGCGTTCTCAACGTTGAATCGCCCCAACAGGGGAAGGGAAACCGCTACCTCCTCACCTCCCCACCGCACCGTGAAACGGCTCCCTTCCCCTGAAAGGGCTAACTGTGAAGCCACCAAGTCCGGCATTCGAACGCCCCGGCACTTTGGCGCTCCGGTAACTGGCTCATCCTCGATCCGAGTGACAATCAACCGCGCCTCGATCGGCGGGAGCAGGGTCCACGCCGGATCGCCCCCGTTCACAACCACACCGCCCCCGTTTTTCACTAACAGTAGGATGCGGGCTTTCGCCTCCCGGTAGGCATCGAAGCTAGTGTGATAGTCGAAGTGATCTTGCGTAAGATTCGTAAGAACAGCCGTATCCACCTCAAGGCCATCGAGACGGTGCTGATCCAGTGCGTGGGACGACGCCTCTATGGTGACCATGGTCACGCCCGCTTCCACTAGAGCTCGCAGTTCCTTCGCGATCTGCACTGGTCCTGGCGTCGTTAGACCTTGCGATTCGGGTCGAACCTGGCCGTCCGCTCCAACCATTCCCAATGTCCCGATCGAGGCGGATGGTCCGAGACTCGAGAAGAGATGCCGAATCAGAAGAGAGCAGGTCGTCTTCCCGTTGGTACCGGTGACAGCCGTCACCCTAAGCTCTCGTGTCGGTTCACCTTCGATGTGGTGTGCGACGAGCGCCGCTGCCCGTCGGCCATCGCTTACCCGGACCTGGGGGATTGCCACATCTACGTAGCGCTCCACCACTGCGGCCGTGGCTCCCCCGTCGGCAGCGGACGCGACGTGGTCGTGCGCGTCGATGGCCGTTCCCTTCCATGCCAAGAAGACCTCACCACTTCTGATCGTTCGAGAGTCTTGAGATGCGCCAGAGGGCAGTACATCACCTGAACCTCGCAGGTCAGCGGAGAGTCCGGCGGCGCGAAGAAGGACCACCAGATCACCTAGCGACGCTGGGCTCAGATCGCGACGATCAGTCATCCGAACGCCTCGTGGGTGACCGAGTACTCGGGTCAGGACCCAAACCGTTGAACGTGGAGAGGAGGCGAATTGTATCTCCCAGGGTCATGGTGCTCCCCGCCTGAGGGGCGGTGCCCGAAATGGGGCCGGCAGATTCCCAGATGACATTGAGACCGAGGGCATGAAGACGTCGCGCAGCCGACCTGCCAGAAAGACCACGGACATCCGGAACATCAAATTCGCTGCCGGCGCGCCGTTCAAAATGGGAGAGGATCGGCGCAGCCAATTCGGGTGGTTCGAGTGTAGAGGCGAAGACGGGAGACGGTGGTGATGCCCGAAGGGGTTCGGAAGCGGTTTCATCCATCCGCTGAGCCCTGGCCAACGCCGCCAAAGCCGATTGATCCAGAGGGGACTCCCGCGCCGCGAGGATCGCTTCCATTGTGGCGCGAGTTACTGGAGCCGCAGTCGCTCCTCCGTAGTACACACCTCGAGGTCGCTCCAGTTTGACGAATACGACGAGTTGGGGACTATCCGCTGGAAAAAACCCGACAAACGAAGAAAAATAGGCTCCGCGCTCGTAGCCTCCGTTTCTCGCATAGGCTCGGCTCGTCCCGCTCTTCCCCGCTACCGAGAAGGATGCGAGGCGGGCCCGCGTCCCCGTTCCGGCCTCTACGACACTGACGAGCGCATCGGTAATCTGCCGTGCGACTCCTTGCGAGATCACCCGTCGGAGCTCTCGCGGCTCGAAGGCCTGGATCAAATCCCCCTGGGCGTCCCGAAGCTCTTTCACCAACAATGGTTGCATGAGCACGCCACCGTTGGCGAAAGCGCCGTAGGCCATGGCCATCTGAATGGGGGTCACGGCGATCTCGTACCCGATCGCGAGGGAAGCAGGGGACTGACGGGACCATTGCTCGGGTCGCCGTAGCGTTCCGGATGCCTCTCCCGGTAGCCGAATCGCGGTGGGCAATCCGAACCCAAAGTCTCTCAAGGCCTCGTACTGCTCATCGTGGCTCAACCGTTGAGCCGCCTTGGCGATGCCGACGTTCGAAGAGACCTGAAGCGCGTGACCGAGGGAAACGGTTCCGACTGCCGATACGTCGTCTATCGTGCGTCCAAAGCTCGTCCAGCTCCCGTTCCCCGTGTCGACCGCATCTTCGAGCGAGGCCTTCTGCTCCCGCAAAAGGGCGGCAACGGTGAATGGTTTCAGGGTCGAGCCGGGCTCGTACGGCGTGTTGATCGCCCCCATGTGGGAGGGCGTTCCGTCTCGAAGGGACACCATGGCCAGCACCTCGCCCGTACTTGGGTCAGTAACTAGAAGGTCCCCTCCCCTGGAACCCGTGGACTCTACCGCATCCTTGAGGGCCTCGTTTGCGATCTCCTGGAGGGAGGCGTCAAGCGCGAGAACCACCGATCCACCGAACCTAGGAGGGGAGATCGTCCATGTTTCGCCTGGAATCGGGCGCCCGTCTGAGTCACGTGCCACGATCTCGGCCCCTGGGACACCTCGAAGGTGGCTCTCGAATTCCTGTTCGATGCCGCCGGCTCCGAACTCGTCGACTACCGCCCCGAGCAGCCGCCTGCCGAGGGGTCCCTGGGGATAGAACCGGCGCAACTCTCGTTCGACATATACGCCACGGAGTCCGCCAAGGGACGCTCTGATCGTTGGAGGGAACCGACCCGGCACGGTGACCCAACGACGATCGGCGGAAGTGATTCTGTGGGCTTCAGCACCCGACAACCCGAGTATCTCCTGGAGGGTCGAGGCAGCGATAGTTCGGTCGTCCAGCTCGTGTGGTGCAACTCCGACCCTGAAGGTCTCGTGAGACAGCGCGAGCGCGACGCCACCGCGATCGACGATTTCGCCTCGCCCCGCGGCAACCAGAGCCGGCATCCGATGCTGCTCGGTCGCTTCCTGCTGCCACTTCGTCCTCTGTCCGACCTGTAGATAGAGAGCGCGCGCGAAGAGGCCGGTACCTGCGAACAACCAGCATGCCAGCAGGAAGCGACTACGGAGTGCGATCGATCGGTCCGAGCCAGGTGCCTTGATCGTCGAGCGCCGGGAGCGACGACTCATCTCTCCGCTCCTGCTGCGGCGATCTCAGAGTGACTGGAGAGCCAGACGATCTCGCCGCCGTTTGGCGTTTGCATCCCGAGTCGGTCGCGGGCGGCAGGAACGATCCGTCCCCGGCCTTCGAGCACCTGGATTCGGTTCACAAGTTCGTTCCTCTCTGAGGTCACGAGAGAGATCTCACGGCGGAGACCGTCCAGCCCTGCGAGGGCTTCGAGCGCTCTCGCCTGTCGCCACATGAGAAAGCTCAATGCAGCAAGGAGCACGGCGACCGCCACCGTCGCCATCAGCGAGCCGGATAGCCTCACGCGGCTTTCCTCCAGGACCTTAGCCGCGCGCTTCGTGCTCGTGGGTTCACTGTGACCTCATCCGGTGTTGGGCGTACCACCCTTCGAACCACAGTTTTCCCGAGCGCTTCCCCTCGACATCTGCAGGCCGGCATTCGAGGCGGGCAGATGCACTCACGGCTCCACTCGGCGAAGGTCTGTTTGACGGTGCGATCCGTCATCGACTCATAGGCGATGACGCTGACTACGCCGCCGGGGAGAAGCGCCTGTAGCAGTGCTGGCAGCGCTTGGCCGAGGGATTCGAGCTCTTGGTTGACCGCGATCCGGAGCGCTTGGAAAACCCTCGCCTTGTCCTTGGAAGCGGGTGAGCGCTGCAAGGCCTTAGCCGTGGCCTCGATCAGATCTCCCGCAACTCGGAAAGGCCGGTCCGCTCGCAGTAGCACGACGGCGCGTGCCAGCCTGCGCCATCTCGGCTCCTCTCCGGAACGGAAGAGTCTGCCCAATTCGGCTTCATCGAGTGTGTTCAAGAGGTCACTCGCTGTGGACTCTCCTCGCGCGCCGCCGGCCATACGCATGTCGAGCGGGACGTGTGGCCTGAAACTGAACCCCCTTGCATCAAGGTCGAGTTGCCGGGTGCTCACACCGAGGTCAAGGAGTGCGCCGGAGAGACGGGGACCCTGGTCCCCCAGCTGAGCGGCGGCTTCATCGAAACGCGCCTCCACGAAGGAGACTCGATCGCGGTAAGCCTTCAGCGTGTCTTGAGCAGCAACCAGGGCGGTGGGGTCGCGGTCGACGGCGAGCACCCGACACGTAGGGTAGCGCTCGAGTAATGCGCGACTGTGCCCGCCCCCCCCAACGGTACCGTCCATGATCTCCCCATCGCTGCCAGGCTCGAGATGAGCCAGCACTTGCTCGACCAACACGGGTTGATGGAACGTCTGTTCAGGTTCCACCGTTAGCCAAAGATCCCGCGCAACTCCTCCGTCTTGTCCGCTTCGCCGCCGGGCTCATCCGGGTGGTGACGTCGGAAACGCTCGGGGTTCCAGATTTCGATGCGGTCCAGCCCACCAACAACGAGGACCCCACCGTTGAGCCCAGCAGCCTCCTGCAGCCAAACAGGAATGAGGATGCGCCCCTGCTTATCGGGCTCCACCTCTGTCGCGCGGGACATAACACGCCTCAAGGGGGTAGCCAAATCGGCTCTCGCTCTTCTACGCGCTACAAGAAGCTCCTTGATCTCGGGCCATGCATCTTCCGGATAGAGAGTGAGATGAGTCGTTTCCCATTGGAGAAGAACGAACCGGCTTCCCGCCGCTATACGCCGATAGGCGGCCGGGAGGCTGACCCGTCCTTTCTGGTCCAGCTGATACTCGTAGCGCCCAAGGAAACTGGTCACTCTTCTCCATCCTTTGGGGGACAGAGTGGGGAATAGTGGCAAGAAGTGTCAAAGACTGGGGACAACTTACGGGTGACCCCTGAATCGGGTCAAGGGTCTTGTTTCCCAGGAAGTTGTGGGCTGCGGGTTACGGAGGGAGGGGAAGCCGGGTCGAAGTCACGCCTGTACGAAGCAACGGAGGGGACGCGGCTCACGCCACGTCCCCTCTTCACATTCTACGTTACGGTCTTTAAGTCTAGCGCCCGCGCGCTCTTGTCTAGCGTCCGCGCGCGATGATGCCCTCTTGGATCTCGATGAATGTATTCGTGCCTGCGATGAACTGACTCAGGTTAGACCCAGGATTTGCCCTCCCGTAGTCCCCAGCCTGGTTGAACTGTGTTAGAGCCTCCTGGAAGATCGGGAGGCTGGCCTGTGCCGATTCCAGCGTGTTGGGCTGGTTGACCGCCTCCGCCTGCCGATAGCGAGCGTAGCCGTGGAAAAAGCTGATCTGAGAGCGTAGTGCGGGAGAGATATCGAGTTCTCTCGCGACGTCGTACGCGCCCACCGCCGCGTTGAAATCCCCTTCCCCTTGGTCCTTGTCATTGTAACCGTAGCCAAAGATTTGGTTGGCTAACACATCGGCGGGTTGTTCACCTGCGGCGGCGGCCGACGCAAACGCCTGTCCCGCCTCTTCGACACGGCCCACGGCCAGAAGCCATTGACCAATGCGTGCATAGGCGTTCTCCAACTCAGGATCGATACTCACAGCAGCTTCAAGTGTGGAGACGGCCTGATCCACATCACCGGCCTGATTGAAAGCGTTCGCAAGCTGGCTGCGCACCTGTGCGTTGTCCGGGAAGTACTCAATCCCCTGTGCGCCCAAGGTGAGCGCCTCGTCCAATTCGCCCAGGGCGATGTGCGACGCCATCACGTTCCCGAGATACGCCGGAGGTGCATCGGCACCTTGTGCATCCAACACTTTCGTCAAGGAGATCACGGCCTTTCGGTATAGGTCGGCGACTTCGGGACTCAGCGGCGGTGGGCCCGTGTCCCCGGGCTGGGGCTGCGGGCTCATCGAGGCCATCGAGACAGCTGCGCGCGCCGCCATGGAGCCATACTGCTCATGGAGGTCGACATTCTCGGGATCCTGCTCCAAGCCGGCTTCCAGCAATCCCATCGCGCCGACGTCATCGCCGGTTTGGGCAAGGTCGTACGCGACACGCATGCGGATAGCCACGTTCTCGGGATTTAGCTCGAGGTAGCGCGAATAATAATCGCGAGCAGCGTCGGTCTCTCCGATCTGACTCGCTACGTAGCCTGCGCTCTCGAGAGAATTGATGTCGAACGGATCCGATTCGAGCAGAACTTCGAATTGACCCAGAGAATCCTCGTATTCCTCGAGCTCTAGATACGTACGGGCGAGAGCCGCACGAGCCTCATGCGACTCCGGCGCCAGCTCCACCGCCCGACCGCAATACTCGATCGCTCCACTCCAGTTGGATGAGTTGTACTCCATCCCACAGAAGGCAATCTGACTCACTTTGTCGATCGTAGCTTCGAAGAACTCCATGACGTGGGTCGCTGCGCCTTCAACATCCTCCACCGATACGGTTTGCGGTTCGACCGCAAAGCTCTCTCCGGCTGGAATCGTGATGAACTGGGCGTTGTACTCGATCATCTCGCCTACCTGCTCGTAGTTCCCGCAGAATATCATCGGGACTTCGATCTGCGTTGCGAGCTGCTGCGCGAAGAGACAGTTGAGGTCCTCAAGGTCCATGTCGAATTCGTCCGCTGCATCATCGATGTCATCGTCCGACATCGCTACATGCGTTGGAATATCGATTCGATCCCGAAGCTCCTCGGCCAGATCTTCGCCGAAGTCATTTTCGCCGTCAGGGGCCGGGGTGAGATTGGCTACGAGCACCTGCATCCGGCCAGCCGCTTGGGCCTCAACCTCGTGATGCACGAAAGGGACCGTGAGAAGGGCGGCCGCAACCACCGCCAGGCTCATTTTCAGAGGCTGGATCTCGATCATCTGCCGTACTCCTGCTATCTGCGTGTGGGGGATGAACTAGCGGGCCGCCTGGACTCGTAGCCAAGGTGGCATGGCGCCGGGAGACCTCCGTGCGTCGGGCTACGAGTAGTCTCCCGAGCAACAGCCTCCAAGAGAATGTCTCGGTGAGGCCACGTCAACTGCGTGCTAATTCGCGAGCGTTCCCGCCCCGTTCCCTATGAGTTCAACTACAACGACGCTAGGCGAAAAGATCCAGGGTTCCCGGCACCGGTGGCGGAACCGCGCGGGTACGCGAGGGGTCTGCGCAGCATCGCGGAGAAATGCCCTAGACCATCGACGGGGCTCGTTCCAAAGGGTTTCCACCCGAGAGAATCTCCCGCCACCCAGATGCAGGGCTTCGCATTCGTGTCCCGATCGGACCGCTTCTCTACTGATGCTCGACAGAGCGCTCTGGACCAGATGGAAAAGGGACCGCTGGATCTCCTGGTTGTGGGAGGCGGCATCACTGGCGCGGGAGTCGCTCGGGATGCGGCGCTCAGAGGGATGCGTGTTGCCCTCGTAGAGAAGGGAGATTTTGCGAGTGGCACGTCATCCCGTTCGTCCAAGATTATCCACGGCGGGGTGCGATATCTCGAGTACCTTCAGCTGGGGCTGGTGAGGGAATCGGCTCGTGAGCGAAGGATCCTAAGGCGGATCGCGCCCCACCTTGTCCATCCGCTCCCATTCCTGTATCCCGTGTTCCAGGGTGAGTCGCTCCTCAAGATCAGAGCTGGCCTGAAGCTGTTTGACGCGCTGGCCCGAAGCGCGCCCGGCGAGCGTTCCTCCTACTTGTCCCCACCCGAGACTCGGAAATACTTGCCCGGCCTCCGCGAGCCACTGAAGGGCTCGGTCCTCTATCCGGAGTTCATCACGGACGATGCGCGTTTCACTCTCGCAAACATAGTCTCGGCCGCAGATCATGGCGCTTGGGTTTCCAACTACACCCGAGTCGAGTCCCTGCTCGTCGCTGGGAATCGTGTGAAAGGGGCCCTGGTCCGAGATCTCGAGACGGACCGTTCGATGGAGATTCAAGCGAGAATAACGGTGAACGCCACAGGGCCGTGGGCCCAGGAGCTAGTCGTCGCTAGTGGCCTTTCGATGCCGCGGCGCATGATTCCATCCAAGGGAATCCACATCCTGGTGCCTCGCACCAGGCTCCCGATTATGGCTGCGACCTTTCTGCGGTCGTCGAGTGGGCGACGGGGTTTGGCGATGCCGCGTGGACCGTGGGTCTATATAGGGACGTCCGACTCAGAGTTTTCTGGAAACCTGGATGCTCCCCGGGCTGATCCGTCCGAAACCGAGGAACTCCTCGAGATGACCCGAGACTGTTTCCCGGACGCGGGTCTCACAATGGATGACATCCGGAGCACCTGGGCCGGGATTCGTCCCCTCGTTTTCGAGGCAGGCAAGACAACAAGAGACACGTCGCGCCACGATGGGCTATGGATCTCTCCTCCGGGGCTCGTCACGGTGTCGGGAGGGAAGCTCACCACCTACCGGCCGATGGCGCGGCGGATCCTAAGCGCTGTCGGACGTGCGCTTGGGCATGGTCTCCCTGGAAGTGAGCGAACGCACCAGGTTCCGCTTGCCGGATGCCCTGGAGAAGAGCTTGTTTCCTTTCGCTCACGTATTCGGAAGGAGCTCTCCGGCTATGGAGTCGACGCAACTACCGTGGAACGGATTGAGTTTCTATACGGAGCTGAGGCCGACGTCCTTCTTGAGTATGGGTCCGAGTCTATGGTTGGGCTGGAGCCCTTGGCCGAGGGGGTCCCAGCACTGCGAGGTGAGGTCCGTCTGGCCATCGAACACGGCATGGCTAGGACGCTGATTGACATCATGGACCGCCGATTGGCTCTCCTGCTGTTCGCGGATCAGGGAGGAATGAACGGGGCAAACGAGGCCGCCGCGATCGCCGCGCAGTCTTTGAGCTGGAGCCGAAAACGCCAGGAGCGCGAACTCAGCTCGTACGCAGCCTTTGCCAAGGAGCACAGGCCCTAATCACGCACGCGCTGTATCTCCTCGGTTCGCCGGCCATTCCGAATCAACGTAGCCCTCTTTTCGTTGACACCGATGTCTAGGCCGGGTAGCGTTGGGTACGGTTGAAATTCATTCTCAACACGCGCACCTGACCTATGTCCGTTCCGGTCATCCAACTCGACGGCGTCAGCAAGAGCTTCCGTCCAGGCCCTATAGAGGCAGTGAACGATGTCTCGTTCGAGGTCCAGGAGGGAGAGATCGTCACGGTGCTCGGACCCTCGGGCTGCGGAAAGACAACGACTCTACGCCTGATCGCCGGCTTCGAGATCCCGGATGTGGGTGAAATCTCGGTGGGTGGACGAACGGTCGCGGGAGCCCGGTGCTGGATTCCCCCCGAACGGCGCGGCGTTGGGATGGTCTTTCAAGATTACGCGCTGTTCCCTCACCTTACCGTGGGCCAGAACGTCACATTCGGTCTAGACGGAATGCCGAAGGGCGACCGAGCGGCGCGAGCCCGGGAAGTACTGGAAATCCTCGAGCTCAAGGGGTGCTACGACAGATTCCCGCATGAGCTCTCCGGAGGTCAGCAGCAACGCGTCTCCCTCGCTCGAGCCCTGGCCCCCGAACCAGTCCTGGTGCTCATGGATGAACCGTTTTCGAATCTGGACGCCCACTTGCGCAACCAGGTGAGAGACGAGGTCGTCGGCTTTCTCAGGCAGGCAGCAGTCACCTGTATCTTGGTGAGCCACGATCAGCGTGATGCTTTGGCGATCTCAGATCGAGTCGCGGTGATGAACCAAGGCAGGATCGAGCAAATCGGCAGTCCTCGCGATATATATAAGCACCCTGAGTCCGTGTTCGTCGCCACCTTCGTGGGGCGAACCAACCTTCTCCAGGGTATCGTCCAGAACGAAAACGGGTGCGTGCTGACGGACTTCGGTTCGTTTTGCCGCGTGGACCGTCTAGGATTCGCAAACGGAAGTGAGGTCATGGTGGCCGTCCGGCCGGACGGATTCGCTGCATGCCCGGAATCGGAGGGCGTGCTGCACGGGACGATTCTCTCCACCACCTATGCCGGCGCACACATCGAGGCAGAGTTGGCGGTCCCATCGGCTCATGGGGGACAGCGACTCCTCGTCGTGCACCTCCCACCCTCGCGAGCCTACGACTCAGGTGAAAAGCTGAGCGTCAAGCTCGTACCGGAATACGCTTCAGTCGTGCGGAATGCGTGCTCGACGCTCGGCTTCGAGTCGACAGAGGCCGCAAGTCCCGTCCCAAAGAGTTAGCCGGTCTCGCCGAGCTCTGGGTCGACAAGGGCGCGATATCCTTCTCTGAAAGTGGGAAACTCGAACCGGTAGCCGGAGGTCCAAAGACGCCGGTTTGAGCACCGCTTGTTCGACCGAGGTGCGGTTAAGGTTGGATCGACCTCTGGCTCAGGAACTCCTAGCAGCTGAGCGACGTAACTGTACACATCGCAGATCGGGCTAGGCTCGTCGTCCACTCCGACGTAGATCGGGTCCGGGTCGTCCATCGTCAGTAGGTGCATCAAAGCACCCGCGGCATCGTCTCGATGGATTCGGTTGGACCACGCGGGCCCGTGCCGTGAACACCTGGCTTCACCCGAACGCACCCGGTCGATGAGTCGGGTCCGTCCGGGTCCGTAGATCCCACCCAAGCGCAGGGCAACCCCAGGGATGCTACCATTGCGGACCAGATCCTCACCCCTGAGCACCTCTGCCCCGCGGAAGCCCTCGGGGGAAGGAGCCGTGTCCTCATCGACCCAGGCTCCACCAGCATCTCCGTATACCGCTGTGCTGGAGACGAAGATCACTCGGCTCGGTGGATCGCTGAGGGTGTCGAGCGCACCGAGAAGGTTGTCGACACCGCTCACATAAGCGTCGCGATATCGCTCGATCGAATGGGCGTCGGCAGAAGCTGCGTACACGACTCGATCCACGTGGGGCAGATGGCCTTCCAGTGCGGGAGCAAGCAGATCCGCTCGGACGGGTCGAATGCATGCGGGGAGTCGGCTCGGATCCCTCCTGAGTCCCCAAACCTCGAAGCCACTTGCCCGCCCCAGACGGAGACCGAGCTCGGTCCCTACGTAGCCGCACCCCGCGATTAGGACGCGCACGCGCCCAATGCGTGGCCAGTCCCAGCGGGCGGGCCGCCGGTTTCAGCAGGGAAGCCTGCGAACGACCCGACCAGGGTCAGGAGGCCGGCCAGTTGTCCATCCATGCGTTATCGATCACGCTGAGACCCCCGAACGATTGCATGGCCGAAGAGACCATGCACGAGTCGTACTGAAAACGCTTATTACCGTTACCAACCGAGTTCTGCCCGAGGTTCTCTACCCAATCTTCCTGGTCAGCCTCATCCTCATCAGAACACCCTGATCTGGCCGGCCTGAGACATGGTGATCGTCCTCGTATAATTACCCGAGTCGACGGTAACGACTGCCGCTCCGGGTTCGCCATGCCGATGACGATCCTCGTGCTCGTCGTTCTGGCTGTTGGACTCACCGGGAGTATGGCGTTCGTTACCTCGGGGAGGCGGGTGATCGACAACATCACCCTTCGACGCTGACTCCGACACGGGTGTCGTCCCCGAGGTTCGTAGTTGAGTAGACCGTTCCGTCCGCAACGTTGGATACGACGACCAATCGAGTACCGTTGGGCTGCTCGATTTCCACCGGAGACCGCTATCTCGCTGCTAACCCAAGGGCCTGCTCAAGGTCAATCGCGACCGCCCGAGCAGCCCGATCGATCCGGGCGATTCGAATCGACTCCTGGGCCCTAGGCACAGCTATTGCCGTGACGATGCCAAAGATCATCATGGCTATCAGAAGCTCAGCGACCGTGAAGCCGCGAACGCGGCTTGGCTCTTCGGTTCGGCGCATAGAGTCGTTCTACTCTTGGTTGTCTTCCTAATAGGGAATCACTCAGGTGGTCTGACGTGCAAGAGTCGCGCCAGAGGCGGCACCACTCAGAACCCTTGCTGATATTGGAGATTCGCCTGATTTCGCAGGTCAGGCGAAACGCTTGATATGGGGCGGATTACGAGGAATTGCGGTCCCTCAACTGAGACCAAAGGAATGGGGACGGGCGGGAGGGGCGATGGAAGGAAGTTCAGAGGTGCACGGCCTCATCGGCAAACATTTCCACGAGGATGAGGTCCGCCTCGAAGTGCTGCGAGACGTGCTGTTTCACCTAGCGCACGATCGCGTCGTGCACGAGTGCCTTCACCTGCTGGCGGAGTGAGTCGGGATTTGCAGGCGAGTTTTGCCACATGAGCACGGTCACCAGTTCTTCGGCTGGATCGACCCAAAAAATGGTACCTGCGCTTCCGTCCCAGCCGTATTCACCTGGTGAGGACGGGTACCCCACGGAGGATGGGTCGAGCATCACGTTAACATTCGCGAGTCCCCAACCCATGCTGCCTCTTCGCGCCTCGAGGATCGCAGGCGAGAGCCCGTTGGAGGTTATCTCCGCGACCGTCGCCTCCCGGAGAATCCTCGCTTCGCCAAGTTCGCCCCCGTTCAAGAGCATCTGGCTGAACTTCATGAAGTCGGAAACCGTTGAAACGAGGCCGACCGCTCCCTCGAGTAGCGTGGGTTTCTCGGTAAACGGTACGTCCTCAATCTGATAGGGGACGACTCCACCACCATCCGATCCTCGGTATACCGTGGTCAGGCGATCCACTCGATCCGCCTCGACCCAGAAGCTGGTGTCCATCATCCCTAACGGCACGAGCAGACGATCGCGCAAGAACTCGTCCAGCGGCTGTCCCGACCAAACCTCGACCAGACCGCCGAGCACCGTTGTCGCCGCACTGTATCGGAATTGCGTTCCCGGATCCTCCATCAGAGGCGCCGCCACGATGTTCTGAATGAACCTGGACATCGGAATCGAACGCGAGCGGACCCCAAGGTCTTGATAGAGCTCCGACCCACGGTGACTAAGACCTGATGTGTGAAGGAGAAGATCACGAACTGTGACCGGACGCTGGGGTGGCCGACCCGGATCGGATTGTGACTCCGCGACCATGACCCTATCGAAATCGGGGAGGTACATCGCGACCGGGTCGTCCAACTCGAATCGTCCCTCCTCTTCGAGCATCATCACAGCGACCGCGGTAACGGCCTTGGTCATCGAATAGATCCGGAAGAGAGATGCTTCTGTCATAGCTGTCTGCGTCTGGAGATTCTGGTATCCAACCGCCTCCAAGTAGGCGAGTCTTCCGTGGCGCGCCACGCCAGCGACCGCACCCGCGATCTTCTCGTCGTCGACAAAGCGATTCAAAAGGCTTGTCACGCGTTCCAGTCGCTCCCCAGACAGGCCCACTTCAGCGGGCGCCACACGAGGGAAGTTGTCCTGCGCGACCACGGCATCGCATGGAGCCGATAGTAGGCCGAACACCCACACGGTTCGCAGGATCCTTCGCATCCTTGGCCTCCTTTTCCTCATCCCTTGTCGGTCCGTGTCGGGGTGGCGAGACACAAGTATAGGGTCTTATCATGGGCCTCCGACAGCCGGGGGGAGTCCAGCCCCGACCCATACGAAGGATTAGCCACGGGGATCGAGACTATGCGGAGAAGTCACGTTCAGAGCTCTGCCACGGGGCGGGGAGTCGGCTTCACACTTCTCGCGTCGGCAACCCTCCTCATTGGCGCGAATCTCGAGGCCCAGGCCGAAGAGGAATTCGATGGCCGGGTCGTGAATATTCGGATGGAGCCCCGGCATCGAACCGTGCACCGAGACGGCGACGTCTATCTGCTCGACGTTCAGATAAACCCGGGAGACACCTCGCTCGCGCATGAGCACGACGCGGCCATCATGTTGACTTTTATCAGCAGCGGAGACGGGCCCCGCGGAGGGTCGGTGTCCAGCAACACCGACTATGTGACTGAAAACTTCACACACCAAGTCAGCAATCCGGGGCCGCATCTCCTCAGGATCATAGCCCTCACGAACTACGGCCCGGCCATTTCCGGATCAGGAGACCGGCCTGATGGGATGGTTGGCGAGCCGCAGTTGGAGAACGAGTGGTTTCGGTCCTATCGGATCGACCTAGCCCCCGGCGAAATGACTGCGCCCCAGAGGCACCTAAACCCAACGGTGGTGGTGCAGGTATCCGACGGCGTCACGCACGTAACCCGTGAAGACGGGATCACGGGTGAGTTGACCGAAATGGGGGACTGGGCCTGGCGCGACCCCGGAAGCCCTTTCCAGATCCGCAATGCGGGGAATCGCCCGCTCAGTGTCGTGGTTAACGAGGCGCGCCGGACAGTCTCCGAACCCTAGCCTGGGTCGACGGGGGATTCGGGCCCCTCGCTCAACCGCCTCTCCGTCAGTCTCGAGGAGCCTCTCGGATCGCACCGAGGAAGAGGACCGTACCCGAAAGTCGCTCCCGGATCACGAATAGGAATGGGCGATCTGCCCTCACCTGAGGCGGCGCGGAATCGATGATTACCACCGAGGTTACGGCCGCCGCCTCGGTTCCCTCCTCGTCCACTCGGACGAAACTCTTCTGCTTTACCTGGTCGATCCACCCCTGCCCGGACTCGAAGAGGCGCGAGAGGTCGGCGGATCCGGGCTCGAATGCGATCCCCATCCCCATTGCGGCGAGTGCATCATTGAAGGAGCCCTCCCATTCTAGTTCGAATCTGGGAAGAAAGAGCTGGACCCTGGTGGTCTCAAGGTCAGCTGTGAGCGCCCCCCATTCCTCCGGATCCATGCGCTCCACGATCTCGCTGAGGTCTGTGCCAAAGTCGGGAAGAAGGATCGTCATGGAGAAAGCCTGCCCCGCGTAGGGGAGGTCGACCGCGGTGTAGTCTGCGCCGACACCGTAGCGAAGCGTGTCATCTCGCATCATTAGTTGGACGGGTTTCGACGAACCGTCGGAGAGGTGGAAGAGGGCGTCGGAGGTAAGATCGGGATCGAACGGCTGCGTCCAGCCGGCCTTGAAGTAGACCGCATTCATTAGGTAGGCGAGAACGTTTCCAGGAACCGGCGGCTCGACCATCTTTTCGATTCTGCCGCGGGTCGATTCGCTTGCCCAATCATTGATGATTCCCGCTGCGCCGGGTGCGCCGAAATCGAGCCCCTGCACCCTCGCGCCGAAGGAAGTCTCCACCCGCGCCCGGAAATCCGTCCGAGCAGTCAGGTCATCCCGGTACCATATCGCATTGCCGATGGCGAGGTCGACGTCACCATCGAGTCCTGTCAGCAGATCCAAGAGCCCTCGATAGGCCGAGTTGATCTCGGGCTCGCTAACAGCACCGAATCGAAGCGAGCCACGTATCGCGTCGAAGGTCCCGCCGGCCGCCCCATTCATCGTCATCGCCAGGGCCATCGAGGCGCTAAGGGGTGAAAGAAAGACATCGGCACTTGGATCCGCCGAGGCGACCTCGCGCATTAGATCGAACCCGAATTCGTTGTTTGCGCTGATCGCCGCGACCTCTGGTCCACTTAGTGGCCTGGGTAGCTCGTGGATAGTGGACGGGGAAGAATCGGTGCCGGGTCCGATGGGCTCGCTACAGCCCGAAGCAAGAATCGCCAGGAGCGCCAGGACGACCGCTGTTCTTCCCCCGCAAGGAGCCTGGATTGGGAGAGATGGACGCCTGAGATGCGAAAAGGAATCTGGCTTCATGCGGGGGCCCTCTTGTTGCGATACGTGGAGATTTGCGGTGAGCGATGGAGTTGCGACGAGCGACTGGGCGCAGACTCAAGGGGAAACGCATGAGTCCCCGAACTTGTGACGGAGAGCCTCACGTCGCTGCTCGCCTTAGCGGATCTCGCCGGTTAAGATGCGGTCCCGCTTTGATCTCGATTTCAGCGCCCGTAAAGCCACGGGCACGCACACTACACAGGAGGCAGGATCCATGACTCGCTTCATATCAGCCCTCGCGGCGACACTCTTGTTTGCCGCCGCTGTCGCGGGACCCATCGATGCTCAGGATGCTTCGATGAACTTTTTCATGACCAACGCGGGACCGGGCAATGGCGCTGATCTCGGAGGCCTAGATGGTGCGGATGCCTGGTGTGAGCACCTCGCCTACGGCATCGGGCAAGGAGACAAGACTTGGCGTGCCTACCTTAGCCAGCGCGCGATGAGCGGTCAGCCACCGATCAACGCGCGGGATAGGATCGGCGACGGCCCATGGTACAATTACGAGGGGGTGATGATCGCGAGGGACGTCGATCAGCTTCACGGAGAAAACAACCTCACGAAAGAGACCCAGCTGAGTGAAAAGGGGAATATCATCAACGGTCGTGGGGACACCCCGAACCGGCATGACGTCCTCACGGGGGCACAGCTAGACGGTACGCTGGCGCCGGGAACGGACGATACGACGTGCGGAAACTGGACAAGCAGTGGCGCGGGAAGCGCTCTGGTTGGGCATTTCGATCGAACTGGTGGAGGGGCGAACCCTGAGTCGTGGAACTCCGCCCACGGGACGCAGGGGTGTGGCCAGGAAGATCTCCGAGGGACGGGGGGCGACGGGCTCTTCTACTGCTTCGCGGTCGAGGAGTGACCGACAAGACGACCCACGATTGACGATGACGGGCTCGGCCAACCCACGGCCGGGCCCGTTTTCTTGGTGGCTTGTTTAATTCGGGATTTTTTTCCTCTGCGAGCGCACATCGGTACGTTTTTCGGGGCCAGCCATCCGTCCCTAGCTTGACCTTACGGCCGACCCATTTCCCGAGACCACTGCCCGACAGCACCCGCCGTAAACCGCTTCACAGCAACCGTTTGACGTTCAGCACAAAACCTCTGAATCGAAACTTCGCATTCGGGTTTCTAGCGAGCCCCACATCGTTTCACCAAGGCCTTGGCCTGGGCACAAAGCTTGCGGCCATCTGCGTGGACAGGGCTTTCAGCTCTGTTTCGCACCCCAGACGAGATCCTATGTCTGAACCCTCCCGTTTTCTCTCGTACGGCCAACTTTTGTTATGCACCGCGCTCCTCCTGACAGCTACCCCGATGGGCGCTTCCCCACTCACTGCCCAGAACCCTGACCAGACTCGCGACGCGGGTGGAAGCCGATCCCTATGGTGGGGAGTCTCGGTCGGCGGAGGCGGTACCCGGCTGACGTGCGACATCTGTCAGCCCAAACGTGACCTTGGCCCTTCGGCCAACGTATCCGTCGGGGCTCACGCCTCTGAGAATCTTCGTGTGGGTGTTGAGGGGGGGGGTTGGAGCCATGATGACGACGGCGAGAGAGAGAAGGTCTATCGCGTCGGAGTTGTCGCGCAGCTTTCTCCCCTCGTGGGGCGCGGCCTGTACCTCCTCGGCGGGTTCGGTTGGTCAGGGTATCGGGCCGGCGGTTTCCGCTACGATGCCCCGAGAATCAGCGTCGGAGCGGGATGGGATCTCCCTGTGACGGGGAGCTGGATCATCGGGAGTCAGTTGGTTCTCGATGCGTCGTCATTCGGATCGTTGAAGAATGAGGAGGACATTGTCGCTCGCCGGGTGGGCCTCAGCACGATCCGTCTCTCTATTCACCTCCGCCAGAGCTGAGTCGTTGCGTTTGCCCAAGGCGGTCAGGCCGTCCAGCTCGAGGGAAACCCAAAAATGAGAAATGGTTCTACTCGGGGCCCCCTACTTGTTGTAACGCTCCTATGCGTCGTCGCAGGCTGTGACGTCGGTGATGGAACCGGCCCTAGCGTCCCCCAAGATCCGATCGGAAATGGAACCGCCTACGGCCTTTGGACCCCTAGTGGTGCCGATACTTGCCCCCAGTCCGCCCACGATCAGTATTTGGCGGTCGGACCAGACCAACTCGCCTATCCGACTTGGCACCCACCCGTCGATCCATCATCCGGCTGTACCTTCGGCCACGAGCATGGACGAGATCCGTCCGGGTCGGACTTGAGCAATGTGGTAGGCCCGATCCCGTTCGGATACGCGAACGAACACCTTTTGGCGAGCGGGTTCGGGGCCGTCCGGAACGAAGACCACGTGGGACACAAAGTCGAGTGGCAAAATGACATGGAGATGCAGGTGGGAGACGGTGGATCCGCGGCGATTCTGATTCGATGCGACGTCCTTACCAAGCTTCATCAGGGCACGCACTCGCCGGACGCGTTCACAAACAATCTGCATGAACTCGTCTACCACATTCGTTGCTCTGACGGGACCGGTTTTAGCACGACGTTTCTAACCCCCATCGGGACCGCGGGAGAGTTGGTGGTTGGTTGCAACCGAGACCGAGATATCAGGGCGGGGACTCCTGTGCCCGCAAACTCTCCAGATGGCGGGGGAAAACGGGCCCTACCGGAATCCGCCTGCGTTCAGGAGCACATCTTTCGGCAGAATCCTCGATTCGATTCGGCTCTGCGAGAGAGTTGGGAGGTCAGCGGGAGGCTTCGGACCGAATCCGGACGAACACTGGTGTCCTTTAATCCCTACTATCAGGTACAGGATCCCAGCCGCTATTTCGACTCGGCCGCTGAGCGCTCGATGAGCCGGCCGATCGATCTCTGCGATCGGGCCGGGATCACGGGGCGAGATCGGTGTGAAGGCGTCCCGACTGGTGCCTTCGCGTGGGATGATCCTCGATCGCCCTTCAAGGGCGTCCGACGTTTCGTGGACATCAACGGAAATAGCGTTCGAAATGCGGATGGACCGAGCGTCTGGTATACGGACCCACTAGGAAAGCGGGGGCGAACCGAGCCGTTCCCCGGATCAATCCGACAGTGGGTTGCACCTCATGACAACTCCGGGCTCGATCTGCATGGCCAGGTGATCGGGCGGAACCAGAGCTACGATGCCCCCGGCGTGCATGCTCCCAATTGAAGCGGGAGCAACGGACCTGGGACTGAACCAAAAAGGATTCTTGATGCGTCGATGTATTCTTGTCCTCACGCTCTTCTGCGCGTTCCCAGTTGGCGCGAGCGCTCAGCTCGCGCCTGACTCGCCACGGCTGATCTCGCCGAACGGGCCTGGCGGCCTGGGGATCCACTTCGTTCAGGCGGACGTCATCCCGGGAGACGACCAGGCGGTCCTCGCTACCTGGGCACCGCCAGGCCTTCCACGTTCGCTCCGCCTACGAGGCGGGTTCGGAACCGGCGCAGGGGATAAGAACGCGGCGTTCGGAGGAATCGACGTGCAGGCCCCCCTGACCCGCGGTCGAGAGGGCATGCCCATCGACCTCGACTGGCAAGCGGGCGCAGGGGTCGGGGTCGGGGACTACGTTCTAATCACAGTCCCCGTGGGACTGACAGCCGGGGTCGTGTGGAGTTCAGGATCGGTCTGGATGGCGCCCTACATCTCTGCGGGTCTTGCGGCTGACCTCAGGCTTGGGGATGACTTCGAGGGGGACGAATTCGAAGTCGATCCGGCACTCGATATCGGTCTCGACCTCTCGCTTGATCGTGGACGGAACCTCGTGATTCGAGGCGCAGCGTCCTTGGGCGATCGGCAGACGCTCGCCATTGGCCTCGTCCTTGGCGGAGGAAGCCGGACACGATAACGGGGGTTGTGAGACCCGCAGGCGCACCCCCGTCTGGCTCAGACGCACGAGCAGCTAGATCGCCTCGGGGGGTCCTTCCAGCCCGAGCCTCAGTCGTTCGTATTCTCCGTCAGTCTCCCGCACGAGCAATAACATCTCCGCAGCGGGATCGAGCAGGTCCACAGCGATGAGTTTGCCATCGTACCGAGATCCTATCGATGGCACTGGCGTGTGGGCGACGACATGCAACTCGGCCCCATAGTCCTCGAGCACCCGGTCCAACTCCGCCGCCAGAGTGTCCGTTTCTACGTATCCGCGGAACCAAAGGATACTCCGCTCGTCAAAGATCAGCCTGGCCCGTCGGGCGACGGCGGCCGAGTCCATCAAGATCACGCGAGAATACAGATCGACCACCTCGTCCGCGGTGACCGAGTCCGTGACCAAAGCCACGGTCGTGTCCGCCCACAAGTAAAACAAGTCCTCCGCTAGGAACGTCCGGAGCGAATCGTTAATCGCCTCGACCGAGCCTAGCCCGACTTCAGGGACGATGCCCCCATGCGCGAGGAGTACGTCATCGACCCTCATCGCTCCGGGCCGGCTTGCCATCCAGCGGCCCAACACGGATTGACGAATGTCGAACATCTCCGGATAGGAAACGCCGTGCAGGCGGGCAATCAGCTGCTCCTTGTCGGACACGTATCGGACATCGTGCGTGAAGATCATGGTCTCGTGGTTCCCGAGCACCAGGTGCGCGCCGCCACCGGATGCTCGCGCTTGCCGCTCGAGGGAATAGAGGAACCAGAGCGTTCGAGTCACATCCGCACCTCTGTCGAAAACGTCTCCAAGGAAAACGAGCTGTTTCCGGCCGCCGGTCCACACTCCGAACTGATCGATGAGACCGGCATTCTCGAGAAGCCCGCGAAGCCGGTCGTATTCACCGTGGACGTCTCCCACAACGAACAGGGAGTCCACTTCGAGCTCAACTCCCGAGTCGGGGGGCCGGTCCTCTTGCAAATAGATGACGGTCGTATGGGGGTCCTCGGCTCCGCGCACACCGTATCGGAGAAGGACTGAGTCTCCCTCCGGCCGGGGAAAAGTCGCGGAGTGCGCTCCACCCAGGGGCGTTTCGACCCGGTAGAGCGATCGTTCGCCTGACAAGACTTCTACGAAGCCTTCTTCGGCGCCGGATGTTAACCAAGCCACACCCAGCTCTCCGGCATTGTCGGTTACCCAGAGGCCGTACTCTCCATCGACCTGAGTCTGGCTACAAACGCCGAATGGCGAAAACGCTATAAGGGCCGGGGCAATCGTGAGGATTCTTATCGACGGACTGAGAGAGAATCCGGACATCGATTTCACTGTTTGAGCCCGCCGCTGGCAGCTACCCAGATTAGAACGTGCCGAAGCGGCCGCGATCTGCATCGTTCACAAAGTCCTCGATCCGATTCCATACGTCATCGATCTCCTCTTCCGTCAGACCGATTTGGATCACGCCGTCCTCCTCCCGTACACCTCTCCGCGGGCGCAGGTTTTCCGTCGGATCCACGCGGACCAGCTCACTGTTCACGATCTCCCACTGGGCCAGCATGCGCATTCCGGCGCGAATCTGTTGTGATCATTGAACTTACGGGATTCTCTGGCCCGATTCCCGCCAATCGGTTCCCGCCGATTGGGAATCAGGCCCGAACTCTCCGGCGGTTCGCGAGCGCCTGCCTGAGTTGTCCCTCGTCCGCCCGCTGGTAGCACTGAAGGACGGTCTTGGCCGTCTTCCAGCCTCCGAGTTCGCAGAGCACCTTGAGCGGCTGGTCCATGAGGTCGGAGGCGAATTTCCGCCTCAGCGAGTGCCAGCCTCGGCCCCGCTTCGGTTCCAGCGCCGCGAGCGTCTGGGCTCTCTGCCACCAGAAGCTCGGCAGCGACCGGCCCACGCACCGCGAGGCATCCGTCGGGGCGGGCAGCACCGGCCCGTCGCCGGTCCCGGCGCTCATCGCTCGCGCCTCCTCCAAAGCGGCCAACGCCTCGTCGGTCACGGGCGTCCGGTGCTCGTAGCCCGTCTTCTCGTGCTTCGCCCGCCACCGCACCGCTTCGGCCTCGAATTCGATGTCGGACCACCGGAGCTTGCGGATGGCTCCGATGCGGTGCCCGGTCTCGTGCGCGAGCACGAGGGCGACATGGAATCGCCAGTCCACCTCCCGGGACACCTGCAACAGTGCTTGGTACTCCTCTTCGGTGAGGACGACCCGTGTGGGGTTCTTCTCCCTGGGCTTCCTGAGGCCCTTGAGCGGATTCCTGTCGAGCATCGGGCGGCCCCCTTCGTCCTTCGACCTCGTGGCCCAGTTGAGAACCGCCATCAGGAACGTCAGGTCCCACTCGATCGTCCTGTTGGACACGGGCTTGCCCGAGATGCCGATCCTTCCCGCGCGCCGCGCGCCGATGAATCGGTCCCAGTCGCGCTGGGAGAGCGTTGCCGGGTCTCGGTCCCGTCCGAAGAACTGGAGGAACATCCTCGTCGCGGTCCTGTCGCGCCGCCGTGTCTGCTCGGCCTTGGTGGGCGTCACCTCTTCACCGTAGATGTCAAAAAGCGTTCCCAGCGTGAGCGGCTCGGGCTCGGCGTTCTTCTTGCCGTTCAGCTCCGGCCCGGCGAATCCCGCAGCGAACTCGTCCGCCTGCGTCTTCGCCTGCCTCCAGTCGCGGTGTTGCAGCGACCTTGTGAGCCTGCGCCCGTTCTCTCGCCACTCGATCTGGTACAAGCCGGTCTTGGGATCGGGAAACACCCTCACCCGGTTCCGGCCCCATTCTCCGGCGCCATAGCTGCGCCGGACTCGTTTCGTGCGTGCCATCATTCGATTCCTTTTTCGATGATGGACTGCACGATCTGCGCGTTTGAAACGTCGCGTCGGCGGGGCTTCTCCGCCAGTCGCGGCTCGGCCGGCCCTGCGCCCTGTTCAGCCGCTCGAAAGGCGTTGGCCCGGACCCGAATCGGTGCGCCCGGTGCCGATCCACGAGTGTCCGGGGCACTTTGGGGGCGGCCGGACACGAAATCGCGCCTGTGATGGGCACGCCGCCGATTCCGCATGTCGCTGGCGCTCTTGCGGTTGTGCCACGGCCGGTGCCGCCCGTACAGCGCTGGCCGGCCTGTCCGCGGAAGCGCAAGACGCTGCCGCGCCAGCGGATAGGCGGGAAGCTCCGTGTGAATCGCCGGGGCGCCGAAGTGTGAATCGTACCCCCGCGTCGTTTGCGCACTCCAGTGCGGCCGTAAGTCGCGCGCCGCTCATCGGTAGCAAGCTCCGGCGAGGCGCGCGGTCCGCCATGTGCTGCCGCGGCGGATTGAGGCGCGGGCGGCCTGCCGTCGGGCCTGTTTCTCCAGCGCCACGCTGCGCTTCATGGCGGCCTGGAGACCGCCGTACTTCTCCAGGATCGGGACCGCGCCCGCGAGAATGGCCTCCTCGATCCGGGCGAGCTCCTTGCGAACCTGGGGGTCGAGTTCGGCTGGACCGGAGGGCTCGGCCCAGTGGCGCATGACTCGCCGTGCCCGCTCAAGCTCTCTCGAGGGGCGACCGACCGCGACAACCTCGACGGATCGGCCTCGTCTCCCAAGCGCGTGCCAGAGCCCGCGGTGCGCCGCACCCCAGGAGTGAAGCGCGGTCGCGGTCGCGTGGCCGGGATCGGCGTAGACGAAGACGGCGCTCTCGGCGTCCAGCGCGACGGGCAGCTTTACCGGGAAGTAGCGCCGAGTCGCACCGGCGGCACCCCGGTAAACCCGGACGGGCAGCAGCCCGTGTTCGATGCCGAGGGCCTCGAACGCGGCGACTTTCTCGGATTCGGTGGCCAGCCAAGGCAAGCCGGGATGCTCGATCACGTAGTCGAGCGAGAGCAGGCGCCGCATGAGTACGGCGGGCGAGGCGTCGCGGCGGTGGCGGATGTGCTCGGCTCCGATGGCCCGGTAGATCCGCCGGGAGAAGATGCGGCACACGCGGCCGATCCCCCGGATGCCGGGCACGGTGTCCTCGGCGGCCAGGCCCCTGCGCGATCAGCGCGTGGACGACGCGCCGCACCTGTTCCGGGTGTGCATCGAGGAATCGCGCGCACTGGACGCGGGTGAACGCGCCGCTGTGGAGGCAGACGAACGCGATCCACCCGGCCTTTTCTCCCGTCCAGCCGAATGGCGCGAGCGCCTCTTCGCTTCCCTGGAGGTGAACGATCGCATCGCTCACCGCCGACTTGAACTGCTGCTTCCGCGTCTCCATGCCCCTAACGGTGGAGGCACCAAAACAGAGACGTCAACCATTGGGAAATCTCCCAATCGCTTGTAGCGGCTAGAGATAGCCAGTACGGTACGCGAGCTGTTGGACACCGCCGCCAGTGGCATGGCAGACGCCCCCCTCGGGAGGTTCCTCCAGCGGGTCCCACGGTTGCTCTCCTCGCTTCCAAAGGCCACACCGTTGTCGACCGAGAAGATCCGCGGATTGAAAGGGAAGGTAGAGATCAGCAGATTTCCCTCGTTCGAATCGCTGTGGAAGATGAAATGCGTTAAGAGATTTGCGTTCGCCCAGTTCCGCGCATAAGCGGGATCTGAGGCGAATCGCTCGAGGTCGAATACACCCTCGCCTGTCACCCCGTATATGAAGGACTGGAGCACCACCAGCACCGAGTTCGTATCGCGAAAGGTGGGATCCACACGATCGTCCAAGGTTTGATACCAAGAGAGCGACACGGCCCGTGGCACCGTGGGTGGCACAACGTACTCCGAGTCTTCCAGGAAGAGCTTTTGTAACTCGTACGCTGCGATCTCGTAGCGTGGGTTGTTATTGAACTCTTCCCCACCCCTTGGAGCGGGCGCCCATTTGGTGAGAACCAGCGTCTCGTCTTCAAAGGAGAGGCTGACCTGCTGGGTGCGGTCCCCTTCGAAGCGGGTCCCAACCAGCGCATCCGGCAACTCGAAGGGAGCTTCAGATAGCAGGTACTCAATCGAGTCAACCGGGAGGACGATGTTGAGATCCTGCCCCCGCAGGGCATCGGGGACCAGCGGGAGTACCGACATCGCGAGGAGTGTAATCCGCCTCAGACCTGTCATCGCGCCCTCCTGGCTGTCTGTCGCTCGTTGGCCGTGTGGCTGCCCGCTCGTTCTAACTCTGTTCCGGTCCCCTGGCCACCGGAAGTAAGAGCGGGAGCGAAAGGGTGAAAGTCGTGCCCACACCTACCTCGCTCCTCACCGAAATATCGCCACCATGTCGGTCGACGATCTCGCTGCAGATGATGAGTCCTAGGCCCATGCCGACCCGGGCGCCCTTGGTGGTGAACCCGGGCTCGAATATACGCTCGAGGTTTTCCTCTGGGATGCCGCTCCCAGTGTCCTCGACTTCGAGCAACGCGCGTTCTTCACTCGAGCGCGCGCGCAGCGTCAGCGTGCCACCGCCGGGCATCGCCTGAACCGCATTCATCATGAGATTCATAAACACTTGGTTTACCTGCTGAGCGTAACACTCGACGAGTGGAAGCTCTTCGAAATCCCGCTCGACCTTGATCGCACTCCCAAGCTCATGCTTTAGGAGATTGAGGGTTCCTTGCAACGACTCTACAAGGTCCACACGGTCTATTTCGGAGCGGTCGGGCCGGCCGAACGTCCGAAGCGAACCCACAACGTGTTTCATCCTCTCGACCGCCATGGCGTTTGTTTCTTGGACTCCGGTCACAGCGCGGACGATTCTCCGCACCTCTCCGAGCTCGTCCTCTGTGACCTTCTCGTCTTCGAGAATCAACTGGAGTCGATCCAGTGCTCGCCGCGTCACATCGTGATTGCTCGTGAGCGCTCCTAGGGGCGTGTTGATCTCGTGTGCAACGCCGCGGACCAGATTGCCAAGCGTGGCGAGTTGAGCCGTTCGCACCAAATCCGCGCGCGCCTTGAGCTCCTTTGCCCGAACTTCGTCCAATTCTCTCTGAACTGATTCCAGCTCCTCATTCACCTCGTCCAGGCGCCGGGCGAGGACCTCCGCTTCCGCAGTCTCGGCCGATCGAGCGATCACAAGAAGGCCTTGACCAACTTCTCGCGAAATCCCGCAAGCTCCCCGTGGGCGGCCTCCAGCGCACTTACGCGGGAAGACAGCTCGTCGAAGAGGGCTGACCGCTCTGCGCCATTTCGGATCAGCAGCTTGAAGTGTTCGTTGTCCCAGGGCTTTTCTAGGTAGTAGTAGAGTCCCGCTTCGTTGATGGCTCGGATTGCATTCTCTTTGTCCGCGTAACCAGTGAGCAGCAGTCGGGTCGCCTCTGGCTGGCGACTACGGACTTCCTTTAGGAAAGAAATCCCGTCCATCTCCGGCATCATGAAGTCCGCGACGACGACGCGGATCGTGTCCTCTTCGTCAATGGCCTCAAGGGCCTCGATCGGGGACAGAAAAGTAAGAACCCGATAGGAGGTCTCTAGAGTCAAAAATCCTTCAAGGGAGCGAACGACCATCTCCTCATCATCGACGATCAGGATCGTGTCCCTGCCATCTTCAGGCATCGATTGGCTCCATGTGCAGGCCCCGTCGTCTCACTCGCCACATCACCCGTCGCCAAGCCTTTGCGCGGCTACGCTACGAGCGATCGAACCCTCCGTGCCAACCCCTGGAGGATACCGGTTGCAAGTTCCGGATGATCGGCGAGAAGATCCTGGAAGTCGGCTCTAGTGATGCGGATCAGTCGAGTGGCCTCAATCGCTCTCGCCCCCACAACGCTCGGATCGGAATCGATGAGCGACCACGTTCCGAAGGGTGTGTTCTCACCGGCGACGAGTGTCTGGTCCGCAACCCCGCTGAGTTCCACTGCCCCACGAGCGATCACATAAAGGGAGTCATGGGGCTCGCCCTGGTGAAGAAGCACCTCGTCGCTTTCAACCTCCAGCTCGTCCGCGATCGACGCTAACAATCCCAGGTGTGAGCTTCGAGCCCCCTCAAGAAGATCTACCTTCTGGAGCAGGAACGTCTTTTCGATCAGGTCCATGTGATCCTTCGCTCCCGGCTCTGAGTCCGCTAGTCCTGCTGCTCTGCTACTGGCGGCCACTGACGAGACCCACGCCTCAGAATCCTCGCAGAGCTCTTCCAAGATCGCTTTCAAGTCGACTGGATCTGGGGCCGAGCCGCTTTCCGTCTCACGTACCAGGACGGGGAGGACGCTCTGGAACAACCCGTGTCCGAGAGTCCGTTCCATCCATTCGAGCGCGTTGGCCTGGGCCCGCTCATCGGTCCGGGTCAGCGTAGAGTGCGAACGGTACACTTCGGCCCGAGGATAGACCAGCCCAAGCAACCGAAACACCACTTCCCGACGGTCCTCCCACGATTCCTCGATCGCTGCCTTTAGGAGCTCGATCCCCGGTGTGGGGATGCCCGCACGATCCAGGGACGTGGAGAAGTCGGCGTACCGAACTGCCTCTTCGACTTCGGCTGCGGTCGCAGACAGCACGATCTCCGCATCAAAGTCAAGCGGCCGGCCGTTCCCTGCCCGGAGCTTGTTCAGCGCCTTCACTGCCTGAAACCGAGTTTCGCGATCCGCGCGGCGGTCGGCCACAGTGGCCAGCAACACCGTGACCGCACGGGGGTGGCGGATCCGGGCCAAGACGGGCGGAATGTTTCGGGACACCTCGGGCCTTTCGCCCGGATCGTGCAGCCGGGCTGCGCATAGGTCGATGACGTCCACACCAATGGCAGCGAGGGCCTCTCTAACGGCCTCGCGATGAGAGGGATCAGCCAGCTTGGAGATGAGCGTTGATTGGATATTGCTGGATCCGATCAGGCCCGCGCTCCGGACCGCGGCCTCAACCACGCGAGGATCGTCGTCTTCCAGAAGTCTGCCCAGGATCCCGTCCGGGAGTGGCCCGGGTTCGAGGAGACCCGCCGTGAGGGCCAGCTCGCATCGAATCGGAGCGGCCATCGTTTCCAGCGCCGCGTCCGAGGGCCTCCCGTGTTCTCCTCCCGCGAGCAGATGCCCCACATGTTGGGATCCAATACGGCGGGAAAGAGGGTCGCTCGACGCATCGCTCACGAGCCACGAGAGGGCCGCCACACGGACGCCGTCTTCTGGAGCGGAAAGCAGCTCCTCGAAAACGCGCTCGGCATCGGCATCGTTCGGTCGCTCCGCCGCTAGCGCGCCGACGGCTTCTTCACGGACCTGCGGACTCGTGTCGGTGAGGCAGCCTCGGAGGTGCCCGGCGGAGACCAGATTTGGAAAGCGCTTCAACAGGCGGAGGACACGTATCCGGACCTGCGGTTCCGGGTGATCCAGCAGGAGTTCCATCTCGTCCGCCAGGTGTTTCGCGTCCACGTGTCCAGCCTGCTCGACCAGGTCGAGTCCGAAGCTCACGTCGACGGGATCGCCTCGAAGAGCGTCCTCGACCATCGCAAGGGTGCTCCGCTCTGTCAGCGTAGCGAGTCCTCCTTCGAGGTTCGCGAATCTGCCTCGAATCGACTCTGCGAGTGCGGTCACGTATTGCCGCTTCGCTGCCACCGCCATGATGCACCAGACGATGGAGAGTCCCACAGCCATCCAGGTGATCCTTCTGTAGTCACCGAAACCCAGCAACGCGAAGATGAGGAGGCCCGTGAGGGCTTTCCCGAAGCCCTTCTCCACAGCTACGTCGATATAGGCCTTAGCCTTGAGCTTGAGCTCTGTCGGAACCGGAACGTAGAGGACCTCCCGTGCGGTGCGCTCAGCAGAGTAGCGGAACATGGAGTCTCCAGCCTTTGCAAGAGTCGCCGTCCAGATACTAAACGCCGCCGCCAGGACGGCAGTGAAGCCCAACATGGCGACCGGGAGCATCAGAACCGCCAATCCGACCCCCCATCGCTTCAACAGGGGCCCGAGTGGCAACAGGACTAGGAGGGGAAGTGCATCCTTCGCACCGAAGACGTAGCCTTGAAAGGAGGTTATCGCGTCCCGGTCGTCACCGGCGAATGCGGCGACCGCCTCGTTGAACTCGTAGTCCACAACCTGCTTCACAACGACGGTTACGAGAACGAGCCCCGCAATCAGCCGAATGTGGCGATTCGAGAACACTCGAACGAAATCGCTCCATGGGCCTCCGCTGCCCGCGCCAACCTTCCGCCCCGGACGCCGGACCGGTGGATACCCTGTCCACACGAAGGGAAGGGCCAAGGCAAAGATTCCGACAAACAGAGCGGCTACGAGCAGCAGGTTGGGTGTACCGATCGTCTGAGCTAGGAGTCCCGTTGTGATTCCGCCCACAACGACCCCAAGCGAGCCCGCTGCGATCACGAGAGGCACCGCGGATTTTGCGTCGCGCGCGTTAAATGAAGATCTGCACTGCCATGAAGAACTGAGTGACCAGAGCTGCGGCAAACAGATCGTACCAACCGTAGAATACCATTCCGAGGGTGGCGCTACCCTCCGAGTAGATGGCCCTGAACACGATCAGGTTTAAGGCGAAGAACGCGGCGGTGGCAGGGATGAGAGTGCGCCAAGGTATCCGGTCCGCGAGATAGTTGAAGGTTGGCGCGAAAAGGATGACCCCTGCGCTAACGAGGTATACCTGGTAGAAATCGCCCTCAGCGAGGCCGTCTAGGGCGAGGGCGTTCTTGATCGGCCTTAGGATCCCAACCGCGATGAGTACCAGGAAATACAGGCCCATCATCGATAGGAGTCGAGTGAGCTCCTTTCGACGCGGTTGTCCGGAATCCGGAAGGAAGCGGCTCAGGACGTTGATAGCCACCTCAGGTCGATCCTATGCGCGAGCTGGGCCGATTTCTACCTTGATATCACGCCACTTCGCCTGACGGAACCGTACCATGCTCATCGTAGCCCGGGCCATGTGACCGACCACGATCGCTAGCCAGATATCGCTTGCGGTTAGCCCGCGTGTGGCCTGGACCACCGTGCATATTCCGATCGGAATCGCAAGCTGGGAGATGAGCGATATGTAGAGCGGGCTCTTGGTGTCACCCGTCCCTTGGAGACCTCCGGTGTAGGCGAGCGCAGCAGTGATGAACAGGCCGGAGACACTGAGGTAGGCGAGTAGCTCAACAGTCAATTCGTAAACCACCGGATCATTCATTCCGAAGATGGAAAGGAGCACCCGCGGGACCGACAGGAAGAGCGTTCCGACGACCACCGCAACCCCTAGACCGATATACGTGGCCACGTGCACGCCCTTGATCGAGCGCTCGGGATATCCTGCACCCAAGTTTTGGCCGGCAATTGCAGCGGCAGCACCCATGAGCCCCACCGAGGTCCAAGTGATCAGTGAAAAGAGCTGAGTGTACCCGACGGTATACGCCGCCTGGGCCTGACCGCTGAGCGCCAACGAACCAACGAACCCGAGCATCACTACACCACCGATGTTCATCGCCACACCTTGAATCCCGGTGGGAATACCGAATCGAAAGAGCGATCGAATAATCTCGAAGTCTGGGCGAAAGCTCATCCCCTGATGGAAGGCGACAACCCAACGTTGAGTGAGGAGGCGGTGGAGGGCGAAGAGGGTGACCACCCCTGCCGCCAGCGTCGTGCCCATGGCCGCTCCCATCGTACCGAACCCCGGAATGGGTCCCAGACCGCGGATGAACACCACGTTCAGGATCAAATTGAGGATCGTCAGCGAAATGCCTAACCGCAGCGGTGTCTTCGCATCGCCGGCCGACCTGAGCGCACCGCCTAGCATAAAAAACATCAACATACCGAAGCTGAACACGAACATGATGCGGAGGTACGGAAGTGCCTCGGTCCGCACCTCAGCGGTCGCGTTGATCAGTTCGAGAAGTGCGGGTGCCAGGAAATAACCGATTGGCGCGAGAACGAGAAACGCCAGCGCCAGCGCCGTGATGAACGCCTGGTAGACCGTCCGGTTCACCTTGTCCGGTTCGTTCGCGCCAGCGAACCGCGCGACCAACACCCCCATTCCCGTGAACAGAGAGCTGATGAATACCATGACGACAAGGAAGATTTGCCAAGACACGCCGATGGCCGCGTTCCCCTGATATCCAACGAAGTTTCCGACCATCGCGTGATCGACGATCCCCTGCAGTCCACCGATCACGTTTTGGAGCATGGTGGGCCAGGCCAATTTCCACACCGCACGGTGGATTGGCCCGTCGACGATCGACCGGTCGAATTTTTTGTTCGGCTTGGGTGGCGGCATATCTGACGTTCGCTACTACATGCCCGTGTAGCGGACGCGCCAGATCTTCCCGGCTCCGTCATCGGAGATGAGGAGGGATCCGTCCTCGGTCACGAGGCCATCCACAGGCCGACCCCACGTGCTAGCTCCGTCGCTCGAGAGCCAGCCGGTAAGAAAGTCTTCGATGGGACCCGCCGGCTCGCCGGCCTCGAAGGGGACGAACCCCACTCGGTAACCGCTCGGCTCTGCCCGATTCCAAGAGCCATGGAGGCCCACGAAGACCCCACCGCGATACCGCTCAGGGAACTGGCTACCCGTGTAGAAGGTGACGCTCAGCGCGGCGGAGTGTGCAGTGATCCACACATCGGGAACGATCGCCTGCTCGACCAAGTCCGGACGTTTTCCAACGTGTTCGGGGTCGGGATTGCTCCCGAGATACGAGTAGGGCCATCCATAGAATCCCCCGTCTTGGACGGACGTGACATAGTCGGGAACGACATCATCGCCCAGCGTGTCGCGCTCGTTGACGGAGGTCCATATGATGTCGGTGCCGGGCTGCCGAGCGAGTCCCACCGGGTTTCGCAGACCGGACGCGAAGATTCGATGTCCACTTCCATCCGGATTATACTCGTTGATCGCTGCCCGAATCGGATCCTCTCCGTCATCCTTGTTGGATTCCGAGCCAACGGCAACGTACATCTTGGTTCCGGCACGATTGAAGACGATGTTGCGCGTGTTGTGTCCCCCGTCGGGAAGCTCTATCAGCAACTCGGGCTGACCGCGGGCTACGAGGTCGCCCGCCGAATACGGGACGCGAACGACGCGGTCAGGAATCCCCAAGTAGAGAAAGTCCTCATGAAAGGCCATCCCGAAGACGCCTCTGAGCCCTTCGAGGAAAGTGCTCCGGGTTTCAGGTACACCGTCCCGATCGGCGTCTCTCAACACGGTCACGGCTCCCAGCCGTGATTGTGCCACGAAGATGTCGCCATTCGGAGCGAGACGGATGCGCCGGGCGGAGGGCAGATCGTCCGCCCAGACATCGACGGCGAACCCATTGGGTAACTGTAATTCCGCACCCGGCGGCTGGGGGCCAAGGCGAGCAGGAGCCCGATTCGATGGAGTGGCAAACGGCTGCGGAATCGTGAACTGTTGACCCTCCACGGAGTGGGAGGGACCCGCGAGAAGCAACCCAAGTATGAGCACGAGGGCGCAACCAGAGCGGACTCCGAGCTGAGTCACGGATTCAGCCAATAGTTCACCTTGATCATGAAGATGTTATCGGGTGCGACGGCAAACATTTCCTCTGTGTCACGGCGGAAATCAAAGGCCCCTACCAGAGGCTGTGTTCCGATCTGCCCCTGCCCGGTGACCGAGTTGATCCTCCTCTGCTGCCAAACAAAGAAGAGGGTTGAGCCCGGCCGCCACTCCCATCGGAGCACCGCGTTCCCAAGGAGGCTTCGGTAGCTGAAGTCCGGATCCGAAACCTGGAACGCAGCCGCGGGACCGTCTCCGTCGGGGTCCACATCGTAGCGTCCTTCCACATCGCGCGCCACGGTGCCTACCTCTTCACCATACTCTAAGAAATCAAAGGTTCCTGGAGCCCGAAACTCCTTCAGAGCCCCATAGTCCCCGGTCGAGATGAACGGCTCCACGTACAGCTGCAAGGAGAGGGTCGGCGAGAAGGTCAGGTTCACCCGAGTCTCGAGGGACAGAGTCGTCCGGTCGATCCCAGCGAAAACGTAGCGAGTTCCAAACGTCCTCTCCGCCAAAGGAGCGTCTACCTGGGTCACGTATTGCGCAGCTGTGAAAGACCAGGTGTAGGTGGGGGCAATATTGATCTGGAGTGTCTCCTCGAATCGGGCGCGCAGACTGAGCTGCACGCGGCGGTTCCAGCCTCCTTCCTCAGTTGAGCCCCAGGCATAGGTGGCTCTAGCAACCGCGGCTCTCCGACCATCTGAGTTCACATTGAGATTGCCGCCCCATTGGCTCGGAGAACGAGCGCGTGGGCCGCCTCTGGTAAAACGATCGTCCGAGGACCTGGGATTATGTTGGATCCGAATCGAGGTTCCCCAATAGTTGAGCAACTCGATCCGGCCCATGACGTTGACGTTTGCGAACGTGCGGTCGCCCGCGAAGTTCCAGACGGCGTCAGGACCCCCGAAAAAGGTCCAGGACCGAAGGTATCGGCCCGGCTCGGGCTGGGTGTACTGGTAATGAGTGTCGAGAATGAGCCGGTCTGCGTCGGAGTGAAAACCGAGGTCGTTGACCTCGTACCCGGGGCTCACAGCAGCGAAGCCATTCCGCATCGTAAAGTTACCCGCCTGCTTTCCTACGTACCCCATCGCGTAGAAACCGCTCAGTGAAGTCGCGGTGGGATCGACCTCGACGTGATCCGCGTCGGGCCGCTGGAAATACCGGGTCGACGACTCTTGGGTGCGGGTGATGGCCTCGGCTTCCCCTCTTACCAAGCTACCCGATAGCAGGCCGCTGAAGAGCCAGATTCGGTCTGCTGACTCGCGAGCAAAGTCGATTCCGCCCGCGTACGCGGACGCGTGCAGGCTGCTGGCAAACGCCGTCGCTGACGCATCGCGATTGACCGCTGAGGCGATCATGCCGAAACGAGTCTGTCCCCCTTGAATCTGGCGTCGGACCCGACCGACGAAGTAGTTCGCCGGGGGTTCGACGGTCAGTTCACCCCCCGCCCGATCACCATCTACGTAGGACGCTCGCTCTCGCGCGGTGACCGCCTCGAGAAATCCCAGTGACCAGCCATCCCCCACACGACCCGTGACCTTCGCGGCGCCCACGATCGTCGTTGCCGTCGGCGTATTGGAGAAAACAGCGTCGGAGGGTACCGAACCCCGAGGCGGTCGCCCTATTCGACGAGAATACACGAGTTGCGGGCCCGACCCTGTACTTCCGCGAGGCCCTCCCTCACCGAAGGTGAATATGTCCGCACCTTCCACGAAGAACGGTCGCTGTTCCGCGTACCGCGTCTCGAATGCGGTGAGGTTGATCACGGATGGGTCCAGCTCCACTTGGCCGAAGTCAGGGTTCACCGTCGCGTCCAGCGTAACGTTCGAGCTCAACCGGTACTTCAGGTCTAGCCCGATATTTCCGAAGTGATCGGATCCGCTCCGATAGGGGTTCCTGAAACCCACTCCGTCCGGGGCCTCGATCTGGAGGTACTCACCGCGAGCCACGGCGTAGGGAAGAAGCTCGAGTCTTCGTCCTGGCTGGCTGCCCTCAATCCCATCGAGATGAGCAAAACGAGAAACGCCGGAGCGCTCTAGCGTGGGAGTGAACGGGAAGGTCGCGTTCTCCTGATTGCGGTTGATATTTCGTTCCACCTGGATTCCCCAGACCTGGCGATCATCCCGGCTGAATCGAAGCTGGCTGAATGGGATCCGCATCTCGACAGTCCAACCGGACTCGGTGACTGCTGTCGCAAGATCCCAAACCGGATCCCAGGAGGAATCGCCAGCTCTGATGCCATTCCCGATACCTGTGCCCGTCACGATCTCATCACCCTTCACCCCGGAGGGGTTCGTCCAGAATCGATACGCAGTCTCGTGATCGTGATAGCTATCCAGGAGCACAACGAGCAGGTCGGAGTCGCCCAACCGAGCGTCCCTTCGCGCCAGCCGTGTCGTTATCGGACTTCGGTCATCCAAGATGGCACCGATATAGACCGCGTCGTCATCGTATGCGAGGCGCACGTCGGTGTGCTCGGACACTGACGCGCCTTCGATCGGAAGGGTCTGTAGAAACTCCCCGACGGGCGATGCCTCGGACCAGGGCGCCTCATCAAGGACGCCGTCAATCGAGATCGGTTCGTTCAGTCGCAATGCACTGGCGCGCAGAGCGAGATCGTGGTCGTACTCTCTACCAAGGCCAACCTCGAGCGTTGGCGATCCCCTGCCCTCCTGAAGAGTGAGTCCCATCTTTAGTTGAAATTGAAGCGGCCTCCGACCTCAGGTAACGTGGGTGTGCGAGCACGCCACGGGACCAACAAAAGAGGAAGGAGGCCACCGATGGGAAGGATGCCGAGGCTGGTTGAGCGGGGCAAGAAGGACCGGCGGCTTGGGGAACCGAGCGAGATGAGTTGGGAGGAGATCCAGGCGCTGGAGCTGGACCCGCGAGTGGAGCTGATCCGGCAGCTGATTCCGCTTGGACTGGCGGAGGTGAGCCGGATGCTCGAGGAAGAGGTAGAGGAGCTGGCCGGGCGGCGGCACGCCCGAAAGGGGGACGACGAGAGCGGATACCGGCACGGGCACAACCCCGGGTCGGTGAGGTTGGGCGGCCAGCGGCATCCGGTGCGAGTACCTCGGGTGCGGGGCCGGGCCGGAGAGGTGAGGCTCGCATCGTACGAGCGACTCCACGGCTCGGCCGGAGAGGTGGACGAGGGGCTCTTTCGGAAGGTGCTGCTCGGGATCTCATGCCGAGACTACGAGGCGGCGGTCGAGGCGGTGCCCGGAGCGATCGGGCTGTCGAAGTCGAGGGTCTCGCGGGAGTTCAAGAAGGCCACCGCCGCGAGGCTGAAGGAGTTTCAGGAGCGGGACCTCTCGGTCTATGACGTGGTGGCGCTCGTCCTGGACGGGAAGAGCTTCGCCGAGGACGAGATGGTGGTGGCGCTCGGCGTGACGCTTGAGGGGGACAAGGTGTTCCTCGGCTTCGTCCAGACCGACACGGAGAACGCGGTGGTGATCCGGTCCTTCCTCAGGGGCCTGAAGGACCGAGGTCTCGATCTGTCGGCCGGAGCGCTCGTGGTGATCGACGGGGCCAAGGGGCTCCGGAGCGGCGTGCTCGCGGCCTTCAAGGACCAGGTGCTGATCCAACGGTGCCAGTGGCACAAACGGGAGAACGTGATCTCGCACCTGCCGAGGGCGGAGCAGAAGAACTGGCGCCGGCGACTCCAACGTGCGTATCAACGGCCCACGTACAAGGAGGCCGCCCAGGCGTTGAAAACCCTCAAGCACGAGCTCGGCGAGGTGAACCAGTCTGCCGTGGCCAGTCTAAACGAGGGGTTCGAGGAGACCTTGACCCTCCACCGGCTCGGGGTCTTCCCTCTGGTCGGCCGGTCGCTGAAGACCACTAACGTACTCGAATCCGTCAACGCCATGGCCGAGCAACGCTGCGGACGAGTGGATCACTGGAAGACCTCGAGCCAGAAGCACCGATGGTTCGCGACCGTGTTACTCGAGATCGAGCCCCGGCTCCGGAGGTTGCTCGGCTACCGGCACCTCCCGCTCCTCAGGGCCGCGATACAGAAGGAGCTCGGGATCACCCTTCCCGAGAGCAGTTCACATGCCGTCGCCTGACGAGGGGGTCGCTCCAGTTTCAACTAACTTTGGGATTGACTCCTCCTGAATGACGGTTTGGGCGACCAAATCCTGCACATGCGTCATAAGGATTCCGGCCGCGACCAGCCCAAGAATGGTCGACGTGAGTTCCGTTGTCTGAGGGTACATTCGGGGTTGGCTGGGGGGAGCGACCGTAGAACCAAGCGCTAAAACTCTTCAGATCACCACGGCAGAGCAAGCGGAAGTCGGGTTCCCTGCCTGCCCCACTTCCCGCCTTGGCTCACAATACGCTTGCCCCGACTCCGACTCCCACCTACCGTCACGAATTGGGATTCGGCCCCTTGACGCGCGCTGGGGATCGGCTGCCCAAAAAAAGGTTGGAGCGCCGGTCGTCCGCCCGGCCAGCCTACACACGGGTTCGGAGGAAGAAGCCATGAGACACACTCCCATCCTTGCATTGATTGCACTCCTGGGCGGGGCCGCGGCAGCCCTCGCACAGGAGCCGTTCGATCTGACGTTCCCGCCGGATGTTGAGGCACCCGACGGCTTCCGCGTGAACCGCACCTCCTACTCGGCCATCATGGACGTTCTCGCGCCGACTCGGACCGAAGTGACTCAGGAGCAGCTTGATGAGCTCAGATCGGCTCCGCTCGAGACCCTCTTTGGCGCTCTTGGAGAGTATCGACTCAACTATGCCTCCGGGTTCACGAATACCCGCCCCGGGGAACGCGTGATAGGCCGTGCCCTTACGATGCGATTCCTGCCGTCCCGCCCTGACATGCTCCGTGCCGCCAACGTGCTCGCGGAGGAGGGAAACTGGGATCGTAGGTACTACTCCCGTGCCTCTGACGAAGCGCAGCCGGGCGATGTGGTCGTGGCGGAACTCGGAGGTGTCGATGGCCACAACCTGTTCGGCGACATGGGTGCAACCGGGATCCAGATGCGCGGCGCAGCTGGTGTGATCATCGATGGAGGCATGCGGGACTACGTCGGACTGCAGGACGATCGGTTTGCCGGCTTCCCGGTCCTTCACCGGTTCTCGCACGTAACCACCACCTCGTGGATCGGTGTCGAATACAACACGCCGGTCCGGATCGGCAACGCGACGGTACTCCCCGGCGACATCGTGGTGGGTGACGATGGCGGTGTCCTCTTCTTCCCGCCGGAGATCCTGGAGGAGGTCTTGGAGGCGGTGGCCGAACACGAGGCCCAGGAGGACTTCCAGCGAGAACTCCTGCTGGAAAAGAAGTACCGGTTCCGCGACGTGTATCCCCTCTCGCCTCCGCTACGCGAAGAGTTCGAGAGGACCCAGGGCCGATAGTTCTTTTGCCGCCGAGGCGCGGTTAGAAGACCGGTTGTGCGAGGCCGGCTTCGGTGACGAGGAGCAGCAGTGCACGCTGGATGGCCAAGTGTGCGTCCTGGTTGACCCAATATTCGCCAGGCGCATGACCGTTTCCGCCGCCTCCACCGCGGCCGATCGTCACAGCGGGCAACCCTAGTGAGATGGGGATGTTCGAGTCTGTGGAGGAACGAGTGAGCTCGCCTTCCGATCCGAACACTTCCGCGGTAGCTAGTGCTCTTTGCACCAACGGCGCCGATGGGTCGGCCGCACCGGAGGGTCGGAAGCCAACCCGGTCCATGTCCACAGTCAGCGGTGGACCCTCGCGCCGAAGTCCGTTCTCCTCCTCGAGAGCACGCGCGACTTCTGCTATGAACACCTCCTCGATTCGGGCCAGACTATCGGGATCGTCGGAGCGCATGTCGACTTCCATCCAGGATTCGGCAGGAATCGAATTCACCGAAGTTCCTCCTCCGACACGGCCCACGTTGTAGCTCGTAGTAGGGCCCTGTCGGGTGAGCGTGTCTGCCACGTTCTGGAAGTGACCAATGGCACGCCCTAAGGCGTGCGCCGGGTTCGCGGTTCCGAAAGCACCCCAGGAGTGGCCACCGGGACCCGTGACGGTAACTCTGTATCGCACAGAGCCGAGTCCCATGCTCACGATCCGTCCGATCCGTCCTCCGTCGACCGCAATCCAAGCATCCGGTGCGTCTGCACCCTCGCGAAAGATGTGCTTCATCCCACGAAGATCTCCCAGGCCCTCTTCCCCGACCACACCCACGAAAAGCAGGTCGTCCTCGGTTTCGATCCCAGCGTCCTCCATTGCCCGGAGAACTGTGAGCACGAGCACGACGCCCCTCGTGTCATCACCGATGCCGGGAGCGAATAGGGTATCGCCCACCTGCCGAACGCTTACATCCGTCCCCTCTGGAAAGACGGTGTCGAGGTGGCCACCGAAGCCTATCGTGCGGGCCCCAGTCCGCCCCCGCCGAAGCGTCATCACGTTACCCTCTTCGTCCGTCCACACCGAGTCCGCTCCGACTTCGGTGAGGAGCTCTGCGTAGCGACGAGCCCGAGCCTCCTCCATGAACGGAGGCGCAGGGATCTCTGTGAGCTCAATTGTCCGCTCCAGGGACCATGCGTCGAGTTCTTCGATGATTCGGAACGCTTCGATGATTCCGGCGTCCTCGGCGATGGCTCCGGCCTCTTCGACATACCGGTCCTGCACGGCCTGGGCCGCGGCTGCCGGAAACGCACCCGTCACGCCGAGGGGAGCAAAGATCGGTAGGGCGAGAGCCGCCCGCATTCGTGTCGTCATTGTGACTTCCTTGGCGATAGTCGATGGACTTGAACCTGATCGACCCGAGGATCTTTCACCCGTTGCAGGAGGAAGAGCCCAAGCACGAAGAGTGTGAGTGGGACCAGAAAACTTGGACGCTGGTTCCCTTCGGCGAGGAGCGTGACCGTGCCAAAGAGGAAAGGCCCAAGCACCGATGATGACCTCCCGCAGAGCGCATAGAATCCGAACATCTCGGACTCTCTACCACCGGGAACCAACATGGAGAAAAACGCTCGGCTAGCAGATTGCACTGATCCGAGTCCGAACCCGGCAACGATTGCCAACGCAAAAAACGATGTTTGAGTCTGGATGAATAGAGCACTCAGGCTAACGACAACCCAAAGGATCAATACGCCGTTCAACACCCTCTTCGGTCCGAGCTTGTCGGTCGGTCGGGCCATCGCGAAGGCCCCGATCAACGCCGAAAACTGAACGATCAGGAACAGAATGATGGCCTCCTGATCGCCGAAACCGAAGGTCTGGGTCGCGACGGCTGCCGCCATCACGATGATCGTTAGCACTCCGTCGATAAAGAAGAAAAATGCGAGGAGAAATCTCCTCAACTCCGTGACCCTCCAAACTTCACTGACGATCTCCCGGAAGCTGGTGAGACCCCACCTGGCGGCCGCTGCGACCGACATACCCGTTCTCTGGTCTTCCGGCAGGACCATGAACGCAGGGAGCGAGAAGAACAAGAAGAACGCCGCTACGAGAAGCCAAACAACTTCGAAGTGTTCGGAAGCGAACGGGAGCGCCATGAGGAGGCCGATTGCCGATCCCAGATAACCGAGGCCGAAACCCAGGCCAGACCCCAGCCCTGTTGATCGGGAGGGGCGATATCGGGGAGGTACGCGTTGTAAAAGACCAGCGCGCTCTCGAATCCGATGTTTGCGATCACGAAGATGAGGAAGCCCTGGAGGATCATCCCCTGCTCGAGCGTGGCCATCATCCCGACTGCACTAACGCAGAGCAGAGTACACAAGAGCATGAATCTTTTTCGGGTGCCTCCGCGATCGGCGATCGCACCCAAGAGAGGAGCGGACATCGCGACGATGAGTGCGGAAAGCGAAACCGCCCGCCCCCACCAGGCTTCGCCCAACCCACCTTCTCCGCCTACGACGACCCTTATGAAGAAAATCTGAAAAACCACTCCGGTAATCACCGCAGGATAGACGGAATTGGCGAAGTCGAAGAGGGCCCACGATCCAACATGCTTTCGATTCATCGATCGCGGACCGGCGGGAAGAGACTCGGGGCAACGAAAAACGCGGAGGCGCCAACCGGTTTCCGGACTTCAGGACGGATTGGTGACCTCCGCGTCATTGTGGCCGCTGGGCGACCCGCGACTCACTCCGAGCTCTGCCTTCGATACTCCTCGTCGAAGGATCGCTCCACCATGCCAAAATTCCCCTTCTTGGGATCCATCGCGACCACCTGCAGGACGAGTTCCTCTTCAGCGGGCGCCTTGATCGTCCCCCCGTAGACGCTGGTCTCACCCGAGTAGGCGAGTGCGACCTTCTCTAGGACCTTCCCATCCAGCACGATTCTGGCCTCGATCACATAATCGTCGGAGTCCCACATTCCCCCAGGTTCGGTCGGGCAGCCGCACAACATGGTCACCCGGACGGTGATCGGGAGCTCGGTTCCTGGAGCCTCCCTCAGGTCCCCCAGTGGCTCCAACAACTCGACCGTGAAGCCGTACATTTCGAGAATGACCCCGTCCCCGAGCACATGCTGCCCTGGCACGAGCATCATCGTCCTCGTGACTCTCTGACTCGCGTGTGGGGTCGCGAGCGGGCCTTCAGCCTCGATTCGTACCTGGGTGGGCTCCTCCAATTGCAACTCTGCTAAGAACCCGGCGGCACCCTCGGTATCAAAAACACTCTCACCCCGTGTCCTGGGCTCGACGACAATGGCGGGCGTGCTGCCTGTCCCCCCTTCCTGCATCCCGCGAGCGAGCAGGGCGCCCGTCAGCGCATTGAAGATGGAAATCCGCGCACCCCCGACGGACGTCCCGATGATCTTCGCGTCATGAGATGTGGCCCGCACCATGACCCGGGTCGTCTCGCCCTGCGCCTGCAGTGACGAAGGCGAGAGCCCCAGAGCCGCGCCGACGATGAGCAGCCCGATCCAGCTCGCACCTCGGTGAGTAACTTTCATTCCAATCCTCCACACAGGTCGGTTCAAGGCTCTCTAATCCCGTCCCTCCGGTAGTTCGCTCGCAAATCCACGGACACCCCCAACATGGCAGGCGGCGCATTCCATCCGGTTGTGCCGGCCACCCTAGTTATCGGTCGATTCAAAGCGAGCTTCACCGGCCATCAGGGACTCGCGGATGGCACCCGCCCAGATGCCGGTACCCTTCTCATTTAGGTGGAGGTTGTCTTCCACGAAAATATCGGTCATGACCTCGCCGTTCGGCTGGAGCATGTGGCTCGCAACGTCAAGGTAGAACAGCAGGTCATCCTCTGAAGCCATCTCTTGCAGGAACACATTAGTGCGCTGGGCCTCAGGCCATACATCCCACCTCAATACGCTCGGCTTTACCGACATCGCATAGATCCGGGTCTCGGGCAAAACCTCATGGATTCTCGCGACGATCTGCTCGAACTGACCGATGATCGTCTCAGCCCTGAGTCGGTCGGCGCCAGTGTCGTTGTCCCCCTCGTAGATCACTACCGCCCTCGGCTGGTGGGAGACAAAGAGCCGGTCCACGTAGTGGAGCACATCCACCATTCTGCTGCCACCGAAGCCTCGGGGGACGACCGTCAATGGAGCCATATCTTGGACCATCCGAGAATTCCAACGCGTAATGCTTGAACTTCCCGTGATGATGATGGCATTGGGTGGCGGCGGGTTCAACGCATCGGCCGCCTCCCACTCCGCGATCGTCTCTTCAAAGCGAAGCGGGTCGGGCTGGGAAGGCTGTTGCGCAGAAAGGGAAAGAGGAAACGCGCCAAGAAAAACCAAACTCCAGATGGCGCGGTAAGCTCCTTGTCTCATGTCGTTCTCACCTGTTGACCGGTAATCGGGTCTTTGGGTGTCCGTCGCTTGTATGCAGTTTGGACAAGTGCTGAACCGGCAATAACCTACGCAGACGTTCGTCATGGCGCGAGGACCGGATGTCCCATTCCTGTTGTCCTGGCCGGGGTCCTAGAGTAGGATTCGCGAACCTCAAGCGCATACCGGATCGAACTGTGCCCCCATCGATCGACCGCCCGGCAGCAAGGGCCGAAATCCGACTCTCAGGGACGATGACCTTGGAGGGGTCTCCCCTTCCGACGCCGGTCGTCTCCATCAACCTTTCGGAGACCGGAATCCTCGTGCGTGCGGGACGTCAGGTGGTGAGAGGCACTCCGGTTCAGTTGGAGTTCAAGGAGTTTAAGTCTAAGGGAGAGGTCATCTGGACTCGCCAAAGCGAAGAGGTTGGGAACCTCCTCGGGATCCGGTTCGTTTCCCTCGCACGCAGAGATCGCAAGTTCGTAAAAGGCCTTGTCGAGGTCGCGGGCGGAAGCTGATTCCCCAAGACGGCGTCGTCGACGCGCGTCCGACCGCCTCCGCCTCTTCTCCCTGCCCCCTCCTTGTACTGTAATGATAGCGCGTTATCATTATGACGGCTGGCCGCACGCCTTCGTAAGCCTCCCCGTCGAGGGCTCTGCATGCAACAATCCAGGACGCTCCTCCGGACGACTCTACTCGCGCTGACGACAGCCAGTTTGCTGTTACCGGTGCCGTCCCTCAGCGCTCAAGATCGCGGTACGATACTTGGGCGAGTCGTCACTGGAGAGGGCTTTGCGGCAACAGACGCGGAAGTATGGCTCGTCGAGATCGATCTCCGTACCCAAGTTGATGATCAGGGCCGATTCCGTTTCGAGGGTTTGGCGCCAGGGTCGTACTTGGTCCAGGTCACGAGTCCCCGATGGGGTCGAAGTGTCGACCGCCTAACCGCGCAACCGGGAACGGGAGATGAAGTGACCATCGCGCTCGAGCCCTTACGGGAGCTCGATGAAATCGTTGTCTCGGCGTCGCCGAGGGCGCTCAGAGGATTCGAGGCTGCCCAGCCCCTAAGTGTCGTCAGCGGATCGGATTTGACGACTGGGGCCGCCTCGAGTTTGGGTGAGACCCTAGCCGATGAGCCGGGCGTGTCGTCCTCGTATTTCGGACCAGGCTCGAGTCGACCCATCATCCGAGGCCTCGGTGGGGACCGAGTGCGGGTCCTCGAGGGTGGAGTCGGGGCGGGTGACGCCTCGAGCACGAGTCCCGATCACGCGGTCAGCATCGAGCCGCGATCGGCTCAGCGCATCGAAATCGTGAGGGGCCCTTCCACACTCCTGTACGGTAGCTCAGCGATCGGCGGCGTCGTCAACGTCATCGACCGTCGAATCCCCAGCCAGCGCTCTTCGCAGCTGGCTTCTGGGTACGTTGAAGGTCTGCTCGGCACCGTTTCCGATGAGACGACCGGTGCGTTCGATTTGACGATGGGGACCGGATCCGTCGCCGTCCATTTCGGCGGGCTGAAGCGGAATACCGATGACTACGCGATTCCAGGGTTCGCTGACGTAGATTCCCGGCCAGGAAGCGATCGATCTGATCCGCAGAACCCTCAGACCTTCGGCATCCTCGAGAACAGCTTCGTTGAGACCTCGAGGGCAGACGTCGGTGCGTCACTGTTAGGAGAAAATGGATACGTAGGGGTGTCCTATGGGGGTCTGGACACTCGTTACGGTGTGCCGGGGCCATCCGACGTCGCGCCGGGAGGCGAAGATGGCGGTGTCTCGATCGACCTGGACAGCAGGCGGTTCGATATGGAAGGGGTGTGGAGGCGCAGCGGAGACTTCCTGAACGGGATAAAGGCTCGTTTCGGTCTGACGGACTACCGGCATTTGGAGATCGAGGGTCGTGACGTTGCGACAACCTTTCTGAACGATAGCTGGGAGGGCCGCGTCGAAATCGCTCACGAACTCGGATCGGTCGGGGGCGCCGTGGGAGCCCAACTCTCGAGCCGGGACTTCGAGGCGATCGGGACTGAAGCGTTCGTTCCATCCACCGCCACCCAGCGCGTCGGCTTGTTCCTGTTCCAGGAAGCGGAAGTCGGAGCCGTGAGAGCTCAGTTCGGTGCTCGCGTCGAAACGCAGACAACCAGTAGTCTGGAGTCGGCCTCGGATACTGACTTCACCGGTTTCTCAGGCTCGCTGGGGCTCAATTGGACCGGCGATGATCGACTCGGCCTAGGAATCTCAGTGGCGCGGTCCGCGAAGTTCCCGACGGCCGAGGAGCTGTTCTCCGATGGCCCTCACCTTTCGACCGGCGCCTTCGAACTGGGCAACCCCGACCTCGACCAGGAATCGGCACTAAGCGTGGACGCTACCGCCCGTCTCCGGGAGGGCAGACTCACAGGCGCCTTCACCGTTTTCCTGAACCGTTTCGACAGCTTCATCTTCCAGGCCGAACTCGTTGAGGAGCGTGATGGCCTTAGGACGTTCGCCTTCCAACAAGAGGACGCCACTTTCCTAGGGTATGAGGCAGAGGCTGAGCTCGAGATTTTCCACAGAGAAAACCACCACGTCGCCCTTCAGGCATTTAGCGACTACGTGCGGGCGCAACTCATACGGTCCGAGGAACCGCTACCTCGAATCCCATCCCTCTCGGTCGGGGTCGGCGCCCTCTATGATGGCGGGCGACTGCATGTTCACACGGCGGTGCGACGCACCGCCAGGCAGACCCGCGTGGCGCAGCTCGAGGAGGAGACGGAGGGATACACGTTGGTCGATGCATCGGCGAGCTACCGCCTCTTTTCCGGCAGGTTGATTCATGAGGTCATTCTTACCGGGACGAACCTCACTGACATCGAGGCGAGAAGCCACGTATCGTTCCTCAAGAGAGTGGCGCCCTTCCCTGGCCGTGAGGTCCAACTGATATATCGGTTGTCGTTCTGAGAGGTGGCGGCCTCGGGCCGAGCCCAGCATACTGGAACGCGGATTAGAGTCACCTGTATAACAGTACGCCAGGCAGGACCAGGACCGAGCGTGGAGGCCAGACTGAGTTGCTTGCTGGTCCTTCTCAAATCTGGGGGGCGGCTCGGCTGAAGGTACCGCTGGTGTTTCGTTTTCGGCCCTTCAAATAAGGAGTTTCCGATGAGCGCGCTGAGAGCCCTCGCCCTCTCGATCATCCTCGGTGCCGGCCTAGTGACTGGCGCCCCCCCAACGGCCGAGGCTCAAGCGCCGGAAGGCATCAAGGTCGTGGTGGACAATCACAACTTCCTCGACATGCACGTCTACGCAGTCCAAGGAGGGCGGCGTTGGTCGCTGGGAATGGCAACCGGACTTACGAAGCGCACTTTCGAGCTCCCGCGCATTGCCGTGCAGTCCAATCACGACACCCAACTGCTCGCCGACCCGATCGGATCCTCCGTTCCCTTCGTGACCCCGCCGTTCTACCTGTATGAGGGCCAGCAGCTCAACCTTACCCTAGAGAACAACCTCAACCTCTCCTGGTCCACGGTGACCGATCAGATGCCTGAGGAGCCGGAAGAGGAAGACGAAGGCCCCAACAGCGGTCCGGCCTAGGGCTTCAGCCCGGCGTAGCGGCAATTCTTAAAGGCGGTCCGTGTCTGCTTTCCAGTTCTGGACTGCCTTTTTGATGTCGTCCTCGGAGAGGTTTTCCTCAGCCGCACGTCTCGCAAGATCCGTAAACTCCGCGTCTGGGGCGAAGCGAAGGCCGATGACCTGCCGCATGGTGATCCGCGAGTCGAGCAGCTTTCCCGTCAATACGTAGTGGCGAAGGTTCTCCTCGGCTCGAATAGCCCGATCCTGAGCCTTGGCCGGAAAAATGCGCGCCAGCAATCCGAGAATGAGGAATGAGATCGACATGACCAGGATCAACGAAGCACTGTAGAGATCTCCTCCGCCCAATGATCCAAAGAAATTGACTGCCGCACCGATGAGCGTGGCCAACAAAAGAAGGGCCAGCACGTAGTGGTACACAGGCACGAAACGACGATGGTTCGCGTAGTTCTGAGCCACGATGTTCTCCTCCGCTGTTTTGATGTTGGGCACCTACCTGAACGATCCCTTGCGCTCACCGCAAGACCCATTAGACGTCACGCCATCTGAGAAGGCGACGCTCGAGCCATTCGGAGAGAGCGAAGAGGATGAGCACGAGCCCCATGATGAGCGCCACGAGTGCTATCGTTAGGCCTGCGTTATAGGTGCTTTGTGCGAATTGGAGCAGGTAGCCCAAGCCCCGGCTGGATGCCACGAATTCTCCGACGACCGCCCCTGTGAAGGCGAAGCCAACCGCAATCTTCAGATTCCCCAAGACCTGGGCAGTGACTGAGGGAACGTACACCTCCCGGATCAGCACCCACCTTCCCCCACCCAACGTGCGAACCCGTTCGATCAGCCGTTCGTCGACATTCCTGATTCCTCCGTGGACGGCGAAGAAGACGAGTACCGCGACCAGGATCAGCGCCAGGGCGACCTTGGATGCCAGGTCGATCCCCAGCCAGATCACGAAGAGTGGCGCCAGAATCACACGGGGAATCGCGTTCAGAAGAATCATGACAGGTTCGAGAAGATCCCCGAGGATGGGCCAGAGTGCAGCGGAGAAACCGAGGATGATCCCCAGAGCGAGGCCCGCCAGGAGTCCTACAGAGGCCGCGGTAAACGTGGCCTGGAGATGAGTCCAGAATTCTCCGTCCTGAAAGAGAGTGAGAATCACGCTCGCCACATGAGTGGGTGGGGGTGCGTAGAACGGATCCAACCACGTCAGGCGCGAAAGCGTTTCCCACGCGGTGAACAGGAGCAGAAGCGCTGCGCCGCGCCGGAGTGCCACGGTCTTCAACCAGGTGTTCATCGGTCACCGGCCGCCTTTACCGACCCCGCGGCGAGGTCATCCCACAGCACCTGCAGGAGAGGCGCGAACCGCGGATCATGCCTTGAATCGAGTACGTGGCGCGGTCTTTCGATGTCGATGACGTGCTGAGCTAGGATCTCGGCCCTCGGCCCTTGCGATAGAACGTATACGATATCGGACATCGTAATGGCCTCGTCCAGATCGTGTGTGACGAGAAGGACCGTCAGATGTTCGCGTTCCACCCAACCCAGCAGCTCGTCCGTGATGCGCATTCGAACGATGGCGTCTAGCGCGGCAAAGGGCTCATCCATGAGTAGAAGCTTGGGCTCGAGGGCGAGGACCTGCGCGATGGCCACGCGCTTGCGTTGCCCCCCCGACAGTTGCTTTGGGTACCGATCCCCCAGTCCCTCCAGTCCCAGTAGCCCAAGCCACTGGTCAGCCTTCTCTTCTGCTGATGGCACTGACGACCCTCGGATGCGGAGCCCGAGAGCCACGTTTTGCCGAACCGTCCTCCACGGAAGGAGGGCATCGTCCTGAAAGAGGAACCCCACATGTGCGGGCTCAACCCCCAGATCGACAGTCCCAGTCTTTGGTGTGAGTAATCCAGTAACAGCGCGAAGAATACTCGTCTTTCCCGAGCCGGAAGGCCCCACCAAACTGACGAATTCGCCCGCTTTCACCTCGAGGCTGACCGTCTCGAGAACAGGTTCTCCTCCGTACGCCACCGAGAGCCCACGCACTCGGAGCAAGAGTCAGATCCCTGCCGCGTCGGTGTCCAGAAGGGCGCCCAAATCGACGGTTCCGGGTTCGAGGAGACCTGCAATCTCTTGGGCGTGAAGAACACGCTCAGCGGCTGACGGCTCGATCGCGACGCTCTCGGGATAAAGCGAGAGTCTATAACGCTCGATAATCCGCCTGAGCTGAGACACGTCGCCGCCGGCGATCAGTGGCGTAGGCAAGGCCGCTATGATTTCATCGACTGGGAGGGTCCTCGTCGCGGCTAGGCCCTCCGCGAGGGCTGCCGCCAGTCTCTCGATCTCAGGGAGACGTCGATCGCGTTCAGCGGCCCGAACGGAAACACCCATGAATTCGTACGCTCCACCCAGGAGCGCGCTCGTCTCTTCGATCTCCATGAAATTCACGAGCTCCCTACCCCCCGCCTCCACGGTAAGGGATAACGCAGGCTCCTGTAGCATCGCAGCGTCCACCTGACCCAGCCGTAGCGCGTCGAACAAGTTCGTTCCGATGGCGGCAAACCTCACCCGCCGGACGTCCGCCCCCGCCTGATCGAGAAGGAAGAGGAGCAGAGCGTGGTCTGCGTTCCCCAAGGCTGAAACCCCGACGGTACGGCTCTCTAGGTCCCGAACACTCGTAACCGTCTCGGTCTGCATGGGAGAAACCGCCAAAGCGAAAAGCGGAAGCCGTCCTGTCGATACAACCCGCCGGATGTCGGCACCGTTGGCGCTAGCTTGAAGCGCTACGTCGAACGATGTCCCCGCATAGTCCACCGCCCCCCCGACGAGCGCCTGCATCGCGGCGTTCCCCCCTCGAGTGTAAATCAACTCAATGTTAAAACCCTGATCGGCAAAGTGGCCTTGGGCTCTCGCCACTTCGTACGGAACCACGCAGAGTAGCTGGCCGCAGAACGCGAGGCGGATCCGCGTCCCTCCTTCGTCCGAACCACGTCCACATGCGCTGATCCAGACGACGCCGGCGGCCGCGAACATCCCCTTGAGTGCCGCTCGGCGATCGATTGAGCGCGCGGCTGTCTCCCAATCCCATACCGTGCCTGACGCCCAGACCGCGCCGGAAAGTTCGGGGTTCGTGGCTTCACAGCAGCCCATCTCTTGGTCGCTCGTTTCGGGTCCTATTAGACTCGACTCTTCCCCGGTGAGGGTTGGCGAGAAACATGCGATTCCGCGCAGCGAGCTGCAACGCGCAGTGGCATGACGGCCGACACACTCTGGACCCATGGGGCCGGACTCCGGTATCGTTGGAAACCGACCTTCCCCGCACGGAGGAACCCCATGCATCGCTCCGGTACTCTCCTCGCAGTCGCAGCTCTTGCGTTACCCACAGACGGGCTCGCCCAGTCCGAACCCGGTCATGTTTACGAAGCGTCTTGGTACCGAGCACACCCAGGGGTTGAGGCTGAATACTCCGAAGTATATCGGGAATATCTCCGCCCGACCCTGGACGAAATGATTCGGCGAGGGGACATCGTGTCCTACCTCGACTTAGTCACATCGGTCGGAGACACGAGTGAGGCGACTCACATGCTCTTGATCGAGTACCCGGATTGGGCCTCGCTCGATGGTCTCGAGGAAAAGCAAGACTCGGCCGCCATGGAAGTGCTAGGCCGGCCCTATAGCGAGATCCGAGAAGAGTCGGTGGCGCCGCTCAGGCTTCAGGTGCGAACCGAGATCTATTCGTCTACTGTAGAACCCTAGTTTACGGGGGTCACCGCGGCTCGGTCTCGGTCGCCCGTTCGGATCCTATGGATCTGGTCGACCGGGCAAACGAAAATCTTTCCGTCCCCCACCTCGCCCGTGTTTGCGGCGCGCATGATCGCATCGACAACGGTATCGATGAACCCTTCCGACAGGCCGATATCCAGCATCACCTTCTCATTCAGTTCCATCATGACACTCGTTCCTCGATAGGTTGCGACAGGGGTCGTCTCACCCCCGTGGCCCTGAACTCGCGAGACGGTGATTCCCTTCACATCGGCTTGAAAGAGAGCCTTCAACACATCGTTCAGCTTCTCGGGCCGAATGATGGCCTTGATCAGTTTCATTCGAATATCCTCCCAGAGTCCCGTTCAGATGGTATTCGTAGTATTCGCAAGGCTTGCGGAGCGGTGAGGCCGCCGAACGACGATTGAGGCCTCACCCCGATTCATTGATCTCCTCGTCGAGCAGGAGAACTGCGCCATCGCTTCTAGCGTATGCCTCTTCGCCGTGGTTCAGGAGGTCCATCCCGCGCCCCTCCTGCTTCTCGGAAGGCCGGAGCGGCCGGAAGATTCCGATCGTCTTAAGGATCACCAACGTCATCCCGCCCGAGTAGACGAACACCGCCACGATCGACAGCGCCTGGATCAGCACCTGGCCGGGATTTCCGTACAGGAGCCCATCCGCAGACCCGTTTACCGCGGCGCTGGCGAAGACTCCAGTCAGAATCGCACCAGTGGCACCCCCAATACCGTGCGCAGCAAAGACGTCCAGTGAGTCGTCGAGTCGGGTGCGTGGACGCCACTGCAGCACGAAGTAGCTGGGTATCGCGGCGATTGCGCCAAGTATGAGAGAGGACATGGGCGAGATGAATCCCGCCGCCGGGGTAACGGCGACCAGCCCCACCACGATTCCAGTAGCGACCCCCACCGCCGTCACCTTGCCCGAACGGAAGTAGTCCAGAAGGGCCCACACAACGAGCGTCGCGGCGGGCGCCAGAAGCGTGTTCACAAACGCGAGGGCGGCGATCCCGTCTGCGGCGAGTGCACTTCCTCCGTTGAATCCAAACCATCCGAACCAAAGGAGTCCGGCGCCGAGCAAAACGAAGGGCACGTTATGGGGCAGGACGGCGAGTCGCCCGTATTCCGCGCGGCTCCCCAGGACGAGAGCGGCGGCAAAGGCCGCAGCTCCCGCGTTCACGTGGACCACCGCTCCACCTGCGAAGTCCAACGCGCCTAACTCGGCCAACCAACCATCGCCCCAAACCCAGTGAGCGATCGGGGCATAGACCAGCAGACCCCAGATTGCGATGAACGCGACGTACGGCCCGAATCGCATCCTCCCGATCAGAGCGCCCGAAATGAGCGCCGCGGTGATGATCGCAAAGGTCGCCTGGAACGCCATGAATAGCATGTGAGGAATCGAGCCACTTGGCTCCAACCCAACACCCCTCAGGAACGCCATCGAAGTGTCACCAACCCAGCCCGACCCGCTGTCCCCGAAAGCGAGAGAGTACCCCAGAACCGTCCAGAGCACGCACGCCACGCCTAGCGCCACGAAGCTCATCATCATGGTATTCAGCGCGTTCCTTGCATTGACGAGGCCGCCATAGAAGAAGGCGAGCCCGGGCGTCATCAGCAGGACGAGGGCGGTCGATATGAGCATCCAGCTCGTGTCAGCCCCCGAAATCCCTTCCTGAGCGGCCAGGTCCTCGGCCGAAGTAAGAAGGACGAGCGCGGGAAGGATGAGCAGAGCCATCTTCGCTCGTGTCCGCATGGGGATCTCCTTTGGGCTGTTCAGTCCCCAAGAACAGACGTTGGGTTTAGAATTCGGTCTCATCTCCATGGGCGATATACTGTGACGCAGCGCTCACGGACAGGGGAGACTCCAGGCAACCCTCATGATCGATCTTCAGGATGTTCGGGCAGCGGCCGATCGTATCGCACCCTACATCGTTCGCACTCCGGCGCTGCAACTCGAGCTGCCGGGCGGTCCAAACCTCTTCCTCAAGCCCGAGAATCTCCAACCAGTAGGCGCCTTCAAGATTCGCGGGGCGTTCAACCGAATGCTCCAGCTCCCAGCGGGTTGTGCCGGTGTCGTAGCCCATTCATCAGGCAATCATGCCCGGGCCGTCGCCTACGCGGGAAAGACCTTGGGCCTGCCGTCGACGATCGTCATGCCGTCGAACGCTCCGGCGATGAAACGAGCGGCAGTTGAGACGGAGGGCGCCAGAATCGTTACCGTCGGGCCAGATAGCGAAGAGCGCAGGGAGCGGGCGTTCGCCATCGCCGCCTCAGAAGGACTCGAGCTCGTCCCTCCGTACGATGATCCAGCGGTCGCGGCCGGCCAAGGAACCGCTGGATTGGAGCTCCTCGAAGACGCAGGCCCGATGGATCGGCTGTATTGCCCGGTGTCGGGTGGGGGTCTGATCGCGGGGTGTGCGACCGTGTTTTCCGCACTCGGTGATGCCGAAGTGATTGGTGTCGAACCGGTCTTCGGAGATGACACGCGGCGAAGTCTCGCTGCAGGTAGGCGAGTCGCGGTGGAACCTCCGAAGACGATTGCCGACGGCCTTCGCGTGCGGATTCCGGGAGAGCGAACCTTTCCAGTCATCGAGTCTCTCGTTCATCGAATCGAGACCGTGACCGACGACGAAATGAAAGAGGCCATGGTCTTCGCGTTGAGGCAGCTCCGGATCGTGCTCGAGCCGTCTGGTGCAGCTGCACTCGCGGCCGCTCTGCGTGAGGGACAGGGCCGCTGTGGTGTGCTCCTCAGCGGGGGAAATGTCGATCCGGAGCTACTCGCAGAGGTTGCAGGGATGCTCAGGGAGCCTGGGCAATCGGAGTCTCGCCGACATACTTGAGCCCACTTCCCGTGTTGAAGAGCAGGACCTCTTCGTCGCCGGTGATCATACCTTTTTCCCGGAGCACCGGGACTGCGGCTGCGGTCGCGGCCCCCTCAGGAGCCGCGAACACACCAGTATCCGAACCTAGATGACCAACCCAATCTGCCATGGACTGATCCGGAACCGCGACGGCCCCACCCCCCGATTCCCGAAGCGCCCGAAGGATCAGGAAGTCCCCGATCGCGCCAGGCACCCGAAGACCGGCCGCGTAAGTGCTCGCTCCCTCCCAGGTATCCGCGCTTTCTCTCCCCGCTTCCCAGGCACGTACGATCGGAGCGCATCCGGCGGCCTGGACGGTGAACATTTTCGGCCTTTCCGACCCGATCCAGCCCAGAGTCTCCATCTCATCGAATGCCTTCCACATCCCGATCAGACCCGTACCTCCGCCCGTTGGATAGATGATCGAGTCGGGTAGCCGGCCTCCCAGTTGCTCGTAGATCTCGTACCCCATCGTCTTCTTGCCCTCGATCCGATACGGCTCTTTGAGGGTGGAGAGGTCGAACCAGCCGTGACGGTGGACGCCCTCCGCGACAACCTTCGCACAATCTGTAATGAGTCCCTCGATGCGCCGAAGATCCGCACCGAGTGCGGCGATTTCCTCAACGATCGGCGCCGGCGTATCGAGAGGAACAACCACATGTAGAGGGAGTCCTGCCGCGGCGGCGTACGCAGCGGCTGCACTTCCGGCATTTCCGGCAGATGGAATCGCCAACGCCTCGGCGCCGAGCTCCAGAGCACGTGAAACCGCTAGGCAAAGTCCTCTCGCCTTGAAGCTTCCGGTGGGATTCTGCCCCTCGTCCTTGACCCACAGCCGACCTACACCGACACGGTCCGCTGTTCGGTGCGCATCGATGAGAGGTGTCCAACCTTCGCCGAGAGTCAGTTGGGCAGTCCTGTCGCGAACGGGGAGCACCTCTTCGTATCTCCAGACATCCGCACGGCGCGTAGAAACCGCCTCAGGTGTGAAGTCATTTCGATGAGCATTCAGGTCGTATCTGACCAAAAGCGGCTTCCCCGCGGCGGAGAGGCCAATGAGTTGCTCGCTCGCGAAGACTTCTCCGGTTGCGCTGCACTCAAGATGATCGGCTCCCGGTAGATAGCTTGATTCCGTCATGAATCAGCTGTCATGAGTCACCTCACGCGGTACGGGACAGGTCTCTTTTTGCATCGGCACGGGCCTCTCAGATATAATAGGTAGACGGTCTGCCCGACCGAGATATCACCATTCAGTGGGGAAGGAATGATGAGCCGACAACCCGAAGGCGGCGGTGATTCCCAGAGCGACAATGGGACAGCTGGCGAACTGTCTCGGCGCGAGTTCCTGGAAGGTACAGGCGCAGCCCTCGTTGTGGCCGCGGCAGTGCCCTCGCTGGGAGCCACATCTGCGGCCGATGCCGCGGTTGTCCAGGCACCTCCGACCGGCCCAAGCAGTGCGATTCGGGTCGTGGTGAATGGCACCGAGCACGAGATCGAGGTCGAGGATCGGTGGACGCTTGTAGAGCTTCTGCGCGATCACCTCGGGTTGACCGGCACCAAGATCGGTTGCAACCGGAGCGAATGCGGTGCGTGTACCGTTCTGATGGACGGCAAGCCCGTGTACTCCTGCAGCCAGCTCGCAGTATGGACAAACGGCCGGACGATTGAGACGGTGGAAGGGCTCGCCCGGGGGGGCGAGCCATCGCCGGTGCAAGAGGCATTCATGGATCACAACGGCCCTCAATGTGGGTTCTGCACGCCGGGCCAGCTCATGACTGCGACGGCACTACTGCAGAGTAACCCACGGCCCAGCTCCGACGAAGTACGGTCGGCATTGGTTGGCAATCTTTGCCGGTGCTCAAACTACAATGCGATCGTGGAAGCAGTGGTCGCCGCCGGTGTGGAAAACGGGGGTGGAGCATGAGCACCCAATCGACCTCCCAGGTCACGCCCATGGCAACCATCGGGAACGTGACTCGACGCGTCGATGCCTACGAGCGGGTGACCGGTGAGGCCACCTACACTCGAGACGTGCAGCTCCCAGGTATGCTCTACGGACGAGTGCTACGGAGTCCCCATCCTCACGCCCGGATCCTCAGCATCGATGTTTCCAGGGCTGCGGCCCTACCCGGCGTCGCGGCGGTCATCACAGCTGATAACGCGTCCGTCGTGTGGGGGGCGGGCGCCATCTCGGGGGGACGCCAGTACAACGACTCCGCCAAGGAGATCACCAAGCACCGTCGGTACATTTTCAACAACCCGGTGCGGTTCGTCGGGGATCCGGTAGCCGCGGTCGCGGCGGTTGACCGCCACCTCGCTGAAGAGGCGCTCGACTTGATCGCGGTCGACTACGAGGAACTGCCCTTCGTCATTGATCCCGAGGAAGCGCTGGAGCCCGGTGCGCCCGCCATTTGGCCGGAGGGCAATCTCTGCCCGGACCTGCAGAATAACCACGAGCCGATGGTGTCTAGAAATGGGGACATTGAGGAAGGTTTCCGGACCGCTGATCTCATTTTCGAGGACCGCTATTCGACCGGCTTCATCCACAACGCCCAGATGGAGCCGCGTTGCTGCGTAGCCCACTGGGAGGGCGAAAAACTAACGCTCTATACACCGTCGCAAGGTATCTCGAACTGCCGGCACGACAACGCGCGTGATCTGGGTCTGGCGGATCACCAGGTACGTATCGTTTGCCAGTACATGGGGGGCGGGTTCGGGAACAAGAATCAGAACCAGGATGCCGACTTGATCACGGCCATGCTTGCGCGGGCCGCGGATGCCCCGGTGAAGCTCGAGCTGTCGAGGAGAGAGGACTGGCTCGGTGTACACGGGCGTTGGCACACGGTTCAGAACTATCGAGTCGGTGTGAAACGGGACGGAACCGTCACGGGAATTCAGCTACGCGCTCACAGCGGCATGGGTCCGTACCGGAAGAACTCCGGGGGAATCAGCGGGCTCGAAGCCTACGCCTGCCCGAATCGAGAGCGGATCATCTACCCTGTTTACACAAACCGGACTGTGTCGGGGAATTTCAGAGGCCCTTCCGACCCACAGGGCTTCTTTGGTATCGAGTCCATGATGGACGACATCGCATATAAGCTGGGCATCGACCCCGTCGAATTCACGATGAAGAACATGCGCAGGCCGACTGAGGATGCGCCGTTCACGAACTACTCGCTCGACCAGTGCATCCAAGACGGCGCAGCCCTCTTCGACTGGAATCGACGTTGGCGCCCCGAACCAGGTTCTGACCCGGGTCCCATCATGCGGGGCGCAGGGATGTCGTTCGTGATTTTTAGAGCGGGGCTCGGCACGAGTAGTGCGATCGTACGGGTAGACTCCAGCGAACGGTACACCCTCTTTGTCGGGGTGACCGACATCGGACCCGGAGCCAAGACGACCATGGGAATGATCGCGGCCGAGGCGTTGGATGTGCCGCTCTCCCAGGTGGACGTCGTTTCCGGTGATACCGACCGCTGCCCCTACTCGGTGGGAGAATCGGGGAGCCGTACAACGATCATGACGGGATACGCGGTCGTCGAAGCTGCGCGGGATCTTGTGCGCCAAATCGACGAGAAGGGCATGCCGAGGGGCGATGAAGTGTTGATCGCGTCGGCGACGCCGAGTCCCACCACGGAGGGAAAGCAACGGTCATGTTTTGGAGCCCACTTCGTCGAGGTAGAAGTGGACGCCCCTCTCGGGACCGTGCGCATCACCAAATACGTGGCGGTCCACGAATCAGGCCGGATCATCAATCCGCAGACCGCGAAGGACCAGATCCGTGGGGCCACGATGCAGGGGATCGGACAGGCGCTCCGTGAGGACCTGCTCTACGATCCCAGGAATGGTCAGCCTCTGACTGCGGGGTACTATGGGGCACGACACTTAACGCATCTGGATGTACCCGAGATTGAGGTCACCTTCATCGAGGCCGATGACGGGTATGGTCCTTTTGGCGCAAAGACGGTCGGCGAATCGGGTATCATCCTTGCCCCCGCGGCGGTTGCCAACGCGGTCTTTAACGCGATCGGGCATCGCATGAAGGACCTTCCTATCACGCGTGACAAGATCTTGGGGGTTCTCGCATGAAGGCGCTGACGAACCTGAACGCTCGCGATATCGAAGAGGCCGTGAGCTTGGCGCAAAACGCGCAGGGCGACGGTCAAGTAACTGTGTTTTCGGGCGGAGGGACAGACCTGCTTCAACAGGTGAAAGACAGGGTGGTCCAGCCCGACGTCTTGGTCAACCTCAGAACGGTCACCGGGCTCGACCAGGTAGACTCGACCGAGTCGGGGGTTACGATCGGTGGGCTCATCACGCTTGACGCGCTGAGTCAGGACGCCCTCGTTCGCAGTCAGTTCGCAGTTCTAGCCGAGGCGGCCGAAAGCGTTGCAACCCCCCAGATTCGTAATGTTGGAACGTTGGCCGGCAACGTCTGCCAACGGCCTTGGTGCTGGTACTACCGCAACGGCTTCCCTTGCTTCAAGGCGGGAGGCAATCAGTGCTTCTCGGTGTCCGGCGAGAACCAGCTGCATGCAATTTTCGGCGGTGGCCCCAGCTTCATCGTACACCCGTCCGACCTGGCGCCCGCGCTCGTCGCGCTGGATGCGACATTCCAAATCATCGGACCCGATGGAGAACGGACCCTTTCAGCCTCTGAGTTCTTTGTTCTCCCAAGCGAAGACCCGGAGCATGAGAACGTGCTTGGGAGCCAAGATGTTCTCGCGTCCGTGGAGCTTCCGGCGCCCCGGGCCAGCGTACGAAGCGCCTACCACAAGGTCATGGACCGCGAGGCCTGGACGCACGCCGTCTCCAGTGCCGCCGTGGTGCTCGAGATGAGTCAGGACATCTGTCAGGCCGCGCGGATCGTGCTGGGGGGTGTAGCCCCCATCCCGTGGCGGGTTCGGGAGGCCGAGGCCGTGCTTGTCGGCCACCCGGTCACGCCCGAGTTGGCCGCCCAAGCCGGCGAAGTAGCCGTTCAGGGTGCGAGGCCTCTCTCGAAGAATGCGTACAAGGTCCCGCTGGCCAAGGCAATCGTAGAACGGACCGTCCTCGCGGTGGGGACTTCGGCCTGAGATGGCCTCGCGCTCTGTCGACTCCGTGGATCCTAGATGAACCGCCGAGACTTTCTCCTACTCCGCACGGAGGGGCGGGACCGGGTCTTCGAGCTCTCGTGTGAACGAATGTATATGCACTACGTCGACGCCCGGTCGGCCACCGCGCGAGGAGGAGAAGAGGCAGGCTTGGACTCCGAAGCTCCATGGTGGAGCGGTGAGCCACCCATATCGACTGAGCGTTCCGACGCTGAAGCGCTCTTCCGAGACCTGGGCGGTGACCTGTCGAACGCCGACGTCCTTCGTGTGCTCGATCGTGAATGGCTCGTCGACGGCGACTTCCGGGAGAGGTTCGACGCGTTGTTGGCTTCCTTTCGCTCTCGTGGCGGTCGCGTTCAGTTCGCGAGCGGAACGTGAGGATGAGAATCCGTGGGAAGAGCGCTGTGATATCGCGGTTGGTGCCCGCCGTGGGAATCGCGCTAGTGGTCGCGCTCGGGGGCTGTAGGCCGAGCGGACCATCCGACGCAGTTTTGGCAGAGCGAGTCGAGTTAGCCTTGGCCGCCGCTACCGACGTCCCAGAGGGGCTCGAAGTCGAGGTGATCGGCGGAGTGGTGATCCTGACCGGTTCACTCCTCTGTGAAGAGTGCGGAGGCGCCCGAACCCCCGGCGGCTTCGGCACGATCCAACAAAGCATTGGAGCAGTGGTTCGGGCCGTCCCCGGAGTGGACGGGGTGGAGTTCTCACTTCGGGCCGAGCCCTAGGGCCGTCTGACAGAGCCCTCGGACGGGCCTCCTCCTTGGCGACTAGGGTCCATGTGCCTGCGAGCGCTATCGACCGTCCCCATCCTCAGAATCTTCGACCTGAAGAGGGCGCTCGAGTTTTATGTAGACTACCTTGGTTTTGGCGTGGACTGGGAGCACCAGTTCGATACTGACCTCCCGAAATACCTGCAGATCTCCCGCGGAGATTTGGTCCTGCATCTGACGGAACATCACGGCGATGGGACTCCCGGGTCCGCCGTGCTAGTCCGGGTCGAAGGGTTGGAGGCGTTTCATACGGAATTGGAGGCAAAGGACTACAGATACGCCAAGCCGCGGCTCGAGCCAAGCGGTAGCGGGTCCCTAACGATGCAGCTTCAGGATCCCTTCGGAAACCGACTTCGTCTGGACGAAGATCTAGAAGCCAGATCGGAGGAGGGTGGGTAACGGAACTCCCAACCTTCCACCGATCCAGGTGGAGCAGACTATTCTTCTTCTACAGTGCTCCGGCTGCCCAACTTCTGGTCAAGGATGAGGAGCGCCGCGCGGTTGTCCCCTACCATCTCCAGCTGCTCCACGATGCTCCCAACCGAAGCCTCTTCCTCTACCTGCTCTTCGATGAACCACTGGAGTTCGAGCTGGGTGGGATAGTCCTTCTGCTGAGCTGCAAGCTCATAGAGCCCATGGATAAGCTCAGAAACACGTTTCTCCTGCTCTAGGGCTTGCTTGAAAATGGCTAGGGGAGGCCCGAATCGCGCCTTGGGTCCAGGAACATCGGCAAGGCTGACCTCAACCCCCCGCCGTACCATGAAATCGAAGAGCCGCATCGCGTGTCCAACCTCTTCGCGGGCCTGGGCCCGCATCCACGCTCCAAAGCCGTCCAGACTTTCCACCTCCAGGTGCCCAGCCATGGCAAGGTACTGGTAGGCGGCGTGGAACTCGTGGTTGATTTGCTTCGCAACGGCATCACGTACAGCGTGGTCCATGGGCTCTCCACGTAGATTCTGGCGCAAACGTCGGTGAGCTGCCGATCACCGCGTCAAGGTGTGCCACTACCCTGCTTCTAGGGTCGGGATCCTCGCACCATGAGCCGATGCCATCCCAAGAGATCATGAATCGCGAATCCCGCGAATGAAGGGTATTGAGACAGCTCGAACAGGGTTTTGGCCCGCACGTCGGCGAGGCGTTCCAAGCCCAGCTCCGCGAAGGTGAGCTTGCTGGCTGGAACAGGCACTTGGCGGCTGATCGGCCACCAAAGCACCGAGGTCGGATCCGTTTCATCGGGCATCATCCGCTCCAGATTCTGAGGACTGGATCGGGCCGGATGGTGGATGACCTCGACAGAATCCCCATTCGGGATGAAGACGAGGAGGTCGACTTCTTGGACTGTCGGAGGCGGGCCTTCGTGGGGAGCGCCCCAGAACTCTAGCAGGACCTCGTCCGGGAGCGGGCCGGTCTCGAGGCCGAGGAAAACGGTCTTGCCATGCGACGCGGCGAAACGGAGTTCGTCCTCGGAGTGCGTGATCGTGCCGTCGGCACCGTAGGCCATGGTGCGATAAGCCATGACAGACACGTCATCGACCAGATCAATGAGATGGTGGCTCGCCGGTCGAAGCGCTCCGTTCCACTCGACCTCGACCTTCGAGAAGCTGCGTTCGTTCGGCGCGTCGTACCAAAACGGAATATCAAGACCGACGACGAGATCAGCCTCGTGGGCGACCTCCGTGATCCTCTCGGTCAGGGTCAGGAGGTCCTCCAGTATCTGATCCCTTCGAGGTCCGTGGAACCCTGGTAGGAGATAGGGCTCAACGTCGTACCGCACCCCGTAGAACCGCTCTTCCGGAGACACCGCGGCGTTGTAGGCAACAACATTTCGCACAGTTTGGACGACCCCGTCGTGGTGGTCCGGCTTGGCGAACCACGGGGCCCCATCCAGAGCATAGGTGCGGATCCCTGCAGCACTCAACGCAGATATCAGCGGGCGCAGCTGGTCAGTCTCGATGGACCGCTCGCCCGGACCCCGTCTCTGCTCCAGTCCATCCGGGATCTGAAGGAACGCGACACCAACGCCCTGCTTCCGCAGGAAATCGATGGACGCTCGAGCCTCAGCGCGATCCCGGATCAGCTCGTTTGTATTCCAAACCCACACTGCCACCTCTCTTTCAAGACTTCGCTCGGCCTCGCTAATGAGGTTACCCTCCGGGAGGCCGGAGAAGGATGCGCGTGGATCAGCAACTAGAATCAGGTCTCGCAAGAGAATGCGGGTCGGGCCTGCAGTGACGCTCTGGAGAATGACCGAAGCCAATGCAGAGCGATCAACCGACCAATGAAGGCGGTCCAGAGGGAGCGTAACGCGCTGCCACCTGGGCCCCAATTGGCCAGATTCGACGAATTCGTGAAGCATACCGGCGGACGGGGCGTCTTCCCGAGCCTCCCACACCGCATCCGCAATCTTTAACACCCATTCGTCGTCAGCTCGGTCGGTCCACACGAGAAACGTAAGGGCCGAGAATAGGCGCGCGTCCAGGAACTCCCGTTCCTCGGGTATCCTTCGTGAATCAAACAGGTGGACCCATGCACCGCAAAAACCGACGTCAACGCTCAAGCACTCGACCCGCAGGGCTCGGTTCCCGTCTTCAGCCGTGGCTAGCGTCGCCCTGCCACCACCTGGCGTGCTGGAAAAAGCGCTGAACGATCCCTCAAGCGCATTGCGATTCCCGCTAAGGAACCGGGAAATGAGCAGAGAACCCGCTGAGGGCCGCGGCTTGAATCTGCGGACATCATCGGCTGGAAGCTGGGGGGGAGACCATCGCCGATCCAGCTCATACACGGAGAGTCGAGTCTCGCCCTCCTCGAGGGCCAGAGACATCATTCCATACTGAAGGTCCGCGGCGCTCCCGACTCCCCAGTCTGTGGGATGGAACCGCACACCGAGGTCTTGTCCTACGCCCGATGTGGGTGCAAGAGCAAGGAAAACACCGGTTGCAACCAGGACCGGGGACGCTGATGTACGCATCGCTTGACCACCAGAGACGGTTGAACTTCAGGACATCCAAAGCGCTGCAATAATCGCGCCTGGAAGAGCCTGAAACCGTTTCGTGTGGCTAACCGAAACGTGTCGTCCGCCAGAGCGCGAAACCGCATGTGCCCAGCAGACCTAGCATCACAACTGCGAGGCCGAGAGCCCATGCGTAGTGAATCGGGAGCTCCGGTGGCTGAGCGTGGGCAGCGAAAGCAATGAACACGGCAGTGGCAGTTCCCACTATCAGCCAGTCCCAAATCGTTCGCCCCCGCGGCGGTTCGGGGTCAAACCCCGCAAGTCTGGCTCGGACATATTCCGTCTCGACCGAGTACCGAGCGGCTTCTCGCCCGGCTGCCTCCTGCCATCTCAGGTGCTCGGCAGCGGGCGCCGTGGAGAGAGCGATCGCGCCCGCGCCGAGGGCCATCACGATAGACCCCCCGACGACCTGGGCGTAGACACCTTCGTTCGAGCCAGCAAGTTCACCGAATACTAGGATCCCCCAAAGAAGGCCCCAAAGCTGGTTGGTGTTGGACAGCGGAATGCCACGCCCGATTCCTATGTACTTGGCCGCGTATTGTTGAAACAGATCGCCGACGACCCACACGAATCCTCCGAGCAATAGCCAGAACAGCACGCTCGTCGCCCGCTCGAGCTCCATCCACGCTCCGACGGGCCCGCCCAGGTAGGCAAACGCCAAGGCCCCCATCATCCCGAGTTCGCCAATCGTGAAGAAGGTGATAAACGACAGCGGATTCATCCCTGTCAGATATGCCTTGCGATACGGAATATACATGGTGCCCCAGAGGGCGCCCGCTCCTATCGCCGCGGCGATGCCCCGGATCGAATTGCCACCTGGAGCCTGTTCGGATGACACGAGCGCTAGTAGGACGGCGCCGCCGAACATGAGTGCGGCCCCTCCAAGGACTCCGATCCAACGCGCGCGGCCGGCGCCCCTCAGTTCGTTGAACAACAGTGCACCCCATAGAATCCCAAGCAGGCTGTTGGTATTCCAAAGTGGAAAAGCGACGCTGAGTCCGATGTCGCGAATCGCGAAGATTGTCAGCGTATTCGCCACCGCCCATAGACAGCCGGCAATCAACGCCCAAACCACCAGATGCGGTGTGCGCCGGACGTCCCGCCCCACATTGGCCGTACCTCTGATCAACGCGGGAAGACTCCAGCGCGCGAGAAACACGCCTAGCAGCCCGTGGAAAAACTCCTACCCGCAGCGTCGATAAGAAGTGATTTAGATTACAGGCGAACCGGGGTCTCAGCCATGGAGGGCGGGGATGGCGATAGGCAAGCGGGGCAAGGGGCGGCAACAGGAGTTGTTCGTGGCGGCGAGCGAGATTCGCGCGCTGGGCAACCCCTTCTACCGTGCACTGAACAGGCTGCTTGAGGAGGAGGGTTTCGACGAGTTCGCGGAGGAGACGTGCCGCGAGTTCTATGCGGAGAAGCGGGGTCGGCCGGGCATACCGCCCGGGGTGTATTTTCGGATGCTGCTGGTGGGGTATCTGGAAGGGATCGGCTCGGAGCGGGGGATTGCGTGGCGGTGTGGGGACTCGATTTCACTGCGTGAGTTTCTCGGATACGGGCTGGAGAGGAACCCGCCGGAGCATTCGGGCCTGTCGAAGACGAGGAAGCGGCTGAGCGTGGAAGCGCACGCGGCGGTGTTCAGCCGGGTGCTGGAGGTGGTGCAGGCGTCGGGTCTTCTGAGCGGCAAGACGCTGGGCGTGGACTCGACGACGCTGGAGGCGAACGCGGCGATGCGCTCGATCGTGCGGCGCGACGACGGGAAGGGCTACGAGGAGTGGCTGGAGGAGGTGGCGCGGGCGTCCGGGATCGAGACGCCGACGCGGCAAGACCTCGCGAAGCTGGACCGGAAGCGTCCGAAGAAGGGCTCGAACCGGGAGTGGGCGCATCCGCACGACCCGGAGGCGCGGATCACGAAGATGAAGGACGGCAGGACCGGCCTGGCGCACAAGTTCGAGCAGGCGGTCGACATGGAGACCGGCGCGGTCGTGGCCGTGACGGTGCAGACGATGGAGGGGGGAGACACCGCCTCGCTGCCGAACACGCTGGACGAGGCGCAGCGGCAACTGGCGGAGATAGAGGTGGAGCCGAGGGAAGTGGTGGCCGACAAGGGCTACCACTCGAACCAGACGATGACGGGTGTGCAGGACCGCGGGCTGCGGAGCTACGTGAGCGAGCCCAACCGCGGCCGCCGGAAGTGGAAGCGGAACCGGGACGCGCAGAAGCCGACCTATGACAACCGCCGGCGGATCCAGGGCAACCGGGGGAAAGAGCTGCTGCGCCAGCGGGGCGAGAAGGTGGAGCGGGGGTTCGCGCACCTGCTCGTGACCGGAGGGCTGCGCCGCGTCCACGTCCGCGGGCGGGAGGAGATTCGAAAACGGATCCTGATTCAGGCCGCCGCCTTCAACCTCGGGCTTCTCATGCGCAAGCGGTACGGCTTTGGCACCCCGCGCGGTCTGCAGGGCCTCGCCACGGCGCAAGCGGCGCTCGCATGCCACGTCAGCACCGCCGTCCTGCACATGATTCGCCTCTCTTGCCGTCCGTTTGGCCTTCTTGGCCCCATTGTCGCCTCTTCAGGCCGCAACACCCGCCGTAGCCACAAGGTCAGCCCCGCCTCCGTGCTGATCCCCCTCACCCACCCGGCGGCCTGCAACCCCCTTTCTTCCACGGTCTGCTAGAACCATGACCAGCGAGACTGCGACAGGCGAAATCCCGAGCGTCACGACCTTGGTAGGCGCCTCCGCGGCGCCCAGCCAGGCGCCTGCCGCTACGCCGGATAGAACGCCTACAGCCTGGAGCTGCCGAAGCCGCGCCGGCGGCGGCGGTGCCGGCGGTTCTACGCCACCCATCTAAGCAGCAATAGTCCGCCCACCAGCACCGCGAGTGGGATCCAGAACTGGATGTCGCGAAGCATGGTTTGCCACCAGGGGCTTGGCGGGCTGGACATATCGAGTTGCTCCGGAATTAGCGTTTTCGTTGCCCAGGGGACCCAGCCCAACTATCGGTCGACCAGCTCCTGAATTCGTGCGACCGCCACTTCTACCTTCCCTTCGATAAATGTCCGGCCCAGCTCTGCCGAGGCTACGGCTGCGATCTCATCGGGGAGCTGGTCTGGACGGACCCACCGGTCGTCGGCACTGATCGCCATCATCTCGGCGGCGTCATCGATCGGCGTCGTGAGATTCGTGGGCACACCCCGCGCCGCCAGGATTTCGCGCATCCGCCCCTCGCCTTCTTCGTAGACCGGAATGAAGAATACCCGACCGCCTCTTGGCCGCCATTCGGCGTCGAGAGCCGTTGCAACATCTCTGATGACACTTTGAGTCTCGGCATGGTCGCCCAGCATCACGACGTGGGTGAACCCGACCGCCAGCGCGCTCACGACGACATCGCGAGAGACCGCTGCGAGCGTCTCGTGAGAAACGCTGACTGTCCCTGCGAAACGCATGTGGCCGGTCTTCTCGATCGGGTCGCCTGCTGGCGCATAAGGATTCGGCGGATACGCGAGTGCATTGCCGAGGGCCTCGGCGACACGCCTCGAGAGCCGCGCAGCGAGCAGATTGTGCTTCCCAAGCGCGACCGCCGGACCACTCTGATGGGTCCCCCCGACGTAGTAAATCGCGGTTGTCTTTCCTCCGTCGATCGCCGCCTGCACCTCGGTCGTCGTCAGGTCGTCGATCATCACGGAGGTCGATTGAGCCAGCGCGGACGTGGAGGATAGGAGAACCACAGCAACGATGGATAGGTACGTCATGACAGCCTCCTTTTTCTACAGTCTACGAGCCGCCCGCATAGGAACTCAAGCAGCAGGAAGAGGGTTACGAGAATCAGTGGGCATCGCTTAGGACACACGCGGCCAAGAAATGAACGCTGCTGCTGGCTTGGTCCCGCTCGGTAGGAGGTTATCAAATTGAACAGATTGCTGCCGACAATCACTCTCGTGTTGGTCCTTTTCGCATGCCAGCGGTCACCCCCCTCCGGCCTGGGCCCAGGCGACGGTACGGAGTCCTGCAGCATTCCTGAGAGTCAAATCTTCAACGGTGGCGTTGGGAGGGACGGGATCCGAGCCCTCACGGACCCTATAGTGGCTGAGGCGGGGATGGCTGGAGCCGACTACGTGGACCCTGAGGATCGGGTTATCGGGTTCGTGATCGAGGACCAGGCATACGCCGTTCCCCACCAGGTTTTGTGGTTTCACGAGATCATGAATCTGAACGTTGGTAGTGCCCACGTGGCTGTAACCTATTGTCCCCTGACCGGCTCGAGCATGGTCTTCGACCGATCAGAGGTCGCGGATGCCGAGCTCGGAGTCTCGGGGCTGCTGTTTCAGAATAACCTGATCATGTATGACCGCAGAACGGAGGAATCTCTCTGGCCGCAGATGCTCCGGGGAGCCCGCTGCGGTGTCTCCACCGGCGTGCAGCTCCAGATGGTGCCGGGCGCGGAGATGACGTGGGAGGGGTGGACCAACCTTCACCCCGACACGAAGGTCCCGGCGCAAGACTTGGCAAGCGGACAGAACTTCGCGAGCTACCGCTATCCGTACGGAAACTACGAAGAACCGAACAATGCTGAGCTCCTGTTCCCGATGCCCTCGATCGACGGCCGAAGACCCCCGAAGGAACGAGTGTTGGGGATTCCAACCTCGGGGGGCTCAGTGGGAGGAGGTATTGCTTTCCCCTTCGGAGAGTTGAACGATCTAGGTACCACCAGCGCGGCACATGGAACGATCGGCGGGCGGGCGGCCGTCGTGTTCTGGGATGAGCTTCAGCAAGGTGCGTTGGCCTTCTATCCGGAGGCAGCTGGCCTGGCGCTGAACTTCTCGACCCGCGACGGAACGATCTTCGACCTGGAGACCGAAAGCCTTTGGACCCTGAACGGACTGGCCACGGACGGGCAGCTCGCGGGCGAAAGGCTGGAGCCGATCGCGGAAGCGTACGTCGCGTTCTGGTTCGCCTGGGCCGCGTTTCATCCCAACACCGAGCTCTGGGAAACAGGAACCTGAGGGAAGGTCCCAGCCAATCATGAGCGTCCGGCAGTTCGGCCATGAGATCCGCGGTAGAACCCTACGAATCGTCTTCCCGTTGGTGGTTTCCGCGCTACTTCTTTGGAGCTGTGATTCCTCTACGGCCGGCCCTCCCACGGCATCCTCGGTCTCGATCAATCCGCTTACTGCCACCATCGAGCCTGGCGGGATGATCCAACTCACCGCCACCGTTGTTGGAAGCGGCCGTGCTGAACGCGGCGGTGACCTGGAGTAGCGCTGATCCGGCCGTGGCCGTGGTGAGCGCCTCCGGCGTCGTTAGTGGACTGAGTATAGGGGACGCACAAATCATCGCGGCCACCGAAGGGCTCGAGGGAAGCGCTACCGTGTCGGTTCGCGCTAGAACCGACGCAGTAAGCGCCGGTGGATTTCACAGTTGCCAGGTGACCGTCGAGGGAGCGCCGACCTGCTGGGGACGCGGGGACACTGGGCAGCTAGGCCACGGATCCATGGTGGATCAATCGACTCCCGTGGACGTAAGCGGCGACCTCACATTCTTGTCCATCAGTGCGGGGGGACTGCACACCTGCGGAGTGACGATCGATCGTTCCGTTCACTGCTGGGGGCTGGGGGACAGCGGGCAGCTCGGTGATGGCTCACTCGTCGACTGGCCAACCCCGAATGGGATAAATGGCGGGCTGACCTTCGCATCCCTCAGTGCTGGGGGGCTGTCTACGTGCGGGGTGACAACGGACGGTGCCGGATACTGTTGGGGTTTCGGGCTCGATGGACGACTCGGGAACGGAGTCTTTGCCGACCAGGCTACTCCTGAAGTGGTAGCGGGAGGGCTGAGCTTCGCTTCGATCAGCGCCGGGAGAGTGCACACGTGCGGGGTGACCATCGACAACGCCGCGTATTGCTGGGGGCGAGGAGAGGCTGGGCAACTAGGCGATGGCAGCACTGACAACCGAGCTGCACCCGTCGCGGTAACCGGAGGCTTGAGCTTCTCGTCTATCAGCGCAGGAGGCTTCCACACCTGTGGAGTGACAACCGAGGGTGCCGCCTATTGTTGGGGGGAGGGAGGAAGCGGCCAACTCGGCAACGCGGAGACCGGTGACCATATCACGCCCGTTCCCGTGAGCGAGGGGCTTACCTTCGGGTCCGTCAGCGCAGGCGTCGTCTATACGTGCGGAATTACCACGGGTGGGTCTGCGTACTGCTGGGATTCGGTCGCTCCCTCGGCATCGGTACGATCGTGGATCGCGCCAGCCCCGTACTGGTGAGCGGGGGTCTTACCTTCACTTCCCTCAGCGTCGGGGACGTACATACCTGTGGCGTCAACACCGCCGGTGGCGCGTATTGTTGGGGCCAAGGGGGGAGCGGCCAGCTGGGGAACGGTGCCCTGGCCGACCAAGGGACCCCCGTGGAGGTGGACCGGTGAAGACGGCCTACGCTGCTGAAATCGCCTGATCCTACCAGCGGATCAGGGCGCTTCCCCAGGTGAAACCACTACCGAAAGCTGTGAGCGCCAGCAGATCGCCACGATTCAATCGCCCTGAACGAGCGCATTCGTCAAGGGCGATGGGAATCGTCCCTGCCGTTGTATTTCCGTACCGCTGAATGTTGTTATAGACCTGCTCGTCACGTAGGCCGAGCCGTTTCGCCACTGCCTCGTTGATTCGAAGGTTGGCCTGGTGAGCGATGAATAGATCGATGTCCGACGGGGCGACGCCGTGCTTCTCCATGAGTAAGCTGAGGGCCTCCGGCATCCGCTTGACCGCATGTTTGAAGACCTCCCGCCCCTCCATCCGTGGATAGAGCCGCCGGTTCTCGAGGTCTTCATAAGAGATCCACGGGAAACCGCTCATGCCGGCTCCCTCCACCCACAGAAGCTCGGCGAAGCGGCCGTCCGAAAAGAGGTTGGTTCCGAGCACACCCCGGCTGTCATCGCCGGTGGGGCCCAAGATGGCGGCGCCTGCGCCATCGCCGAAAAGTACCCCTATATTCCTGCCCTCCGGGCAGTCATACTCTAGGGCCGGAGATTGGACCTCAGCGCCCACGAGCAGGACACGTCGGTACTGACCGGTCCGGATCCAGGCGTCTGCGATGGAGAGCCCGTATAGGAACCCGGAGCACTGATTCCGGACGTCCAGAGCCGGAATACCGGACAGCCCCAGCTTTCGTTGGAGGAATACTCCCCCGCCCGGAAAGTAGTGCTCGGGGCTAAGGGTGGCGTAAACGATGCAGTCCAAGTCCTGCGGGTCCATACCGGCCGAGTCTAGCGCGCTTCGCGCCGCCCGCAGGGCTAGATCCGAGCTGGTTTCGGCGCCCCGCTCGACCCAATGGCGAACCTCGATGCCGCTTCGCTCCCGGATCCATTCGTCCGACGTCTCCCAGAACTCGGTGAGGTCGTCATTCGTGACGATCCGCTCGGGCACATAGAAGCCCGTTGAGATGAACTCGGTGTTGGGCATCTGGCTCTGTCTCAGAACATCGCAATAGGATTGACCGGTGAGCCGGTGCCGTTTGGGATTGGAAGCGGGGCGATCGTGACCAGGAACTCCCACCTCTGCTGAGCGGCCGCCATTTCGGCAAGCGCATCGAAATCGGCACGGTCGAGAAGGTGCACCCCGAGCATGGTAAGCGCGAAGTCGTGCAAGGCGATCCGGGGCAGGTCCCCAGCGGGCTGAGGCACGTAGCCGGGCGTCTCCCATCCGATGATCGAGACGTCTCGCTCCTTCAGCCACGGAATGACCGAGTTATCCAGCCCCGCGGCCTCGGCCCCAGTGTCGAACGGTCCGATGGCGTCCTGCCGCGCCCATCGGCCCCATCGGATGAGCATCGCGTCGCCCGGACCCACCTCCACGCCGATCCGCGCCTCCCACGCCTCGAGGTCCTCGACTGTGATCCGAGTCCCCGGCTCCAGATACGGGACCCCTTTGAGACGCGGAATGTCATAGAGCACCCCCCTCGTCACGATTCCGTCCTTCAGTGTGAGAATTGAGCTTTTCGTGGCCCCTTCCTCCATCGTGACGAAATCTGATACCAGATCTCCGTTCCACATCCGACCGTTGAAGAATCGATGGCCAAAACCGTCAATGTGGGTCGTTCCCGGCCCATGGATACAGGGATATGCGACCCTGTCGGTGGCTCCGGTCTGTCCAACGTTCGCCATCTCCCAATCGATCGGGCAGGGGTTGTCAACGGTGCGCGCGGTCTGCGCCGTGGCGGCTAGAGAGACGGTCACCCCTTCTCGGACCAAGGCAGTCGCGGCTCGCCGCTTCGCCGGCGTGATCAGATTGAGGGCGCCGAGCTCGTCGTCCGGCCCCCATCGACCCCAGTTGGAAAGGTCGGACTGCCATCGCTCGTATTCGGCCTCGGAAACCAGAGGTAGGGGTTCCTGGGCATTCGCAACCTGGACGGCACCGGGAGCAAGCATGTGGCTCGTGATCGCGACCGCGACGAGCACCGCACTTGGCCTACGGACGGCCATCAGCGAATCGCTGCCGTTTCTGACGTGCCGGGCTCTTGGATCGGGAAGCATCGGATTCCTCCGGGGAGCGTGGGAAGGCTACTCAGACCGGAGGTCAAGCTGGGCGGCTATCGCAAAGTCGGCAATAGCGCGCGCGATGGCTACGCCTCCACGAATACGGGGTGCAAGCATCCGGTCAGCGCCACATTGGTGCGTAGCTCGGAGCTACTCCGACTCAGCGCACCGACTAAACGACCGCCCGCCATGCCGAGGGAAAGGTCGTGGTTACATCCGGTACCCCGACCGAAGCCGTCAGCCTCGAGCTGCGTCGTCGTGCAGAACCTCTGGACAAGCCAACAATGGCTGACCGCCCTGTCGACGGCTCGTGCCCATGTCCCTCGATTCTCGGCTTCCCGACCGATCACAACCCCGCGCCCGCGTGTATCCAGCGGTCGCTTTAATACGTAGCTCGCTGGATCCGAGCGGATGGCCCGAATTTGGTGCAGGTCGCATAACGCGGCATTTCGAGACCAGGGCAGGTGACGCCGAATCAACGCAAGGTCTTCCGCATCGAAGAGGGAATCAAACTCGGGATCTGATAGAACGGCGAGGCAGAGCTGAGTCAATCCCAAAGTTAGTTGAAACTGGAGCGACCCCCTCGTCAGGCGACGGCATGTGAACTGCTCTCGGGAAGGGTGATCCCGAGCTCCTTCTGTATCGCGGCCCTGAGGAGCGGGAGGTGCCGGTAGCCGAGCAACCTCCGGAGCCGGGGCTCGATCTCGAGTAACACGGTCGCGAACCATCGGTGCTTCTGGCTCGAGGTCTTCCAGTGATCCACTCGTCCGCAGCGTTGCTCGGCCATGGCGTTGACGGATTCGAGTACGTTAGTGGTCTTCAGCGACCGGCCGACCAGAGGGAAGACCCCGAGCCGGTGGAGGGTCAAGGTCTCCTCGAACCCCTCGTTTAGACTGGCCACGGCAGACTGGTTCACCTCGCCGAGCTCGTGCTTGAGGGTTTTCAACGCCTGGGCGGCCTCCTTGTACGTGGGCCGTTGATACGCACGTTGGAGTCGCCGGCGCCAGTTCTTCTGCTCCGCCCTCGGCAGGTGCGAGATCACGTTCTCCCGTTTGTGCCACTGGCACCGTTGGATCAGCACCTGGTCCTTGAAGGCCGCGAGCACGCCGCTCCGGAGCCCCTTGGCCCCGTCGATCACCACGAGCGCTCCGGCCGACAGATCGAGACCTCGGTCCTTCAGGCCCCTGAGGAAGGACCGGATCACCACCGCGTTCTCCGTGTCGGTCTGGACGAAGCCGAGGAACACCTTGTCCCCCTCAAGCGTCACGCCGAGCGCCACCACCATCTCGTCCTCGGCGAAGCTCTTCCCGTCCAGGACGAGCGCCACCACGTCATAGACCGAGAGGTCCCGCTCCTGAAACTCCTTCAGCCTCGCGGCGGTGGCCTTCTTGAACTCCCGCGAGACCCTCGACTTCGACAGCCCGATCGCTCCGGGCACCGCCTCGACCGCCGCCTCGTAGTCTCGGCATGAGATCCCGAGCAGCACCTTCCGAAAGAGCCCCTCGTCCACCTCTCCGGCCGAGCCGTGGAGTCGCTCGTACGATGCGAGCCTCACCTCTCCGGCCCGGCCCCGCACCCGAGGTACTCGCACCGGATGCCGCTGGCCGCCCAACCTCACCGACCCGGGGTTGTGCCCGTGCCGGTATCCGCTCTCGTCGTCCCCCTTTCGGGCGTGCCGCCGCCCGGCCAGCTCCTCTACCTCTTCCTCGAGCATCCGGCTCACCTCCGCCAGTCCAAGCGGAATCAGCTGCCGGATCAGCTCCACTCGCGGGTCCAGCTCCAGCGCCTGGATCTCCTCCCAACTCATCTCGCTCGGTTCCCCAAGCCGCCGGTCCTTCTTGCCCCGCTCAACCAGCCTCGGCATCCTTCCCATCGGTGGCCTCCTTCCTCTTTTGTTGGTCCCGTGGCGTGCTCGCACACCCACGTTACCTGAGGTCGGAGGCCGCTTCAATTTCAACTAAAGATGGGACTCACTCGCAGAGCTTGTTGTCACCGATAAGCCGACCGGTGAGGCTGTTTTGAACCCAGAGTGTTCGATCCTGAAGAGCAGCGAGCATGTCCGTGGTCTCCCGCTGCACTTCGCAGAATTCACGCATTCCGAGTTTCCAATAGGCATGGCGGACCGTCCGCTCTCATCGCGTCGGGAGAGCGCTGTATGCGTGGAGATTCTTACCGGCCCGCCCGGAGATGAACTCGAATTCATCATCGGTCTAGAACGCTGTTCAGGCCGCCCTTCTCCGGGGGGAGGCATCGTCCGTTCAGGAGGTTACTCAGGGGCAAGAACAGGTTTGGCGGAAGCGCGTCCCAGTCGAACCAGCCGACCTCTAACATCTCGTTCTTGGCGTTCGCGCGCGGCTCGCCACCAAAGTGGTCGCCTTCCATCCACACCGTGAGATAGTGGCGTGCCTCCGGCTCGAAGACGTCATTTGTCACCGCGCGGAATCGGATGTTCCCAACTTGGACGCCTGTCTCCTCCTCGGCCTCGCGCCGCGCACATTCCTCGGGCGATTCGCCCCAATCGAGGTGTCCCCCGGGCGTGGACCAGGTCCCATCTCCGTGGACACCAGATCGACGGATGAGCAGAACATCTCGCCCTCTTCTTATGACCACCCCTACGCCAACTTTGGGGGCCTCGCTCATCGACTGTATCGCCAACTAAGAGGCATCGAGGAGGAACCGTCGTGTGTGTTCATCCGCGAGCTTCGCGAACATTAGATGATCTTGCCACACGCCGTCGATCCTCAGATAGTCAGGCATGAAGGCGAGATCTAGGAGCGCGATGACCCCGAGCGTCGCAATCCCACGACCCAGCTGGTCCGCTGATACTCTCCAACCCGCGTACGCGCTTTGAAAGGACCGGAGAAAAATCTGGCTTAGGGCGAAGATACCCGCGATGCGCTCGTCCGGAAGCGCGGCCACCATCCTGATCTCTGTACCTTCGAGCCGGCCCTTGTGGCTTCTCTCCAGCTCGTCCTCGAACATGTCCACTGGGGTTTCTGATGGTTCAGGGGGGGCATCCAGGGCCCGAAGTGTTCGCGGCTGATTTCGTGGATCCGTACGAACTCGGCCCGGTCCGTTTGACCCAAGAAGCGGAGGGTGAAGAGTCCGGTCTGAACGGTGTCGATCACCAGGGATGCAGCGGTGCAGCGCTCTCCGGAGCGGCATCCGGCGCTGACCCTTGGCGCTTAGGGATCGGCGAGGCGGAATACGTACAGCGCGTTGTGTCGGTTCCCTGGCGGACTCTGAAACTCAGCGGCGAGGAAGCTCGCCACACGCCAAGGGCTCCCACCGATGCGGCCCGTGGGCACGGCAAGATACTGGACCCCGTCAACCTCGTAGGTGATCGGGAACCCCTCCACCGTTGTACCCAGACGACTCTCCCACAACACCTCGCCGGTCTCAACGTCGTGCGCACGGATCCACCGGTCATAGTCCCCGGCAAAGGCAAGCCCACCCGCCGTCGTCAGAATCGCAGTCAGAAACGGCGCCCGCTGCTCGAAAGTCCAGAGCTCCTCCATGCTGGCCACGTCGTAAGCTGCAAGCTTGCCGAAATTCCCGCCTGTGCCTGGCATCTCCATCCACATTCTACTGATGGAGCGCTCGCGGGCGGAGAAGTCCATGCAACTCTGACTAAGCGGAAGGACTAGCGACCTGGTTCCAGGATGATAGCTGCTCGAATGCCAGTTATGTCCGCCGGCTGTCGAGGGGCAGATCGAGAGCCACTCCCCGATTCCCATGTCGTGGATGTCCTGGCGGTAATCGACCGCGCCCGTCTCCCGATCCAGCACGTCGAAGACGTTCTGATAGACGGTCTCCGCCAGACCGAGGAACCGCCCATCGCGCCGGTCCAGCTTCCAGAGCACGCCGTCCTTTCCCGCAGTGAGGAGCACGGGAAGCACACCGTCCACGTCGACCAGCACCTGCTCATATCCAGTATCCAGGTCCAACGCCTCCGCCGGTGCGTGCTGGCGATACCAAACGATGTGGCCGTCGTTCACGTCGAGGGCGAGCGTCGAGTTCGTGTAGAGCGTCGAGTCCGCGGTCGTCAGGCCCCTGCTCACAGGGGCGTGCGGCTTGGCCTGCGCCGTCCCGAAGTAGACCAACCCTAACTCGGGATCCCAGCTGGCCCCATTCCAAGCATCACCGCCACCCCGCTCTTCCAACGGCAGATCGCCCCATGTGTCCCCGTGAGGCTCACCTGGCCGAGCAATCGTGAACGTGCGCCAAAGCTCACGGCCCGTACGGGCGTCGTGGGCCGTTATGAAGCAACTCTCTGCCGTCTGACTACAGCCGTTGATCCCGTTGATCACCTTGCCGTCCGCAATGATGGGCCCGGTGCTGTTTCTGAAGCTCCCGCCCTCCGCAATCCGGGTCTCCCACCGAACGGTGCCGGTCCGAGCATCGAGTGCCACCATATGGGCATCTGCGGTGGCGACGAGAATCAAATCCTCCCAAATCGCTAGAGACCGGAGCCGCGCCCCGGCCTCGCATGTGGAACATCCAACTGGGAATTGACGCCGGTACTCCCAAAGCAGGGTGCCTTCACTCGCATCTAGTGCTTGGATGACATTGCCCGAGTTAGGGAGGTAGAGCGTACCATCCCGGACGAGCGGGACCGGCTGACTCCGATCTCCGTCCTCCATCCCCCACACCCATGCGAGACGAAGGCGATGGATGTTTTCCTTATTGATTTGGTTCAGCGAGCTGTAACCCCACGAGGCGGGATTCCCGCGCCAATGGAGCCAATCGTCGGGGGGAGGGTTGTTGAGTTCCGCATCCGAAACAGGCGTGAACCCCTCTACCGCATGGAAAGTCTCGGTGACGGAGGTCGGCGTCTCATTGACCTCCCCGACGGCAGCAGGCGGGCTATTCCTGCCTCCCGGCGTTGGCACGTTTCCAGGCCGTCCTGGAACCGGCGAACGCTCGGCCGTATCCCCTGCACCAGGCGCCGTGCCATCGCCTAACGCCACCAACCCATCGGTCGAAAAGCTCAGCGGCGCAGGACCCGGATCCACTCCATTCTCCTGCATGATAAAGGCGACGACAGCGGCATACTCGTCCTGAGTAAGAGAGCCCGGATCACTCACAGGCATAGAACGCCGCGTGTAGTCCAACAGAACGCCGACGGGCTGGCTGCCCCAGCCCCCGCGGAAGCTCGGCCCCGCCAGTTCCGGTGCCTCCGCAGAACCTCGTAGGTCCGGGAGGTGACAACCAGCGCAGGCGGTTCCATAGACAGTGGCCCCCGCGTCCGCCTGCTGCGACGAGTAATCGGCCTGCCGGGGCTCACCCGTCTGCTGCGCTGCGGCCAAGCCTGGAAGCCACAACACGACTGCCGCCAAAACTGCGAAGGCGCTCCCCACGATGGCCGTCGACGTACGCGGACTCTCCATATTCTACCCCCCCATGAATCAGCTTGATCGGCTAGAGAGACCGAATTTGCACGTTCCGAAACCTCACGGTGCCGGCTCCGTACTGCAGGGCAATCGGGCCCTCCGAGAATTGATCGTCACTGACATCGACGACTTGTGTACCGTTTAGTGTGACCACCATTCGCGGCCCCTGGGCCCGGATCTCATAGCTATTCCATTGGCCCCCCGCATTGATGACGCTCGTCGGTGCAGCAATGTGGACGATACCGCCAGTTCTGTACGTCTGATCGGCCCGTGTATCGTAGATATTCACTTCATACGAGTTGGTATCCGCAACGCGGTTGGGGTCCGCACAGCGAATGAAGATGCCACTATTTGCCGGCTCATCGACCCAGAATTCCAACGTCAGTTCGAAGTCGCCGTAGGAATCCTCCGTAACGAGAAACCCGCTTCCGCTGTCGGCCGACACAGCACCCTCTCCTAGCTCCCAATTGGCGTCACCGAGAACGTTCCACCCGTCCAGGCTGGACCCGTCGAAGAGGGTGGTCATGGCCCCTTGGGCGGACGCCGACAGGGGGAATGAGATCGAAAGACCGAGCACCACGATACTTCGAACGAATCTGAACGAGCGCCTCATAAAACCTCCACGTAGCTGGATGTTTGTTCTTCCAAGTCGTTAAGGGCATGTCCAACGTGCAGAGCCAATCGGCGGCGCGCAATCAGTAGCCTAGCCGGCTGAGACAAGCGCCGATTTCACCCAGAATCGCCGGGTCGTCGATCGTGGGAGGCACGTTGTACTCGACACCGTCTGCGATTTTCTTGATGGTCCCCCGGAGAATCTTCCCAGAACGCGTCTTCGGCAGCCTGGCCACAACCCCGGCAACTTTGAAGGAAGCCACAGGGCCTATCTGCTCTCGCACCATCGATACGAGCTCGCGGACGATCTCGCCTTCGTCCCGGGTTACTCCGGTTTTCAGCACGGCAAGCCCTAGTGGGACCTCCCCTTTTACGGCGTCGGCCGCCCCTATGACTGCGCACTCAGCTACGTCTTGGTGCGCGGCTAGCACTTCCTCGAGAGCGCCAGTTGAAAGCCGATGACCGGCGACGTTGATGATGTCGTCGGTCCGGCTCATCACGAAGAGATAACCGTCTTCGTCAAGGTACCCCGCGTCCGCAGTCTGGTAAAAGCCCGGGTGGGCGCTGAGGTACGATTCAACGAATCGCTGATCCTGATCCCAGAGCGTCGACATGCAACCCGGGGGGAGAGGTAGCTTGACGCAAATGTCGCCGATCTGATCCGGAGGCGCTTCGCCGCCCCCAGGCTGCAGAACGTGCACGTCATACCCCGGAACGGGCTTGGTGCAGGAACCTGGTTTTACGGGCAACCGACCCAGTCCCACGCAATTGGCTCCGATCGCCCAACCCGTTTCCGTCTGCCACCAGTGGTCGAGGACTGGCACACCTAGTCGTTGCTCCGCCCAGCGAAGAGTGCTTGGATCGCAGCGCTCCCCCGCAAGAAAGAGCGTGCGAAACGAAGAAAGATCGTAGCGGCGAATGTGCTTCCCTTCCGGGTCATCTCTTCTGAGCGCCCGAAAGACGGTGGGAGCTGTGAACAACGCGTTCACGCCGTGCTGCGAGATCACCCGCCAGAACGCTCCGGGATCGGGCGTGCCAACGGGCTTCCCCTCGTAGAGCACCGTTGTACAGCCCTTGAAGAGGGGTCCATAGACGATGTATGAATGTCCGACGACCCAGCCCACGTCGGAGGCTGCCCAGTATATGTCGCCGGCATCCATCCCATAAACGGCCGCCATACTCCACTTGAGGGCGACCACATGTCCGCCGTTGTCCCGGACGACTCCCTTCGGTATCCCAGTCGTGCCCGAGGTATAGAGGATGTACAGAGGATCGGTGGCAGCGAGAGGAACACAGTCGACTGGCTCCGCGTCGGCCATCAAGTCATCCCAATCCAGATCCCGTCCTTTTACCATCGAGCACTGCAATCGGGGGCGCTGAAGAACCACGCATCGAATCCCTTGGCTTTTCGCGAGATCCATCGCCTGGTCAAGGAGGGGTTTGTAGGCGACGACTCGGTCTGGTTCGATCCCGCAGGAAGCGGCGACCACCAACTTGGGACGGGCGTCGTCGATTCGCGCCGCCAGTTCGTTGGCCGCGAAGCCCCCGAAAACGACCGCATGTACAGCCCCGATTCTGGCGCAGGCTAGCATTGTCACGACCCCCTCGGGCACCATTGGCATGTAGACCACGATCCGGTCGCCCCTCTCGACCCCTAAGGCCCGCAGGACACCGGCGAAGCGTGATACCTCGTCGAGGAGTTCGCGGTACGTATAGGTCCGCACCGTGTCCGTCACCGGACTGTCGTAGATCAAGGCGAGCTGGTCAGCTCGGCCAGAGTGCACGTGGAGATCGACCGCGTTGTAGCAGCAGTTGATCCGGCCACCTCGAAACCACCGAAAGAAGGGGGGACGGGACTCGTCGAGAACCAAGTCCCAGCGGCGATGCCAATGGACATCTTCGGCTGCCCGACCCCAAAACCGCTGAGGATCGGTCAGGGATTCAGCGTAGGCAACCTCAAGCGCGGTGGGCATCGCAGGACCAACTCATCAATGTGTTCCAAGGCCCCTTTCGGCCGGCCTCTCCTAGGAGAGGGAGCACCGCGAGGGGCCCTGGAACACAGTTCACAGATGTGGACTAACTTCGGCCCCGAGCGCCTGCGGACGCTTTAGGCCAATCCTACAGTTCTATCTACTGGCCTCCATCCTCCTGAAGAGAGGCGCGTCGCTGTCTCTCCCTCAAGATCTGCTCTCTCTCCGCGACGAGCTGATCGAATTCGTCCTGCTCAAAATACGTTCGGCCAATCCATAGGTGGGACATCTCGTCCACGCTGCGCCTACCGAAAACGACCAGCTGGTCGGGATCCGGGTTGCCTGGATTGGCCGCGGTGTTATCGAAGTACGATGTGAGCACGACCATCGTCCCCGTCGGCAGTAACGGCTGGGCGTGATCCTCGTAGAGGAAAGTCGTGTGCCATCTGTGCTGCCAATTGAGCTTGCTCAGAACCTCTCTGCGACCATCGGGATAGATGGCCTCGATCATCTGATACTTGCCCCTCAGGTGCATGTGCCCACGTACGCTGTGGATTCTCGTGGGCTGCTGCACCACCCACGTCCCGCGAAGCATCTGCGTAGAATGAGGTGGGATGAAGACGTCGACGGCCCTTACGCCACCTGCGTCCACGGGACTGACCTTAGTCCACGGACCTCTCGTGTTCGAAGAGGTATTGTCGGCGAAGGAAACGCTTGCCCCAGCCGTCACGTAGCGGGGAACCTCACCCTCAGGATAGAGATAGATACCGATATCCATCGTCGCTTCGATCTCGTCGCCAACCGGGAAGTAGTGAATTCCGGTCGTAACCCTGGCATCCGGCATGATCCGTATGCCTCCGTCGCTCGGCAGGATGTCGTACATCTTTCCCACCGCTGCGCCAATCAGACCCGCTCGCGTATTCTCACCATCCACCACTTGCTCGAGGCTCGTGTTCCCGTGATGGAAAACGTAGGCTGCCTCCGGTGTGCTCGGTCGGATCTCCACCGCGCGGACCCATCGTTCCTCATCCAACCCTTCCAAGGACACGTAGGAATCGAACCACTGATCGAGACCGTTCGCTTCAACCACGTAAGGCTCGGTGGTGACCACCAGATCGGGCTGGCCGAACTCCTCCGCAAGTTCCCAATAGTTGCTGTAGTCCGGCCATTCGATCGGCGCGGGCAGGTGCGCTGGATCCCCTTCTGGAGCCCCAGCATCCACCCACGCTGAGATCGTGTGAATATCCGCCTCGCTCAGCGACCGATCGTATTTGATGTCCTGGATCCCGATCGTCCGATCGTAGGGCCACGGCGGCATCTCCCGGCTTACCACCCGCTCTTTGATGAGCGGTGCCCAAGGGCGCACCGTCTCGTAGCTCGTAAGGGCCATTGGAGCGATCGCGCCGGGTCGATGGCACGCTTCACAGTTCGCCTGGAGGATCGGCGCGACATCTTCGCTGAACGTGACCTCACCCGACATTGACTGCTGTGCAGCCAGCTCTGGAGCATTTAGCCCCGACAACGCAGCAGCCGCGAGCGCTAGACAGATCTGTTTCATCGTCTCTCCTCGAAATGATTGAGGTCACTCTGTCTCATTCAACTCATGCAGTTACCGGGTTCCGTCTACCGGCACACAATAACATTTCGATGACTGCGCGGCGAACTCAACATCGCCGAGATTCCGGTTTCGAGGAACCTGTAACATTCTGAACGCTCATCCTGCGAGACATCCGCAGAATCCAACGTAGCTCGGCGCCCGCAAGACGGGACACGCACGAACGACAATCTATGTAAACCCATATAGATCAATGAGTTATAGCGTAACCTGCCATTTCCGATTCACGCTTTGCCCTAAGAGCGATCGGCCATGACGAATGAGACTTCTCATTCACGTCCTTAGCCGACACTCAACCGAAGGAGATTGAAATGAACAGGAAAGGCTTCACGCTGATCGAGCTCTTGATCGTGGTCGTGATCATCGGGATCCTGGCTGCCATCGCCATTCCGCGCTTCGGCGAGACACGCGATCGGGCCTTCATCTCCGCGATGCAGTCCGACCTGAACCAGGTCCGCACGGCTCAGGAGATGTTCTACCAGGACAACGCGTTCGTGTACGCTGACGACATCGCCGACCTTACGGGTGCGAACCTCTATACGGGGACGACCGGCGTAACGATGGTCATCAACGCCGGCACTGCCACGACCTGGGATGCTTCGGCGACCCATGGATCGACTGCGGTCGCATGCGACTACGACGCCGCGGTAGGTACGATCGTCTGCGCGTAACGTCGGACGGAGACCAGCGGGGCCCGAGCCCTCGCGGGATTCAGGGCAAGACCAAGGGAGGGCCGGGTGCCGACAGAAGCGCCCTGCCCTCTCTCGCGTTCATGACATCACGTTGTTCGTGTGATTCACCCAAGTCCAACCGCTACGGCTAGCTCGCCGCCCTCCATCTGAAGGGAGTGATCGCAGTTCCGGGCAGCCCAGCTCATGTCGTGCGTGACAGCCACCACACCCCCTCCATGGCGTGCCCAGCGACGTACGGTTTGAGCCACGACTTCCTGTTCGCCGTCATCCAGACCGGCGGTGGGCTCGTCCAGGATCAGGAGGGAAGGTCGTGCCGCGAGCATGCAGGCGAATGAAAGAAGACGGCGCTTGGACCCGCCGAGATCCCGGGGATTGCTGTCACGGAGATGGAGCAGGCCCGTGGCTAGGAGCGCTGCGGTCGCCAGTTTCTCTACTTCCGAATCCGGCCACTTCCGCAGCCGAGGGCCAAAGGAGACCTCCTTCCACACGGATCCGTGGAAAAGTTGATCCGAGGGGTTTTGAAAGACGAGCCCGATGTCGCGAGCAACCCGACTTGTAGGGAGTTTCTTCGCATCGTGCCCCCGAACAAGGATCCGCCCGGAGGCGGGCTTCAGCAATCCGAGGGCGAGACGCGCGAGAGTCGTCTTCCCCGAGCCGTTGGCCCCCACCAAACCGACGACCTCACCCCGATCAATTCGCATATTCAAGCCTACCGCTGCTGCGGTTCCACTTGGATACGTAAAACAAACATCGTGGAACGATAGAAGTTCTCTGTCGTTTCCTCGTGGGGACAGTATGTCCGAGTCGAAGGTTGGGGTAGGACGCTGTGTGCGGGCCGGCAGCTTGGTCACGCGTTCAGCGCCGACCTCGATCGCCTCCTCGGCGGTCGAGGCCGCGATCAGGATCGCTCGACCGTCCTGAGCCTCTTCTACGAGGATCGACCGTAGGGCCATCCGGGTGGGTGGGTCGAGGTGAAGTCCAGGGTCATCCATTAGTACGAGACGAGGCTCATGGGCGATCTACGAGGCGATCAAGACCCGCTGGAGCTCTCCGCCTGAGAGTGTTGACGGCGAACGATCGGCGAGGGACTCTAGCCGAAGCCGAGAAAGCAGGAGCGAGACTCGCGTGCGAACTCTTTCTCGCGGCCACCCCCAAAATAGGTCGATTGGAAAACACTGAGGCCCTGCGTCCTCGCAGTCGCCACCAAGACGGAGTAGAGCCCGCTCGGGTTTGCTCCGCCGGATACCGCGGCGCTGATCGGCGCCGAGATGGCGGCTGTGACGAACCCCGTAACGGCTCCAAAGGGGACGGCCCACCACGGCCGCCTCATGAGATCGAGTCCTGCCGTGATGCCAGAAAAAAAGCCGACCGCCGCAGCTGCCAACGCGAACCACGGTAGAAGCGGATTGTATATCGCACCACCGAAGTTGCTGAGGATCCCGGTGACCGCCCCAGCGAGAGGCCCGAAGAGGGCCCCAACGAGAGCAGTGCCTATCGTGTCCCCGAAGATCGGGAGCTTCGCGGTGTTCACGATGAGCCCGCCGAGCCAGTTGACAGCGGCGGCTACAACCAAGGTTGCGGCGAAGAGGAGTGGCCGACCCCCAGCCCAATGCCAGTTGAACGACCAGTCCTTCGCCAAAGAGCCTTACGACCTCAAGGTCAGCTGAATCAGCCGATCGGCCCTGGGCTCGGCATCGAGATCACGGCAGGCTGCGATGAGTTCGTCAAATTGCGCCGGCGGGATAGGAACCCCGTCGACGACCCCTCGAATGCGGCGGGCTTCCTCCTCGAAATCCCAGATGAACTCACGTCCTGTGGATTGTTTCGTGAAGCTACTGCCGTCCCTCATGAAAATCGTGATCCGTGGAGCGAATAGCCCCATCTGTGTCGACGGGATGATCCTCACACGCCTCATGAGGTCCAGGACCTCTGGCGGGTCCCCCCCTCCGCCTGGACCAAGGAGCGGGAAGCCCCGCTGCACCACACCGTACGCGGTATAGTACCGGGTGCTTCCGGGCGTGGGATCCACATCCAGGTCTTCCCTCCTAGCCGGGAACGCAGGGCTGGGATACTGCGTCTCGAGCCAGTTAACGACGGCTTCGACGCTTTCGACATCCTCATATTGAATGTCGTTCTCCTCGCAGAGCTGCGCCGTGACATCTACGTGCGCGATGTTGTATCCCGCGGTCGAGTAGATCCGGTAGAGGGTCTCCCGGAAGAGCCACTCCTCCCCGAGATTCGCGGTAATCCTGTCCAGGCTGGTTTGCGTATCACCGACGAAGCTGTAGATGAGCTGTCCCTCATTGTCGCCGGCGTAGGCCCAATAGAAGCCACCGTCTCCTTCGAGGATCCTCTCGTCTCCGCCACCACCGTCACGCTGCCCCGCCAAGGCGACGGCCAGCATGGCGTTACGCGTGGAAGCACTCTCGCGATGGCCGCGGCCCGAGACGGTCAAGGCAAAGCAGAGGGAGATCGTGTCTTGAATCTGGTCCTCAGTGAAGCCCAGGATCTTCGCCGCCGCCACCGCGGGGCCGAAGATGCCGAACACAATTCCGGGGTGGAAACCACGGGCCATCACCGTCGGTACGTAGTCGGCAGACAGCCGGTTCTGGACCTCGTATCCGGCCGCGATACCGGTCAGAAACTCGCGTCCCGACGCGCCCCCACTCTCGGCCGCCACAAGGGCGCCCGGAATGATGCTCGAACCGGCATGGATGAGCATGCGGAATGTGTCCCACTTGCCGCCCGCGATCACCATTGCCGAGTTGGCGTAGGCCGCGCCGCCCTTCGTCACCTTGGTACCGTGCACCATCATTGTCGCGCCGTTGGTCACGCCAGCTTCGTCCTCATTGATGAGGCTCGCAGCCTGCTGGCCCCGGTTGGACTGAGACCCAAGAAGCGCCGAAGACACCGACTGTAGGGAGACGCCCTTCGCGCGATCGACTACATCGGGAGGCAGGTCCTCGTACCGCAATCCTGCGACCCAGCGAGCGAGCTCCCGGCTCAAGGATGCCTGTTGTTGGAAAGGTGCGGGCGAGTGTGCACGACGCTTCTGCCCCAGCGTGACGCTTCGTGGAGCGCTTCCCGCCCTCTCGATCTCCCGAGCGAGAACGGCGACTGGCGAGGCGCCCGCCGCCCCGACGGCCGCCCCTGCCGCGAGTGCGGTCTGCAATAGGTCGCGCCGGGTGAGGAAGTTGGTGGCTCCTACCCTAGGATCAGGTTCCCGATCTCGATCTTGATCTTGTGCCATTCCCCCTGCCTCCATCCAAGGTGCAACTAAGGCAATACGCGAATCCCGCCCCCGAAGACCGCACCTCCGATCGGGGCGCGGCTCCCACTCTGCAACATCGTCCTAACATCGAAGGTCACCATATCATCAGAGTACTCGTTCATGACGTGGAGCGTATTGCTATCGGGTGAAAACACTGGGAATCCGTGGCCCGTACCCTCCGGGCTGATACTCAGGCTAGCCACGATCTCCCTCGTACTCGTGTCGATGACCGACACTTGATGAGACTGGGTCGCAGCCGCGAACCGGCCGTCGGGAGAGACGGCTACGCGTCCCGCGCCTGCGACTCCCGTCTGGATAACCTCGACCACCTCGTCTGTAGTTGAGTCGATCACAGTTACCGAACCATCACTGTCACCGTTGACCCACACCTCGTCGTTCGGGCCTCCGAAATCGACACCGTTGGGACGGCTACCTGCGTTGAGAGGGATGACTCTGAGAATCCGGTCGGTTCTCGTATCGATCACGAGTACCCGGTCATCACGGGTCGGGAAATAGAGCTTGTCTGTGCGTGGATGAACCCACAGATAATTGCCCGCGATCACCGTGTCGATCTTCTTCACGGTCTCGGTCTCGACATCGTAAACCGCGATTCCGGGCACTTCCGCATGTTGGACCGTGATGTAGAGCTTGCGACCATCGTTGCTGAGCGCCAGGCCATGGGGATCGCCAGAACTCGATTCACGCCGGCCGATTCGCGCAAACCCACGCACGTGTGAAGGCCGGGAGAAATACTCGGATTCGATCGTTCCCGTCTGCGTAAAGGTCTCGAGGTCGAGGATTATGACCTGTTTGGCGTAGGGCACAGACACGTAGATGGTCTTGTTGTCCGGACTCACAACGCCCTCGTGAGTCTCCCCATACCACTCGCCGGGGACCACAAACTCTCTGAGGATCTCGCCGGTGACGGGATGAACCTCGGACACTTTGTTGTCTGTATGGCTGACTGCGAGAACGGTGTACTCTTGGGCTAGCGCGGGACTCACCGATAGGAACACGAGAACGCAGGTCATCCTAAACATACGAATACCGTCCTTCAAGAGGTCATCCGAAAGCGATCCTCAGCCCGAGATGAAGTCAACCGTAGCTCGCTGAGTTTCTGAGCACAACTTCCGTCATTGCTCGAGATCTCTTGTGGCACCGCGTCGACGGTAGTGACAGTGGCGGGTCCGACCCCGTTGAAATTCCCAGAGCAGGTCGTACCCGAGCTCTGCCAACCATTGGCCGATCAGCACGCCCTGCGGCATCAAGTCCCGGTCTCCCTTGTCATGAAGCTCCATGAAGATCTCTCTCGGAGCGCCGGCACGGAGGAGAGAAGCCATCCCTGCCAAGACCCTGCCTTCAGCCCCTTCGACGTCGATCTTAACGAGGTCGGGTATTGTTCCAGTGGACTTTGCAAACCCCTCCACCGTCTCTGCGCTCACCCGGATCGTCCCCGTTGATCCCTCGGAGGCGACCGTGGAGTGCCGGCCCTCTCCCGGACCCCCCCTGACGAAGAGCTCCAGATCGCCCGCTTTCTCTGAGAGTGCAAGTCGGTGCGCGACGACCCGGCCCCCGAGTCCGTTCTGCGAAATGTTTCTTTGAAGCTGCGCGAAGTTCGTGGGCTCCGGCTCGAAGCAGTGTACCCGCGAACCCCTTCCCCTTGCGTGCTGCGCTAGGAGCAGGCTCAGAAGCCCGATATTTGCACCGATGTCGTAGATCACGTCTCCGTGCGATAGGTAGTCCCACATTCTGCGGACTAAGCCGGCCTCCTCGGAAATGGCGCGGGCCCTTCGAATCTCCCGCCTTGCCTGTACAACGAGGCGGACGGGAGTCCCGAGAAGATCGAGATCGAGGACCGTCTCTTTGCCCAAAATCTTGTTGATTTGGAGCCGCAGAGTGTCCATGGTGCTCAGAGCCTATCGGCGACGGAGACCGGCGAGGGTGACGGCTCGCGCTTCCCGTGTCTGGCCGGCACATTGGCCTCTCATCCGACATCGCCAGCCGTGAGAAACGGGTCCGGTCGAACCGGGCGGCTACAACTTGTTGAGCATCGAATGAACCGTTCTTTGGCCTGCGCTCGGACGGCAATCCTAGTCGCTGGTCCGGTATCCGGCCAGCGCCTCGACGCCACCGCTGAGCTGATGAAGGCCCTCACTGAGGCACCTGGGCCACCCCCCTTCGAGGAAGACGAACCTCAGATCGTAGTACAGGAGTTCGAGGCGTTGGGGGCCGATATTCAGTTCGATGGACTTGGATCCGTCATTGCCACGGATCCCGACGGCTCGGATGGTCGTTGCGGCCAGGGGGATCCGGACGGTGCACGTGACCCCCGGTTCTGACCGATAGAGGGTGTGGTCATTGGAGGAACCCTTTCTTGCTATCGGCGCAGCGTCGCAGGAGGAGGTTGAGGCGATGGGAGTGAGGGTTTGGGATGGGATCGCCCCGGCCAGCGATTTCGTCGTGCTAGCCAATGGGCGGTACGTAGCGAAGGCATGGGATGACCGGGTCGGGCTTGCCGTGATGTTGGTCGCCGCAAGACGAATCCTTGAGGACAGGATCCGTCTTCCTGCCCAGATCGCCTGGGTTCCCAGCACTCAGGAAGAGATCGGGTTGAGAGGCGCCCAAACAGCGGTCACGATGGTTGCGCCAGAAATCGGTATCTCTATCGAAGCTGGCGTCGCCGCCGACTTCCCTTCTCATTCAGGCACTGCTCCGCCTCGATCAACAAACGGTCGGGGAGCTCGCGACCTTCCGTTAGGTTAAGTCTGACTGACAGCAAGCCCCAACTCCTGCCCACTATAGGGGAGAGGTTTCGAATGCTCGGGATCGGTGAACTCGTGCTTCTCGTTTTGGTTTTCTTGTTTGCCGGAGGGGCCCTTTCTCGCCTGGCCAGATGGGCGCTGCTCCGACGGGCTCCCGGCGCAAAGCAGGTGCTACCGGTGCTCGCCGAGTGGATCAAGTCCCGAGGGATTGGGGAAACCGTAGCCTCGGCCAAGGTCGAACCCCAGTCCGCGCCTTTTGAAGAGGTCGAGGACGACACTTCGGCAGCGGAGCCGCCAGACCCTTAAGAGCCCGTCAGATGCAGTCTACCGTTCCCACCTCGGAGTCGAAGTCACACTTGACCTGCGTAGATGGGTGAGTGGCGGTAGCGTCCCAAGTCCTCTCATCCGCGTAGTTGATCGTTATCCGAACACCAGGTGTTCCAGAGAAAAGGTCTGCGCCGGAGAGTTCTGCGACATCGTTCGCGTAGACGAAGTCGTTATCCACGCAGAAGATCTCCTGCGCGGTACGGACCTGGCTCAGGTCAGAGCGCATCGCAGCGATGAAAGCGCGATCTCCGGTCTCTCCCAGGAGAGGAACCAGGCTCCTGTTTTCTGGCGTCGAGCGGTCTCCCTCAGTCTCGAGCTCAGTAGTCTCGTCCGTGCACGAGCCGAGAAGGAAGAGGAGCGCGACACCGAAGAGACGACGGTTCACTCCGTCACCCGGGTCGGCGTTTCCTTGGCATTGAATTCGGTCACACAGCCCTTTCCCTCGCAGCGCATCAGACCTCCACCGAGCAATTTGTGGACGTTCACGCTCCCGCAAGTCGGGCATGCAGGCCGCGTAGGATGCTGAGGGTTGAGGCATTGCGGAGGGGGCGCCATCAGGTCGTGGCCAACGTCTCGCACCCGGGGGTATCCGCAGGCTCGGCACGGACGGGGCCGGCGCGTCATTCTGGAAGCCCGAACGCGATCAGCTCGCCCTGATCTCCGCCTCCACCTACGGCCAAGACAACATATTGCTTGCCGTTGAGCATGTATGTGAGCGGTGATCCAGTCTGGGCAGCGGGAAGATAGACCGCGCCCCGTTCCTGGCCGGTCCGCTTGTCGTAGGCCCTCAACATCGCCCCGCGCTCGCCCGACGGCGTCGTAAAAACGCCGCCCTCCCCACTAATGACCAGAGTGCGGGTGACAAGCGTACCGATCCCACCCGAGCTACCCCCGGCGGCGCCTGTACGACCGGTCCGAGGAATGTCCAATCCTTGGAGTGCCGGGTGATCACGCACGTTGTCCGGTGTTTCTCCATGCGCGATCTGCCAGACGATCTCGCCGGCGTTCAGATCGATCGCGGTAATGCGGCCCCACGGGGGTTTCACCAAGGGCAGACCCTGTACCGTGAGCGGCCCAGAGGGTCCTCGTACGTAGTCCATATCGGAGCTATCTAGGTCGTTTACCAGCCCGATCGCCCTCAGGAGTGTGTGCGAGTAGAGGTACATGATCCCCGTTTCGGGGTCGTACGATCCGCCGGGCCAGTTCGCCCCGTTCGGCACGAACAGCGTTCCCAGGAGGCCGTCCTCCTCCTGGACGATCGGTGGTGTGAAGATGGGCCCTGTCTGGTACCGTGTTAGCAGTTCCAGCGCCTCCGCCTTCAGCTCGGGAGTAAAGTCGATGACCTCGTCGAGCAAGAAACCCTGCCGCTCGAACGGAGGGGGCTTCGTCGGAAACGGCTGAGTGGGCGCATATGTTTCGCCTGGGACGTTGCCCGCCGGGACCGGTCGCTCCTCGATCGGCCAAACTGGCTCGCCGGTGACCCGGTCGAACACGTAGACCCAGCCCTGTTTGGTTGGCTGAGCCACGGCCTTGATCTCTCGCCCATCTACACTGATGTCCGCCAGGATTGGCGGAGACGGGACGTCATAGTCCCAGATGGGGTGGTGGACAAATTGGAAGTGCCAGAGGCGTCGGCCAGTCTCGAGGTCCAAGGCGACGAGGCTCTCTCCGAAAAGGTTGTCGCCCGGCCGATGCCCCCCGTAATAGTCCCCAGTCGGAATCTCGATCGGTAGATAGGCGATGCCGAGTTCCTCGTCCACCGTGAAGGTTGTCCAGACTCCCGCATTACCTGTGTAGGAGGCGGACTCCTCCAGCCACGTGTCGTTCCCGAATTCGCCGAATTGGGGAATCGTGTGGAAGATCCACTTCCGTGCACCAGTCCGAACATCGAAGCCTCGGATGTAGCCCTTGACGTTTTCGCGGCTCGGCGGACTCGAGCCGCCCCTGTGAGCGGCGCCCACGAGCACGACGTCTCGAGCCACTATGGGGGCGCTATTCCAGCCGATCTCACCGGAGAGCAGATCGATCTCTTGGTCGTTTTGTTGCTTGAGATCAACCACGCCCTCGTTGCCGAAGCCGGGAATCGGTCGTCCCGTCTTCGCATCGAGCCCGACCAGCTGATAGCCAATGGTCACGAAAAAAACCCTATCGTCGCCCTGGCCGTCGGTCCAATACGCGACACCCCGGCCGGCCATACGCCGGATGGAGTTCGCGCCTCGCTCGCCTTCCTCGATCCGATACATCCAGAGCATCTCGCCCGTCGCAGCATCGAGTGCCACAACATTGCGGCGGCTGCCTGCAGTCGTATACAGCACTCCGTCGATCATCAGCGGAGTGGACTGGAGGTTCGAGTCTGGGTAGGGCCCGAGGTTCGCCGTATTGAAGCGCCACGCAACCTCAAGATCGTTGAAGTTGTCGCCGTCGATCTGGTCGAGGGGGGCATACCTGGTGCTGCCCAAGTCGCCACCGAACGTCCGCCACTCCCCCCCCTCCGCCCCAGACTGCGCGGACCCAGGCGATGCCCCGCAGGTCAACAGGATCCCCAGCGCAAGCGTGAGTTTAGCCAGATCCGAGTCTCGAAACATTGAAGATCTCAAGGAAAGTCTCCGGAAAGCGTCACCCGTGCAGGCGGGCGATCTCATGGACCCGCTGATACCCCTTGAAACACATACTTCTGGGCGCGCCGCTGGCCCGTTTGGGCCGTATAGATGTTTCCCTCCATATCAGTTGCGATGTGGTGCCCCGATCCTGGAAAGGAATACAGAACCTCGAGGGAGCGCCGATCAAAGACCACGATCTGTCCGCCGGCTGGAACATACATGAACTGCTGTTGAGGATCCGGCGAGAGGGCTACGTCCCCTGCCCTGCCATCTTCTGGCATCAATATCTGGTCGACGAACTCGCCGCCAATCGTGAACACCTGCACCCGCCGGTATTCGCGATCGGCGGCGTATACGAACCCATCATTCGATAAGACGATGGCGTGCACGATGTGGAACTGGGGGAGAGGCTCGCCTTCCGGCGGAGGGTCGAGGTTGGGGGGTGGACACAGATAGGAATCGACAGGTTCGTTACCGAAGGCGCCCCACAATCGCTTGAACTCGCCGGTATCGGCGTCGAACACGATTACGCGCCGATTTCCGTATCCATCCGCCACGAAGAGCTCGTTCGTCGGCGGATACACGGCCTGGTCCCCGGGCTGTCGTACGTTCCCTATGTCATCATTTCCACCACTCTGGTTGCTCTGGCCGATCTGCATCAGGAACTGTCCGTCGCCGCTGAATTTCACGAGCTGGTCGTCCGACACAGGGTTCAGACCGGGCAGGTTCCTCTCAGGGCAGTTGTTGCCACCGATCCAGATATTCCCTCGATGGTCGACATGAATGGCGTGCTCTCGCTCGGGCCATTGGAAACCGTCTCCAGCGCCACCCCACGCTCGGAGGAAGTTCCCCGCAACGTCAAACTCGAGCACTGGCGGGGCAGCCATGGCTCGCTCATCCGCTGGCACGCTGCGGGGACGATGCAGTAACAGGAGACGGCCGTCACCCCCAACGCCGATACTGGACACCTCCCCCAAGACCCATTCGCTGGGCACGGTGGGCCATGAGGGATCGAGTTCGAAAATCGGCGCCCCGGCCGGTGGGGTCTGCGACTGGAGAAAGCCGGGACGGACAATCACTGTCATGAGCACGACAACCACGAACGCGCGTCTCACTATTCGATCAACTGTGTGGTTCATCTGGCCTCACCATTCGGGCCGGCCTGTCCGAGAGAATCCGAACCCCGGTCCCCGTCAATGTGAACGCGCCTCCGCCGCCTCTCAGCGTGACCGCTAGGCCGCTTACTTCCGGCGAGAGGGCCAATGCAACCCTGAACCCCTGCCCCCAGTAGTCCATCCGGTAGCTCAGCAAGAGGTCTGAGCCGGACATCGTAATCTCCTCCGCCAGCGTTATGCTCCCGTCCCACCCCCGTACGATCCCGAGCAACTGCCCCCGGTCATCGACGAGATCGAATCGGAGTTCGACCGGCCCCTCCGGGCCTTCGAGGGTGACCGACCACTCGCCCACGAAAGGCCGGGCCTCCGTCGCAAGAATCCAGGCGTCCTGCCTCATCACTGGTGGGGTCCCGGCAAGTAGAGCGAAGCACGCGAGCAGTGCGATTCGACGGAAGCCTTTGATCACGCCAACCGTTTTCCGGGACAGCGCACTCACCCGTCAAGCCCCGGCCGGTAAGAACGCGAGGAATCGGCGCGGATTGTCACGTTGAATCCCCACCAGGACGTCCTCGTCAATACCCGCCTCACGCAGGAGCGGCGCAAATACCGTGATTGAATTGCCGTACCCTGGCCGGGCCTCGGAGCGTCGACCCGTGAAATCGGAGGAGACTAGAAGCTTGTCTGCGTGCCCAGCGTCAAGAAACGCCATGATCGTCTCAACTTTCTGAGGGTCGTCAACCCGACCGCCTGTCACCCGGTCGAACCCGACGAACGCACCGCGCTCGGCAATCCCAACCAACACACTCGCCGACGGATCGTCGAGACAGCAGGCGTGGCCAATCACGACGTTTTCGGGGCTGACCCCGACGGATTCGAGGACATCCAGCTGTGTCAGGCCGGCGTCCGGCCGAACATTCTCACCGGTGCCGTAAGCGTTATGCGTGAAGATCGGGATACCTGTGGCAACGTGCGCCTTTCCAACGGCGCGAAACACCTTCCGCTCGTCAGCGGTCATCGCGGCCGTGTTCGAGTCCTGACCGATCTCGCCGAACGCCCCCAGCCGATCCCGTGTCGCTTCGGCAGCGAGGTCCGCGGCGATTCGATCCTCGTTAGTCGTGGCAATCTCAGGCGGATAGAACCTCTCCATATAATATCCGCCCGACGCGACTATATGCACGTCTGTCTCGTTCGCGACCCGCAGGACCGCGTCGAGATCCCGCCGCATGTCGGGATGCCCTCCATCGACGAGGCAACCGACACCTTCACCAGCGGCCAGCCGCATCTCGCGGATCACGTTGTCGACGTCATCGGTTGCCGATGGCTCGTCGGATAGCCGAATCGATAGGTGTTCGTGAAATAGGGTCACGCCGGAAACGGCATCGGGACTGATGTCACCCAGAACCGTCCGAATGACTGCACCCTGGCGAACTCCGGCCACCTGAGGGGCGCCCGGTGCCGTCTCTCCTGCCCCGACCGATCCGGCCGTCTCGTCACCGGTGTCTCTACAGCCGGCTACCCAGGCGAGCCCGGCCGCACCCCCGAGGAGTCGCATGAGTTCACGACGCGTCAATCGAGCCGCAGTATCGCGTGGGTCCATATGGGGCTCCTAGGAGTTTCAGCGAGAACACGAGTCATACAGTAGAGTGAGATCACTGGATCGTCGATGGTCTGTGAATGGAGGTAGCCCTGTGGGTGCTCTGAAGACCGCCGGCTTGCTCGGTGGCGCAATCGCAGTAGCAAGCCTGATGGCCGTGGCCGGAGCGCAGGAACCGCCCAACCTAACCCCGGAGCAGGAGGCCCGGCTGCAGATCCGCGAGGTGATAGACGGCCTCTACGTGATTCCAGGATTCGACGGCGGTCAGTCCGGTGGAAACGTCGCGGTTCGTGTCACAGGCGAGGGGGTCATCATCGTCGACGATAAGTTCCCCTACAGCTTCGACTTCATAACTGAACAGGTCCGGAGCGTCACCGATCAGCCGATCAAGTACGTCCTCAACACGCACCACCATGGAGACCACGCCGGCAGCAACGTGGATTTCATGCAGTCTGCCGAAGTCATCGCGCACCAGAACGCGCGGGACAACATCGTCCGTAACGGCCAGACAGGCGCTCCGCGTGTCATCTTCGCGGATGAGACCGCAGTGTTTCTAGGCGACGCTGAGGCGCGGGCGTATCACTTCGGACGGGGGCATACGAACGGTGACGCGGCCATCTATTTCCCAGACCTTCGCGCGATCCACACCGGCGATCTGTTCATCTACGGTGAACGGCTGGACGGTAGCACGCTGGCCCCTTTCTGGGACTTTGGAAATGGGGGGAGCGCCGCCGAGTGGCCCGCCACGCTGACCAGTCTTCTAGCGCTCGACTTCGACGTCGTGATCCCTGGGCATGGGCCGATCCTCACTAAAAGAGGACATCCGGACGTTCAGAGCGAAGCTCGAGACCGTACTCGACCGTGTCCGAAACGAAATCGCGGCCGGGACGACCCGTGACGCCATCGCGTCCCGGATAGACACATCGGACCTCGACTGGCCGCTTTCACCGGTCCGGATTCAGGACGTTTACGACGAGCTTACCAGCCCCTAAGGAGGACGTTCCCGCAACCTTTCAGCGGGGAACCTAAGCCGCCTGGATCATGCTCTTTTTTTGGAAAAAGGATGCGGCGATTCGAAGGTTCCCCACTTTGCGCTGATCTTGTCAGCGGCGAGGATATTGACGCCTAACCTAATGAATTCTTTCCATTGAGACCTCCGTCTTACCAGGTAAATCCGAGAGACGTACCCACCGGGAAGGAGTGAAGAAACGTACCCATCGGGTAGCTGGGATCCAGATCGGGTCCTTTGCCAATGCTGCCGTTGCAGATTGACGAAGATGCGGGAGTTATTGGCGAAATCCGCCCTTTCAAGGGATACCCGGTTATGCGCTCGATCGGCGAAACAGAGTCGCTCAGGCTTGCGTGAGTAGCTTGACTTGAAGGCTTCCTTTCCAGACAGGCAAAAAACGAATCTTCCTCGCAGATCCACCATCCGTGGCCAACGCACGACGTCTCCCTGAATCACCTCCCCCGGTGGGACGAGCAAGGTCTCGTCGAACTGGGCCCTCAGGTAGTCGTCGTATCGATCTGGCCAAACGTCGCGACTGTCTCTTACCGCCTTGAGATCGAGGGTCAACGTGATCACATCGTGACGCGGACGGTCCCTCGACCACCGCGACAACTAGGTCAAATAGTCGCTGAAGTTCTGGTCGTCGTCGCTCCCGCGGTGCTTCACGCTCCAGAGGAATCCACCCGCCCCCTGATGCAAGTCGAATTCAAGGCCCCGACACCCGAATCGCGCTGGGTGTTCCCGCTGGAAGCGTAGCTGGGTGTCGAGGAGTGCTCGCTTCTGGTAGCTATTGTGTGTGGCTTTGAATTGTACCGCATCGAAGCGAGATCTCTCGAGCTTCCTGGTACGGAATTCAGTGTGGGGTATCACAGTCATCCTGGTGTTGGGAGTCCCTCTCGGTAACGTAGGGATGTACTCTGGTGGCAGCTAGAAATCGAGTCCGGAATCGATCGCATCGCGGCGAATATGGTTGACTAGATGCGAAAGTCCATCGTGATCGCTTATTCTCTTCTGCGGTTTCATGGGGTTCAGTGCTGGTTCCCGTTGGGCTTACGACCGACGGTCCAGCGTCCACTGACAGATGCGCTGTTTTTTCGAGGAGATTCCGATGCAGCCAAACACAGGTGATCACTACGCTCGGGGATTCTGGTGGCCTGGAACGGCCCTACATCTCGTCGCCGTACTCACCGTTCTGATCACCTCGCCGCTCGTAGGTAGCGCTCAGCAGCCGGGCGGTTCGACGCTTCAAGGCGAGTGGCACTATCTGGGCGGGGATGCTTACCATCAGCGCTACTCCTCGCTGGACCAGATCGATGCAGGAAACTTCGAGGATCTGGAGGTCGCGTGGATCTGGAGGGGCGACAACTTCGACCCCACCACCCCCCGCGGCAAACCGCTATCGGTCGACGGGGTGATCTATAATGTCGTGGGCAACCGTCGCACGGTGGTGGCGATCGACGGTGGGACGGGGGAGACCCTTTGGACGTATAGAGAGCCGCACACGACCCGCTGGGAGCGATCCACGCGGAGGGGGCACGGAAAAGGCGTGGCGTTCGGTGAGGTTGAAGGCCAGGGCGTGATTTTCGTGTCGACACCCGCCTTTTTCCTACACGCCTTGGACGCGAAAACAGGCCGGCATTTGGAGAATTGGGGGATGGCTGTCCCGATTCCTGGATTCCCCGATACGGGTGTGGTCGATCTCCTGGCTGACGTCCTCGAGGGCTGGGGGCCGTGGGAAGACTACGTGGCCGGAGGAGGGAGCTACGATCCGGATTGGGGCGCGCCGGCGGAGCTCGGACACATCACCAGCTCTTCACCCCCCATCGTTGTGAACGGCGTAGTGGTGGTTGGGAACTCCGCGGAGTCGGGCAACGAACAGCTTCGAATCGAGAATATCCCGGGCGATATTCTGGCCTACGACGTGGGCACAGGAGAGCACCTCTGGAAGTTCCACGTCATCCCCCGTCCGGGAGAATTCGGACACGAAACGTGGGAGAATGATGCTTGGTCGTACACGGGCGACGTCTCGTCATGGGCTCCGATGGTGGCGGATCCGGAGCTGGATATGGTTTACTTCGGCACGAACCCTCCCACAGTAGACTTTTATGGCGGGTTCCGGCCGGGGGACGGTCTTTTCGGAAACAGCATACTCGCGCTCGACGCTCAGACAGGTGAGCGGGTGTGGCACTTTCAGATGGTTAGGCACGACATTTGGGATTATGACACGTCCGTTCCTCCACTTTTGATTGACGTAACTGTGGAGGGCGAGGCCGTACCCGCGTTGGTCGCGAATGGGAAGCACGGAATCACCTTCGTATTCAACCGCGCGACGGGGGAGCCGGTCTGGCCGATCGAGTACCGGCCGGTGCCGCCGTCACGCGTACCCGGGGAGCAGGTCTCGCCGGTCCAGCCATTCCCGACGAGGCCAGAGCCGGTGGGGTTTCTGGGGCTTCCCGAAGAGGAGCTCATCGACTACACGCCCGAGCTACGCCAGCAGGCGCTCGAGATTCTGGAGGACTTCGATTGGGGCAAGGAACCATACACGCCCTATATCCACGAGGGAAACGAGCTGGGAAAGATCGCGACGATCAACTGTCCGTCGGGTAGCCCGAACACTGGCGCCGAGCCGTCAGCCGATCCGGAGACGGGGTTGGTCTTCATTTCCGTGGCTCGGAACTGCCGGTGCCCTCAGGTCACGCGCGGGTCGGTGCTGGATGATCCGGACGACCCGGTCTTCACGGGCACGAATACGACTGCGGAGTTCATCACCGGCGAGACGACCACGGAGTGGGCGCCAGGCACCGGAAACATGGGCTGCAGGGGTCCCCAGGGACTTCCGCTCTGGAAGCCACCCTACAGCAGGATCGTGGCGGTCGACATGAACACTGGCGAGTACGCGTGGTCGACGCCAAACGGGGATACGCCAGATCGTATTCGGAACCACCCCGCACTACAGGGAGTCGACCTACCCGAGACGGGCGCAGGAAGCCTGGCTCCTACCCTGGTCACCAGGACGCTTCTCTTCCACACGGGTGAACCGTATCTCTATGCGCTCGACAAAAGAACCGGGGAGCGGTTGGGCAGGTTGGATCTACCGGCGCCCGGTTCCTACGGACTCATGACGTACTTGCACTCGGGACAGCAGCACATCGTGGTCCAGGTGAATAGCGCGGACCTACCAAACTCACTCGTGGCACTTAGGCTCCCGTGACGTCCTGCTAGTCCACACTTAGTCGATCCGATAGGAGGCTCCGAATGGCACGTTCGACACCCCCACTGTCCCATGCTCCAGTGTTTCTGGGGCCGGCATTTTTCGTTTTCGTCGTAGCCATGCTCGAGAAAGTCCTCAATCTGTTCGGGCAGAGTATACCTGTTCTCACCGTGTTTCCGCGCCAATTGCTGGACTGGGCCCTCGTTCTACTGATGTTTGAGATCGCCCTAACTTTGAGGCTGGTCTACGAGCAAATGGTGTTGAAGAATGACACCGCGCGAGAAGATGTTGGGATTCGGTAACACCGATCCGAACCGTGAGCACTCACGTCACGAGCCGCCCGCGGCGGTAGATCCGCACCCCCCATTCCGCTGCGTGTAGAATCAGAAGGGCATCCTCATGTCCATGGCAACGCATGAGGTCGATCATCATCGGCTCCTCGCCCGTCCACGGAAACGCGTATACGACACTGAAGTCCGACAGCGGACGCCCGAGTTGAATGTAGCCGGACGGGCCCTCACCGATCGTCCCCATGCGCCCGTCGCCAACTCGGGGCCTCCACTCCCATCCCATGGGGATGAAGCTCCCGGCAGCAAAACGAGCCTTCGAGCCCGAGCGCGCGGCAAGGCTCCGCGCCACCTGCACCAGCGACGCGTCGAGCTCGATCCCGCAGGAATCGAAGCCCATCAGATCTGCCATGATCGTGATCACGCCGGTCGCTGAGCCCCACTCGAGGAACAGGCGACCGGGCTCTCGAAGCGACATCAGCGTGCTCCGCACGCAGCCGTAGTCGGCGGCTACGAAGGGGTGCCAGGCGTCCTGGCGGAATTCCGAGTCGAAGCGGTCCCAGAACTCACGTCCCTCTTCGCAGAGCGCATCGATACGCTCGGAGAGCGCAGGATCCAACGCCTCTCCATCCTCCAACTGCTATCCGGCTCTTAGCCTTCGAGTGCGGGGACCCGCACCAGAACGTAGGTAATGTGCCCCCCGTCAGGCACCAGATAGCCGTGAGGAGTTTGGGCCGGAATATGCAGCAGGTCGCCGGCGGCCACGGGATGCCGCTCCCCCCCGTTTATCGCCGAGCCGGCCTGGTTCGACTGCCCGATCATGTCTCCGCCCACAAGCAACGTCCCCTCACCACTTTGGATGAATACGACGTCGATGATGTCTTCGTGCAGCTCAGGCCTTCCGTCAGAATCTCGACGAATGAATCGAAACCGATGCGACAGGCCCCCCGGCCCATAGTCGGCGAGAGTCTCACGTGAGGACCCATCCTGACCGATCCGGGTCCCGAGGGCCTCATTCCGCCGTTCCAGCTCCAAGGAGCTCCACATCCCGAGTCCTGGCGGGTCCAGATCAGGCGCGATCCCGTCCGGGTTCTCCACGACTTCGCCAACGAATACCGGAACCCGTACAAGCATATAGGTAACGTGCCCGCCATCCGGCACCAAATAGGCGTGAGGAGTCCCGGCTGGGATTCGGAGCACATCGCCGGCAGCGACGGGGTAACGCGAACCACCGTTGATCGACGTACCGAGGTCACCCGTGCGGCCGAGCATTTCGCCGCCCACCAGAAGGGTCCCCTCTCCGCTTTGTATGTATACGACATCGTCGATTGCGTCGTGCAGTTCTGGCCTTCCGTCAGAATCTCGGCGAATGAAGCGGAAGCGATGCCCTCCGGACGGTGTCTCGTAGTCTGCGAGGGTCTCTCGGGCGGAACCGTCCGGCCCCACCATGGTGCCGAGGGCAGCGCTCCGCTCTTCCAGCTCTGAAGAATCCCAGACGATGAATCCAGGCCGGTCCTGGAGTATCGGCGCCAGAACCAAAGCGACGGTGAAGAAGGCGGATGGAACGATCATGGTGGACTCCTTGTAAGTCTTGGCCGCGAGCCTCACTCGTCCCCGGCCACGGGCCGCCAAGAGGGCGATGGCAATGTACACCCTGCTATTCCCAACGGAACACCTTCGTCGACAATCCGGTGCAAACCGCGAACGCGAGGACCAACCCCACAACATTCGTCCAGTGAGCCCCCCAACCCGAGCCGTCCCAAACCCCCTCCATGAGAGACACTGCATGCGTCGTGGGAAGCGCATACGCGACGATCTGAACGGGCGCCGGGAGCTGTGCGAGCGGAAAGAATAGCCCGGACACTCCGATCATTGGGTATAGTAGCGCCGCGCCAATTGGCCGGGCGAACCGGGCCGTGGGAACGACGCTGGCAATCACGAAACCGAATGACAGGATGCTCAACGTGCTCACCAAGAGCGCCGCCGTGAAGCTGGGCAGATTCACGTCAATCCCACCTGGAAGAAACTGCCGACCCGCCAAGACCAGAAGCCCCAGACTGACAATCGTGAACACAAGCTTCAAGAAGACATGGGCGCCAAGGATCGTGAGCGGGGAAAGAGGGGTGGCCCTAAGGCGTTTGAGAATCCCACCCTCCCTGTAGATCGTGATGATCGCGACAAGCGAGAGCACCGCACCGATAGCGATGAGAAGCGCTGCCAGAATCGCAACGTTGAAGGGAGCCTCAGACGCAGACGTAGTCTCAGGCCGACCGAAGCCTGGCCCAGAAATGGCGGGCAGAAACCTAGTTGATCTCTGGATTCACGTATCCAGTGGGTAGGACTTGATCCGGGTCAACCCGCACGCTCAGGTAGGTCACATGGTCCGGGATCAGGGTCCAGGCGTGCATCATCCCGGCCGGGATGATGACGATGTCGCCCTCGCCGATGTCTCGGATCGACCCACCTCGAGACTCCGCGTTGAAGCTCGGCCCGACTGCGACTCCACCCTCCGACGCCCCGCCATCGGTGAAGAGCAACTCGCTCTCATTAAAAAGCTCACCGCCAGTTAGAAGCGTTCCAGACCCAGATAGCACGACATATACTTCGGCTATGTTTGCATGGACCAAACCTAGGGGCTGCCCGTCCGTGTCGTGCTCTCCCGTCCTGTGCAAGATCCCAACGGCCACGTTATCTCCACCGCCGATGTGAGCGACCTTGAGCTGACGGTCGATCGTCACGCCAATCATGTTCTCGAGCACGGTCTGAACGTCCTCCGCGAGAATATCTGTCGCCGTGTCGGGGCTTTGCTGCGCCTCGCTTAGCGCTGGAAGAGACACGATGAGCGTCATGACAAGGACGGGTAGGCTGCGGAACATATCACTGCTCCAGAGAGGATGCGTCGATCTCCAACGAAAGAACTAGGCGAGGCTAGCCTCGGGAGTGCTCTCCGACAAGTTCAGAGTCGCAATATCTGCGAAACCGAAAGGGGCGAGCCTGGGATCCTAGATTGAGCCGGAAGTAGTTGTGTGAAACGGTGTTCGCCTGGGATTCTGCCGCTGCACTGCCGCTGGAGATCCCAGGACTGGCGACAGTCATGCCACGAATCCCCCGCAATACCAAACGTGACATGACCTTCCGCGTGTAGGGCTCATAGACGCTAAGCGATTGGTGGAACTGCGCTTGACAGCCCTCGGCGCCCGCTTCTACGTTGCGTATCGGCTAGGGTTCAGAATCGACAGGTTCCGTAGGAGGTGCCTGCCTAGGAGGCGGACATGCGGTTCATTGGGCCGACCCCCCGACAGATAGCCACGCAGCGCTCGCGGGCGGGGTATGCATCGATCTACGCACTCCTGATGAGTGTTGGGGTCGTTGGGGTGTTCGAACTGACCCCCTAAAACGAGACCAACGGTCCGGAGTTCACGGCCCGAGTCGTTCGGCAGTGGCTTGGAGGGTTGGGTGTGAAGACGCTGTTCATCGCACCCGGCAGCCCCTGGGAGAACGGGTACAATGAGAGCTTCAACGGAACGTTCAGGCAGGAGCTGTTAAGGCGCGAGATCTTCTATTCACTGGAGGAGGCTAAGGTGCTGATCGAGCAGTGGCGGCGCGAATACAACACCGTTCGACCCCACAGCTCTCTGGGCTATCTACCGCCCGCTCCTGAAGCCATTCAGCCCGACCCGAAGTTGCTCAACCTGCCCTTGTGACTCGGACCTCACCCCAGGCAAAATGAGGCGGTTAGACTAACACTCTAGGTGGTACCACTCTTGGGGGCAGGTCACTGGTTCGGTATGTGGTTGGCATTGGAGCGCGGTCCTGGAGCCCTCGCTGGACGGGGGTCCGGCAAGTCGCCTCCCTGAAGCACGAAGATCCTGTCCGGTGTTTCGGGATAGACCGCAGTGATCAAGCCAAAGGTCAACCCGTCCTCGTGCCAGGGCAGCGGCTTGAGCCAGTCCTCCACCACCTGGTAGGGTCCGGTGATATCCTGATCGCCCTTGATTTGTGCGCCGAGTGGAGCGCAGATCCCCACTCCGGCGGCGATCCATACTCCCAAGATCCAGCGGTTCGCAATCATCTTGCTCTCAATGAGCTAGCGTTCGTCGAACCCGTCTCCGTCCCGATCTCATATAGTCGCATCGGGGTGGGATCGCAAACGGTGGGTGGAAAGACAGCCAGACGGTCAGAACCCTCAGGCCTGGGCTAAGACCATCACCGGGGCCTCGGTAGACTGGCGACCCGCTCGGCCTCGCGGAAGCCGGGTTCGCTCGACACATTGATCCCGTGTTCGGAGTTGCGTTTCCAGCCAGAATGGGAGGAATCAACATGCTCAAATACGCCGCTTTGGCCTGTGGGCTAACAATGCTCTCGGTTGTCTTGATTGCACAGACCCCACCGGTCACGGGGGATCGCACCTCACCGCTTCGGGCCCTTGGGGGCGACGGCAACGTTGGGATCAGCAATGCCGTCCTTCGCGAGCAGCCCGAGGTGCGCGCCCTACGCGTCGTGGTGGATCCTGGCGGTACACGCATCATCCACACCCATGACGACGTCAACTTCCATCTATTCGTTCCGATCTCGGGCCCGATGCAGGTGAACCTTGACGGGGCGCCGTCCGTAGACGTACAGCCGTGGCATCCCTATTTCTTCGACTCGGGCACCCTGCATGGGTTTCATAACGGCGGCGACACCGCAGTGGAGATCATGGAGATTTTCGTGAGATAGGCGATCAGGACCCACGCTTGGCAACCGTCCATGTCAGAAACGAAAAAGATGCCGCACGCGCGTCACGGCATCAAAATGCTGGTCTGGGCATGGGAGCGCGGTCATATCTCCGTTGACGAACCGAATGTTCTTCACGCAAACGCCGGATGGTCGAAAAAGTCCGACGCGGAATCGTAGGTAGCCTTCGCTTTCTCCTTTGGGTCAGGGATCGCGTCGCTCGTCATTTCTGCATCCCGTGCCTTAGGTGGGTGTGTAACTCTCTTGGGGCTGCGCGTCGTACATAACGAGGGTCAGCGCAAACGTGCGAACGCATTCAAAGGAGGCAGTGCTATGAGACCCGCTACGCTCGCTCTAGTTCTCGCCCTTGGCCCAACCACCCCAGGCTCCGCTCCCTTGTCGGCGGCCCACACATCTCAGGTGGAAGGATCGGTGCTGGGCCAGGTCCTAGACGGTGATACCGGCGAACCGCTAGTTGGCGCCCGCGTTTCCGTCGCGAGGCTCGACGTCAGTGTACTCACCGCCGCAGACGGAAGCTTCATTCTACGGAATGTGCCGACAGGACCGCAGCAGATTTCCTTCCTGCACGGCTGCTATCATGCGGTGAGCGTTTTCGTAACGCTGGGTGAAGACTCAGGGGAAGAGCCGATTGCCCTTCGCCTGTCACTGCCGGTAAACCGCCTTCTAGCACCGAGCAGTTGCTACGTCCAATGGCTCCGGCCGTCCTGACGAAGGGCGCGTATCAGGAGGACGCAGGCTCGCAGTGGCTGACGATCCGGTCCGAAACTCGGCTGGTGATCCTGTCCGAAGGAAAGACGTCAGCGCCTCATTGAACTGAGCAGGAGGCTCAACATTCACGAGGTGCCCCGCTCCAGAAATAGAGACAAGCTCAGCTCCCGGAATACGAACGCTCAGGATCTCGAGCATAGTGCTAGCTCGAGGGGAAGGAGTCCACGCCCCAGATGCCTGCGCTGTTAACCCTGTCGTCCCCATACGGAGAAAACCGAAAGTCCAATACAGAAAGTTGAAGACAAGCACGCCGAGGGCGATCGCGCCGAGATCTATTGCAGTCCCGGTGTTTCCGATGACTGCCGTGTCGGCAAGGCCGAGCAGGGGGACCGCTGAGTTGGCAACGATGATCGGCCAAGAGAGCTGGAAGATCTCTTGGTAGCGTCCGGCTCTCGTCGGTACGTTCGAATCCATTCGATGGCGAAGCTAGTGGAGAAGAGACACTTGATCTGTTAGAGTAGCGCTCCGTCCGGCCCTGTCGGGGAGTGTGCACAGTTATGCATCTAATAACGACACCCGATATCGAGTCAATCCCAAAGTTAGTTGAAACTGGAGCGGCCTCCGACCTCAGGTAACGTGGGTGTGCGAGCACGCCACGGGACCAACAAAAGAGGAAGGAGGCCACCGATGGGAAGGATGCCGAGGCTGGTTGAGCGGGGCAAGAAGGACCGGCGGCTTGGGGAACCGAGCGAGATGAGTTGGGAGGAGATCCAGGCGCTGGAGCTGGACCCGCGAGTGGAGCTGATCCGGCAGCTGATTCCGCTTGGACTGGCGGAGGTGAGCCGGATGCTCGAGGAAGAGGTAGAGGAGCTGGCCGGGCGGCGGCACGCCCGAAAGGGGGACGACGAGAGCGGATACCGGCACGGGCACAACCCCGGGTCGGTGAGGTTGGGCGGCCAGCGGCATCCGGTGCGAGTACCTCGGGTGCGGGGCCGGGCCGGAGAGGTGAGGCTCGCATCGTACGAGCGACTCCACGGCTCGGCCGGAGAGGTGGACGAGGGGCTCTTTCGGAAGGTGCTGCTCGGGATCTCATGCCGAGACTACGAGGCGGCGGTCGAGGCGGTGCCCGGAGCGATCGGGCTGTCGAAGTCGAGGGTCTCGCGGGAGTTCAAGAAGGCCACCGCCGCGAGGCTGAAGGAGTTTCAGGAGCGGGACCTCTCGGTCTATGACGTGGTGGCGCTCGGCGTGACGCTTGAGGGGGACAAGGTGTTCCTCGGCTTCGTCCAGACCGACACGGAGAACGCGGTGGTGATCCGGTCCTTCCTCAGGGGCCTGAAGGACCGAGGTCTCGATCTGTCGGCCGGAGCGCTCGTGGTGATCGACGGGGCCAAGGGGCTCCGGAGCGGCGTGCTCGCGGCCTTCAAGGACCAGGTGCTGATCCAACGGTGCCAGTGGCACAAACGGGAGAACGTGATCTCGCACCTGCCGAGGGCGGAGCAGAAGAACTGGCGCCGGCGACTCCAACGTGCGTATCAACGGCCCACGTACAAGGAGGCCGCCCAGGCGTTGAAAACCCTCAAGCACGAGCTCGGCGAGGTGAACCAGTCTGCCGTGGCCAGTCTAAACGAGGGGTTCGAGGAGACCTTGACCCTCCACCGGCTCGGGGTCTTCCCTCTGGTCGGCCGGTCGCTGAAGACCACTAACGTACTCGAATCCGTCAACGCCATGGCCGAGCAACGCTGCGGACGAGTGGATCACTGGAAGACCTCGAGCCAGAAGCACCGATGGTTCGCGACCGTGTTACTCGAGATCGAGCCCCGGCTCCGGAGGTTGCTCGGCTACCGGCACCTCCCGCTCCTCAGGGCCGCGATACAGAAGGAGCTCGGGATCACCCTTCCCGAGAGCAGTTCACATGCCGTCGCCTGACGAGGGGGTCGCTCCAGTTTCAACTAACTTTGGGATTGACTCCCCGATATCGGCAGTGGCCAGTATTTCAATCAGCAAAGGGTCGGGCAGCCCAACCCACAAGCGGACGACCTCGTGGCGCGGGCGCGGTTGCAGCAGCTGAGCCTGGAGCTCACGGGGCTGGGTTGAGAAGAACTACCGCCGCGCTCAGTCGAGGCCGAGCAATCGGGCGGGATTGTGCTTGGTCATCGTATCGACCTCAGCCTGGCTGAACCCCGCCGAGATGAGGCGAGGCAGGACCACCCTCAGCCCGTCTGCGTGGACCGGATTGCCCGCTTGGCCTAGGTCGGTCGTTAGCACCACATTTTCCGGACCCACCTCACGAATCTGCGAAGTGACCTCATCGAATGATTCCGGATTCAACGCGGAACTGACCGTATACTCAAGCAACGCGCCCAAACGCACCGCTTCTCTCTGCATATCGAGGGACATGCCAACCAGTCCCGAGGCTGGATGTGTCACGATTATCCGTTCAATTCCGGCCGCTTTCGCCTCTCGGATCACGATCAGGCCTTCCTCGGGGCTCGCGTGGCCGGTGGCCAATCCAAGATCGTACTCCCTAATCACATCGAACACGCGCCTGACTTCCGGCAGGAGTTCTCCACCCCGAGTGATCGGAACGTTCTCCGAATCCGGGGAATTGTGTTCGGAGTTGAAGGTCGGCAGCCAGACCATACGGCCCAAATTGCCAGTCATCGACGCCATGTTCTCGACCGCGATCGGGTTGATTCCCCCCACAGAGCGGTTCAGAACGATACCTCCGTACACATCGATGCCCCGTACGATCTGTGAAACGAGATACGCGTGGGAAGCGGTCTCTGTATAGTGGTTCTTGATCAGGATCGCCCTCATGCCATGGCGTTGGGCCATCTGCGCTGCCTCGAACTCGTTGACCGAGCGAGGACCCCTGCTCCCGGGCGCCGCATGTACGTGCAGGTCGATGACCCCCTCTAGTTCCGGTCCTTGCGCGCTGCCCGCGCCCGGTGCGCCCAAGAGCGCCAGAAAACTCAGTGGCACTAAGATCGGCAATCTCATGGTCCACCTCCGTTACACGATTCTTCCAAAATCAGGAAGGTTCATGTGACTTGTCCTTCCTCCTGGGTGAGCCCGGCACCGCCTTCATCATGAGCTAGGCCGTTCCAGGTCCGTCCTGCCAGTGTGAGGCTTCTTCAAGCTACCTGCCAGGTATCCGTGCCAGAGAATGCGTGCTGCCACTGCGCGCCATGGCCTCCAGCAGAGCGCATACTCGGTGGCCTCTTCCGAGCTTGGTCGCCGCTTCAATGAACGCAGGTGTTGCATGGCCGTAAGGAGCGCAATATCCCCGGCTGGCCACACGTCGGGCCGCCCAAGGGCCATGAGGAGATAAACGTCCGCCGTCCAGGGTCCAATCCCCTTCACCCGCTGTAACTCCGCCCGTGCGTCGTGCTCCGAAACCTCTTCCAGACGTTCCAGGCGGAGCGCCCCACTCCCAATCTGCTCGCCAACGGCGATACAGTACGCTGCTTTCTGACGCGTGAGTCCCAACGCTTTCAGGCCAGCCGCTCCGCACTCTAACAGCGTGGTGACCGTGACCTCACCCAGATGATTCTCGAGCCGAACGTACATGGCGCGGCCGGACGCGAGTGACACTTGTTGCTCGAGAACAATCCGGATTAGGGTTTCGATGCCTGGACTGCGAGCCCAGAGCGGCGGAGGGCCGTGCCGTTGAATCACGGCAGCCAGATCGGCATCGGTGAGTGTGAGATGGGCAACTGCGCGCTGCAACTCATGCATGTCCAGATGTCGAATTCGCAGTTCCTTGGGGGGTGGATTCATCAGGGCGGGGTCAGTTCGTATGACGTGCGCGTATCATCCGTGGGGAACTATTCGTCCTGTTCCAGCCGTTTCGTCATGCTCACCCTATCCTCGACCTCATACCCGATTCCCCGATAAAAGCCGATGGCAGACTCGTTCGTCCCACGGATCTGCAGATTCACCTTCGGACAGCCAGACCCTTCAAGCCGTCGCTAGATGTCCTTCGCAGGATCGTTCCAGGGACGAATCAGGTCACAACTCTCCCATAGAATGAGAACTGCGGATTCGTCTGAGACCCGATAGGCGCGAATGAACACGATGGCCTGGTGAGCGCTGAGCACTACCCCCACCCGGATCACTGAGTGAAGTCATGCTCACTGGAAGCCGAGGAAGATGCGGAGCCCCCATGCGGCAGGCAAGGCAATGACGGCTGTCTCAGTAGGCCAGAAAATGGCTGGAGGGCACACCCGACACTACACTCGTCGAACGTTCATCTCGATCGCACCTTTTGGGTGCAGAACCATCATCGGGTCGATCTCGACCGCGTCTGCGCTAGCGAGTCCGAAATCGTACCTGCGGATGAAGACGGCGAGAATGAGTAGCATCTGCATTATCGCCATGTTGGACTGAAGTGACCCCCGGAACCTGATCCAGTTATTGTGGGACTCCTTGAACGGAGGAGTCATGCAAAAGAGGCGGTTTCGGGAAGAGCAAATCATCGGGATCCTGCAGGAAGTGGAAGCTGGAGCGACGATCCGTGAGGTGTGCCGCAGGCACGGGATCGCGGAGACGACGTACTACCGGTGGCGCACGAAGTACGGAGGTATGGACGTGAACGAGGCGAGACGCTTGAAGCAGGTCGAAGATGAGAACCGACGGCTGAAGCGGATCGTGGCCGACCAGGCATTGAATCTTCAGGTTCTGAAAGATTTGTTGGGAAACGGATCGTGACGGCCCGGGAACGGCGCCAGGTCGTCGAGCAGATGCAAGCCGTGCGAGGGGTTTCAGAACGCAGAGCGATCCGGCACACAGGGTTTCCACGCTCGACGATGCGATATCGCAGTATTCGCGATCCCCAAGAGCTTCTACGAGCTCGCATTGTAGAGTTGGCGCAGGAGCGGCCGCGCTGGGGCTACCGGATGATCCACGTGATGCTTCGACGCGAAGGCCGACTGGTGAACCGGAAGCGAGTTCAACGACTCTACAGGGAAGAAGGGCTCGCGGTGCGTTCGAAGGGAAGGAAACGTAGGAGCCAGGCTCCTCGACCGATCCGAGAGGCGTTGAGTGGGCCGAACGAGCGGTGGAGTATGGACTTCGTCTCTGATACGCTGAGCAACGGCCGCCGCTTTCGGTGCCTGACCATCATGGACGAGTTCAGTCGCGAGTGTCTGGCGATTCACGTCGCGCATTCGATTCCGGCCGCCGGGGTGATCGAGGTGATGGAGCGGCTCAAGGAGTCCAGAGGCTTGCCCGATGTGATCATCACGGACAACGGCTCCGAGTTCCGCAGCCGTGCGTTCGATTCATGGGCCTACGCTCGAGGTGTGAAGCTCGACTTCATCCAGCCGGGCAAACCGGTCCAGAATGGATTCATCGAGAGCTTCAACGGCACACTCCGAGACGAATGCTTAAACCTGCACTGGTTCCTCTCGATCCCGGACGCGAAACGATCGATCGAGCAGTGGCGAGCCGACTACAACGAAGTTCGTCCCCACAGTTCCTTGGGTTTTCTGACTCCCGAGGAGTTTATGGGTATTCATTCACCGAGCGACGAGGACCTCGCTCCTAAAAGTACCTCGGAAGTCCCATAGCTTTTGGATCAACTTCGGGGGTCACTTCAGGACCCTATGCAAATCCTCGGCCCACCTCCAAAGGGAATGTGGGCGAAGGGGTGTCGATCCTTCTTGGCTTCAGGCTCAAAACGGCTTGGGTCAAACGCCTCTGGGTTTGCCCACACATCCGGGTTCCGGTGCGTACCGTAGATATAGGGGACGACGGTCAAGCCCGCTGGGATTCGGATTCCGTCGATCTCGTCGTCCTCGAGGGCAACACGATCGATCATCCAAAACGAGGGGTAAAGGCGCATCGCTTCATCAAGCACGCGAAGCGTTAGTTGGAGTCGATGCAGCCCCGCGAAGGTGATGGGACCTTCCCCAAGCACGGCGTTGATCTCGTCGCGGATCTCACCAATGAGATGAGGGTGCTTGGCGAGTAAATAGAGAGTCCAAGACAGCGCAACGGTAGAGGTTTCATTGCCTGCGACAAAGAGTTGCAACAATTCGATCAGCATTTGCTCTTGGCTCATCGTCACCCCGGAATCCGGGTACGGGGTCTCGAGCATGAGTTCGAGAAGATCACCCCCCTCAACCCCGACCGCTTGTCCTCGGGCTTCGATATAGTCACGGGCAATCTGATCAGCCTCGATGCGCATCTGCTGATATCGACGTGACTGGCCACTAATCCGGAACCACGGAATCTTGTATGGCTGAACGATTTGGCGGACTATGAAGCCCTGAATTGTCGTGATCGCAGATGTAATTTGCTCGATCTCTGCGTCCGTCATGCGGCTGCCGAAAAGGGATTTTCCGACCAAGCGGAAGGTAAACCCGACCATGAGCCGGTACATGTCAACCGGACCTTGGCGGGCTTGACGGTCCAATCGAGCCATCGAGTCCTCGAGCACTTGCTCCTGCATGGGCAGGAGAGCGGTCAGCCGGCTTCTCCGAAATCCCTGACTCAAGAACCGGCGCTGCCGCAGCCAAGGCTCTCCGTGACTGTTCAGGAGACCCTGACCCTGGAACTCTGCCATACGCCTAACCTGCACGTCCGACTTGTGATAGTTGTCCCTGTTCTTCTTTAGTACGTGCTGAATGAAACTGGGGCTGGTGGACACGATTGCTCCCTTCGCGCCACCAAAATGAAACGTGAATGTGGGCCCGAACTGATCTCGATACCTCTCGAAGATCCGAACTGGGTTTCGGATTGACCTGCCCCCAAGAGCGGTACCACATCCTATGTTAGTCCCAGCACCTGTGGAGGGCCGTGAAGGACGGGCATCCTCAGGAACCAGGGCGACGGCTTAATCGCCTCAGGGGCCGGGGGAAAGCCGCCGCAGGCGCTGTGGGGTCGGACGGTATTGTACTCGCGCCTCCATTGCTCGACCAGCACGGCCACCTCCGCCAACGAGTAGAAGATCTCCCCGTTCAACAGCTCGTCCCTGAGCTTGCCGTTGAAGCTCTCGTTGTAGCCGTTCTCCCACGGGCTGCCCGGCTCGATAAAGAGCGTCTCGACGCCCACGCGCCCCAACCGCCGCCGCACGAGCTTCGCGGTGAACTCCGGTCCGTTGTCCGACCTCAGATACTCGGGAGGCCCGTGTCGGACGAACAGATCGGCCAGCACCTCGAGCACGTCGTGCGAGCGGATCTTGCGAGCCACCACGATCGCCAGGCACTCCCTCGTGTGCTCGTCCAGCACTGTCAGCAGCTTCAGCGCACGTCCGTCGTGCGTCCTCGAGGCCACGAAGTCGTACGACCAGACGTGGCCCCGATACAGCGGCCTCAGCCGGATGCACGATCCGTCGTTGAGCCACAGCCGACTTCGCTTCGGCTGCCGCTCCGGGACCTTCAGCCCCTCCTGCCTCCAGATCCGCTCCACCCGCTTGTGGTTCACCCCCCAGCCCTCGATGCGGAGCATGTCCGTGACGCGTCGGTAGCCGTAGCGGCCGAATCGACTCGCGAGTCGCACGATATCACCTCGGAGCGCCCCCTCGTCACTCGCCACTTTCCTCGCCCGGCGCTGGGTCGTGCGTGGCTGCCCGAGCACCCGGCACGCTCTCCTCTCCGACGCCCCGAGCTGCTGACGTACACGCACCACACAACGTCGTCGGCGCTCGGGGCTCAGAAGTTTCCCTGGGCCGCTTCCTCCAGGATCAGCTTGTCCAGTGTCAAGTCCGCCACTGCTCGCTTCAGGCGCCCGTTCTCGCGCTCGAGCTCCTTCAGGCGCCGTGCCTGGCTTACCTTCATCCCGCCGTACTCCCGCCTCCACCGGTAGTACGTCTGCTCGGTGATGCCGAGCTCCCGGCTCATCAGCTTCACGGATTTGCCGCGGGCCAGACCGACCTCTGCCTCCCGCAGTGCAGTGATGATCTGCTCCGGAGTGTGTCGCTTCCTTCCCATCCTGACCTCCTCGCTGATAAGCTTCAGACCAGGTCGATCCTAACATTGCACCTGGTCTCGTTTCAGGGGGTCAGGTCAAAGTTGTATCCGCCCCCGCTGACCGACGGGGTAATGAGTGCGGGCCGAAATACGCGAGCGGATAGGCCCTGTCGCATGGCATTCAACACGATCTGTTCGGATACCCACTTGCTCTGGCTATAGCCAAAGTCGAGCAACTCCATGTCCTGGTTGTTGTCGTTCTCAAAAAGAGTGTCTCGCGAGGACCAACCGAATACGAAGGTCGTGGAAATGTGATTCAAGATTTTCGGCCGACGGCTCAAGGCGAGGCGGACGAGATCCCTGGTGCCGCCGACATTGATGGCACGCATGCTCGCGTAGTCGAGCAGATAATTAACCAGCGCTCCATTGTGATAAATGGTGTGGATGTTCTCGGACAGAAACGTCCAGTTTGCCGTGGAAACTCCCAGGTTTGGCTGAGAGAGGTCACCGCAGATCGGGGTCACTGGATTCGTCCAATCCTCCGGTAGGCTCGAATTCATGGAACTGTCGAGCGAGGCGAGCCCTTCTCGAAGGCGCTCTCTACCGTGGGCGGCATCTTGAGCCCGGACAACGACGTAGATCTCGTCATCACACTGCTCGAGCAGACTCCTGAGCAAGAAGGGTCCGAAGAATCCGGTGCCACCGGTCAGTAGAATGCCACCGTCGACCGCACTCAAGCGTGAGTCCACCGCAGGTAGCTCCGATGGGTCGAAGCCAAGTCGGGCGTCTCGTCGCATCATATCGAGCTCGATCTCTTGGTTCTCGCGCCGAAGGGTTGCGAACGCCCGCTGGAAGCGCACCCTGGCACGAGGAGCTGCGGCATTCACCTGCTCAAGGAGCTCGAAGAGTTCGGTGATCGCGATCTTTTGAAGCCAGCGGATGTCGATGGATGCCGCGAGATCGCTTTCTCCCCGTGCCTTGAGGTGATTCTCGAGATCCGCCGCGAACTCCGCCATGCCTAAGGAATCGAGGCCCGCGTCGCCGAGGGTCAGACTCTCGGTACCAGTCAGTCCGTACCTGCCAAAAATGCCATCAAGAGCGGCTCTTACGCTGTTATCGCACGCGCCCTCGGCAATTGCTTCGCCCCGAGCCCGATCGTCTGGCGTTATAACCGTGGGCAATGCCGCCTCGACGCGGGCGACGACTTTCAACCGATTCTCGCGCCATCGTGCCCGAGCCTTATGCCGTACGATCTTGCCTGAGCTCGTCTTCGGAATCGTTCGCGCGGGGATGTAAACGAAGGATTCGGCCACGATGCCGAGCCGCTGGCGGATGCTCCTGCTGATGTTCTCGGTCTCAGGAATCCGGTTGACGTTCTTTAGCTCGGCAACGACCGCGAGAACCTCGCATCCATTCTGTTCGACTGAGAAGGCCGCAACGCAGCCTTTGCGGATCGCTGGGTCCTCTTCGACGATTGCCTCGATATCCTGCGGGTAGTAATTGAGGCCACGTATGATGATCAGATCCTTAGCGCGACCACAGACGAAAAGCTCGCCGTCTTGCATGAAACCGAGATCGCCGGTGCGGAGCCACCTCGTTTCGTCGCTATCTACGCCCCCGATCTGCGCCTCAAAGATTTGCTTGGTCAGCTGTGGCCGATCCCAATATCCGAGGCATTTGCTGGGCCCGTCGACCCATATCTCCCCGATACGGCCCTCGGGTGCTTCGTGAGCCGTGCCCGCGACATCGACAATCTTGACCTCGGTGGAACCGAGCGGCCTACCGCAGCTGACCAGCGTGGTGGTCTCCGCAGCAGGAGCCGCGTAGGCAGCGGTACATACCTCGTTCTCGGTGATTCGCGTGGCATCGAATGAGCGGATCCTGCTCCCACGGCTCGACACGGCGAGCGTGTACTCCGCCAGACCGTAGGCCGAACAGAAACTTTTCGCCGCCAGGCCGTAGGGCCCAAACTTCTTGAGGAAACTGCCAAAAACATTGGCCCGCACCGGCTCCGCGCCATTCATGAGAAGCTCGAGGGAGCTCAGGTCGAGCTGAGTGAGGCTCTCGTCCTCTATCTTATCCGGACGCAAACAGTATTCATACGCGAAGTTCGGGCCGACAGAAGCCGTTGCCCGATAGCGGCTTATGGTTTCGAGCCACAGCAGCGGCCGTTGAATGAAATCGAGGGGAGCGAATCCGTAGGTTGTGCCGCCCTTGATCGCCAAGAAGATGTAGGCCCCGATCAGGCCCATGTCGTGATACTGCGGCAGCCACGACACGCCGATCGGGGCGTGGTCGAACACGGTGTCGCAGTTGCTGACAATGTTCCGATGCGTGACCATGACCCCTTTAGGGTCGCTGGTGGAGCCGGATGTGTACTGCAAGAAGAGAATCTCGGAATGAGCCTCGGGAAAAGCCGCTTGGGCGTTCGACTCAGCGTCGCTGGTCACGATCCACTTCAGCTTAGATGTATAGTCCCGGCTGAGTGAGAACGCAGCGATGTTTGTTCGCGTTCGATGTAGTTTTATAGACCAGAAATACGAGCGGTCGGTGAGGACCGCCGACGCTTGGCAGTCCTGAGCGATGAAGTTCATTTTGTAGATCGCGGCCTCGAACCCCTGACTCGACGGCGGGCAGACGGGGACGGGGATCAATCCAAGGCGCACGCAGGCAAAAAACGCACAAATCATCTCGACACCGGGTGGGTAGATCAGGAGCACCCGCTCACCGGGCTTGAGAGGGTGCATGCGATGGATGTGGGACGCGATGTCGGTTGTTCTCTGCACAAACGCTTCATACGAATAGGACTGCGTGGTCCGCCCATTTATGTCGAGAAAGGCGTAGAGAAGTTTGTCCGGGTGCTTCTCGATGTTGGCACGGAGCGGATTCAGGATCGTGGTGACATCAGCGTTCATGGCACACCTGCCTCTCTTGCCACAGGGGGATCATACGAAAAGGACGAAGGACAGAAGGGCGAGCGCGATGCCGAGCACTGCATCTATCGAGTAGTGGTACCGGAGAATCGCGGTCGCCATTGCGATGCTCGCGGCAATCCAGAGAAGCACAGCGCCAGCGACTGGGGTCAACGTCAGCAACACGAGCGCAATGGCGAAGGAGTTCGCGACGTGGCCACTGGGGAGCGTGTTGGCCCGGATACTGGCGTGCCGGAGTACCCAGAGATTCAATGATCGAAGCTTGGATCGGCGCAGGCAGACACCCTCATCTGCGTCGACTATCCGAGGTGGCAAGCTCTGGAAAAGCGCGGTGAAGCCGTAGCAGGCATAGCTCGGCGGGAGAACGACCCTCCAGAACTGGTCTATTGCGTCCGTCCGGTCCACCAGATAGAGAATGCCGATGCCGATCGGTACTACGGGGTAACACAACAGATAGGCCGCCTCGAGGTAGGTCGAGAGAAAGCGGCGCTTTTCCAGACTGGAGGTGATTCGGGTTACACAGGGGAACCAGCGTTCGTCTAGCCTGCGAAGAGACGCCTGGAGCTTCGGATTGCTTCCCGTGAAGAACTGCCCGGACTGCCAGTAGGCCATGAGAAGAAACAGCCCCGGGATCACATCGCGAATCACGTCAACGGCGGGCCCAGGCTCGAGGAATTGCAGGATCCAGGCCGTCAGGATTCCCGTCAACCCGATTCCGATCGCCTTTAGTCGCTTCCTTCCGTGCAGCGAAACAAGCGCACCCGCAGCTAGAAACAGGGTGAAAAAAGCAACGCTGATCCATTCGGCTGAACGCATTCCAGTCTCCTAGCCCTTGGTTCCACTCAACTTCTAGGCTGCGCTATCAGGCGACCCTACGTATGGCTACGTAGGCAGCGCTGGAGACTACGTACGGGGCCTCTGGGGGAGCTTCGCGTGCCGAGTCCGTGACACTGTTTGGGAATCCGAGAAAACGAAGAGAAAGGAAAGAAGGAAGGAGAGAGGGACCGAGGTTAGGGCGGCATCTGAATTGTCGGCCGAGCTTGATGCGGAATTCTATCGAGTATCACTCATCGTTGCTCCGCCTCCAGCCTTTCCTGATATCGGGCACCGCTGAGTACGCCAGAGAAAGAGTAGTTACCCTCGTGACAAGCGTATTCGTAGAGCCGGTCCTCGAATCTCTTGAGCGGGATTTGGCCTCCCCAGGATTCCGTGTAGGTCGTCGGGTCCTCGAGTGTGAACTCATAGAGGATAGTCTCCTGGTCGGCCCGCGTGAGACGCTCGATCACCTTCAGGCTCTCTGTCGGAAGAATCCCCCTGAACATCTGATCGGGATGAATGTTGGTTGTCTCGATGACAAGCGTATTCCCTTCCCAACGTCCCCACGAATCACCGTGCCAAGGACGCAAGTCCTTAGGAGAAGCCTCGGGCTCGCCGAGCCGGATGATCCGTAGGTCGTGCACCATCTCTGTCACGATCATCACGTGATCGGCGTTCTGGACGATCGTGTAGTTGTTGTTGTAGCCCCCAGGAAGCATCGGTGGACCCGCGGCGCGTGGGCTGATGCACCTTTCCGCAAGCGGTCGAAGCTCGGGGTGGTCGTAGGGGCCAAACTGGTCCCGGAGCGCGCTGTACTCCGCTACCCGCCGTTCACCTTCCGGCGTCAGTGGGGGTCGGCGCCCGTCCGCTGGGTGGGTCAGCAGGGAGGTTCGCGGCTCACCGTTGACGATCGCAATCGTCGAGCCACGATCCCAGTAGACCTCATTGTACTCAGCGCCGCTCAGGCGACGCTCACTGCTCAGAGACCCGTCCGCTTGATTGTCCACCCTTCCGCACTCGACGGTCCCCGGGTTTGCGGGACACCCCTCAATTCCCCGCTCAAGGACTTCGACCTCCGCCGATGTGAACACTGGACCCCTACCCTCCTCGCGCTCAAAGGGCGTGAGCGTCCCGTTCGTCCAATTGCCTTGCAGGTCTGGGTGGCCATCCGATGTTCGGGGAACCTCCCAGCCTCTAGCGTCGGTGGTCGGGGATTGCGCCGCTGCCGTTGACGTCAGGCCGTGTAGGGCGATCGCACAGAGGGCCAAGAGAAGAGTCGTGTAGCGCGTTTTCATTTCTCCGCCTTGTTGAGGAACGAGTTCAGGTGGTCGAAAACTCCGCACGATCGATCGCACCCAAATCGCGATTGGTAAGTTCGACGTGGGGCACGGTGGTGGAATTAATGGCGTTCCTGGCCGAGCGAGCTGCTGGGATGATGATCGTGGAGGGTGACTGCGCCAGGACCCACGCAAGGACTACCGCGTGCGGTGTCGTACCGTGGGCATCCGCGATGGGTCTCAACACCGTATGATCTGGAAGCTTCTGGTTCAGGCGCCCGCCGCCTACGGGACTATATGCCAGAAACGCGATGTCGTGCGAATCGCAGTAGTCGAGCACCCCGCGCCCAAGCGCCTCACGGAAGAACGGGTTCAATCGATTCTGTACCGTCTTGATATCGGCAACGGTCTTGGCCTCCTCGATCTGGGCAACCGACACGTTGGATAGACCAACCCATCGCACCTTCCCGGCATCCTGAAGCTCTCTGAAAGCGCCCACGCTGTCGGTGAACGGGACGCCCGAATCCGGAGCGTGATACTGGTAGAGATCGATATGATCTAGGTCTAACGCCGTGAGGGACGCGTCACAGGCGGACTTGATGTGTCGTGGATCGCCGTTGTGGTGCCACGCGCCGTCGGGCCTCTCCATTCCGGCCTTGGTGGCTACAGTGATCGAGTCTCGGTCGCCGGACCACTGGCTCAGCGCCTTCGCAATAGCCGCTCGTTGTGGCCGATCTCTGTGTGGTCCAAACAGTAGACGTCCGCTGTATCGATCAGTGTAACGCCGTGATCGAGCGAGGCGTGAATCGTGTTGATGGCAGTGCCCTCGTCGGGACGGTCGACGATCGATAGGTGCATTCCGCCGTACTCCACGCACGAGACCTCGCGGGTGTCCGAGCCGAGGCTCCGGTATTTCATAGACAGTACCTAGCTGTTGCTCGGTCAGCGGCCACCGCAGCCCCCTTGGACCACAGTAGCATCAGTGCCCCGCATACGATTCCGGCTTCCTCGAGCGTCTCCCGATGCCGAGGCCACGCTGGCTCAACCGGTTTCTAGTCTTTCTTTAGCCCCTGTCCGTACACCAGGGCCAGGGCTGCGCCGGCGAGGCCTTCCTCAACTATATGCCATGCCGAGTCGACGAAAATCACAGAGGCCGGGCCCTCAAGGATTCCATAGAACACGATGTTCGTCGGCAACCACCAGAGGAGCCCGATGAGCGCCCCGAACTTCAGACCCTCCCCGAGGGGCGAGCCTCCTTGGTAACCCTTCGGATACATGTAGGCCATGATCAGACCGACGATTAGGTATCCTAGGCCAACCGCCCACATGAGAGGAGCCTCTCGGGCTCCCACCGCAACCGACTCGTAGAATTCGCCCATCAGCGCGACATGCCAGAGGCCTGAGAGAAGGAACGCCACCAGAAACGCCACCAGGGCGCCAGTCACGAGTTTGCGTCCCGCTCATCGCGGTTTCCTCCGTTAGGGGTCAGTAGACCAGCCCGGTACGCCAATGTGGGGCGCACTTGAGGTATCGTCCAATCGAGTGGCAATTGATGATCTCGGTCGAGTCGGGCGGTCATGCGAGGAACCTCGCCTCGGCTGGCCGCTTGCCGACCCTCCTCGATCGCACGACCTTGCCGCCGCCCGAACTCAACCACCGTACGAACAAGAATTGGTCCTCCGTGTCGTAACCGCGACCCGACCAAGGAATCGGAATGCTCCACATCGCGATCGCCGGGGGACTCATCCTAGGGCTGGGAACGGGCCTGCTCGCCGCCGCCGGTTCCGACCTCATGATGACAGTGGCTCTGGCCTCAGCACCGCTCGGTACCGCTTTTGTTAACGCGATTCGCATGGTCGTGATCCCGCTTGTGATGGCCGTGATCTTCACTGGCGTGGCGAATCTGGGGGACCCTAGAAAACTAGGTCGTCTCGGCGGCACGACCTTGGCCTTCTTCTGGGTCACCGTGTTTCCGGCGATCGTGATCGGGATGGGCACAATGTGGATTGGCCTCGGGTTCGCACCCGAGATCGCCGTCCCCTCGGCCGCACCCCGTGAGGCGCAGGAGCTCCCGAGCCTGGTCGAGTTCCTGGTGAGCCTGATCCCGAGCAATCCCTTCGCCGCCGCAAGCGCGGGATCTCTCCTCCCGCTGATCGTTTTCACCGCTCTCTTCGGAGCGGCGGCCGGCACGCTTGAAGACGTGTCACGCGTCCGACTCGTAGGATTCGCTGAGGCGGCCGGGGACGCGCTCATCAGGCTTGTCTGGTGGATCCTATGGACCGCTCCGATTGGGATCTACGGGCTCGCTGCACCCGTGACCGCTCAGCTCGGGTGGGGACTCATTCAGAGCTTGGCGGTCTTCGTCATCTGTGTCGTGCTCGGCCTCGGCGTGTACGTCGCCATCGTTTATATGCCGCTCCTGAAGCTGGTCGGAGGGATCGGCCCGCTTCAATTCCTGCATGGGACATTGGGTGCGGCATCGCTTGCGTTCTCGACGACGAGCACAGCGGCCGCCCTACCAGTAACACTGGAAGAGGCAAAGGATAAACTAGGCGTTTCCGAGACGGTCGCAGATCTGGTTCTCCCGCTCGGGGCATCGATGTATCGGGCAGGGAGCGCGCTTTTTCAGGGGGCCGCAATCGTCTTTCTCGCGTACCTGTTCGAGATACCGATGCCGGCCACGGCAGTGGGCGGAGCGGTTCTCGCGACGTTCCTCGTTTCGCTGACCGTTGCGCCGGTACCCTCGTCGGGCGTCGTGACGCTCGCCCCCGCGCTCGACACGCTAGGGATCCCGCTCTCCGGTCTCACGATCCTGCTGGGCATCGACCGAATTCCCGACATGTTCCGGAGCACCGTGAACCTGTTCGGTCAGATCACGACATCTGTAGTCGTGGATGCATGGGTGGGGGCCAACGGGGACGCCTCTTTCAGAGGGGGCGCACGTGGATGAACCCCTCCGCTGCCAACTCGACGTCTTCCAGCTTCCGTCCGACACCCATTATCTAGACTGCGCGCGGATGGGACCGCTGCCTCGCGTCTCGGAGGAGGCCGGATTCGATGCGATCCGGCGGAAGCGACTCCCGATCATACCATCCGAGGCGTTCTGGGAGACGGACGAGCTGAGAGTGCTGTTCGCCCGTCTACTTCATGCCGATGATCCTGCCCGGATCGCGATTCAGCCTGGTGTCTCGTACGGAACCGCGACGGCCGCGCGCAATCTTCCGGTCGGGTCGAATCAGAACATCGTCATCCCTCACGAGCAGTTTCCCTCAGCCTATTACTCGTGGAAGCGGATCGCTGAGGAGTCCGGAGCCGAGCTGCGAATCGCATATCCGCCGGACGGTCAGGGGCGCGGACAGGGCTGGAACGAGCGACTGATTGAGGCGATCGACTCCGGAACGGCGGTCGTTTCGGTGCCAAACGTTCACTGGACCGACGGGACCCTCTTCGACCTGGTCGAGGTGGGACGTCGATGTCGGGAGGTCGGCGCAGCGCTCGTGATCGACGCGACCCAGTCGGTCGGCGCGCTAGATCTGGATGTTACGAGCGTCCAGCCCGACGTCGTCCTGTGCACGACATACAAGTGGCTCCTAGGACCGTACTCTCTCTCTTTGGCCTATTTTGGGCCCCGGTTCGACGACGGTTCGCCGCTCGAGGAGACCTGGATCGCACGCGAAGGAAGCAAGGACTTCCAGAACCTGGCGGATTATGAGGGAGGCTACGCGCCCGGTGCTGTGCGATACGATATGGCAGAGCGGGCCAGCTTCTTTCTGGCACCGATTGCCCAGGCGAGCCTCGAGCTCCTTCTGGAGTGGTCACCCATCAGGATTCAGGAGTATTGCCGTGCGCTCACCCGCGACCTTCTCGATGAGGCGAAGAACCTTGGCTACCAAGTGGAGGAAGAGGCTTGGCGTTCGAGCCACCTCTTCGGCCTACGGATGCCGGATACGGTGAACCTAGCCGCGATGCGTGACGCCTTACACGCGCGCAGCATCGTCGTCTCCTTTCGGGGAACATCCCTCCGGGTATCTCCGAACGTATACAACAACGAGGAGGATGTGGGCGCGCTCGCCCAGGTCCTGCGTGCGGCAGTCAGGTAGAGGGCGGAGAGGAAAGAAGGTAGAGGACCGTATGGCTTTCGGATTTGACATCCGGCTCGCACCGCGTGAAAATGCCGATCCCTCGCACTCTGCACCCCTGACCCTTAAGGAAGGAAGTCATGAAACGCACACGACCGATCACGCTCTCGGCATGCCTGCTCGGCACTCTGCTGCTAGGCGCCGAGGCAGTCTCGGCCCAGGCTATGCGCGCGGCAGTCTCGGCCGAGGCTCTGCAGCCGGACGCAGAAGGGTTCGTCATTGCCCAGCCCGACGACCTCTTTCCCCCCGAAGGCGGCACACGGACGAACGTCGTCGGAGATCCCTCCCAGCCTGGGCTCTATGTGATCCGGATCACGTTTGCTCCCGGGCGGGGTAGCCGGCCCCACTTCCACGATCAGGCCCGCCTCATCAACGTGATCAAGGGCACCTGGTGGGTTTCGACCGGTCAGGCATCGGACGTCTACGATCCCGACAATATGACCAGGGTGGAGGCCGGTAGCTTCCTATACGAGCCTCCGAACGGCCATCACTACGATATGGCAAAGGATGAAGAGGTCACCGTCCAGATCATGGGTGTCGGCCCGGTGGTCACGACCCAACTCACTGACGGAGATTAGGGTCAACCGTGAGTTCGTAGGCTCCTGAATGGTACCCGATTAGAGGCTCTGGCTAGCCACTCCCTCCCGCGTCCCCCGCGACGCAAGACGGGTGCGTGTAAACGGCTACCGACTGCCTCCTGTCACCACCCTTGGAGGGATGGGGGTATGCCCGGGAATAGGCACTGAGACCACCCTATTCCGCAGTGTCCCGAGGTTCCCGATTATCACCTCGACGACCTGCCCCTCGGCAAAAAACATGCTGGGCTGCGGCACTCCGGTTGCGATCACATCTCCCGGTAGGAGCGTCATGCGCTCGCTGAGGTAGGCGATCGTCTGCTCCACGCTGAAGCTGAGAAACGATGTGTTTCCGTTCGGTATGGGCCATTCGTGGAGCTCCCCATCCACCACTCCTGCGACATTCATATCGTTTGGGTTCGAGACGTCCTCCTTCAGGGTGAGGTATGGGCCAAGCGGGGTAAACGTGTCCAACGACTTGCTCATGGACCCCCCCCTGCTGTCCGTGGCTTCCCTGAGGGAGATCGCGTGAGCTCACGTCATTCATCATCGTGTAGCCCACCACATAGTCCAGGGCCTCCGACGCGGGTACAGCTCGAGCGGTTTTGCCGATCACAAAGGCGAACTCCGGCTCATACACGCCTCTCGTCAGCAAGCCCCACAGATTGATATTGGTCTCATGTCCCGTGAGCGAAGCCGGAGACTTGAAGAAGAAGCTCGGATATTCGGCGTCGTCATAACTACCGGGTGTACCGTCCGCCTGCCTCCGCTGGTAGGCTCCGGCCAAGGACATGAGCTTGGAAGGATTGGGGATCGGGGGCAGGTACCCGACGCTCGCCGATGGATGAAACACACGCTGACTTCCACCCGGCTCCTCGAAGTTCCCGGCAGTCCTGATCCTGGTCATGGTATCGTGCAGGGAGCGAACCGCCTGAATTGGCACGTCGCCGGCCTCGATCAATGATCGCATGTCAATCGGAATCGCTGGCAACGTCTGCACCTCGGGCGCATCCGCACGGTACAGATAGGTGATAGCGTTGTGCATGTCTATGATATCTTGATCACCGGTTCCCCGTGTGGTTCCTAAGCGCGGGCCGCTCTCGGCGACCTCAAAGGTCAGGAGCCGGAACGTCGCATCTCCAGTCTGCTGCGCGAGGCCTCGTTCCACCGAGAGCACCGACAAGGAAAGGGCCGTGGCGATCGTGAGAGAGCCGAGGCGAAACCCGGACCTCGGATGTCTTTTTCCTAGCATGGCGATCTCCATTCGGCGTAGAGAGGGAGATGGGTTCAGTCACTGACTTCAGCTAGACTGACTTACCGGACCGAGCTGTTGATCCATGGGCTGTTGTCCCAACTCAGCGACGCGCCCAGAACGCCCAGGGCAAGCAGGAGGCGGAGCGTTCTCGGGGCGGCACCACGTGACATTGTTCCTCCGACCAGCAACGGCTCGTAATGAATCGTTCCTCTTGCGGTTCGATCAGGGTAATCGTCCCTTAAGATCCGACTGTCTAGTGCGACCTTGGCCAAGCAATGAACTCATGAAGAGACGAGGCCTAGTCCGTTGAGACTGCTCACATACTTCGTCCTGGTTCTAACGACATGGGTGGTGTTTCAGGCCGACACTCCACGAGCAGGGTCTCTCGATGTTTTCTGGGTGGTAGTCTTTCTCCTGCTCCTCCTGATGTTTTGGGGTATCTTCGCGAGCAAGCCTAAGCGGATCGTGGGAAGTGAGGAGGATCCGGCTGGAGTCGGTCGTTCATCGGAGAGCGATATCTAGGCTCCCTTCTAGCGGGAGCCACACGTGGTATCCCACGGGAACATGTGTGTGGAAAAGCACATGGTTTGCCTCGCGATCAGCTGAACTATTCAGCGATTCGTGGCCACCCAGCTCCGCCACGATGCGGGCGATCTCGACTCAAAACAGCCCGGCGCGGAACTGCTCCGCGCCGGGCTTACCGCCGAAACGTCTGCTTTTCAGATTCGCAGATTCGGCCTCTTCACCTATCCTTCTGCCCCCGGTTCATCCCCCGTCGTCAGCTGCGGGCCGGTTCTGCATACGCTCGCGCTCGGCCACCATCTGTTCGAAGTCTTCATCCCCATCTTCGATGACCGAAACCATCGTCGCTCCCACCCGTCTAATCTCGATCGCTTCCGCCTACAGTGACAGAAGAAAGGTCGCCTTGATGATGAGTCGACGATCTCGGAACAATTCCGTCCCCAGGGGGACTGCCCCCAGTGGGACTCCATTGACGTCTCGACGCACTTCGTCGTAAACCACGTAAATATCGCTCCCGGGGCGATAGATGTACCGGAGCCGCGCGCTCGTGCTCCACTGCTCGCTGGTGGAGTTGTACTGGCTCAGCGTTCGGAGGCTGAACGCCGGCGAGAACGTGTAATCGACCCGGAGGGCGCCAAGCTCGGTCACGAAGCCGCCACCACTGGGAAGATTGTCGACGTCGCTCCGACGGAATTCCGCGCCCAGCGAGAACTGTGAGGTGATCCGAGCTCCGAGATTTAACGACAGATCCTTACGATCCCCTCCGAAATAACCCTGCGGCTGGTAGGCGACACCGTAGCTGATCCGTTGAGATGGGTTGCTGCTAAAAGCCATATTGGCCCAGTAAAAATTGTACTCTCCTGGAATAATCTCGGCATCCGATACGGTGAATCCCTCATCACTGCCGAGGCGCTCGAAATTCTTGTTGTAGATGAAGGTGAGGTTCGCGCTGTTCTCGAACGTGAACCGGATCATATGGTGCAGCTCTCTGTAGACGAGAAGCCCGTTCTGGTCCGTGGTGTAGACCATGTGCACCATCGGCGTCATCACCCGGATCCCCCACCTGCCCGGCCTGGGAGTCCGATTGACGTGGAACTTGGTCGACCGGACCCCCACCCTTGGGACGAAGCCCGACTCCGGATTGAAATTGTTTCCGAGATCGACGTGATCTAGGTAGATGTCCCACGCCTGGGTCAGATAGTGAGCCCGGAAGTATGCGGCGCGGTCCTCCGAAGCAATCCCTGGGCTCTCGGTTTGGGCGAGGAAGCCATTCACGGAAAGACTCGACCCAAGCGCAAATGTGGCATCCGCTGCGAAGGTTCGGTTGTAGTCGCCACCGCTCGAGGCCTGCCGGTTCACGACGAGCCCGCCCACCTTCGAGCGGCCAAGAATGTCTCGGCTGTACCGGGCCACGAGGAAGTTCTCGCCGGGGTTCCCGAATGCATCATCGGTCTGGATATCCATGACCGCGATGTTGTTCTGCCCCACCTTTCCGGTCAGCCTCGCGCCCCCAAGGATCGGAACCTGCCCGCCGGAATCGTCGATCCCGATCCGGCGAGTAAAGAACAGGTTGGCCCGCTGGCCTGAGCCTGTCGTCCCGACGTTGAATTGTCCCGCATTCTCGAGGAAGAAGTCCCGTTTCTCTGGGAAGAAGAGGGGAAACCGCGTCAAGTTTACCTGCTCGTTGTCCGCCTCCGCTTGAGCGAAATCGGTGTTGACGGTCAGGTCTAGGTTTAGACTCGGCGTGATTCCGTATTTGAGATCTAGCCCAACATCGGCGGTGCTCGAGCGACTCCAATCGCCCTCACTGAGCTCCTCTTCGCCTCCGGCAGCCATGTAGGGCTTGATTCGGAGATCTCGTCCTCTGTTGAGGTCCTCGAGTCCATTCAGCGTGCCTGCTAGGCTCACCCGCGTGAGCCCGTACGCTCGAGGAATCGGGGCCCAGAAGAGCACTTCGTTCAGGTGGGGAATCGTCCGCATGAAATTGATCCCCCATGACTGGCGGGAAGAACTCGGAAACCGGAGCGTCACCATCGGGATCCGAATCTCTGCCGTCCAACCCTCCGGGGTCCTGCGCGCAGATGCATCCCATACGCCGTCCCACTCGAGATTGATGTTCGAGCTGAGCCCCCTTCGGCCGCCCTCGCCCTCCTGAAAGACCTGCTGATCGAGCATGGCTCCCAGCGGGCTCACAACGAACATGTACGCCGACCGAGAATCCATGAATGTGTCTAGAATGATCTGGAAACTGTCCTCGTTCAGGATCTGGCTCCCATCCCGCCGCATCTCCGTGGCAACGACATCCTCAGGGGAGGAATCGAACGCGAGCACCCCCACGTAGAGATTCGCTCCGTCGTTGAGGACGCGAACCTCCGTGCGCTCAGTGCCGGGGGCGCCCTCGGTGGGCTCTTGCTGAACGAACTCGTCGATCAACGCCGCCCGTGCCCAAACCTCCTCGTCCAGGATTCCGTTGACGGTGGGAGCTCTTTCGACCCTTACGCTGGGAAGCTGATACCGTTCGCGGTTGGTGCTCGCCACCGGCGCCGCGGCGCCGGGCTCGCCGCGTGCGCCCTCTGGGCGTTCTTCCTCGGGCGTGACCTGGGCCCAGGCTGGGAGCGCAAGCACAGCGGACAGGAGACAGGCGGTGAAGGGAGCCGTAGGGCAGCGGAAGCTACGGCGTCGGGAAATATTCACGTGAGCCTAGCGGTTGAAGTTGGTTCCGCGAGAATAATAACGGGCGCTCTTGCGCCCGTCTTCGGCCGCCGTTGGGAAACGCGGCGTGAGGCCCCCCCCCGAGGCTCGGGAACACCCTCCGTATGAATACCGCGCTCCGACTCTTCGTCCACGGCTTCGACGAGGCGTGGGACGAGGACGCTCACCGCCGTTCAGGGCTCAATAATTGTCATACCCCTCGGTCAGCTCGATACGGACACCCGCTGGGTCCGTGAGGTAGGCGATGTTGAGCTGGAGGGTGTCGATCACGCGGAAGTCCGTGTCGAACTCGATGCCCTTCGCCTTCAGCCGCTCAGTGTACGCCTCGAGGTTGTCGACCTCGAACCCGATGTGGTCGATCGCCCGCCCTTGGGTGGGGGCCAGAGCCTCGCTCGCGGTGCCGAAGCTCAGGTTCATGCCTGGCACGTTGGTCGTCGTCAGGATTGTTCCGCGCGGCCGCATCTCGAGGTCGAATATATCGAGATACCATTCGAGCAGCTCCTCGAAGTCCGGTGTGCGAAAGTGGACGTGATAGCCGGACACTTCCACTTGGAGCATCTGGTCTTCCTGTAGCTCGACCTGGATGCCGTCCGGCGTCGTCACGAAGGCGTTCGCCTGCCCTTCGGAGCCCGTAAACTCCCTATCGACCGAAAACCCAGCTGCGCGCCACTTGGCCAGGAACTTCTCCATGCTCCGGACTTTGAAGCCGAAGTGATCCATGACCGAGCCGAGCGATCCGCCTGTCGGCTCACGTCCGCTGAGCGCGACCAGGAACCCGGGCATCCGCACCGCGATGAGCGAACCCTTTTGCGTCAATACGCCGCCGAAGTGATCCACCCACAACTGCTTGTGCAGCTCGACGTCAGAGACGTTCAGGTGCACGTGGCCGTAGGTCAGACCAGCTTCGTTGGGCACCGCGAGCTGGGCATAGGCCGGCGAAACGAGTGACAGTAGAGCAACGGCAGTCAGTAGAAGCCTCATGTTTTCATCCTCCTGCGTGGCCAGGCACGACAGCGCGATCTTCGGTCTTCGGGAAAGTCCTTCAGGGCGTCCCATCCTTTTCGTTGGACTGGCATTCTAACTGATCATGCCCTTCGGGGCACCGCAATCACCCTGAGCGCCGATTTAGAGCCGCCAGGCTACTTCAGCGCCGAATAGTCGGACGCGCTCATCATGAAGACCTGACTGCTGGTACTCACGGGGTATTTCGCTCGGAGAGCGGTCCACTCCGGATCTGCACGGAAGGCCGCCCAGACCTCTTCCCGATGGGCGCGGTCGCGATACGCCAACATCCAGATCAAGGTGTTGGAATCCTCGAGGCTCTGCCATACAGCGACGATCTCGGCGCCGTGCTTTTCGAAAATCGCAACCTCTTTCTCCCGAAACCGCTGATGCAGCTCGTCGATAGTGTGCTCATAGTCACCGACGCCGTCGCGCGCGGTATCTGCCGTATACATCCGGATCTCGAAGCAGCGCGAATCTGGCGCGACATTCGTTGAGAACTCGGCTGGCAGTTGAGCGGCTGGGCCGCAGGGCGGTTGACTCTGCTGGGCGTGCGCCGGAGCGCTGACAACGAAGCAGATAATCGCGGCAAGGATCGCACTTCTCATGTTGCTCTCCTTTCAAACAATGTTGGGTTAGTGGAGGGTTCTCGACATCGCACGGCGTCCCTTCGATACGGACCGAGCGCTGCCTCGGCATTATAGGGAAGCTCTCTCGGTCCGGATACCGGCTCACAGCTTCGTCGTCTTTGGCTTTCGGCGGGGACGTACCCATTCGTCGACAGCAACGGATCACTGGCCGCCGCCTCTATCGAAGCACGGCCGTCAATTTCAGCGCCCTTCCAGCTACATTCAAGGGGGCTTTTCTGAATCGTCCGACGGCAAGCCGACCACGGGTCGGCGCCGCGTATGGACGGCCTTCACTTGCGGGAGAGAATCATGAAGCGACGTCTCCGGCTCTTGGTGGAGAATTGGGGCGAGTCGACCGTCGCTTGTCTTTTGGCAATGGTTCAAGGCAACGTCGTGGCTCTCACAGCGAGCCACTGGCTAATCGCCTCCCGCACTGGATTGGTCGCGGGTCTGACGGCCACCGCAGTCCTATTCTCGATCCAGAAGCTCAACAAGTGGGTCGTCGCAGGGATCCTGGCGAGTGTCACTGCTGTCGTGGATTATCTCAGTCACCCGGCCTAATTCGGGCCCTTCGCGACCGAGGCCGTCCTGACAGGCATTGCGGCAGGTGCTCTCTCACTGCTCTTCGCGAATCTCACCCGCCGCTGGTCGTCGCGCCAACGGGCCACTCATCCTTGAGCCCGCCCGGTCTTTTCCTTGCTCGAATCCGGGGGTCTCATCCAATGAGGTCTCCCAGGCGACGATAGGTGCCGCTCGACTTCGACCGCGAACTCTGGGGAGAGCGCGCGGCGGCCGCCCCATTCATTCCACCACTGTCGAAAGCCCGGTTGGCCGCTGTAGCTAGACAAGACGTACCCCATTGAGGACCAGTGGTGGAAACCATCTCGCTCGTTCTCAAATGCGAATGAAGCCACTTGGAAGAACAGGACGCATATCATGCTGAACCTGGCGACTTCGGTCTCGGAGAGAGCGGCAGGTTCACGCAAGCCAGTCTTAAGTATGCGGAGCAGATCCGGGTCTGTGACAAGCGCCAGTCTGATCTGCGTTACATCATGTTCCAGGCTCGAACTCGCTGCCAGTCGCTGCGACCTGTTGTTCTGACGAATCTGCGAGGCGAGGTACGCTAAAGTTATGATCACTCCGGCGGCCCCAACGACCTCGCCGACCGCACCGATTGCTTCCCAGTTCATAGCCTCAATATATCAACAACGGAATCCCTGGGGACATATTGGAAGAACACGATGAAGGCAATCGTTCACGACACCTACGGCTCACCCGACGTCCTGGAACTCAGGGACATGGATAAGCCCACGGTCGGGGATGAGGACGTGTTGATACGTGTTCACGCGGCCGGCGTCAATCCCGGTGTGTGGCATCTCATGACGGGCCAGCCGTACCTAATGCGCATCGTGGGCTCGGGCCTTCTCAAACCCAGGAATATTGTGGCGGGACAGGATGTCGCAGGGCGGGTTGAGGCGGTCGGCGCCACTGTGACTTTGTTTCAGCCGGGTGACGAGGTGTTCGGCACCTGCAACGGCTCCTTCGCTGAGTACGCGAGTGCTCGAGAGGACCGGTTTGTGCAAAAGCCGGTAAACCTCACCTTTGAGCAGGCGGCAGCTGTCCCCGACTCCGCTGTCACCGCCCTCGAGGGTCTTCGCGACGCGGGAAAAGTGAAGCCAGGGCAGACGGTCTTGATCATCGGCGCGGCAGGAGGCATCGGGACGTTCACGGTGCAGATCGCTAAAGCGTTCGGAGCGGAGGTCACCGGCGTTTGCAGCACGACCAAGACCGACCTGGTCCGATCGATCGGCGCTGACCATGCCGTTGACTACACCCGTGAGGATTTCGCCAATGGTGATAAGCGCTACGACGTCATCCTCGACGCTGCAGGCAACCGTTCCTTGTCACACCTCAGACGTGCTCTCACTCCCCAGGGGACGCTCGTAATCGTCGGAGGGGAAGGGGGCGGACGGTGGTTCGGAGTGGGTCGCCAACTCCGGGCGCTCATGTTGTCACCCTTCGTACGCCAGAAGCTCTGCTCGGTGTTCTCCATGGAACGAAAGAAGGAGGATCTGCAGCTCTTGAAGGAGCTCATTGAAGCCGGGAAAGTCACGCCGGTCATCGGCCGGACCTACCCGTTGAGCGAGGTCCCACAGGCAATCAGATACTGGGAAGGAGGTCACGCACGAGGGAAAATCGTCATCATCGTGCGATGGGCGGTCACCCCTCGGATTACGAGTCCCCACTGAGTTCATTCAGCAGGACGTGGCAAATACGGCTCTCGTAGGGTTCGGCGAATCGCTCTATTTGTGGGAGTATCGAAGAATGAACCACGCTCGTGAGGTGGAAGAAGCTCTCAAAGTCATGCGGGCGTCGATTTCCGAGTGGAACAAGGCTGCGCGAAGGGTCCTACGAGACGGCAGTGTCCATGATATGACCGAGCTAGAGGATGCCCTGGAGTTTGCACGAGATCTGGCAACGCATCACCAACAAGCGATCGAAGGTGATCGGAGGCGGGGGCAACATGAGGCCGGTCGGCGCGAGTAGGCCGCGCGATTAAAACGAAGACGTTGCGAAACCGGCTAAGCCGGTCTGAACACGTTGCCTGGGAGACGTTCAGGGGTGACCGGCGTCCCGGCCACCCCTTTCTGATGTCAGCAGCAACCGCCGCCGCAGCCACAGTCGTCGCAAGAACAGCTGATTCCGTAAGGCATTGTGGGCCTCCTCGGGCTAAGGGTTCATAGACAGCTGGAGTCCACTGGCGGGCGGGCGGCGCCTTCCCACCGCTCAAGTAAAGGACCCAGCACGAGACGGAGCGCCGCAATAGCGTCGGTCCTCAAGGCGTAGCATGTGTGGGGGCCGTCGATCACGCCGCTAATCCAACCGGCCTCCTTCAGTAGCTTGAGGTGTTGTGAGACGGTCGATTGCGCCAAGGGCAACCCATCGACGATTTTTCCGCAAACGCACTCCTGCTCCGAGAGAATGCGCAGGATGGCGATCCGGACGGGGTGCCCGAGAGCTTTTGCCATCCGGGCGATGTCAGTGTCAGCAAGGCCGGGTTGGCTCATCGACAGGTCTCTGTAATCGGTCATCGTCGATTTACGATAAGACAATCCCTATGGCCCCGTCAAGGAGGGATTGTTGGGAAGGCTATAGAGATGAGCGGTCACCTGCGAAGCTTCTCGTCTGCCCAAGCGAACATCGCAACTGCCAGCAGGGCGAGTTCTGCGGCCCAGGCACCTATCCCTTGGTCTATCATCCTCGCTACTTGGCAGACACGGAACGGCGTAGATTACCTCCACCCCCGTTCCGCTCTCGTTTAGTTCAAGGGAGGACAAAGCACGCGGTTCGCCTCGGTGTCTCTTGCGTTGGTGCTCACGCTTGCGGTAGTGATACCCGCCGCTGCACAAGGAAGACGGGGCCCGGCAATGACGCTGGCCACCACCGCGTTCCCCGACGGCGGTCCGATACCCGTTCGCTTCAGCCAGGCCGCTGAAGGTGCGGCCCCTTGGGGGGGGCACCTCGCCCGCCCTCGAGTGGGCCAACGCGCCGGACGGTACCGGGAGCTTCCTGCTCCACATGCACGACATGGAGGTCGCACGCGGCGGGACGACGGAGGACCAGGCTCATTGGGTGGTTTGGAATATCCCTGCGTCTGCGGCGGGGCTCCCGGAGGGAGTACCTAGTGGGTCCCAGCTTGCCGATGGGAGCTACCAGATCAGCGCCAGTGGCCCAATGTACAGGGGTCCCGGGGCACCCGCTAACGGGCCGCCGCACCACTATGTGTTCGAGCTATACGCCCTCGGACTCAATGCTCGACGTTCAGCCCACGGAAGACGCTTTCGAGACGCGACGAGCAGTCATGGCTGCCGTGCAGGACCACGTCCTGCGCAAGGCGGTCTACATGGGCCTGTTCCGCCGTCCGGAATAGCCGCGGCCCGAGCGGCTTGTGAGGCCCCCCGCTCCGTAGGCTCACCGACGGTCTACGTCAACCCGGCGGCCAGAGACCAACGATGTTCCCCTCGGGTTAAGCCAGCCAGGCGAAGCTTCCCTTTCGCGCTCGCATATTTCACACTCGGCTGGCACCTTGGTACGGTGGCCTTACCGGGCTCGAGGAAGAGAACAATGAAGAGTCTGACCCTCCATCTGATGATCCCAGTCTTGGCGCTCGCGAGCGGGATATCGACGTCGCTCGATGCCCAACAGGTGACAGAGTATGGACCACAGAATGGGACTCTCGTCGTTGCCGGTGGCGGTTCCATGGACGGCACCGGGATTATGGAGCGCTTCGTTGAACTCGGAGGCGGAGCGGAGGAAGGGCGGTTCGTCATCGTGCCGACAGCAGGGGGTAACTACGACCAGGACGGCAACATCCGGGCTTACGACGGGGATCGCGTCTTGGCCGCGTGGCGGGAGCTCGGACTCAAGAACGTCTCGATGCTCCACACGCACGATCCCAGAGTCGCGGACACGGCGGAGTTTTCGGCTGAACTCGTGCGGGCGAGCGCAGTGTGGTTCAACGGAGGCCGCCAGTGGAACATCGTGGACTCATACGCGGGGACCCTCGCTTACGACGGATTCCATGAGGTGCTTGAGCGCGGAGGCGTCATCGGGGGGAGCTCCGCGGGTGCCACCATTCAAGGTGAATACCTCGTGAGGGGCGATACCGAGGGCTCGGACATTGTCATGACCGCCGAGGAGAACCATCAGCTCGGCTTCGAGTTTCTCCGCAAATCTGCGATCGACCAGCACGTCAACACACGGAACCGCTGGGACGACATTATCCCGGTGATCGAACAGCGCCCTGAACTGCTTGGCATTGGTCTCTCGGAGGGCACCGCAATCATTGTGACCGGCGACACCTTCGAAGTCATGGGCAAGTGGATGGTCACAGTGCATGACAACACACGCGCCTATCAACCATGGGAGAAGCCGTACTTCGTGCTGGCGCCCGGCGACTCTTATGACATGAAGGTGCGACGGATGGTGCCGCCCTTGCCGTAAGTCGAAGGGACCGTGGTGCTGTCACGGTACGGCTTCTGAAAGAAAACGCTCCCCGCCCACCACGGCAGCCAACTCAGGCTACGTGTCTTGCGGCGTGAGCGTGCGTCCGGCTACGACAGTGATGTTGTCGGTGCCCCCACCCTCTAGGGCATCCTGCAGCAGATCCTCACAGAGCTGACGTGCGCTCGTCATCGCCCCAATCCGCTCGCTGATCCGACCATCGGAAACATGCTTGGTCAGCCCATCACTGCAGAGCAGAAGGACGGCCCCCCAATCGCGGACGATTCTCGTAACGACCGGGGCGGCCTCGGACCCTCCGATCGCACTCGAAAGCACGTTGGCCCACTTACTACTCTGAGCCTTGGTCTGCGACAGAGTTCCGGCGTCGATGAGTTCTTGTGCCCACGTCTGGTCCCGTGTGATCTGCGTCAACTCGCCGTCCTGAAAGATGTAGCACCGACTGTCACCGACCTGTAGGAGATATGCGTGCGGCCACAAGCCCAGGAAAAGGGTGAGAGTGGTGGCGAACCGCCCACGGCCTGGCTCCTGCTTGGCTTGCTTGAGCAAGCTCGCGTGACATGCTAGTGCGGCGTCTTGAAGTAGGCGGGAAAAGACCTCGGGGTCGGTGGCTTCTGCGTACTGTGCGTAGTGAAAACTCTTCGACACTTCCCGCACCAGGGCCTCGATCGCCACCCTCGCGGCCCGCTCCCCGCCTCGGCTACTCCCAACTCCGTCGGCGACTAACGCTAGCGAAGCAAGGTGCTCAGGCTGGATCGTCTGTTCCACGTCCGCCCCCAGGCTCGTGCTGGCCACTGTCACGCCTCGGGACAACGCACCCGCGAAGTAATGGTCCTGATTCGTTCTGCGAACCTTGCCGACGTGTGTGAGGCCCCACCCATCGATGTCACCGAACTGGGGTTTCGCGGCTTCGGTCATGGGTCCGGCACCGACTAGTCTGTAGCCTCCTCCACGCCGTAGAAGTACAGGAGTACGTCATCGATGAGCGGCCGCCAGTTATCCCAGTTATGTCCCTCGAGGGTCTCGATGTATTTCATCGTGTAGCCCTTGTCCCTCAACACTTTATGAAAATCACGATTCGCCTGAGTGTTGTCGTCTGGGTTGCCCGTGCTAAGGAATATCCTCAACGGTAGCAGGGGCATTTCTTCATAGGCAGCCAGCAACTCTTTCACCGGATGATTCGCGGGTGAATGCATCCCTATCTGGGAGAAAGATTCGTAGCCCAGCAACCCAAAGCAGGCGGCGTTGGTTCCGCCAAATGACAAGCCGAGAATGGCCCTTTGATCGCGACTGTGACCAACCGGATAAGACCGCTCGATGAGCGGAATCAACTCATCCCTATAGAAGGAGAGATAGTCGCTGTTGCAAAAGAATTGGGAGTTGCGGCGATTGCTCCTCAGATTGTCGGGATCCCGCGCATCGACAAAGACAGCCACCAAGGGCTTGATCTGTCCGGACTCGATGAGGCGGTCTAGGACCCCGGGCATCCTTCCCTGCCCAATGTACCCCGGCCCGTCCGTGACATAGAGAACTGGAAGATCAGTTGCGGACTCGACTCCGTCCGGGACGTAGACACGGTATTGAAGGTCGTAGCCGAGTACTTCACTGGAAATCCGGACGTCTGGTGTTAGCGTGCCATTGGCGAAGGCCATGCTTGCCAGGACCAGGAGTGCCGGAATTATTGCTTTCATTTGCTTTTCTCCTCGTCAGGCTCGGCGGAGGAGCTGGCCATACGCCCCGTTTTCGAAGGGAATGACGGGAACCGCGCCCAGAGTGAAGCTGAGAGAAGATGCGCCGAGCTGTGATACGGAGCAAGGAAAACCACGGGCTTCCGGAGGCAGGGTCGAATGGTGTCGAGCAGTGGCCCGATCCGCTCGACGTGGTTCAGATGCTAGAGGAGGCAATCTCCGCGGCCGTCCCCCAACCCGCCTGAGGTCCGCCTCGACCTCAACTTTAGCGTGCCGTCACCTCGCCCCGGCACCACCTCCGATCCTCGTCGATCGAGCCGGGGGCCCCTATAATCAACGGATCGAGTCTGATGCTTGAAGGCGGCTTGAACAGGAGATGGGTCTATGTCGAACCTTCTCGGAGCCCTGCTCGTGCTCGCACAGGCAAGCTCGGGGTCAATCCCGGCGGCCGACGTGACAGCCGCCGACATTCAAAACACTTTGGACACCGCCGCCGAGATCGCGCCCGGCATAATCGACACGCCGATACGGACCCTCGACGTGGGCTCGTATGACGTCAGTGTCGCGATCGTTTCTCGGGGCCCCGCGGCGAACGTAGTCGCCGGCACGATCCACACCGAAGTCACCGAAGTCTACACGGTCCTCGAGGGCTCGGGAACCATCGTCACTGGTGGCCGGCTGATCGATCCGCGACCGCGTGGAAGCGGGGCTGCGCCTCGCCGACCGGGGACGTCAGGGCCCGGCGTGACCGGTACCGGGATGGAAGGTGCGGAGACCCGCTAGGTCATGGAGGGGGACATGATCATCATCCCGGCAGGCACGCCGCACTACTTCTCCGAGATTTCAGAGTCGCTGGTCTACACGATCGTGCGGATCGACCCGGGGGGGGGACTGACGCAGGTCCCCCTTTGGCACAGCGACGTCATTTGGTTGATCCCTCCGTGTTCCTAATTGTTTCGCGGATGTTAGGTCCGAGTCTTCGGCGTGGTCTCCCCGCAATTCTCCTGCCTTTGGCGTGCCTCGGCCTTGGTAGCTGCTCGGGCGACGAACTCAACTTCTCGCAGAACCGTGGCTTCGGCCCATACTTCGTAGCCAATCCACGGCTGACACAGGAGCCGGCGCCGTCGGAGCGCGCGCTGCTCGATCGTTATCGACCGCACCTTTGGCTTCCCGATGGTCACGATGGCCCCATGGACTTCTACGTCGACTACATCGGAAACGGAGTGCTCGTCGATGCTGAGGGTCGGACGATCTCCGACGAGGTCACTGCGCAAGTGCTAAACGCACATCGGACTGATCCCCGCGTCGAATTCAGACACACCGGGAGACCGGGGCCCACGAGGGCCGTGGCCTACGCCCGGTTGGACCGAGTCACTTTGGGATTTCCCCCTCGCCACGCGGAAACGGAGCCGTTCACACTGCTCACCTACAACTTTGCGTTCCGTCGCTCCGGGCTACCGGCCGGTCTCCCCCCCTGGAAGGCGTTGCCTCTGGCAGTCATCGCCGACCTCGATGACTGGCATCAACTTGATCACTACACTGCGGCAACGGTCGTGCTTGATCCAGCCAAGCAACCAGTTGCCGTCATGCTCCAACAACACAACCTCAGACGTACGTACTTGTTAGGTGAGGGCATGGAGCGGGCCGTCGATGGGCGGGTGGCCCTGGATGTTGCGATCCGATCCAACGAGCTCTACCCCCACCACCCTGGGCGGCGCCGGCGCCGGGCGGTGCCCTTCCCTGACCCAGAAGCAATGCGATTCATGCTGGGTGCTGGACCGATGCCGCTTTTGGCCGCTTATGATGTCACGGACCCAGTCCGTGAGTTGGACTACGCGCTGGAGTTCTTGGCGCCCGACGACGCCTTCTACACGTTCGAGGGCTTCCTCGGTGAGCGCCGCATGCTCCAGGGACGCGATGGTCCACCAGGTGCAGACTACAACACCTTACCTCAGCTGAAGCCGTGGGTCCGACAGCTCATCCTGGGTTACTGGCGCGAATCCAATGCGGGAGACCTGGACAACTTCGAAGCCACGCTCGCCGGTGGTGACTACCTCGGATTCGTGGCGCTACAGTCGCCCGTCTTCTACGCGAATCTACTGTGCCTCAGGGCGACGCCAGCCGGCTGCGAGTTGCGCTAATCGTTCCTGAGACAATCAGCACCGATCAAGTGGTCACTGATGGTGCGCTGAACCTATCCGGCATCTTCTTGCGGCCCCAGACTCGGGTCGGCATAGTAGCCCGCGCGAAGCGTAGATCCCGTTAGATAGGCAAAGACCCGTCCTACCGGAGCACTCGACCATGTCAGCCAACATTTCCTTTCATATCCAAACGTCAGTCCTCGAGGGCCGATTGAGTGACGCTCGTGACCTGATGACCGACATGGTAGAATCCTCCCGTGGCGAGGTGGGAACGCTAGGCTACGAGTGGTTCCTCCATGATGATGGGACCGTCTGCCACATTCAGGATCGGTACGCCGACTCCGACGCCGCGATGACACACCTGGGGAATTTCGGCTCCGGGTTTGCCGAGCGATTCCTCCAGTGCTTCGAGTTGACCGGTTTCTTTGTGTACGGAGAACCGAGCGACGAAGTACGAGCGGTCCTCGATGGCTTTGGTGCGGTGTACCTCGGGACATGGGGTGGATTCAACCGCTAGCCCTCATCCACATGATCTAAGCGCGGCAACGATCCTCCAGGGCAGCATTCAGGCGGGTGCGTCCGTTGTCAATCACGACTTCTCCTTGTACATGGTGTGCGCCACGCTGAGGATAATGACCTGTCTTACCGAGTCGTCGACCCTCTCGCTGACCAAAGCATCGGCCGTAGCTCCCAACCACTTCTGGCCCGCCTTGCCTGCCTTGACGCGTTCCTCGATGAGCTGAGCGGCCTGAGCTGCGAGCTTGACCTCGTTCTTCGTCAGCCCATTCCTCCTGATCATCATGTCTACCGTTTCTACCGTTTCCACGGCATCAGATCCTTAGCCACATACACGACCGCCATCTCACGCCCTCGCCAATCTCAAGCTCCACGCGGTAGCGGCGCTCAAGGGCAGCGTTCAGGATGATGGGGTCGCTGGTCATTGGGGTCCTGGGCTCGGGTCGCAGTCCTAGGCGGTAAGATCCTGCGCGCGGCTACTCCTGCGCAAGCAGGTCGGCGGTGGGCAGGATGGGTTTTTCGGTTCTTCGCTTGTGAGAGACGACTCTCGTATGTTGACCAACAAGCCTAGACCGATGTCAGCCAATAAGGAGGGTTGAGGCCATGTTTGGTGGATTAGGAATGTGGGAACTGATGCTGATCTTCCTCGTCGTGCTCCTATTGTTTGGAGCCAAGAGGCTTCCCGAGATCGGATCCTCCCTGGGGAAGGGTATTCGCGAGTTCAAGGGCTCAATTCGAGAGATTGAAGGGGACCTGACGGCCCCTGAGCAGAAGCCTAGAGTGAGCAGAGCCTCGGAGCCGCAAGAGGACAGGGACGTCGGAGCCGACGGATAACTGCGTCTCCCGACGACGAGCCAGGTGATCTTGTGCTCGCCCGATCTCCCTCGGTCAACAGGCAAGTTATGGAAGGGTCCAAGGAATTGAAGGTTACTCTCGTGGGCGGCCACGTCTTCCTCGCGAAGCTCCAGCAAGGATCCGACCCCAGTTACCAGGCGAGGAACATCCTCACTTATGGTGCAACGGAAGAGCACGAAGATGGATCGGCTACAATTCATCCCCTTTCCCGAATCTCAAGCGTGACCGTGCAGGCGCATTCAGGACCGCACTGAAGATGCAGGAGGTTGGCGAAGACAGCCCTGTCGCTGCCCCATGGAGCGTGAGAGGGATCCGCAGCTAGTCCGGCACTCAGCTCCTCGAAGAGGTTCTTGACGCGGACGAACGTTCGGGATGTCGCCACACAGCGGGGTCCCATTGTGAAGGAGGACCGGTCATGCCCGACGAACTCGTATTCGGAACAAGTGTGTTCACCATCCTCGCGCTCTTCGCCATTGTCCTCTTGGTTCTCTGGGCAGTGCCTGTACGACTGTGGATCGAGGCGATCTCGGCGGGGGTGCACGTAAGAATGACCTACCTCGTCGGCATGCGTTTGAGGACGGTGCCACCGGCCCTGGTTGTGCGACCCCTCATTTGGGCCACCAAAGCAGGTCTCAGTCTGAGAATCGCCGAACTGGAGGCACACTACCTGGCAGGTGGCCATGTCGATCGGGTGATCACCGCCCTGATCAGCGCCGACAAAGCGAACATCGATCTCTCGTTCAACCAAGCGGCCGCCATAGACTTGGCGGGGCGGGACGTCTTCGAGGCGGTTCAGGTGTCGGTGAACCCCAAGGTGATCACCACGCCACGGATCGCCGCCATGGCGAAGGACGGAATCCAGCTCGTCGCTGTCGCGCGGGTTACAGTGAGGGCGAACATCGACCGACTGGTGGGGGGCGCCGGTGAAGAAACGATCATGGCACGAGTCGGGGAAGGGATCGTATCGAGCATCGGATCCGCGGACTCACACCAGGCCGTGCTGGAAAACCCGGACAGCATCTCTCAGACCGTGCTCGGCAGGGGACTCGACTCCGGAACCGCGTTCGAGATCCTATCCATCGACATCGCAGATGTGGACGTGGGGAAGAACATCGGCGCCGAGCTTCAGAGCGACCAGGCCGAGGCCGACAAGCGGGTCGCCCAGGCTCGGGCCGAGGAGCGGAGAGCCATGGCCGTCGCTGTGGAGCAGGAAATGAAAGCGAAGGTGGAGGAGATGCGCGCCCAAGTGGTCGAGGCCGAAGCCGAGATCCCGAGAGCCATGGCGGGCGCCTTCCGAAACGGACACCTGACCACCCGGTCTGATGGCTCACCCCCAGCGGAGGCTCCTCAACGGGATCAGTGATCCGAGGGAGAGCTCGTCATATACACGCGGACCGCACGGCAGAACGCACAGACGCCTCCGGGTCTCCCACATAGTGGTAGATGTCGGACTTGGCGACCTTGATCGCCTCCGCGAGGAGGTGTAGGGACTTCAGGCGGTGGGGGATGCCGATCGAACAAACGCTGACCAGTCCGACGATCAGGATGAGTCGGAAGACCTGCTCGTCGTTTATCAACAGAATCGCCGGATCGAGGAGCCTAGACGGTACATCCCGAGTTCCCACTTTGGCCATCATCTGCTTGCTCCGCGTTTCAGCCCGGAGCATCTTCCCCGTGGCATAACTCTAGGCGCAGTTCCGTCATTCCTTTAGGAACGGGGACGCATTAGCCGAGGATCTACGTCACAACCATCATCAAGACCGGAGGATCAGATGAGGTACGCAAGGATGAGTTGGGCCCTGCTCCCGCTCCTGGTTGCCACACTAACCGCATGGACAGCGCCGGCGGCTGCACAGATCGACGCCAACAGCAACCCGAATATGACGCCGGCCAACGACCTCCCGAACCCGTACTCGGAGAAGCAGGTGATGCCGCTGCCCGACGGCCGCGAGTGGGGTTCCACGGCGGGGGTTGATGCTGCCAAGGGCCACGATGACATCTGGGCCATCGACCGGTGCGGGAGCAATAACTGCGTGGACTCCCACGTCGATCCCATCCTGCACTACGACGCAAGCGGGAACCTGATCGGCCAAATGGGGGCCGACTTGTTTGCATTCCCGCACGGCATCCACGTGGACCAGGAGGGCAACGTCTGGGTGACCGACCCGCTACCGCCCGACGGCCGTGGCGCGGGCGGGAACGTTGGACAGCAGGTCACGAAACTTAGCCCCAGCGGCGAGATTCTCCTGCAGCTCGGAACGCGCACGGTGACTGGGGACGGCCCCAACGAGTTCAGCTCCCCGTCCGACGTCGTCGTGGGTAGGAATGGCGACATCTTCGTGGCCGACGGCCATGGCGAGGGCACGAACGAGCGCGTCATGAAGTTCGATAGGAACGGGAGGTTCATCATGCAGTGGGGCAGTCCGGGAAACGGAGCGTGCGGAACGGCTGAATTCTCCAGCCTACACGCGCTGGACATCGATTCACAGGGTCGGCTGTTCATCGGCGACCGCGATAACAACCGCATACAAATCTATGACCAGGACGGCAACTACCTAGATTGCTGGTACCAGTTCAGCCGACCGGCCGGGATCTTCATCGACGCCGACGACAACATGTTCGTCACCGACTCCGAGTCTAGGGACGGCCCTGATAACGGCCTGGACCTGTCTCACCCCGGATGGCAGCGCGGTATCCGGATCGGCAGTGCCAGAGATGGCTCCGTGAGGTACTTCATTCCGGATCCCGATCCTCAGGGCGGCAGCAGCACGTCGGAGGGCGTCGCCGCGATCAACGGTGGGGCGGTCGTCTACGGCGCCGAGGTGGGCCCCAGAGACTTCGTCCGCTACATCGAGAACTGAGATCCAGGCAGGCGGACTCATCCTCGTCCAGAACTTCTTCGCGGAGTTTAGGCGGGTGGTGCCGGGCCGACGACCGACCCCATCACCCGCCTAAGCGGGGCGGGCACGGCATCTCTCAGTGGCGGTGCCCCGAGTTCGTCTGTTCTGCCGCGCGCATGTGCTCCATCTCGTGTTGGTGAGTCACCATTGCTTCCCAGTCACGAACGTAATCCGCATCGGCGCGGTCGGCCGGTGGCATGACGGCGCCGGAGTCGGGCAGAAACGCTGTCCTGGAACAGAATGTTGCCGGGTTTGACGTCCCGATGGACGACTCCGTTTTCATGGGCGTGTTGGAGCGCGCCAGCGACTTTCCTGGCAATCGCCACCGCCTCATCCACTGGTAGCTGCTTGTCACGGTTGATTCGGTCTCGAAGAGAGTCGCCCGTCACATATGGCATGACGTAGTAGAGGAACGACTCCGCCTGACCTGAATCGAAAAGGGGCAGAATATGCGGATGCTGCAGATTCGCAGTCGTCTTGATCTCAGCCAGGAACCGTTCGGCTCCCACGACAGCAGCTAACTCCGGCTTCAAGACCTTGAGCGCGACCTTCCTCTCGTGCCTAAGGTCCTCGGCCAGATAGACCGTCGCCATCCCGCCCTCACCAATCTCACGCTCTATGCGGTATCGGCCTTCGAGGGCTGCGTTCAGGCGGGCGATGGGGTCGGTCACGGGTCCGGCACCACCTGCCGCAACTCCTCGAAGAAATTCACTACGATTCGGACGGGCCGGCCCCGACACCCCGAGCGAAGTCGCACCGAATGGGCTAACGTGCCACTCCTGGTCCTCACCACGCCTGCCCCGGGGGCGTGCGTCTCCCGGGGTTCGAAGGGAGAGATCCGCTGCGAGGCCTTGCTCCGTGAGGTTCAACCATGAGTTACGATCTCGTCTTGGTCCTGGTCGTGCTAGTCCTCACCGTGGTTCTGTTTGCTACCGAGCGGCTCCCCGTCGACGTCGTGGCCCTACTCGCCTTAGGGGTTCTCTTAGTCACGGGTGTCCTTCCGCCCGAGGAAGCCCTCGCAGGTTTCAGTAACGAGGCAGTGGTCACGATTGGAGCCATGTTCGTGTTGAGCGCGGGACTCTATCGCAGCGGAGCCCTAAATCAGCTGCGGAAGCACTTCGAGGCGACCATGAGGGAGGACCGTCGTCTGGCGCTGCTCGGTCTCATGGTGACCGCGGGCGTGACATCGGCCTTCGTCAACAATACGGCGGTGGTCGCAATCCTCATCCCGATGGTGCTCGCCACCTCTCAAAAGCTACGGGTCAGCGCGTCGAAGTACCTGATGCCCCTGTCGTTCGCCGCCATGTTCGGAGGGGTGTGCACGCTCATCGGAACCTCCACCAACCTCTTGGTGAGTACGATCGCCGCTGAGAACGGTCTCGAGCCGTTCGGGATGTTCGAGTTCACTCTCTTGGGCCTAGCGTTCTTCGTCACCGGAGCCGTGTACATGATGACGATCGGTGAACGCTTCGTCCCGGCGCGAAGGGGGATCGAGGACTTGGCGGACAGCTGGCGAGTCGCCCATTACGTATGTGAGCTCGTCCTCTCTCCCAAGGCCCAGTCAGTGGGAAAGCCGCTGTCCGACGCCCCTCTCACCCAAGCACCCGATCTCGACGTGATCCAGATTCGGCGCGAAGGGGCGGGCCTGCTTCTGCCTTCCGGAGATACGGTGTTCGAAGCGGGCGATGAACTGCTCGTACGATGCAACGTGTCCCGACTTCAAGAACTGCTCTTACGTGAAGGCGTCCTGATTCAGCCAAGGACCAAGTGGGAAGACCAGGATCTGGGATCGGCCGACGTTGTTCTCGTAGAGGTCGTGATCGCCCCGCACTCCGGGCTGGAAGGAGAAACCCTGCGGTCCTCCGAGTTCCGCAACCGGTTCGGCGGAACCGTGATCGCCCTCCAGCACAGGGGAACGCTCGTCCAGGAGGCTCTAGCCGACCTGCGGCTGCGAGCTGGCGACGGACTACTGGTTGAGACCACCCGGAGGCGCCTCCCGCAGTTCGGGGCAAGCGAGGCGTTTGTTGTCGTCTCCGAGGTGCCACGACCGGAGTTCGAGCCGTCCAAGGCGGTTCCGGCTATTGCCATCCTCACTTCGGTTGTCGGGCTAGCCACCGCCGGAGTTGCACCCATCGTGGTGACCGCATGTGGCGGGGCCATCGCGATGATCTTGTTCGGATGCCTAACGGCGGAGGACGCGTACCGAGCGATCGACTGGAAGGTGATCTTCTTACTTGCCGGCGTTCTCGCTCTGGGCGCTGCTCTGGAGCGGACCGGGGGAGCTGAGCTGCTGTCGCGTGGCCTCATACTCGGTGTCGGGGGCTTGGGACCGGTCGCTTTGGTCTCGACTGTGTATCTGGTAACCACACTCCTAACGAATACGATGTCCAACAATGCCACTGCGGTGCTCCTCGCCCCTATTGCGATCGCAGCGGCGGCAGACATGAACCTAGATCCGAGGCCGTTTCTCATGGCTGTGACCTTTGCTGCATCGGCGAGTTTCATGACACCGGTGGGGTACCAGACGAACACGATGATATACGGGCCAGGCCAATATCGCTTCATGGATTTCGTGCGGGTGGGCGGCCCGTTGAACCTGATCTTCTGGGTCCTCTCAAGCCTGCTCATACCCCTGCTTTGGCCCTTGTGAAGGAAGCGCCATGACGACCGATCTGGTCCTCGTTCTGGCCATTGTGCTGATGATGCGCGTTGATGGACAGATGGTTATGCCGCTTCCTGCCCACTGGCATATGCCCTGCATTGCGCTCAGCAAAGAACATGAACCGAAGGGGGGGAGATGATGAAGAAGCTAGGCCTGGCGGCTAAACATCACTGGCTCGTGGGGCTCATCAGCCCCGACTAAGGAGATGGACCTGCAACAGGTGTGCCCATCGGGTGATGCTACCATCGTGCAGGAGCAGACCCTTCTGAACGGGCTCGTGAGTGCACTGACCACCGGGATCTAATCGCCGACCACCGTACGAGTCCGGTGCGCGGGTACGAGCGCGAGCCTGGATCTGAGCGCGGAGGACGTCGAGCAGATCGGCACGTCCGCCGTGTTCCTCGATTGGGTCGATGCAGCGGCGCCCGACCTTCTTCGGGATGCCACCAAGGCGCAGCAAGCGTTGGCGGACTTCTAGGCGCCCAGGGCCTCTTTGAGTGCTGCGGACCCGGCGTCGACCCCTTTGTAGAAGGGCGTCCCCTCTAGGGCAGCGTTCAAGCGTGTGATGGGGCTCGGTCATCTTTTCTTGGACGGGTAGCAACCGCGATCAGACATAGGGCGATCCGGAAAGCACCCTGGAAGCTTGATTCGCGGGAAGCAGACTGAGGTCAACGTCCGAGAGCGGGCCGGGCTGGCTGGGGCAGGAGCCATGTGAACAGGCGCCGGTTTCAGCGCGCCGTGTAGGTTCGGCTGAACCCGTTGCGGCTGTTCGTGACGGTGAACATGCCGTCCTGGCTAACCGACGCCCGAATCCAATGGCCGTCGCCTTCCGCGGTGTCCTCCAAGTTCGCGATCATATCTTCCGCCGTGTTGTGGACCGGATCCGGATCGAGCAGCGAACGGTGGCCCTGCCAAATCCCTTCAATGCCCGGACTCTTCGCCATCCGGTCGTAATGCGCCGTTGAGACCTCGCTGAAACCGGGCGATGTGCCTCCCAGCCCCTTCCGCGGACCGTTGTTCACGACGATGACCTGCGGCTTGATCGCATAGAGGTGCGTTGGCGAGCCCGCGTCGTCCCAGGCTCCGTGGCGGCTCGTCTGGTAGAGCGTGACCTCGCCCACCTTGTTGATGGGACACGACAGCTCGACCTCCATTTCCCAGTTGAGATCCCCGAGGTCGAGAAAGGTGAATCGGCCGTAGGTGAAGAGCGCCCCGACGCTGCGCTGAGAGTGAGTCCCATCTTTAGTTGAAATTGAAGCGGCCTCCGACCTCAGGTAACGTGGGTGTGCGAGCACGCCACGGGACCAACAAAAGAGGAAGGAGGCCACCGATGGGAAGGATGCCGAGGCTGGTTGAGCGGGGCAAGAAGGACCGGCGGCTTGGGGAACCGAGCGAGATGAGTTGGGAGGAGATCCAGGCGCTGGAGCTGGACCCGCGAGTGGAGCTGATCCGGCAGCTGATTCCGCTTGGACTGGCGGAGGTGAGCCGGATGCTCGAGGAAGAGGTAGAGGAGCTGGCCGGGCGGCGGCACGCCCGAAAGGGGGACGACGAGAGCGGATACCGGCACGGGCACAACCCCGGGTCGGTGAGGTTGGGCGGCCAGCGGCATCCGGTGCGAGTACCTCGGGTGCGGGGCCGGGCCGGAGAGGTGAGGCTCGCATCGTACGAGCGACTCCACGGCTCGGCCGGAGAGGTGGACGAGGGGCTCTTTCGGAAGGTGCTGCTCGGGATCTCATGCCGAGACTACGAGGCGGCGGTCGAGGCGGTGCCCGGAGCGATCGGGCTGTCGAAGTCGAGGGTCTCGCGGGAGTTCAAGAAGGCCACCGCCGCGAGGCTGAAGGAGTTTCAGGAGCGGGACCTCTCGGTCTATGACGTGGTGGCGCTCGTCCTGGACGGGAAGAGCTTCGCCGAGGACGAGATGGTGGTGGCGCTCGGCGTGACGCTTGAGGGGGACAAGGTGTTCCTCGGCTTCGTCCAGACCGACACGGAGAACGCGGTGGTGATCCGGTCCTTCCTCAGGGGCCTGAAGGACCGAGGTCTCGATCTGTCGGCCGGAGCGCTCGTGGTGATCGACGGGGCCAAGGGGCTCCGGAGCGGCGTGCTCGCGGCCTTCAAGGACCAGGTGCTGATCCAACGGTGCCAGTGGCACAAACGGGAGAACGTGATCTCGCACCTGCCGAGGGCGGAGCAGAAGAACTGGCGCCGGCGACTCCAACGTGCGTATCAACGGCCCACGTACAAGGAGGCCGCCCAGGCGTTGAAAACCCTCAAGCACGAGCTCGGCGAGGTGAACCAGTCTGCCGTGGCCAGTCTAAACGAGGGGTTCGAGGAGACCTTGACCCTCCACCGGCTCGGGGTCTTCCCTCTGGTCGGCCGGTCGCTGAAGACCACTAACGTACTCGAATCCGTCAACGCCATGGCCGAGCAACGCTGCGGACGAGTGGATCACTGGAAGACCTCGAGCCAGAAGCACCGATGGTTCGCGACCGTGTTACTCGAGATCGAGCCCCGGCTCCGGAGGTTGCTCGGCTACCGGCACCTCCCGCTCCTCAGGGCCGCGATACAGAAGGAGCTCGGGATCACCCTTCCCGAGAGCAGTTCACATGCCGTCGCCTGACGAGGGGGTCGCTCCAGTTTCAACTAACTTTGGGATTGACTCCTGCGCTGATTCTCCGGACTGGCCTGCGGTTTGTGCTCAGCCGTCGCGCACAGCGTGTTGAATCCGCCGTCGTTGACGGGCCTCGTAAGGAGTCGACCGCCCGAGGCGATGACGTCGATCTCGACGGCCCCAAACGGGATCTTCTCGCCAGCCTCAACGGCGGCTCTCTTGTCTCCGCATACGCTGAGGTACGCATCGAGCCATCGCTGATTGCTCTCTTCGGTCATGGTCCCATGGTCGAGACATCTCTCGATCGGGATCATCTCGGCCAGCGCTTGAAGCCCGCCCACGTGATCCTGGTGGGAGTGCGTGATGACCAGGTAGTCAATCCTGGCAAGGCCAGCCTCTTGGGCTGCCGCGAGAACGCGTTTCGCGTCGCGGTCATCTTCCGTCGGGTATCCGGTGTCGACGAGCAGAGATTGCCCGCTGGGAGACACAAGCAGGGTAGCGGCGCCGCCTTCGACGTCCACCCAGTAAATGTCGAAGGTCCGTGACTGCGCCGTGGCGGTTTCCACGGAGATGCACAACAGCCCAATGAGCCACATCCAACTTACGCCTGGTTTCGACATGCTCAACTCCTTGATGGTCAAACGCTACTCCTGACTGCCTTCAAGGGCAGTCCTCACTCCGGCACCACCTGCCTCAACTCCTCGAAGAAGTTCTGGAACAAGGATGGGAGGCTGATGAACACACGCAAATGCTCCGACACCTCATCGCCTCTCACCCCCCACGGGCCTCCAGAAGCACATCTCGATTCGCCTCCAATAGGTCTCGCGCCGTGGTGCCAGGCTCTCCAGTGATGTCCCTGAAGTGAGTCGTCAGTGTGGTTCCAGAAGGCCGAGGTTCCCGAACCTCGTCATCTGGCCCCGCCTCGATTACCTCGATTTCGATACCGCTGATCTCGCTGGCCATCGAGGCGATGTCATGCATGCGGACCAGTGCCGGACCAGTGATCTCATAGACTCGGTTTTCGTGGCCTGGCGTCATAAGCGCAACGGCTGCCGCAGCAGCGCAGTCCCCCCGGGTCACGAACGCAGTTCCAGGATCGTCTGGAAGCACCACGACACGACCGTCCGCAACCATGCTAGCGGCCTGAGTCACGAGTCCGTCCGCGTACCACTGGTTTCTGAGCGCCGTCCAGGTGACTCCGCTTTCTCGTAGCCCGGCCTCGGTCGCTCGATGCCACACCGCAATCGGGGACACGCTGTTGTCAGCGTCCACGATAGAGGTATAGACGATGTGCTCTACCCCGGCCTCGATGGCCGTGTCGATCGCGATCTGCTGAAGCTCGACACGCTGCGCCGGCACACGTGGATCGAAGTTGCTGCTGTTGAGGCTGATCAGGAGCATTCGGTCGCCGCCCTCGTAGGCCGTCTCAAGGGATTCGGGCTGGAGGAAGTCGCCAAACCGAGTGCTGGCCCCGAGTTCCGCGTATCGTTCGAGTCTTTCGGGCGTTCGGCTCACCAAGATCAGGTCCGCGGGTTGAACCCCCCGAGCGAGCAGCTCCTCCACTACGAGCCCACCGAGCTGACCGGAGGCTCCTGAGATAATGATCCGTGGCGCCGGATCGTTCGCTTGTGGCGTACAACCGGCAGCTGCAACGCTCGCAATGAGGGCGAAACCGGCACCCATTCTGCGAAGAGCAGTCGGTCGTGAGAGCGGTTGCCCGGTGCTAGTTTTCATAGTTCTGGCTCCCTGTCTGTTGGACGCACTCCAGTTCGCAATCTGATCGGGGCGCCTTCCCTCGCCAATCTCACGCTCGATACGGTAGCGGCCCTCTAGGGCAGCATTCAGGCGGGTGATGGGGTCGGTCATCGAGCTGGCCCTTTGGCTCGGGGTCACGGTGCCACAAGATCCGGCGGTTAGGTGGGAGGCGCAAGCAAATGAGGGGTCACCAGGGAGGAGGCCCAGGTGGCTGAGGAGACCTACTTCGGGTTTCGGGTCAACCTCGCGCTGAGCCAATCCAGGATGCCCACCTTCGCGATCCTCTCGGTAGGCTTCCCTCTGTCCAATCCAGAATCAAGCGCGTGCCGAAACTCCTCTGGGGTTGGGTTCGGGAACGTCGCAAGGTCCTTGTGGGCTTGAATGATCTGCTCTTCCTCCTGAGCGGCGAACCCCGCCTGACGGATCCGACTCCGCAACCTCTCCTCGCTCATCCGGCCCTCATCACGGTCTCCATACGTCCCGTTTCCTAGAGCGATGACGGAACTGCGCCCAACTGTGAAGCTGCGTGAAGATGCTCGTGGGTTAGGTGGGCTGCAAGGAAAGTCAGCCGGCGAGACGGGGCTTCGCTCCCGCAGTGGCCATGTCCTCACAGATGACCCTATTCCATGCCCCCACTGCTCGTCAGGGAGCACGCCCAGCTCCTACCGTCGCCACTCCGCCTCGGCACCGCTGTCGGAAAGCTGAGTTTCGCCGGTCCCGTCGGCGTCAATGACGAACACTTCTTCGCCAGGGGCTCTACGGGGGAAGAGAATGGCGCTCCCGTCCGGAGAGTAGAAGGGGTGCCTGCCGTTGACCCCGGCTTGACTCAGGGGCATCTGCCCCGTCCCATCGAAGTTCATCATCCATAGCTCATCGTCCCCGCTGGCATCACTCGAGTATACGATCAGTTTCCCGTCGGCTGACATCGCGGGATCCAGGTCATTGGTCTGCAGGTTGTCCGTGAGGTTCACTTCGTTCATTCCGTTCGAGTCCATGCGCTGTGTTCGTCACCGATGGCGAACGGGTTCCTCTCGGCAACACAGATGTCGAGCTGGTGGACGATCAGACGGCTTTAGCCGACCTCTCGATCGAGACGAATTGGCCGTCTTTGACTCTAATCGCGCCCCCTCTCCTCTTCGCTGAAGTGGGTGAACCCTACCTGGCGCAGCTTGCGGCGACGGGCGGGAACGGGGTCTACCATTGGAGACTGACGGCGGGCTCTCTTCCCCAGGGTGTGTTCCTGGACGAAACCTCTGGGAGCATCGCCGGCAGACCCGCAGTCGTAGGTACCTCCAGCTTCACCGTCGCCGTCGTAAGTGGTGACGCCCAGAGCATTTCTAAAGACGTGGAAGTAACGGTCACGGGCCCACTGGCCGGTCTTACGCCGGTGGTGCCCGGCGGATATGTGAATGAGGCCTACCAGGTCACCCTCGCTGCCGAAGGCGGAGATGGCGATAGTTACATCTGGGCAGTGTCGAGCGGAGCGCTTCCGCCGGGGGTCTCACTTTCCCAGAACGGGGAGCTCTCCGGCGATCCCTCGTCCTCGGGGGTCTTCGAATTCACCGCTGAGGTTACCAGCGGCAACCGGAACGCCAGTGCTGGTCTGACGCTGACGATCTCCACTGCGCCCTCATCCGCCTACAATATTTCCGTTCATGTAACCGGCGCGGCAAATCCACCGGCGGGGTTCACCCATGGCGGTACAACAGGGGCGGTGGTGAACCAAACCGTGGTGACAGCGCTGGAGTGGGCGCTGAGTCGAGTGAGTCCCATCTTTAGTTGAAATTGAAGCGGCCTCCGACCTCAGGTAACGTGGGTGTGCGAGCACGCCACGGGACCAACAAAAGAGGAAGGAGGCCACCGATGGGAAGGATGCCGAGGCTGGTTGAGCGGGGCAAGAAGGACCGGCGGCTTGGGGAACCGAGCGAGATGAGTTGGGAGGAGATCCAGGCGCTGGAGCTGGACCCGCGAGTGGAGCTGATCCGGCAGCTGATTCCGCTTGGACTGGCGGAGGTGAGCCGGATGCTCGAGGAAGAGGTAGAGGAGCTGGCCGGGCGGCGGCACGCCCGAAAGGGGGACGACGAGAGCGGATACCGGCACGGGCACAACCCCGGGTCGGTGAGGTTGGGCGGCCAGCGGCATCCGGTGCGAGTACCTCGGGTGCGGGGCCGGGCCGGAGAGGTGAGGCTCGCATCGTACGAGCGACTCCACGGCTCGGCCGGAGAGGTGGACGAGGGGCTCTTTCGGAAGGTGCTGCTCGGGATCTCATGCCGAGACTACGAGGCGGCGGTCGAGGCGGTGCCCGGAGCGATCGGGCTGTCGAAGTCGAGGGTCTCGCGGGAGTTCAAGAAGGCCACCGCCGCGAGGCTGAAGGAGTTTCAGGAGCGGGACCTCTCGGTCTATGACGTGGTGGCGCTCGTCCTGGACGGGAAGAGCTTCGCCGAGGACGAGATGGTGGTGGCGCTCGGCGTGACGCTTGAGGGGGACAAGGTGTTCCTCGGCTTCGTCCAGACCGACACGGAGAACGCGGTGGTGATCCGGTCCTTCCTCAGGGGCCTGAAGGACCGAGGTCTCGATCTGTCGGCCGGAGCGCTCGTGGTGATCGACGGGGCCAAGGGGCTCCGGAGCGGCGTGCTCGCGGCCTTCAAGGACCAGGTGCTGATCCAACGGTGCCAGTGGCACAAACGGGAGAACGTGATCTCGCACCTGCCGAGGGCGGAGCAGAAGAACTGGCGCCGGCGACTCCAACGTGCGTATCAACGGCCCACGTACAAGGAGGCCGCCCAGGCGTTGAAAACCCTCAAGCACGAGCTCGGCGAGGTGAACCAGTCTGCCGTGGCCAGTCTAAACGAGGGGTTCGAGGAGACCTTGACCCTCCACCGGCTCGGGGTCTTCCCTCTGGTCGGCCGGTCGCTGAAGACCACTAACGTACTCGAATCCGTCAACGCCATGGCCGAGCAACGCTGCGGACGAGTGGATCACTGGAAGACCTCGAGCCAGAAGCACCGATGGTTCGCGACCGTGTTACTCGAGATCGAGCCCCGGCTCCGGAGGTTGCTCGGCTACCGGCACCTCCCGCTCCTCAGGGCCGCGATACAGAAGGAGCTCGGGATCACCCTTCCCGAGAGCAGTTCACATGCCGTCGCCTGACGAGGGGGTCGCTCCAGTTTCAACTAACTTTGGGATTGACTCTGTATAAGTATTCGTTTCTTTTGAATTGTTTTTCTTTTTCCCCTAATCCTCCACACCCCCCAAGGTAGGTTGGAAAAATTAACACGCATGCTCGGGGTGCTATTCTCCGCGGCCGCCTGCCAAAGGGGGGGACATGGGGGGTCGAACCTGAGAACTTCACCACGAATCGGCATTCTACGAGGGGTGGAAAGCGGCTCTGAGATTCCGCCGCTTGTGTACCCTACGTGTACCGGACCTTTGAAATCCAAGTCCTTTCTCAGGAACGGCTGGTTGAAAAGAAGAGCAAGAAACGCGATAATCGCACGTGCTTTCGCACTGAAGTTGCGGCGGCCAGGCCAAAGGAATCGACATCAATGGACTTGTTAAGCCACGACATCCTTATCGTGGGCGGCGGCGGCGCTGGGCTGCGAGCGGCCATCGCCATTGGCGAAGAAAACCCACGTGTGAGCGTCGGCGTCGTGTCGAAGGTCTATCCGATGCGCTCCCACACCGTCTCGGCCGAGGGCGGTGCGGCGGCGGTTATCAAGGCGAACGACAGTCTTGAGGATCACATCTATGACACCATCTCGGGCGCCGATTGGTTGGCCGACCAAGATGCGGTGGAAGCCTTTGTCAACGAAGCGCCCGGGGAGATGATCCAGCTGGAACATTGGGGCTGCCCCTGGAGCCGCGAACCGGACGGCACTGTGGCCGTGCGGCCGTTTGGTGGAATGAAGATCGAGCGGACCTGGTTCGCCGCGGACAAGACCGGGTTTCACATGCTCCACGCACTGTTTCAGACGGCACTGAAGTACAGAAACCTCACGCGTTACGACGAATGGTTTGCGACCAAGCTGCTTGTTCACGACGGCCGCTGCCAGGGCGTGGCGGCCTTGGAGCTTCTGACGGGCCAGATTCGCGCGATCGCTGCCAAGGCTGTGATCGTCTGTACCGGTGGGGCGGGGCGCATCTTTCCGTTCACTACGAATGCATCGACCAAGACGGGTGACGGAATGGCGCTTGCGTATCGCGCCGGCGTGCCTTTGAAAGACATGGAATTCGTTCAGTACCATCCGACCGGTTTGCCGGGAACCGGCATCTTGATTACCGAGGCATCGCGCGGGGAAGGCGGCGTTCTGATCAACAAAGATGGCCACCGCTATCTAAAGGACTACAATCTTGGCAAGCCGCTCAACGTAACAGACCCCAGGCACCCCGAGAAGCGAAGCATGGAGTTGGGGCCGCGCGACCGATTGTCCCAAGCGTTCGAGAAAGAGCGGGAGAAGGGAGGGACCCTCGAGGGACCCTACGGAAACTTTGTCCACCTTGACGTCCGTCACATGGGTGAGAAGGAGATTGACAAGAAGATTCCCTTCGTCCGGGAGTTGTGCCGCAGCTATGCTGGCATCGATCCGGTACACGAGTTGATCCCGGTGCGTCCGGTGGTGCACTATGTCATGGGCGGGGTGCACACCAACATCGAGGGAGAAACGCCACTGCCCGGGTTGTACGCAGCCGGGGAGTGCGCATGTGTGAGCATCAACGGAGCCAACCGGCTCGGCTCCAATTCGCTGACCGAATTGCTCGTGTTCGGTGCACGGGCAGCGCGAGCGGCCGTCCGTTTCGGCGGTGAGGCGGGCGACATTGATGCCCCAGAGATCACCGTCCAAGCAGTAGAGGAACAGCGGCGGATCCGGGAGCGGTTCTTCCAATCTGGCGGCGGCAAGGAGACCATTGCCGGGCTACGCATGGAATTGACCAAAGCCATGGAGAGCGGCGCAGGGATCTATCGCAGCGAGGAGTCGCTGCGCGCAGCTTGCGACAAGATTCGCGAGTTGAAAGAGCGCTTAGGCCAGATTGAACTGGCGGATCACAGCGTGACGTTCAACACCGAACTAACGACCGCGCTGGAGCTGGAGTTCATGCTTGATGTGGCCGAAGCGTTGGGCCATAGCGCGCTGGCCAGAACAGAATCGCGCGGCTCCCACCAACGAACGGACCACCCCGAGCGTAACGATGACCAATTCTTGAAACATTCGCTGGCCTATCAGACCGATGGAGACCCGCGCATCGACTACCTGGACGTGGTCGTCACCCGTTGGCCACCAGGAGAACGCGTTTATGGCACCGAATGACGGGGGCCAATCCGGTAAGAAGATTACCCTGGAAGTCTTCCGCTACCGACCGGAGGAGGAGGACGAGCCGCGATTCGATCGTTACGACGTTCCTTATCGCGAGGACTGGGTGGTGCTGGATGCGCTGAACCACGTCAAGGACGAGATGGATGGGACGCTGTCCTATCGCTGGGCGTGTCGGATGGGCGTTTGCGGCAGTTGCGGGATGATGGTAAACGGCGAGGCGAAGCTGACTTGTGCCGCCTTTCTGCGCGACTACTATCCGGGATCCATACGCATCGAACCGCTGGACTACTTCCCAGTGATTCGCGATTTGGTGATCAACATGGACGATTTTCTGCACAAGCTGGACGATGTCCAGGCCTGGCTGATCCCGAAAGAAGAAAGATCCCTTTCGGAAGGCGAGTACCGCCAGTCGCCAGCGGAGCTCGCCCGCTACAAGCAGTTCAGCATGTGCATCAACTGCATGCTCTGCTACTCGGCCTGCCCGGTATATGGCCGGCATCAGGGTTTTATCGGACCGGCAGCTATCGCCCTGGCCCAGCGCTACAACCTCGACTCGCGTGATGGCGGCGCGGACGATCGGGCCGAGGTGATTTTCAGCCATGAAGGGATTTGGGAATGCACGTTTGTCGGTGACTGCACGCGGGTCTGTCCCAAGAACGTGGATCCGGCTGCCGCAATCCAGCAGGCCAAAGTGGACGCCACGAAAGATCTGTTTCTGTCCGTCCTAGCTCCCCGCGGGATGAAGAAACAGTAAGCAGCAAGCCTTCGTGAGGGAGCAGCAGGCAAAGCGCTATGTCAAATCAGTCAGCAGCGAGAAAAAGCAAGGAATACGTTCGGCCAATGCCCGTTATCTGGTGGCTGAGTCGCAAGACTTATTTCCTATTCATGATCCGCGAACTAACGTGTTTGTTCGTTGGCGGGTACGCGCTGTTCTTGCTGATATTGCTCGGCCAGGCAAACGACGCGGTCGCGTTTGCGGCGATGCTCAACAGTCCGCTGAGCGTGGTGCTTCATCTGGTTGCCCTGTTGATGGTTCTTTATCACAGTATCACCTGGATCAATCTGACCCCTAAGGTCATGGTCGTGTGGCGGGGGGAGGACCGTGTCAGCCCAGCGTTGATTGCCATCGCGAACTATGCTGCGTGGGTTGTCTTGTCCCTTTTGGTCTTTGGGATTTGCTGGTGGACTGCGGGGACGTAAGTACGATGGCTAAATCCAAGGAACCAATTTGGTGGTCTTTGTTTTCTGCGGGTGGCGTCGTGGCTGCGTTCTTCATCCCGGTCACCATCATTCTCACTGGCATTGCCATACCGGCTGGTCTGATCGACGCTGGGCAGTTCAATCAGTTGATCCGCCATCCGCTGGCACGTCTGTATTTGTTCGTGATTATTTCCTTGCCGCTGTTCCATTGGGCGCATCGCTTCCGCTATGCAGCGGTGGACCTGGGTCTAAGAGGGTTGGACAGGGTGCTGGCCGTGGTTTGCTACGGACTGGCCATCGTCGGTACGCTTTTCGCACTGTATTACCTGTTGCTGCTGTAACCCAGTCGAGACTCCACCAAGACGTCGGAGGAGCTGCCCATGGTCCCGCGCTAGTGAGAAGTGACGGGAACTGCGCCCGCCGGTGAAGACAGGGGAAGATGCTGGTCGGGTATGTGGCGAGCAAGGAAAATTCGTGGCTCTTCTGGCTATCTCACACAGCCTGAGATCCCGACCAGCACCTTGGTCCTGGAAGGGTTATCACGGCCGTGAGAGCCAGGGTCTTGCGTTGAGATCTTGGAGCTAGCAACGGAGCGCCGGATCGTCGTTGGGTGAGCAGCGGTCCAGGTCAATTCTGCCATTCCTCGCCCTCTCCTAGCCACCCACCTCCTCCACGATGGGTCGATCTCGGTAAGAACGGGGCAGCTATGTGGCAAGCAGGTCGTTCAACTCAAGCGGCCTAGTGACCATAGACAGGTTGCCGTCCTTGTCCCGCGGCCATTCCTCGGCAGGTCGATCCCAATACAGCTCAATTCCGTTTCCGTCTGGATCGCGAAGATAGAGCGCCTCGCTCACACCGTGATCTGCCGCGCCCTCGAGCCGCACGTCGCGTTTGATGAGCCGTCGCAAGGCGCTGGCAAGTTCGTGTCGGTCTGGATAGAGAAACGCGACATGGTAGAGCCCGGTGGCCGAGCGAGGCGGTGAGCTACCCGCTTTCGACTCCCAGGTGTTCAGCCCAACGTGATGATGGTACCCGCCGGCGCTAAGGAAGGCAGCGGAGTCTCCCATGCGTTGCGTTACCTGGAACCCCAGGGCCTCGGTGTAGAATCGTATCGCTCGATCAAGGTCAGAAACCTTGAGGTGGATGTGTCCGACCCTGGTCTCGGGATGAATCGGCTCAGAGGTCACTTACCGGACCCTCGGTCACCAGCCGCTTCCACCGATCGGGTCGCCATTCGGTAGCGGGAGCGCATCCGCGGGCACTGTGTTCTCACTCCTGGACTGCCATCGGCGAATGTCAGCAGCGACCAAGCCCTGATGGGGAGACGGGGCCTTGATCGCTTGAATCCGAGACGCGATTCTTTCGAGCCGGTCGCCCAGAACCGCGCGAACCGCTGCAGGATTCTCTGCCGAGCTTGCTTGACGCATGAGGGCCGCTGTCACCGCGCGCTGGGCGATTTCCAGGACGCTCTGCTCGTACCCGGTCGGGCGCTCGGCCACACCCCAGGTCACATCGATCATCCGGTCGACCACCTCCGCCAAATCCGGGTAGTCGCCCATGCTCCCGTATACCTCGAGGCGAGCCATTCGCGCGGGATGCAGCACCTCGCCGACGGTGAAGGCCGCCGCTGCTTCGGTAACGGCCAGTGGGTCGAAGAGGAGCTCCGTGTATCCCGGAAACACCTCGCCGTCACCATAGCGGTATGCCTGTGGGGGGATCATCGAGACGACGCTTTCCGGCAAAGCAAGGAAGTCGACGGCCAAAGTCGAGAGCGCCGTCTCCAGCGCATCGCGCTGTTCTTTGCCATCGACGATGGTAAGAGGTACTTGGCCATCTCCTTTCACGGCATATCGATAGTCGGCCCCACCCAGGCTTGGCACGGCAGACCGTAGTTGGAACCGGTGATGCATATACAACGGAAGAAGAACGAGCTCGAGCGTCGAGTACGGTTCTCCGGCCTGGATCAGGTCGACTCCGAAACGGTCCAAGCCGATCTCCCGGACTCGGATTTCGTGTTTGAGGTGATCAACCAGATTCGAGCCGTTGTCCCAAACGCTCGCGTATTGATGCCCGGCGTCGACGAAGTTGTTGTTCGAGTGACCCATTATAGATTAGGCCATCCTCGATTCCCTGCTGTGCGATCGCGTCGAGAGCCGCGACCTCGTCGGTTCCCTCAGGGAATTCACGATAGAGCCAGTTCGTCGAAAGCTTGTCGTACTCCCCGATCCGCCGCAGGTAGGCGTTTGACAGATCCAGATTCCCTTCAGAGTCGATCTCGACAAGCGGAGCCGGATAGTCCATCACGCTTTCACGTTCATAGCTGCTCGCCATGTAGTTGTGTGGAAAGCCGAGCGTGTGTCCCACTTCGTGGGCCGCAAGCTGACGGACCCGTGCGAGAGCCATGCCCACAGCGTCGGTATCCTGAGCGACCTGGGATAGATACTCGATGTCGGGTGCAGCGGAGAGATTGCAGCTCTCGTAATATGGGCCCTGCCCCCCGCTCTCCCGAAGGAGGCTGAACGCGCCTGGAGCATCCGTCGACAGAATTCCGTCAGCGAACGGCGACACCATGCCTTGTCCCATCAGGTAGTCTTGGCGAAGCCGAAGGCTACCGAGGTTGACCACCCCACGAATGATCTCGCCGGTCCGTGGGTCTACGACCGACCTCCCATACGAGTAGCCGCGCGTCCGCCGATGGGTCCAGTGGATCATGCTGTAGCGGATGTCCTGTGGATCAACGCCGTCCGGAAGTACCTCGACGCGATAGGCGTCGATGAAGCCGGCCGCTTCATAGGCGTCAGCCCACCAGCTCGCTCCCTCGATCAACGCACTGCGGATGGGCTCGAGTGTTCCAGGGTCGACGTAGTAGATAATCGGCTCGATGGGCTCGCTCGGCTCCGACCCTGGGTTGCGCTTCTGTAGTCTGTGGCGGGCGGCCCAGCGGATACGCATTTCCGCGTCGATCGGTTTGGCGTAGTCGTAGACGGTCGGGCCGTTCACCCCGACTCGAGGGTCGGCGATTCGGGTCCGGTATCCCGCATCGGGCAACTGAATGAACGAGTGGTGCTGTCGGAGCGTGATGGCGCCGCCGGTCGCCGCCACTCCACTCACCAACACGCCGGGCTCCCCGCTAGTGAACGTCAGGGTTGCCTCGACTTCGGTGTTCTCGGGAAAGGTGCGAGTGTTGGGCAAGTAGAGGACTGCTTCTGTCTCAACCGGCACGAGGAGAAATCCATGAAGCGACGAAACTTTCTGGGCGCGGTGCTGGCCGCCAGCGGAGTGACCCCGGCGTTTTCACGACAGGTGGTTGCGGCCGGCCGAGGGGGCACCTCGCCATCGAAAGGCTCTGCCTTCGGCCGTTCCGTGCGGGAGGGCAGCTCGCAAGATTTGGAATCCGTGCAAATGTGCGTGTTCGACACCTTCGGCACCGTCGCCGACTGGCGGGCGTCTGTTATCGCCGAGGTGGAGCAGCTAGCACGGGAGAAGGGTTGGGATTTGGATGCTGTCGCTTTCGCCGAGGCATGGCGTGCCAACTATGGGCCGTCCCGTAACCGAGTCCGCACGGGTGAGCTTCCATGGACAAAGCTCGACGACCTACATCGCATGACGCTCGACGACATTCTCGTGCGCTTCCAGGTCGAAGGGCTCACAGAAGAAGAAAAGGTACACCTCAACAAGGTCTGGCATCGCCTCCATCCCTGGCCGGACGCGCCGCCGGCACTGAGGCGCCTCAAGACACGCTATGTGCTCTCACCGCTGTCGAACGGCAACGTGGCGCTGCTGACGAACATGGCGAAATTCGGGGGTATTCCATGGGACTGCGTTCTTGGTTCGGATGTCGTCCGGCACTACAAGCCGGACCGAGAAATGTACCTGACGCCCAGCGAGTTTTTCGACATTCCTCCGTCGGCAGTGATGTTGGTAGCGGCGCACCCCACGGACCTGGAATCGGCGAAGAGCTACGGCCTTCGGACCGGCTACGTCCATCGTCCACTCGAGCGAGGGCCTGACCGATCGCCGCCCCCCATGCCCGAGGCTGGTCGGTTCGACGTTATCGCGACTGACTTCGGCGATCTGGCATCACAGATGGGGGTGTGAGCGGCGCGGCGGGACGCAGCCCTCCGGGGGCCGCTATCGTGGGGAGCGAGGGATTGGCGATGGTCCTATCCCGTGGCCTGCTCGATTTCACGCAATAGGCGCCACGCAGGATTCCCGCCCGTCGGCCAGAAGAGCCGGTCGGAGATTCGGTTGAGCGCAATCCTCACACTTCGGAAGCGTCCCGCTACGAAGTGGAACACGGGTGTCAACCCGAGGTCCTTCGCCTCGCGAGCGTTGGCCGCCCTGAGAAAGCCCCCGGCCCCCATCCGTTCGTAGTACTCGAGCGGCGGCGCGCCTCGTCTGCACTCCCTGGCCTCGATGTGCTGCGGGAAAAGCCCGGCCAACCAGAGGGAAAAGTTTCCCAAGTGGGCGTCGAACATGAAGCGCTCACGGCCGTCGCCCTCCGCCCCCCTCATCACGATGTCGATGAGGTAATGCATCTCCTCTCCGTCGCGGCTGGCGCGATACGCCCGGCGGCCCTCACCGAAGCGAAAAACCACGGACGCCACGTAGTCGGCGACTGATCGGCTTTGGATACGCCCCTCAAGGAGGGCCTGCCGCACCAAGACGTATGCGACCATCTCGGGTGAAACCGTGACTGACGGACTGGTCAGCAACGCGTTGCGCGTACGCGGATCGTCCAGAAGCGCGTCCAGCCCCATTTCCTGGAGACGATCGGTCGCCGTACTTACCATCTCCGGGTCGTCTCCGCCCAGGAGATAAATGAGTTTCTGAGCGTCCTGACGAGCGAACGACGCACGGATCGTCTGAACGATCATTCCGCCCCTCCTCGTTGATGGCGAGCCCACAGCCTACTTCATTTGTTTCTATCGTGGGGGGGCGATGCAAGTTCCGGGCGAGGTACGAAGCGTTGCGGAGCTGCTTTCGCGACGTATCTGAACCTCTATCCCGCTCTAGTCGTCATCCTCTCCGTCCCTGTCGTCGTCCTCAAAAGCGTCGAGGGTGCTCGATCGCTATCGCAGAACGTCGAACTGGCGTGAGAACTTGATGACGAAGGTCCGGCTGAGGGGACCGACGTTCACCAAACCGCGCGACCGGTTGTCTAGACCGCGCGTTTCGTTGTATACCACGAACAGACCCGTACCGGCCGTGTTGAGCCAACCGAAGCGGAAATTGCCGCTCCAGGCATCAGACGAATCGTTGTATTGGATGAGGGATTGGACATTGATGAATGGAGTGAAGCTGTAGTTGACACGCCCCTGAATAAGGTGGGTCACGAACTCGCCTTCAGGCAGGTTGATATCGCTGCGGTCCCACCGCACCGATACGTTGAGCTTGGCCCCCCGGCGGGCGGCCAGCGCCACGCCAAAGGTCCTCTGGTTTCCGGTGAAGAAACCGCCGATCCTCCAGAACGAAGCCACCGAAAGAGCCCGGCTCAGGTCTGAATCCAGGCGCCAGTCGAGTTCGGGATGTCGATACTCGCCGGGAGGCACGATCACGCCGGGCGCGATCTCGAACGGCTCCTGCAAGCCTTCCATCTCAATGTCCACAGCCGGGCTGAAGAACCAACCACTCTCGAAATCGAAGTGGTTATCCAAATGAATCGTCTGGCTTTCCATGAATCCGTCCAGACCCCAGAACGTGTCGACCGAGTAATGCGGGCGCAGCTCGCGCAGCCAGGGCACATCAGGAAGCCGAATCTGCATGCGTGCACCCTGATTGAACTGGCGGTAACTGCGGCGTGTGAGGAACCCGACCTCCGGGTTGAAGTCGTCGCCCACCTCCGTGTACTCGAAGTTCAGGCTGCCCCCGAGGCGAGCATAGCTCCGAGCATAGCTCAGGCGCGCGTTGTACGCAGACTCGTGGCCGGAGCGTCCCGGAGTCTCTGTGCGGGCCACGAACCCCTGCAGGTCCGTATACTGCCCGAAACCGACACGACCATCGATCCCCCAGGTCCGGTTCCAGTCGTCGGGGTCCGAACCGGTGCCCATCGCATCCCGGCTGACCAGGATGCCACCGAGATTCGAACGGTTCGGCAATTCCCTGCTGAGCCTGGCCACAGTGAAGTTGTTCTTGGACGTCACGTCGACGACGTCGTCGGTCTGCATGCTGAGAACACCGAGGTTGAACTCGGCGGCTTTGCCGCTCAACCGCGCTCCGCCCAGGATCGGCACGGGCGCTCCGCTTTCGTCGATACCGATGCGTCGGCTAAAAAAGAGATCAACACCGTTCTTGCCCGCGGCGAACAAACCTGCGTTTTCCAGAAAAAACGGACGCTTCTCGGGAAACCGCACGTTGAAGCGGGTCAGGTTGACGATCTCGTCGTCGACTTCCACCTGTGCGAAATCCGTGTTGTAAGTGACATCGAGGTTTAGAGCCGGCGTGACACCAAATTTCGCATCGAATCCGGCGTTGCCGTCGAAGTCGGCTTCGGTTTCGGCCGGGTCGGTAAAGCTGCGCGACGCCGACCCCACGGCGTATGGCGTCACCTGGAAATTCCGAGGTGTCTCCAGCTCGAGCCCCTCGAGCAGGCCGGCTGAAGACAGGCGATAGAGATTGTAGATCCGATCGATGGGCGCCCAATAAACGGTTTCGCGCTTCCGGCGGATATTGCGCTGGAAGTTCAACCCCCACCTCTGCGGGCTCTCGGAATAGCGCAGGCTTCGCAGCGGGATCTCGAACTCCGCCATCCAACCGACTTCGTTCGAGTAGGTACGCACCGTCCAGCTCGCATCCCAGTTCAGATTGAAGCCTTCGCCGGAGCCGACAACCGCCGTCTGTCGGTCACGGCCGCTGGGCCCGGCGCCGCCCCGACCCTCGTTGGATACCTGTCCGTCGAATTCAATGCCAGACGGATTGGTCCCAAAAACAAAGCCGTTCTGCAGGTCATGATACGTATCGATAATGACTTGAAACGAATCGCTGTCTTCCATGCCGGAATCGCGTCGGCTGTCACTGGCGAGGATCTGATCGGGCTCCGAGTCGTAGAGGATCGCCCCGATGTAAACGGCCCGATCATCGTAGAGCATCCGCACCACAGTGCTTTCGGAAGCGGATGTGCCCTGCAAAGGCTCAGCTTGGATGAAGTCTGTGATCGGCTCCGCCAACTCCCAGACGGCATCATCGACCCGGCCGTCGATCGTTGGGGGCTCCTCTACACGGGTGGCTCGCGCCACCCTGCTCTGCTGGGCCGACAAGGGATGGATCCACAGCACCAGCAGAAGAACCGAGAACATCAGGCGGACGCTGTCCGTCATAGGCACAAGCCTCTGTGTAGCGCTTCAGTCAGGATGCTTCAGCGCACGTGCGTCAGCACGACATTATATCATCCATCACTCAGCGGAGCCCGTCCTGACGGGATCTGCGCCGGTTAACAAATTCTACGTGTGCCCACGGAGCAGCCAACCGATGGGCTTTCCTTCGAGCGATTGCTGATGGCACGGTGCCTGTGTGCCTGCGCGACGGCTAGGGCGATTCCGAAGTCCGCTACAGTTGGCTCGCCCTTCTCACTCAGAAGGATGTTGCCGGGCTTGATGTCCCGATGGACCACGCCGTGTTCGTGAGCGTAGTCCAGGGCCGAGGCCACATCCTCCGTGATCTTGAGGGCCTCCGCGACTGACAGTTGCTTCTCCCGGTCGATCTTATCGCGGAGGGTGTCGCCTTCGATGTACGGCGTGACGAAGAACAAGAATCCGTCGGCTTCTCCCGACTCGTGCAACGGAAGTATGTGAGGATGGGTCAGTTGGGCCGTCGTTTCGATCTCGGCCAGGAATCGCTCGGCACCGACTACCGCAGCTAGTTCCGCTTTCAGAACCTTGAGCGCCACGTTTCGGTTGTGACGCTCGTCGTGGGCAAGATAGACCGTAGCCATCCCACCTTCACCGATCTCACGCTCGATGCGGTAGCGGCCTTCGAGGGCCGCGTTCAGGCGGGTGATGGGGTCGGTCATGGAGGCTTACTTCCCTTCACGGTGTGCTTCGATCCTCCAAGCCCAGAAAGGCAGGATCCAGAGAGCCAAGGTCACGATTGCGACGGCGGTCTGGCCAGGGGGTGGCGGCGAAAAGGGTCCAGCCAGCCAGACGATCGTCACCAGAGCAATGAGGGAAGCAAGACCGATCCGACCCAGCCCGTCCCGAGCCTGAGACACGCTCTGGTACATGAGCACCGCTGCGGCAACGAAGACGCCTTCGATAAGGACCGTCCCGAGAACCGAGTCCCAGAGCCCGAGGCCAGCCAGTGGGCCCCCTGGCCACAGGGGTAGATCGGGGCGGTGCGTGACCCAGTCGAGGAGCCAGTGACTTACTACGACTACTCCAGTCAGGGTCGCTACACGGGTGCCCTTCCCGAGCCAGCGTGACGAACGGCAATGACGGTAAATCCCCCCGGTCCAAGAGCGCCTCGTACCTCGTCCGGGCCTCCTCTGGGGGCGTCCAGCGCGAGACCCACCCACCGCTCACCATGTTGAGGATCCCGGCACCGTTGGGCTCGCCAGGTGGCATGAAGACGTCGGAGGTCAGAGCCATCCCGGCCTTATGGCCATAGACGACATCCGGGATGATGGACACGCCACTCTGTGCGTGGAGCGGAATAGCCAAGCTGAACAGCGTCAGGGTCGCGGCCGTGGCTTGGGTCAGCATTCTCATGGTCGTTCTCCTCCTCCAACTGGGTTCACCGCTGTCCTCTGTTCGGACACCGCCAAGGCTACAGCAGAGCCTCGTCGAGCGAGACCAGGCCCTGGGTCGCGCCCGGCTTAGAAGTTTCCCTCGGAGGCTTCCTTCAGAATCAGGTTGTCCAGCGTCAGGTCCGCCACCGCTCGCTTCAGTCGCTGATTCTCCTTCTCGAGCTCCTTCAGACGCTTCGCCTGGCCCAGCTTCATTCCCCCGTACTCCTTGCGCCACCGGTAGTACGTCTGCTCGCTCACCCCCAGCTCCCGGCACACTTCCTTGGTCGTCTGTCCGTTCGCCAGCGCCACCTCGGCCTTGCGCAACCGGTTGATGATCTGTGCCGGACTCAGCCTCTTTGGTGCGGCCACCCTGCAGGATCCAACTTGCTGCGCTGTCGAAGCGCTCCACCTCTTCAAAGACGCGAGCACTGGTGACTGGGTCCGATTCCAGTCCGCCGAGCGACTTGGGGGGAGTCATCATCCGGACGAGTCCCGCATCCTTCATCGCCTGGATGACCGTAGCTGGCACCCTACGTTTGCTCTCGCCCTCAGCACTACGCTGCTTGATCAGGGGTCCGAGTCCCAGGGCGGCATCGAGCAGCTCATGGTCAATTTCAGAGCTCATGGGTTCTCCTAACAATCGAACGAAAGCTATCCGCAACAGTTCCGAAAGCTCCACCCACGCCGAGGCGACCCAACTAGCGCTGCTTAGTCGGCAACTGCCCACCCTGCCTCGGCGGCACGATGTTCTGGTTGATGTGGAAGAGGTTGTCCGGGTCATAGGTCGCCTTCACTGCCGCGAGCCGCTCGTAGCTGACGCCATAGTTTGCAGGCGCACGGTGGTCGTCGTCGCTGGACATGAAATTGACGTAGCCCCCATCGCTGCCCGAGTGGGGATGAATGGCTGCGTAGTAGTCCTTCACCCACTTGGTGTTGGCTTCGTTGTCGGCGGGGTCGTCCCAGATTCCCACGATCACCGGGGCGAAGCTCTTGTCTCGGTGTCCGAAGGCGGTCTCGTCGGCGCTGACCCGCTGAGCCGCGCCGTTGATCGGATGGAGATGCATGCTCGAGCTGATGTGCGGTGTCTTCTTACCGTGCTCGATGTGAGCCGCGATTGCCTCGTCTGTGAGCTCGGCGATGAAGTCCGCTTTCCAGTAATGCTGCATCCCCTTCGGGACGAGACCGTCGAAGGCGCTGTTGAGGGCCGGGAACGGCATGACGTCGACCTGCTCCGCCTTCACTTCGGCGACGTCGCGCAGTGGCTGAAGCACTTGCTCGGCCTCCTCGTGGGGACCGTTCCAGCAACTGACCAAGACACAGAACAGATCCCCGACCCGGTCCTCGGGGACGAAGGGCAGGGGAGGAGCTATCTGCCAGCCGAAGAAGCAGCCGAGCTGTTCGGGCGCAACGGCGATGTATTCGCGGTAGCACTCCAGGACTGCCGCGGCATCGTCGACCTCGTAGAACATCGGGCCGCCGACGATGTCACCGACCTCGTGGAGCTGAAACTCGAAACTGGTGACGACACCGAAGTTGCCGCCGCCACCACGCAGGGCCCAGAACAAGTCCTCGTTCTGGTAGTCGCTCGCAGTGACCTGCCGGCCATCAGCAAGAACGACATCGGCCGACAGAAGGTTGTCGATGGACAATCCGACGCCGCGGGTCAGGTAGCCAAGGCCGCCACCCAGCGTCAGACCACCTACTCCGGTCGTCGAGACGACCCCGCCGGGCGCTGCCAAGCCGAACGGGTAGGTCGCATGGTCGACATCACCCCACGTCGCGCCGCCCCCGACGCGGGTGACCTTCTTGTCCGGGTCGACCCGAACGTGGCTCATCGGCGACAGGTCGATGACCAGACCGTCGTCCACAGTGCCGAATCCGGGAACGCTGTGGCCCCCACCACGAACTGCGAGGTCGAGGCCGCCGTCGCGCGCAGCGGCGACCGCGGCCATCACGTCGGCCGCATCCCCGCACTGGATGACGGCGCAGGGTTTGCGGTCGTGCATGGCATTGTAGACCATGCGAGCGTCGTCGTAGTCGGAATCCGAGGGGGTGATGACGCGCCCCCGTACAGCTTCAGTCAGGCCCTCGATCGTGTCGCTCATTGGGTGCTCCTCTGCTCGGTTGCATGAGAGATGCACCAAGGATGCGACCTCAGGCGTTCCCTAAGCGTTCCTTCTCATCCGGATTCTCCCAGAAGGCCGGTCGCCGCCCGGAACGCCGGGAGATCATGGCCCGACGGAATGGTCTCGACGAGGTCCCCGAGTTGCGCACGCATGGTCTGATCGGGAAATCGACTAGCGAGGGAGTGGAGCGCCCGGAGCTCCAACCAGCCCGCCCCTTGTGCGGAGGCGAGCTCGACGCCATTGCGCAGAGAAGCGGCTGCGGCTTCGGCTTCTCCGCTGCGATACGCCAGCTCCCCATCCACTCGCCACAGCTCGGCCTCGAGATAGCGCTGGTTGCGGCCGTGTGACCATGAGAGCCCCTCGCGTGTGGCGGCTTGCCCTTGGTCGAGCTCACCGGCCATGCCACGAGCCCGGGCGAGCAGCAGGAGACAGTAGGTCAGGTGCAGGGTCTCCCCGTCGGTACGCGAGCGTGCCACCGACCGCACGATCTTCTCGATGCCCTCAGGCGATCCTTGGCACACGTCCAGCCAGCCCCCAAGGGCCTCTAGGACGACCATGAGGTAGCGCTCCGAAAGGCGCTTCCACAAAAGCTCTGCGTCGCCGAGGAGCTCGGCGAGGCGGGCGAGATCTTCGGATTCGGCCGCGATGATCGCCGCGTAAGTGATGACGTACCCCAACGTCATCAGGTGATCGAGATCGACGGCGATCTCGAGAGCAGATCGGGCGGTCTCGCTGGCCCGGCCGGCATCTCCGGCCCACAGATCGACCCACGCCAGCCGTACCAGGCAAACCGCCTTCGGGTCCTGGGCGTACAACGCCAGATGCTCGTCGCGATGGGACACGTCATAGGCTTCGATCGCGCCATCCAGATAGTGCCGGGCTGTAGTCAGATCGCCGCGCCAGAATGCGCTCACGCCGAGGAGATATCGGCCCTCTGTCCTGGCGATCGGATCATGACGCTCATCGTCGAGGAGGGCCTGGCCGAGTTCACTGGAATCGTCGAAGCGGCAGCCCTGCAGCCGGGCGAGGCCGAGACCGCGGAGAATCGGTGGGTCCACGGGTCGGTGAAGCTTGCGGCAAAGCGAAAGGGCTCGTTCATAGAGTTGGTGCGCACTGTTGGAGCCGTAGCCCTCGAGGGCTACCAGGGGTGACCCGAGAGCGATCCGGATGTCGAGCTCAAGCGCATCGCGGTCGGGCGACGTTGGCAGGTCAGCGAGCAGTGACAGCGCTCGCCGAAACATGGTGACCGCTTCATCGAGAGCCGACACCGCCACCGCCCGGGCCCCCGCCATGCGATAGGCATCGATGGCCGGTTCCACCATGCCGGCCTGGTCGTAGTGTGCGGCCAGCTGCGGGCCGGCCGCGTCGATGTCGGTCTGGAACTCGGTCGCGATCGCCTCGGCGACGGCTCGGTGGAGCTGGCGTCGACGAGCTGGACTGACCATCTCCAGGGCAACGGCCCGAAGCTTGTCGTGACTGAAATCGTATGTGAGGCCTTGATCGCGGATGATCCGTCGACGCCATAGTTCATCTACATGGTCAACCAGCTCATGCTCACCGATCCCAGTGGCCGAGACCACCAGACCAACTGAGAAGGGTCGACCGATGACCGCCGCCACCTCGGCGAGTCGCCGAGCGCCGTCAGGTAGCTGACCCAGTCGGGCGCCTAGCACCGCCCGGATTGTCGGCGTGAGCACGGCCTGGCTTCCATCGGAGGAGATCCCGGCTCGAAGAGCTTCGATGACGAAGAGTGGATTGCCTTCGGTCTCGCTCCAGAGTCGTGCCGCCAGTTTCTGGTCAATCGTGTCTTCAGCGCCTAGCCGAGCAGCGAGCGTCGCCGTGGTGGCTTCATCGAGCCGGTCGAGTGGCACGGTGGTCACTGCCTGGTCGTGGCCCAAAGCGTCGACGAGTCGAAGGAGGGGATGATGCTCCGGGATCTCCTCCGAGCGGACGGTACCGACGATGAGGACCGGTGCCGTGTGTCCGGAACGGACAACGAAGCCGATCAACTCGATGGTCTCGGCATCACACCACTGCAGATCGTCGATGATCAGCAAGCGCGGGCGGGCGCTGACGGTGATGGCTCGGTTCACGGCATCGAACAACCTATGGCGCTGAGCCAGGTCCCCCGACTGGCTCGGTCCAGACGGCTGGGAAGCGTCGAGGAGTTCGGGCAGGAGACGAGCGAGCTCGGCCCTCCAGACCGTGTCGAGCGTTTCGATGTGGCTCCGGAGAGCATCCGATCGGAGTAGGTCGACGACGGGACCCCACGGCAGTCTCCCCGCAGCCTCGTACGCCCGAGCCGATGCCACTCCGTGTCCCCCTGCTCGAACGTGCCTGCCGAGTTCCATTGCGAGACGGGACTTTCCGATTCCCGGTTCACCGGTCACCAACAGGAGATGTGCCGCACCCTCCTGTACGGAATTCCAGGCCTCGTTGAGCTGGTTCAGCTCCAGGTCGCGGCCCACGAAAGGCGACTCGGTGACGGGCGCCAGGTCCTCTCCGTGCACCTCTTCGCGGTTGATTGTGCCGGCCCGGAGCTGTTGGTACATGGCCCCGACCGCCTCTCCCGGTGCCACGCCGAGGTCGCGCTCCAGCACCTCAGCGTACCGGTGGTAGGAGCGCAGTGCGGCGGCTCGATCGCCAAGTGCGAGATGTGCTTCCATCTGAATCCGAACGGCCGCTTCGTCCGTCGGCTCCAGGTCGATGACGCGCTGCGCGTGCCTGATCGTGGCTTTTTGGTCGTGGCGCCCCGCAGCCTCTTCTGTCAGCCGGACGAAGGCCCTGTACGCCTCGGCTCGGAGTTTCGCTCGCTCGTTCAGGACCCAGTCGTCATAGCAAGCTGGAAGGAGATCGCCCGAATAGAGGCGCGCGGCGAGCTCGATATCACCGACCGCCATGGCATCGCGGAACCTCAGCACGTCGACATCGCTCGGCCCGGTCGGAATCCACCGGACAATCTCGTTGTCGATCTCGATGAACTCACCGATGTCGGGAAGGGAATGGCGGAAGTCGTGGAGCAGCTTTCTGAGGTTGGTGCGCGCTTGACGCTCGCTGGAGTCGGGCCAGAGCTCGAACGCGAGTCGCGAGCGGTGCTGTAGGTCTCTCCGTATCGCGATCAACGCCAGAGACCGTTGCAGGCGAAGAGAGTTGAAGGCGCGAAGACGCCGGCCATCCAAGATGATCTCGACTACACCAAGAAGTCGGACCTCTAACCGCGCCGGCGGTCCGCCACCGACCCCGCTCGTGTCACTCGGCATGGTGTGCCCTAACGCGATCGAGCAACGTGAGGTTGTCCTATGCGCGGTGTCTCAAAGGTCTATCCCGACAGACATAGTAGACACTGGACGAGACCTTCAGGCAACTGCACCTCAGACGAACCGGGCCGAATATCGCGACTCGGTCTCGATTACCCCAGGGTGGTGGGCGCTAATGGTGATGCTGTCGGTAATGCTGTCGATTCAAACCGGCAGAGTCCGGCATGAAGGGGAGGGAAGAAGGGCAGATCGTGCGGTCTTCCCATCAGTTTGTCGTTGTGCTAAGGTGAGATTCCGGCGTTTCTCCCCTGCAGGGCTTGATCCTCTTCTGCCGTGTTGTTTCAGCCTTACAAGCAGGAGGTCGCTGGTTCGAATCCAGCAGCGCCCATTGCAGTTACGAGGTTTTCTCACTAGCGCAGTGAGCGGCATCACATCCAAATCATCCCTGCACGAGCGTCATAAAATGGCCCTGGGGCTGTTGCTGGGTGAGCAGCGGCTCAGACCTGGCTCACCTCTCGCCTAGCCACCCACCTCCGCCACGATTCGCTCGATCTCGGCTCTGAAGCTGGGGAAGCCCGCCGCAGCCGGCAGTCCCCTGGATGCTCGACGGGGCGGTCACGGCATCTCTCATTGACGGTGCCCCGTGGTCGTTTGCTCGGCCGCGTGCATGTGGTCTATCTCATGTTCATGAGTCACCATTGCCTCCCAGTCTCGAACGTAATCCGGATCGGCGCGGTCGGCCGGTGGCATGAGGGCGTCAGAGTCGGGTAGAAAAACCCCCCCGATCTTTCCCATGGCTCCGGGAACGATCTGGTTAGTGGGGTTGTTGTAGATCGCCGTGATCCGGTAGAGGTGATCCGCGCTAATCCGTTTCCCGAAGAGATAGACCTTTCGAGATATTCCGAGCAGCTGGTAGTCGGCATCGTGGGTCGCTCGACCGACCCACAGAGTGTCTCCCGTAGTGACATCTTCTAGTACGACCGCCTCACCGTATTGGTGAAGATGCCCTCCGAGTCCGACGATCTTCCCGTCAGTTGCAGGACTCCACTCCAGGCTCCGACTCGAGCGACCGGGCGGAACGTCGTAGATCCGGTTCCCGGGAGGCATTACGTCGAGGTAGAGGGGAAGGGCGTCTCTGTAGCGCACGTCACGGCGGAGTGGTGGGAGCCGGTTGGACGCCCTATGCCGCACTTCACGGCGCGGCTCCGCGTACACCATGTTCACGCTTAGATAAAGCGAATCATAGGCGATCGGGCTGGTATTGTAGAGCGCCCCCAGAAGGAGAAGCGAGTCTCCCGGCCGAACGCGGTAGCCGAGTTGGCCCGGGAGTCGTATCGCCTCGGTTTCTTGCCCGAAGGCGACGATTCTCTCCATCGCGGGAGTGAAAAGATCGCGCCTGTTGGGCGCGAAGAGACCGGCGTGATGAAGGAGAGACTCACGGACAGGCTCACCCTTCGCATCCGTGAGCTCAATCTCGAACGACCGAAGCCAGCCGTCGATGGGGATCGCCGTCTCCACCGTAAGAGCGACCATCTCCCCCGTGTACCCGAGTCCCGCCGGGACGTCGATCGGCCCGTACTGGATCGAAAGCGTGCGCCGCGCCTCGTTGCGAGAAACCGTAACCTCGGGAGCCACCTCGTCTGCTGGGGGTTGCGCCCCAAGGGAGCCAGACATCGCTGGGACAAGCGCCAGAGCAAGTAGTGCGGAGCGGTACATGATGTTGCCTCCAGTTCACGTCGAGTCGTCAACTTCTACTCAACGAAGTCTGCAGGCTGGGCTGCTTAGGGACTGTACGTAGAGGTACGTAGAAGGGAAGGAACCACGAGCGGCGATCAGGGTGAGGCGCTCGTTCAGCTTGTTCGTGGAGGGGTCTCCTGGGCGAGTGGATGGACTACGACCTGAGGGATAGTCTACGGGACGGTCCTGGGTGCGGCACTGCTCAGATTGGTGGGGATGCTACAGAGGTTGATCCGCTCAGCCGCTCAATTGTCCGGCACCACCTGCCTCAACTCCTCGAGGAAGTTCTGGACGAGGATAACGGCCGAGGCGATCCGTTCGCCGAAGTGATTCGAGGTGTTCAGACAATAGGGTGGGTTGTAGACACATTCCGCTCGTCGGGTGACTTCTTCAAGGGCGACCTCTCGGGGTCGCCTTTGGTGTGTCCGTCGGCCACTTCACTCCGCCCGCCCTGGATCATCCGGGAGTGCCCGCGCCAGCAGCGCCCTGAGCCGTTCCGTCTCGCGCTGGCGTGACGCCGTCGCCCGACACCGGTGCTATTCACTCCGAGTCGGGCTCGAACAGCTTATCCTCGAGGCTGACCTCCTTGTCGGTTCGCGTGCCAATCTTGATCGCGGTCGAGAGGCGCGTCGCACCTTCGGCGTGGAGCGTTTCATGGAGCGTCTTGACGGCGGCGAGGATCGTCTCGAGATCCCCCTCCACGTTCGTGCCGTAGGCATGAAGCCGAACCGTGAGCCCGGCGCTCTTGATGATCTCGTGCGCCCGTATGACCTCCTTCCGCACGGACACGCCTACGCCAATCGGGATGACCTGTATTTCAGCCAGTGCTTTCATGCTCAGTCACCTCTGGTTCAGCAGGACGTGAGGTTTGCAGTCCCTTGTAGATGAGCTTACCCATCGTGTACCTCCTCGTCGGTCGCCTCACCAACGCGAAGAGGGCTCATGCGGCATTCCGCACGAACCGAAGGTTGTCTCGGGGGCGATCACCCCTGAAGCCGGTGTCACGGTGATGAGAGGGCGCGTGGCCCGCTCTCACTCCGGCACCACCTGCCTCAACTCCTCGAAGAAGTTCTGGACGACGACGTCCACCTTACCGTTCCGTCATCTCGCGGACGATCTCAGGCCAGTTGAGGATCCAGACGAGGTTGATTCCATCGGCGTCCTCGCTGCCGATGTAGACGAACTCCTCACCGTTCGGACCCACGTCGAAGTTGGCGGAGAGTCCGCTGTTCAGGTCGGTCGTCGAGAACAGGAACTGGCGGGACGTGACCAGAAAGGGTCCATCGGTCTCCACCTCGGCGGCGACGATCGTCCCCGACGTTCCTTCCCCCGCCTCGGCATAATAGAGGACGGTCCCCCTGGGATCCCATCGGGGCGAGTGGCCTTCGTCCGTTGACACCTGGACTCGGCTCCCGTCGCTGTTGATTGCCTCCACGTAGACCTGCTGTTGGCCCGAACGGTCCGAGCTGTAGGCGAGCCAGCGCCCGTCGGGAGAGATCTGCGGCTGACCCTCGAAGAACTCCGATTCGAGTACCCAGCGGGGCTCCGAGTCGCCAAGCGTGAAGAGTCCCACGTCTCGGCTTCCGTCACGTGTTGCCGCGAACGCCAGGGTATTTCCATCCGGCAACCAGGAGCCCGGAAACTCCTGGTACTCGGTCCCGACGAGTCGCTCAGCGGGGCCGCTCCCGTCGGCAGGTTTCCAGTAGATTTGCCCTTGGGGGAATCCTTCTCGATGGCTCATGAACGCTACCCTGTCCCCGTCGGGTGTCCACACCGGGATCATGTTCCTGAAGCCTTCGACGGTAAGGCGACTCTGCGTATTCTGGTCTCGGTCGAAGATCCAGATATCCTGGGAGTCCCCCAGGTCATCAACCCGAAAGGCGATCCGCCTTCCATCCGGAGAGAACACTACGTCTTCGAGGTTCCCTCCCTCGCGAAGCGGAACCTCGCCGGGACCTTCGTTCCCTTGGACGATCAGTGGCTGTGGGGGTACGGATCCTGCCGAATAGGCGAGGCCACTTCGGGACGACGAGAACTGTACTACGAGGCCAGTACCGCTGTGTACTAGGCCGTCAAGGATGGGCACGGACGGGCCCGTCGTGCGGCGGGCCGCGGGGTCGAAGGGCTGAGCGAGCAGTGTACCGGCCGCGGTCGAAAAGAGGAGGTGACCCGACGCATACATCGCCTGCGTTCCGATCGCCAGGGTGTCCACCTCGCCTGTCTCCAGATCCATAACGAGAACGCGACGCTCCACCGCCACCCCATCCGAAGTCATGACGGCCGCTCCCCCCCCAGGGAGCACCCACGGGTGATTGTAGCGTTCGCCTACCGTGCCAGGGACAGGGGAAGGCACGCCGCCCGTACTCGGCACGGTTCGTAGGTTTCTATCTCCGCCGGAGAAGACGATCACGTCGTCGTCACCCCAGGTCACTCCCCGGGGGTTCGAGGTCTCGGCGATCGGCACGGGAGGGCCTCCGGTCATCGGGGCCCTGAGCAGTCTTCCACCGGACCAAAAACCAAGCCAACGACTATCATGCGAAAAGAACGGCGCTCTTGCGTTCTCACCCCCTGAGACCGGCTCAGCCGCGAGCTGTCCGACACGGCGGCGGTACAGGCTCCCCTCCCCGGTGAGAAAGGCAAGCCATTCGCCGTCCGGAGACAGAGCGAGATTAGAGGCGCAGCAGAGGTTGGCGGCGTAGGCTTCTCCCTCTGGCGTGGCGACGGCAAAGCGCGCGAGCGGTGTCGGAGGCTGCGGTGCACCGACCGAGAGCGCCAACCCTATGCCCAGAGCGGCAGAGAGCCCTGCCAGCGCGACTGAAAGCCGGTTCCAGAGGCCCACTCTTTCGGGCCCCGCTGCCGTGCCCTCCTCTGCGTGCCTGAACCGAGGATCGCGCAGCGCCCCGGCAAATTCCTGCGCTGTCCCGAACCTGTCCGCCGGAAGCTTCTCTAACGCCTTCCGGATCGCCGCATCCACGTTCGGGGGGATCGACGACCGCTTAGTCGTAGCGGATATGGGATCCGCTGTGAGGATCTGGGCGAGGACTGCCTGCGCGGTGCTCCCTTGATAGGGAGGATCGCCCGTCAGCATCTCGTAGAGAACGGACCCGAGCGCATACACATCGGTCCGAGGATCTACGTCCCTGTCTCCAGTAGCCTGCTCCGGGCTCATATAGTGGGGAGTCCCAACGCTCAGACCTGTCTCGGTAACCCGTCCACCTCCGGCCTGCGCCACTGCGAGCGCGATTCCGAAGTCAGCTACGGTGGGTTCACCTTTCTCACTGAGTAGGATATTCCCAGGTTTGATGTCGCGATGGACCACCCCGTGCTTGTGCGCATGGTCCAGAGCCGCAGCGACCTTCTTGGTAATGTCGAGAGCCTCTTCAATGGAGAGTTGCTTCTCGCGGTCGATCTTGTCGCGAAGCGTGTCACCCTCGATGTACGGCGTGACGAAGAAGAGGAATCCGTCAGCTTCTCCAGAATCATGAAGTGGCAGGATATGCGGGTGAGTGAGTTGGGCGGTCGTCTTGATCTCTGCCAGGAACCGCTCGGCCCCTACGACCGCAGCCAGCTCGGGCTTCAGAACCTTGAGCGCGACTTTCCGTTCATGTCTGAGATCCTCGGCCAGATAGACCGTAGCCATCCCGCCCTCACCGATCTCACGCTCGACGCGGTAGCGGCCTTCGAGGGCAGCGTTCAGGCGGGTGATGGGGTCGGTCATGTAAGAATCACTCCTAGCCGCGGGTCGAAGTTGGTCTTACACCTCCCCTCACACAGCATGTGACCCCCGTTGAGGACCGTATGGGCCTGGGTGCTCCCACACTTGGGGCACTCTGGCCGCCTGGGGCATACCGGGTTCAGGCATCTGGGAATCGGGCCTCTTCGGCCGCGGCGGGACTCCCTGCCTTGACCCCGTGGGTACCGACAGGCAGGGCACGGGCCGGGGCTTCCGGCCATCACTACTGCGGGGCCCGGTCGGGCTCACCCACCTGCTCCCCTCCTTCGACGATAACCATTCCCCTCATATAGTCATGCCCCCCACTGCAATAGATGTAGCACATGAACAGGTATTCGCCCGCTTCGCTGAAGGTGTAGGTGGCCTCCTCGAAGCCGAAGGCATTGAGCGCGAATTCCACATCGGTCCCTTCAATGAGGAACCCGTGCTCCAGGTCCGTCGATCGGACCCTAAACGTAACTTCGGCACCCACCGGGACCCTGACCTCCTCCGGCTCGAAACCACCTTCGAAGGCGAATATCACTGCTTCGTACTGATTTGGTCCGGTCTGTCGGACCCCTGGAGCATCCGGATCCACCACCTCTTCCGAAGCCCCTTCTGCATCGAGGTTTCCGCCGGTCTCTGGGCTCTGGCATCCGAACAAGAGGATGGAACACGCGGGTACCATCGCCCCCAGGGACACCCGGTTGCCGAGGCGGTATCTATACCTACTCATGGAAGCCGGATTGGAGGGGTCGCTCATAGTCCCACTGCTAGAGGAGACGGGAACTGCGCCCAACTGTGAAGCCAAGAAAGAATGCTGGTCGGTTAGGCGGCCTGCAAGAAAGGAGTGACGTTTCTTCGCGCCTTGTCGTTAATGCCCAAGCTCCACCTCGTCGCCCTGTAGACGATCCGGCTGGAGCGAAAGCGGCAGAGGTGTGACGCGGTCGGGCCAGTCGTCGGGGTTCTCTGCGACCTCCTTCCCGACCGTGACACAGTGGGCCTGCAGCTCCGAGACGTCGAGCCCCAGGTATGCGGCCGGATAGGTATCCAGACGCTCCGTGGCTTTTCGGAGCTGCGCCCGAACCCCATGCGCGTTCCCCCGCTGCCAGTGAACCCACGCACTGGCGTAAAGGATCAGCGCCTGGTAAAAGTCGCTCCTTCTCGCTCGCCAGGCATCCTCTAGGGCCTCATGGCTGTCCCAGAAGCGGCCTGCACGGTACAGCTCTAGGAAGCGTAAGAAAGGGACGGGCAGGGAGCGTCCCCCCAGCGTTTCCGGGAACTGTGGTGATGAGTGAGTCATGGCCGGTTCGGAAGTCCTTTCACCCGTCCGAGTGACCGAGATCCTTTCCGGGAGCGATTCGGTCACGGATTCGCTGCTTTAACTCCTTCGTTTCCGGAAACCGCCCCTCCATGTCTCGCGAAAAGATCACCTCTCCATCAATCGCGACTGTGAACACGCCCCCCGTAGTGGGGCGTAGAGCGACCTCACCGATCGTGTCCTCGAATGTGATCAGGAGTTCCTGCGCCATCCATGCGGCACGCGTAAGGAACCTGCACCTAGTGCAGTATCGGATCTCGACCCGCGGCCCCGTCTCACCATCGTCACGCGAGCTTTCGCCCTCGTCGCTCAATCCGGCATCCCGTTGTCAATCACCACCCCTCCTTATACATAGCGTGCGCCACGCTGAGGATAGTGACCTGTCTCCCAGAGTCATCGACCCTCTCACTAACCAAGGCGTCCGCCGTGCGTCCCACCCACTTCTGGCCCGCCTTGCCAGCCTTGACGCGTTCCTCGATGAGCTGGGCGGCCTGAGCTGCGAGCTTCACCTCTTTCTTCGTCAGCTCCGTCCTCCTGATCATCATGTCTACCGTTTCCACGGCTTCAGATCCTCAGCTAGGTAGACCGTAGCCATCCCACCTTCGCCGATCTCACGCTCGATGCGGTAGCGGCCCTCAAGGGCAGCGTTCAGGCGGGTGATGGGGTCGGTGGCATCGTTCATAGTTCTATCTCGGCCGTGCACTCCCCTCAGTCCAGCCCCGTCAACTCCCGGCTCAACTCCCTCAGCATCGCGCGGGCCCCTTCGTCGTACGCCTGGGCGTTCGCACGGTCGGGGGTCTGACCCCTGAAGTACTGGCCACTTTGGAGCCCTGGGGTCTCCACGAGGTTCATCACAGCATCCGCACCCTCACCCACCGTGGTGCGCGGGTTGCGCACCATCGGGGTGTCCATGAACGTCGCCGGGTGTAGCGAGTTCACGATCACGCCGGTTCCCTCCAACTCCTCCGCTAGATCAAAGGTGAAGAGGATCTGGGCCAATTTGCTCTGTCCGTAGGCCCGCCCCCCGCTGTAGTCCGCCTCCAGCATCGCGTCGTCGAAGTCGATCGGGTTCTGCGCGCCGGAAGAGACGTTCACGATCCGGGACGAGGCGCTCTCCACGATCATCGGGAGGAGCATCCGGGTGAGCAGGAAGCCGGACAGGTAGTTCACCTGGAAGCGCAACTCGTGGCCGTCGAAGCTGAGCTGTCGCTCCCGGGAGGGCAAGCGGGCGCTGTCGGACGAGCCGGAGATACCGGCGTTGTTGATCAGGACGTCGAGCCGATCGTAGTCGCGCATGATCGCCTCCCCGAACTCGCGGACCTCATCGAAGGAAGCGAAATCCGCCTGGTAGAAGCGCGCGCTCCCGGCACCCTCCGCCTCAATCGCTGCGGCCACCTCGTTCCCTCGCTCCACATTCCGCCCGTGGACGATGACGTGCGCGCCGGCCCGGCCGAACCTGAGCGCAAGCTCTCGCCCGAGCCCGCTGGTCGAGCCGGTGACAAGGACCACCCGCTCCTGCATGTCGCCCGGAGCGCGCGGCGGTGAGCCCACCGGATCCGAGTAAGGGCCGGTTAAGGCCCAGGACGGCCCCGCCAAGACGAGAGCGCCCAAATACGCCACGGCAGCCGGGCCCCAGCCGCCAATCATGGAGATTGTGCTACGTGTGGACGAGCACTTCTTGTCGCCGGCTCGCTCAGGATTGTCGGAGGGGTCGCTCATAGTCCCGCTGCTGGGAGGGATACGGAACTGCGCCCAAGCTGTGATGCGGAAGAAACATGCTACGTGGGTTGGATGGGGGGCAAGCAGAATGGGGCCGGCCTAGGGTCGCCTATGACCTGCATCCCGACGGCGACCGGCTGGTCGCGGCGCAGAACGTCAGCTCCACGACTTCGGAGGACGATTATGTGCAGCCAGAGCGCCTCATCCTCATTCAGAACTTCTTCGAGGAGTTGAGGCAGGTGGTGCCGGAGCCGTGACCGCGTAGGCGTCGATCTTTCTGGCTCCCCCTCTGACCCACGAGCATCTTCACGCAGCATCACAGCTTGGCCACAGTTCCGTATCCCTTCCATGAGAAAGCCTAGTTGTAAAGGGGCGACGTGGCGCCCGAACTGGGTCGGAGCACTGGAGCTCGTCCGCGATGCTTCCATACGCACTCTGATCGGGAAAAATGCCCCGGGTGCAGGTTGGGATCCGCTCCGAACGGACGCTGCAGATCTCCAGCTCGGCCTCGAGGGACCAGAGGGATACGCGCAGTCGTCCGGATCGGGCGGTGAGAGCTCGAGTGTCCATGCGAGAACGGGTACCGTTTGCCTCCGTAGGATGGCTGTGAGGAGTCCTGAGTTCAGGCGGCGTGTTGGTGCCGCGGTAGGTGAAGCGGTTCATAGACCTCGCCCCTCACCCAGAGGTGGTGGAGGAGGACGGCGAGTTTGCGAGCAACAGCCACGACGGCGCGTTTCTTGGCATTCTTACCACCACGCCCTGCGAGTGTGAGCCCCCAGCGCCTCAGGTCAGTGTCGGGCCCGAAGGGACCGAGGATATACTGAGCGGACTGAACAAGAAGCCTGCGTAGGAACCAGTCGCCAGCCTTGGTGATGCGTAGCTGGGGATCGTGATCAGCCGACTGGGCTCGCTTGGGTGTCAGGCCGAGGTAGGCGCCGACGCTGCGCCCTTTGTGGAAGCGACGAGGGTCTTCGAGGACGAGCACATAGGCCAGTGCGGTCAGGGCACCCACACCGGTGATCTGTCGCAGGACGCGGGTCTCGGGATAGTCGTCCTGGCACAGCTGCTCGATGGTGTGCTCGAAACTGAGGATGCGGCGTGTGAGATCGGCGATGGTCTCGAAGACCGGGCCGAGTGCAGGCTTCAGCTCATCAGGCACGTGCTCCAGACAGCGCGAATGAAAGCTGGGAGCAGAGCAGCTGGGCAATCGGTGACCGACGGTCTTCACAACCCCACGGCAGTGGTTGATGAGCGTGGTACGCGCCCGGACCAGCGCATCGCGAGAGTGCAGGACGGCAAGATCGTGCTGAGCGTGCTCACCGCGGTGCTCGATGGGGCGCAGAAGCTTCGGGTCGAGACGCCCGACCCGAGCGAGTGCTTCGGCATCGACGAGATCACTCTTACGGTGACTGCCGTAGATGAAACGCAGGTCGCGCGCATTGCCGACGATCACCTCGTGACCCAGCTCGTTGAGAAGACGACTGATCCACGGTGAGTGCGTGCCGACCTCGAGGACGACGCGAGCACGCTTGAGGTCTTGGAACCGATAGCGAAGGGCCTCGGGCGTGGTGCGGATCTGGCTCTGTTCGAGACACACCCCTTGGTGGTCGAGGACATGAAAGCTGCTAAAGCGGTCGCCGACATCGATTCCGATCGTTACGTTTTCGCTCATCGCTCGGGTATTCATCTGGCCAGCCTCCGTTTTCGTGGGCCTCGAGCCCGTTTCACGATTGGAGCACCGCATAGTACGGTGACTCCGAAACGGGGGCTGGCTTTCTCATACCAATCTCCAGCAGGCTGTAGCTCGTGTTCGAGAGCTGATGGGCCAATAGGCTGGGCTGTCAGGAGGGGGGAAGAACTAGTCTGGAGCCCGCCCGACTCCTCCTATCCGTCCCAGCCCGGCCGCGAGATCTGGACTCTGATGCCTTCGGGGTCCCTCAGGGATACGACGTCACTGCCAACACGGAGATCACGGTCCAGACCGGCCTCCCTGATTGCGGTCGCTACCCGATTGGGCTCGAAATCCTCCACGCCCACGCAGAAGTGATCGATGTCGCCACTGGGCTCGCGTTGGGGGACGCTCAGAAACGAGAGCCCGTCTGCTAGGTCCAACGCATAGGGGCTCCCTGGAACCTCCCTCTTAGGAGGCAGACTGAAGAGTTCTCGGTAGAAGTCGACCGACCGGTCGAGGTCCGAGTTTTGGAGGTTGACGTGATTGATGTTGATTCCTCGTAGCACGCCGTCCTGTCTCGGGCTTTCACGCCGCTGCCGAAACGCTCCACGACGGCTCGTCAACCCAGCCGGCACGATTCCTAGAGCGAGAGCCTTCACCAACTCTCTTCGGCTGACCGTTCCCCGCTCGTAGTCGTTGAGAAGGGCCTCAATGAGTCGAGTCATGCGATCTCCTCCTTTGGATTGGAGACGAATTGACGGAAGTTCGGGTTACGCCGCATCATGTCCTGTAACCAAGTGGGGGAGCAAGGCGTGAGGGAGAGCAAGGAGGTGCTGTTCCGGTGACCTCACGGAGAGGAGGATGACCCCCGATACCAGGCGTTACTCGAAGAGGCGGGGATTACGTGGTGAGGCGCTCCCGTATGGTAGCTATTCGTTGAGCGGTTGCGACGGAGGAGCAGTGATTCCGAGAAGCTGGGGTTCTGCTACTTGTCTTAGGATTAGAACGGCACGGGCAGTCTCGTTCGTGCTGGGAGTCCTGATAGGGTTCCCTGCCGCTGCCCAAATCCCCGTCATCATCCATGGCCGCGTGCAAGATGCAGCATCCGGCGAGGCCGTGGCGGGGGCTCTCGTCATCGCAGGAGATTCCACAAACGCGGTGTTCACGGACTGGTTAGGCAACTTTGCGATCGAATTGCACCGATCGACCCGCTACGTTCTGCATGCAGATCAGTTCGGATACGAGCCGACGACCTTCGAACTTCCCGAATCTGCCGCGCTGGAGAGCTCCCTACTTCAGCTAGAGCCTGCACCGATCACGCTTGAGGGGATTACCGTCGTTGACGAGAGTGCTCTCAGCGCGCTCGCTGATGGGATGAAGGGCAGACGAAATGCTTACTCCGGCTTGGTGTCCGTCCTTGATCGCGACCGGATCGTGACGCTAGGCGGGGGTAGCGCCTTCGATCTCGTCCGGCGGAGGTGGCCGCTGGCCTACGAGTGTGCCGCCGCTTTCGGGGACCTCTGCCGAAGAGTCCGTGACAGAGAGGGCCAGTTGTTGGTTTGCATCGACGAGCGGCGCTCGTTTGGGCATGCGGTCTCTGAACTCGACGAAATTCCCATCGAATCTTTGGCCCTGGCCGAATTCTACGGACCCACGGTCGGTTTTGGCCTCTATGGCGGTGGCGGCGCCTTCTCGACGGGCGCTTCTCCCTTCTCCGCTGGCCGCACCTACCAGGCAGGACAGGTCAGGATCTACACGCGCCAGTGGATCGTGAGTACAGCGGGCAGGAGGACTCGGACCCTCTTTCCAGCTGCGTTTGGTTGCTGAGCGTCGGACCCATGACCGACCCCATCACCCGCCTGAACGCTGCCCTAGAGGGCCGCTACGCCATAGAGCGTGAGATCGGCGAGGGCGGGATGGCGGTTGCATCGGGGCGAGACTGAGCAACTAGCGTAGCGCGGTCCGAGGACGCTCTTGAGGTTCACAAATAACAGGGAGGAGCCATGTCACACCAAGGGAACACCCAAGTCACAATTACTTTCACGTGCGGACCGGACGATGTCGCAGAGGGTGATGCCGTTTTCGAAAGTCACGCTGCTTGGATGGCACGCTCACACCACCGTGAAGGTGAACTGGCCTTGCTGAGGTACAACGTGGTTAAGGGCGCTGACCTATCGAATCCGCTTGACCCGGGCTCTGAGCCAACGGGAAATACGTCGTTCGTGCTAATGGAAGTCTACGCCACTCCCGCGGGAGTGGCCGATCACTGGCGCATGGGTACAACGGAATGGGATGGCTTTCCGGCGCTGGCCGCGTGGGCACCGAAGTGCCAGGTAACGGCGCTTCACGGATCAGAGGTTGTACACAGTCTTTGGTAGGCCCGTGGCCGAGTAACAATCCGGAAAGGGCGTCGGCCCGATCCTGCGCGAGAAGGACTTGCTCGCGGTTTGCGGGTCCGAGGCGCATTTTGAGCGCATGAGTGCCTCCGACCCCATCACCCGCCTGAACACAGCCCTAGAGGGCCGCTACCGCGTCGAGAGAGAGATTGGCGAAGGTGGGATGGCCACGGTCTATCTGGCCGAGGATCTAAGGCACGAGCGGAAGGTCTTAATCGATTGGCTCCCCACGCGCGACTTTCCATCGTGGCCAGGAGCTGGTCTGGGTCGATCGCGCCGGAATCGCGATGCCCGTCGAGCCCGTCCGAAATCGATTCCCCCGGTTGGCGTTGTCGCCGGGCGGGACTCGAATTGCGATCGAACATGGGGGTGATATTTGGATCAAGGAGCTGTCCGACGGACCGTTCTGTCAGTTCACGTCCCAAGGGGGCTCGGGACCCACGTGGTCTCCGGACGGGCGCTCGATCGCTTTTAACTCGCGTCGCATCGCGATTTCGGACCTTTTCGTTAGGCCGACCGACGGGTCGGAGCAGGCAGAGCTCCTGCAGGACGGTGACGGCGTAATGGCTAGTGTCTCGTATTCCCCCGACGGTCGGTGGTTCGTCTATAACGAGGATGGGACGGTCTACGCATCGGAGGTCGGAGCAGATGTCACGGAGCGCCGGTCAGTGGTCACTGGCACCGGCGATGGTGTCAACCTTGCTGTATCGCCGAACGCACGCTGGATCGCGTACGAGTCGGCAGAAGCCGGTATGAGCGAGTTGGCTATCGTCCCTTCACCGTTCACCGAAGTATCAGCGCCGACCTTGCCCGTGGGCCCGGGTAGCTTCCCGGTCTGGAGCCGGAGCGGGGACGAGCTCTTTTATCGAAGCGCCGAGGGCTTCATGATGACCCGCCGCGTGAGCGGTGAAGCATCGCTCATTCTTGGCTCCCCTCAAGTGCTGTTCTCGATGGAAGGATACGTGGGAGGCTTCGACGTTAATCTGGACGCACAACGCTTCGCGATAGTTCGTCAGCCACCGGGCGCACGACCCGTCCCCAGCCTCATCGTCGTACAGAACTTCTTCGCCGAACTCGAGCGCCTGGTCCCCAATTGAAGACCGTCTCCGGAGCCAGCCTTGCGGTCCGGAGAGCCGCCGACTGGCCAAGAGGTGGCAGCACTGAGGTGGCACGTGCATCGGACCGCAGGCGTTCCGGGCTGACCGGTCCTTAACACGGCCATGATCAACCGACGGACCTTCCTACTGACTGCTGCGACGGTAGCGCTGGCACGATGTGTTCGCCAGCAGGGCGGGCCAATGGCGACCATGCAGCTCAGTATCCATCAGAACACATCCTTCGGAGCTGGCTACCGAGGGTCGCTCGAGGCTTGGGCGCGCGCGGGGATCCAATACGTGGAGCTGAGTGACACGCTTCTCGACGCTTTCCTCGAGACGGACACGCTTCCCGCTGCTCGGCGTGTGCTTGCCGACCTGGAGCTGACGCCCGTTTCGGCCGCAGCGGTCCTGCCCGACATCTGGATTCCTGGTCCCGAGAGGCAGGCGTCACTCGAAACGTGGCGAGTGCGCTGCGAGCAGTTTGCGACGCTCGGGTTGGAAAAGATGTACTGCCCATCGATCACGACCCGGCCCGTCACGGCTGAGGATTTCGCGGCCACACCCGACGCCATCCGCGAAGTGGGGGAGATTACCGCCGAGTTCGGTCTCACCACCATGGTCGAGTTCATACGAACATCTACGCATCTGTCGACGCTGAGATCGACGCTCCAGGTCTTGCGGGAAGCCGCTCATCCACAGGTGCGACCTATGCTGGACTTCTTCCACTTTGCCTCCGGGCTGAGCAAGTTCGACGAACTGGACCTACTTGAGCCGGGCGAGATCGCGCACGCGCATTTCCAAGACCTGCTAGACATCCCTCGTGAGCTGGTCAACAACGACGCCCGGCTGATTCCCGGAGACGGGATCGCTCCGGTAGTCGGCAGTATCGAGAGGCTGGCAGAGAAGGGGTACGACGGCGCGCTCTCGGTCGAGCTCTTCCGATCGGAGTTTCGGGAGGGCGATCCGTTCGAAGTCGCCACCGAGATTCGCGAGAAGTGTGAGGTCGTCATGCGGGAGGCCGGGGTCTGGTGATTTGAGGCCCACGCATCCTCGTCACCAACTTCTTCGAGGAGTTGAGGCAGGTGGTGCCGGGCCCATGACGGGAGGTCAAAGATCGGACGCAAATTCTCCATCCTGTTGTTGCTGATTACCGCGCTCATCAGCGGTTGCTCAACGGACCGTCTGGACGAAGCCCTGCGAGACGAGCTATTTGCCCGAGAACTGAAAGATCAAGCGGTACGTGACACCCTCGTGCAGTTCATGCAGCAGGGCGAAGAGCCGGATTCGGCCTTGCAGCTCCGTATGCTGGCGGTCGACTCAGCAAATACGAACTGGCTAGAGCAGGTGATCGCGGAACGCGGTTGGCCCGGTCACTCGGTAGTCGGTGAAGATGCGGCCCACTCCGCGTACCTGATCGCTCAGCATTCACCTGATCCAGAGTTCCAGAAGGAGGTGCTCCGCCTCCTAGAAGCTGCCTATGAGGTCGGAGTGGCGACCGGAGGGGAAGTGGCCTACCTGACCGACCGCGTTGCGATTCAGGAAGACCGTCCACAGCTATACGGTACGCAGTTCACGATCCTCGACGGAGGAGGAATGGAGCTCTACCCGATCGAGGATTCGGCCAATGTGGATGCGCGGCGGGCAGCGGTCGGGCTTCCCTCGTTGAATGATTACCTCCGGCAGGCAGACCTCTTTCTTGCGCCCCAGCAGACGTGGAGGGTTCTCGCCCTGATAGCGGTTCCCGTAATCGGACTCCTCATCGTATTGACCGGGGTGATCGGACTACTCGTCCCCTCCGCTCTAATCAGGTTCGTTCAACGAGTGTGGAGCACTTCGACCGGGTTCCTAGTAAGCATCGTAGGTCGGGCAGTTCTGGGAACTGTTTTCCTCGTGGCCGCCTCTAATAGCCGGTTTCCGTGGGCGATTGGGGCTGTTAGAGTCATTTCCCTCGCCTCGGCCATGGCCATCCCGGCAATCGGTCGATTTCGGATGCTACGGTTCGTCAATTCGTGGACGAGATGGCCGCCGTGGTCCGTTCGCCTATCTCTCCTTGTCGCGATCGGGTTCGGGGCCTTTCTGATCTACGCTTCCGCGCTAGCTGCAGCGATCGGTGCCGAAAGGTTGTTCGCTCAAACATGAGTGTGCGATCTCATCCTGTTGCTGTGGCGCTCACCGCTAAGATCGGCGTCGTAGGACCGATATGCTGGTGAGCATCTTGGCTGGCGGGAGATAGCCACAGAGCCACTTTGTTTTCTTGCTCCCTTATTCCCGGGGCGCATCTTTCCCGAGTCTTCACTCTGGCCGCTCAGTGGGGCGATTGTGGAGTTACCCGAACTCGGAATTCGGGTGATCTCGGACGAGTTGGGTCGGGTCGACCTCGGTCGTCTCCCGAGTGGGCGACATCGCATAACGGCAGAGCGGGTCGGATACGATGGCATCCGTCTGGGCGAACTTCCGGTTCCCTGGAGCGAAGATTTCCTGATTCTGCTGGACCGTGACCCGACCTACGACCCGCCGGCTCCGGGGCGCATCCTCGGTCGGGTCACAGAGGAGGGCAGAAACCGTGGGGTTGCAGACGTAGAGGTCACGGTACTGGGCCCTGCACGCACTGGTACAGTGACGGATGGACGTGGCCGTTTCGATTTGAGGGACCTGGAGCCGGGGTTGATGGAGGTCCAGTTCACGCATCTGGGTTACGCCTCCCACACGACCACACTGATCGTGCAAGCTGGAAGAACGGTCGAAATCAACGCCTCGATGTCCGCCCAGCCGATCGAGCTCGAGCCGATCGAGGTCACGGTCCGCTCCGCGTACCTCGAACGGAACGGGTTCTACCAGCGTTCCCGCCTCTGGGGTAAGCAGTTCACGCGGGCAGACCTGGACGAAATCAACCCGACGTACCTATCGGACATCCTTTGGCGGGTTCCGGGCGTGAGGGTGGAGCGCAGGGGGTTCGACGCGGTAGCCGTGAGCGGGCGGGCCTCCAGTCTGAGCCTGGGCAGCTGTATCTTGCCGGTGTACGTGGACGGGGTTCGGGCGTTGGATGCGGATCTCGACCAGTTCCCACTGGCGTGGATCGGTGCCATGGAGGTCTACCACGGAATTAGCACGCCCATCGAGTACGGCTTTAATTCCTGCGGCGTGGTCCTCATCTGGACTCGACGAGGTGGCTGAACCGGCTTGCACACACCGTGGCCCAGGGGGGTCGCGCGCTACGCCCGCGGAGGGCACATTAGCCGCGCAGCAGAATCGCGGATCCGTTAGACGGAAACGCGGATCGATATTCGAGTACACGTCGGACAGTCGTAAACGTACCGTTGTTCGAAGAGCGAACTATCCACTCCTTGGGTCGGTCTCATGGATATCAGCGCCTGGGGTAGCGTCGGCGAGCTCATCGGCGCGCTCGCGGTAGTCGTCTCGCTCCTCTATCTCGCACGCCAGGTCAGTCACTCCACGACTGCTGCTCGAGTCACCCACGAGCAGAACACGATCGCCGGCTACCTCCACACGAATTCGCTGATCGCGGCCGACGGAGATACAGCTCGCGTCTGGCGCACCGGGCTAGCGTCTCCAGGCTTGCTCACGCCAGACGACCGGCTTCGGTTCTACTGGTTGATGTACACTTACCTCACCCACTACATCGACGTTCTTACGGCCGAGAAGGTCCAGACCTTCGATTCCGATCACAAGGGTGCCTGGCAAGCCTACACAGCGGCGATCCTAAACACTCCGGGCGGTCAGGAGTTTTGGGCCGAAGCTGAGCTTAGCTTTGTGCAGGATGTCAGGGCCGATCTCAGCGAAGCTCGTCAGCGCACTCCGTCCTTTCTCAACCTCAATCCGAGTCTCTTTACCGACAAACTGCCAGGCGCCGACCCTGCCGATGACTAATCGATCGGCTCCATTGCGCGGTGGCTGGTACGGACCCGCGGGTCGTGACATATCGAGTGGAAAGCATCGAAGCGGATCGCCTGATCCGCGAGTCGGGCTGCGCACCGCCATCGTAGCCATTGAGGCCCCGGGCCCGTCTCGCGGATCCCTCTGGGGGCCAGTAGCCCAATCAGGGAAGGCGATGGATGACAGCACTGCCGCACCGCTCATGACCGGAGTGACGCCGGGCTCCGCTTGCCCGCTGAGAGTCCACGGTACACGTTGAAGCCTTCTTGTGGCCAGAATGGTCACGCACCGCGCGGCGGTTCAGCGCAAGTCAGTAGTCGGCAAGTACGTGTCATCGCAACCCAATAAACCAAAGGAGCACGACAGAATGAGTACGAAGGGAACGGTAAAGTGGTTCAACGACCAGAAGGGTTTCGGGTTCATCACGCCGGAGGACGGCAGCAAAGACTGTTTCGTTCACCACAGCGCGATTCAGGCAGAGGGTTTTAAGAGCCTGGCCGAGGGTGCCCAGGTAGAGTTCGACGTCGTACAGGGCGAGAAGGGTCCCGCGGCGGAGAATGTTGTCGCGCTCTAGCTGCCGATCAAACCCAGGCTAGACCTTCGGGCCGTCTCCGAGTCCTCGGGGGTGGCGTACTCTCTTTCTTTGAGCGTGCACTATCTAACCCGATCCTGGTCCGGCTCGTCCAGAACTTCTTCGAGGAGTTGAGGCGGGTCGTGCCGGACCCGTGAGGGGCCGGTATTCGGATAAGGAAGAGGGATACTCCACCGCTTCACACGAGGTGTCAGCTTGCGTGCTTACCCGTTCGTCGTCTGCGTACTGCTTGGGCTCCCGGCGTGCGGCGATCGCTCCACCGGATCCAACCCCCCTCCGAACTTCGCCACCGTCGTATTCAGTTACGTGGCGTCGACCGTCACAGACCCGGCCGTCGCCGAGATGTTTCCGCAGTGTGTACAGGGCGTGAACGTCACGCACCTGCACGCGGGGTGGCGCGACTTTCAGGCGTTCGCCCTCACGGCGATGGGGCCGAACCTCTGGGAGATCACCCGCACGGATGTGCCCGTTGGGTTCGAGCAGCGGATCCGAATCAGTGACCCGCATACCTGCGCGTTGAACGCGACAGGAGCCAGCACTGAGGGCGTGTCGGCCAACGGCACCCTCCTCACTCGTGTCGTAGATACGCCGGGGAACGGGATCGAGCCGGGGCTGGCGTTTGAGGTGGCGGCAGACGGGAGTATCACTCCATGACAGGCAGCGCCTACTGTCGCTCCGGTCCAGAACTTCTTTGAGGACACCCCAGTTTACCTGCCGCAGTTTCGGGAGGTGAGTGATGCAGGCTCTGGAGAGATTCCTGAGTCGGTTCGGTGCGCTCGACAACCTGGGTACCGACCCGCGCTTTCAAGCCGTTGTCCTCGTCGTTCTGAGCATTGTGGTCGCCAAGATTGCCGACTGGGTCATCTCCAGCCTGATCACCCGCTGGGCACGTAGAACCACGACTGACCTCGACGATCGCATCGTCGAGATGCTGCACCGCCCCCTGTTTCTGTTCGTACTCCTTGCAGGTCTGGCGCTGGCCGCGGATCTGCTGTCACTCGAAGGCGGCATCCATAGGATCACGTTCGGCGCCCTAGGCACCATGGCCGTTTTCATCGGCTTCGGTCTCGCGATGGGCGTGAGTCGACTGGCCCTCGAGGCGGGGAACCGTGGTTGGGTGCGCTCCCGGTGCTCGACCGCTCACCGGCCGGTCTCATCACCCAACTAACTGTCGGACTCGCTCTCATCCTGGCTGGGCTTCCCGAGGCCGGGCAGGCTCAAGACAGTCAGTTGCCCCCGGGGCGCCGGACGATGATGGCCAAACGACCTCGAGAGGACGAAGCGATCGAGCGGGACGGTCGTCTCGACGAACCGGTCGGGGGTCGGGTTGGCCCCGCCACCGACTTCATCCAACAGGATCCAGACTTCGGGGGGACTGAGCCCGGAGCCGGACTCTCCCGTTTCTGTAATCGCCTGTGTATCTAGTACTTACCGAGTCGGGACGGCCGGATTCGAAGCGGCGACTCCCTGAACCCCATTCAATGATCCCGGTTGAGACTCGGGGTTCTTGTTAGCCCAATCTCATGTGCACGGTTCGTGCACTACACCCCATTTAACAAGACAGAGCCTCTACTATACCATCTGATAAGTCGCTGTCATTATTACTTTTACATTAGTGGAGCCAGCCGGACTCGAACCGGCGACCTCCTGCGCCCCGAAATCCAATCCGTGTGGTGACCTTTCGGTGACCCCCTGGGGATACCACACAATCGGCTTAAAGCATCAGTGTCTGTAATCACATCAACTAGATAGCTTTACATCAATGGGCGCTGCTGGATTCGAACCAGCGACCTCCTGCTTGTAAGGCAGGCGCTCTAAACCAACTGAGCTAAGCGCCCCAATAGGCCTAATCACCTCATGTACAACAGATTATGAAGCTGTAAGCTACTCTTGTAGTTGAGTGGCGAACTCGCGTTAGGGTCCGTATAGGGTCCAGACCCCCTCGGGCTTGAGATTAAGGTCCGCGGGGACGCCACTGAAAGAGCCATGCGGAGAAGATAATGGAGCAGTCCCCATTCAGCTCAGCCCTCCGGCACCGGACTCCGCGATTCCCCAGTCTCGGCGGCTCGTAGGCTGGTACTTTGCTTTGGGAGCAGCCCGGGTTCTTCCTTGCCGCCCATCTAACCCGCGGACATCTTTGGCAGGCCCCATTTGCGCGTAGTTGCCGTTCCTCCAGCAGCGGGACTATGAGCGACCCCTCCGACTCGATCAGCAGACTCAACGCTGCCCTTGAGGGTCGTTACGCCATCGAGCGCGAGCTGGGCGAAGGGGGCATGGCTACTGTCTACCTTGCGCAGGATCTGCGTCACGAGCGTGAGGTAGCCCTAAAGGTCCTCAAGCCAGAGTTGGCCGCAGTGATCGGCGCGGAACGATTCCTCACCGAAATCAAGACAACCGCAAACCTCCAACACCCTCACATACTCCCACTATTCGACTCGGGCGAAGAGGACGGCTTCCTCTACTATGTCATGCCCTATGTGGAGGGGGAGAGTCTCCGGGAGAAGCTGGACCGAGAACATCAACTTGGTGTGGATGATGCCCTGGCCCTCACAGGGAAAGTGGCCGACGCTCTCGACTACGCTCACGAGAAGGGGATCGTCCACCGAGACATTAAGCCTGCCAACATCCTCCTGAGTGAGCGCGGCGAGCCACTCGTCGCGGACTTTGGGATCGCCTTGGCCGTTGCTCAGGCAGGCGGCGGTAGGATCACGGAGACAGGGCTCAGTCTAGGGACTCCGCACTACATGTCGCCCGAGCAAGCCACGGGTGATCGTGACATCGGCCCTCGCTCCGATGTCTATGCGTTGGGATGCGTTCTGTATGAGATGTTGGCCGGTGAGCCGCCGTATGCGGCACCCAACGCGCAGGCGGTGCTCGCGAAGATCCTCACGCTAGATGCTCCCTCGATCACGGCGGTACGAAGGACGGTGCCGCCGAATGTGGGGAGTGCGATTGCGAAGGCACTGGAGAAGCTCCCCGCCGACCGCTTCGAGACAGCGGAGCAATTTGCGGCGGCGTTTGAGAACGAGAGCTTCACGTATGTCAGGCGCACACGACAACAGCCCGTCGCGGGGCCCGGGCTGGTGGAGGGACCTCCGCCTGCGACTGGGATCGACCGTCGCTTGTTCATAGGGGTTTCCGCCGTGGCGGTGGTGGCCCTCGCCTTGTTGGCCTGGGGTTGGCTTGAACCCGCCCCGACGACTGAGCCCGGCGTGGCCACAAGGTCGGACGTGATGGGCCTCGACCTTGGAACTGTCGGTGGCTGGAGGCTCGAAATCTCGCCCGATGGACGCTGGATCGTGGCGGGACATGTGGAAGAGGGATCAGGTCCAGCCCTCTACATCCGTGCAGCCGAAGACACGGAGTGGCGACGGCTTCCCAACACGGACGGGGCCTCAAACCCCACGTTCTCTCCGGACGGCCAGTCGCTGGCCTTCAGTAATTCTGGTGCTATCTCGAAGGTGCCCATCACGGGCGGGCCGGCCCTGCCGGTTGCAACCGGCAACAGCCCGCAATGGGGCCTCAACGACACGATCGTCTACAGTGCCGGGACTAACCTCTACCGGGTCGGGTCCTCCGGCGGCGACCCCGAGCTGCTGCTCGATTCTGACAGCGTGAACGTAAACCGGCCGCATCTTCTGCCAAACGGACGGGCGGTTGTGTTCGGCACGGGCGGTGCAACGGACTCCCGCATCTTCCTCTTCGAGATCGAGACGGGTGAGGTACGCGAGCTGGTTCCTGCGGGTAACCAGCCACGCTACGTACCCACGGGTCACCTGATCTATGGGCACGGAGACGGGGCGCTCATGGGTGTGCCGTTCGACATAGAGACGCTTCAGACTACTGGCTCGCCCGTCACGCTCCTCCCCGTGCTGTCCGTCTACGGTGGCGGTGCCTCACAGTTCGCAGTGTCGGAAACCGGCACATTGATCTACGACACCAGCAGCGGTCCGGGGGGGGGATTCGTCGGGCTGCGGACCCTCGTCGAGGTGAACCTGGAGGGTGTGGAAACCCCACTACCTCTTAGTGGAGGAGGTATGGATGCGCCGCGCTACTCACCCGACGGAAGCAAGATTGCCTACGGTGAAAGAGGTGCCACCGAGATTCGTGTTTACGACGTCGTGACGGGAGCCAGCCCACAGTTCGCCTCGGGCTCGTGGCCAGTGTGGTCAACGAGCGGCGAGTATCTCTATTTCAGCGACCAGGCAGCAATCTCTGACGGCTATCGGCCCCAAGCCAGCCGACGGGCGGGAAGAAGCCACGCGGCTTTGGGATCGCCCTGGCGGGCAATACGTCAACGACGTGAGCGCCGGCGACAGTATTGTCGTCGCCCATGATGCCTCGGCGGACCGAGGACGCGACATACTTCTCGTGCGTCCGGGCGCGGACAGCCTCGAGGTCCAGGACTTCCTCACGGCCGAGTGGAACGAGCTAAATGGAGAGATCTCACACGACGGACGATGGATCGCATATCAGTCCGACGAGAGCGGCGAGTATCGTGCCTATGTGCATAGCTTCCCGGTGATCACGGGCCGGCACAGTGTCTCGCCAGGACTCGGCACGGAACCGGTCTGGAGCCCAGACGGCCGGAAGCTCTACTATCGCAGTGGCTCGCAGTTCTTGGCGGTTGATGTTGCAATCGAGCCTGACTTCAGCGTGTTGTCTGCCCCCGAAGTACTCTTCGACGAACCCAGCTACGCTGCATTCTCAAACCCCGGCCCGGTACGGACCTGGGACATTCACCCAGATGGCTCGCGGTTCGTCATGGTGAAGTCGGGAGGCGGGAATGGGACCACTTTCTCCGCTGAAGTCTACCTCGTGACCAACTGGTTCCAAGAATTGCGACAGCGCATGGGCGAGCAGTGACCGACCCCATTGCACGCCTGAACGCAGCAGTAGAAGGCCGCTACGCCATAGAGCGTGAGATCGGTGAGGGCGGGATGGCTACTGTCTATCTCGCCCACGATGAGCGTCACAACCGCAACGTGGCCTTGAAGGTCTTGAAGGCCGAGTTAGCTGCCGTCGTTGGAGCAGAGAGATTCCTGGCCGAGATCGAAACCACGGCGAAGCTGACGCATCCGCATATACTGCCGCTGCATGACTCAGGTGAAGCCGACGGTTTCCTGTTCTTCGTTGCTCCGTTCATCGAAGGCGACACCCTACGCGACAAGATCGACCGCGAGAAACAGCTCAGCATCGAGGAAGCGCTCAAGATCACCGAGAAAGTCGCCTCTGCTCTCGACTATGCCCACGAGCAGGGGGTGGTCCACCGAGACATCAAGCCTGGAAATATCCTACTCAGTGAGAAGGGTGAGCCGACCGTAGCGGACTTTGGGATCGCCTTGGCCGTGGCCCATGCAGGAGGCGGAAGAGTCACGGAGACGGGGCTCAGCGTGGGTACTCCGCACTACATGAGCCCAGAGCAGGCAACCGGGGATCGTGATGTAGATCCCCGGACCGATGTCTATGCGCTCGGGTCTGTCCTGTACGAGATGCTAGTCGGGGAGCCTCCCTACTCGGGGACCACGGCGCAGGCGGTCCTGAGTGAGTCCCATCTTTAGTTGAAATTGAAGCGGCCTCCGACCTCAGGCAACGTGGGTGTGCGAGCACGCCACGGGACCAACAAAAGAGGAAGGAGGCCACCGATGGGAAGGATGCCGAGGCTGGTTGAGCGGGGCAAGAAGGACCGGCGGCTTGGGGAACCGAGCGAGATGAGTTGGGAGGAGATCCAGGCGCTGGAGCTGGACCCGCGAGTGGAGCTGATCCGGCAGCTGATTCCGCTTGGACTGGCGGAGGTGAGCCGGATGCTCGAGGAAGAGGTAGAGGAGCTGGCCGGGCGGCGGCACGCCCGAAAGGGGGACGACGAGAGCGGATACCGGCACGGGCACAACCCCGGGTCGGTGAGGTTGGGCGGCCAGCGGCATCCGGTGCGAGTACCTCGGGTGCGGGGCCGGGCCGGAGAGGTGAGGCTCGCATCGTACGAGCGACTCCACGGCTCGGCCGGAGAGGTGGACGAGGGGCTCTTTCGGAAGGTGCTGCTCGGGATCTCATGCCGAGACTACGAGGCGGCGGTCGAGGCGGTGCCCGGAGCGATCGGGCTGTCGAAGTCGAGGGTCTCGCGGGAGTTCAAGAAGGCCACCGCCGCGAGGCTGAAGGAGTTTCAGGAGCGGGACCTCTCGGTCTATGACGTGGTGGCGCTCGTCCTGGACGGGAAGAGCTTCGCCGAGGACGAGATGGTGGTGGCGCTCGGCGTGACGCTTGAGGGGGACAAGGTGTTCCTCGGCTTCGTCCAGACCGACACGGAGAACGCGGTGGTGATCCGGTCCTTCCTCAGGGGCCTGAAGGACCGAGGTCTCGATCTGTCGGCCCGGAGCGCTCGTGGTGATCGACGGGGCCAAGGGGCTCCGGAGCGGCGTGCTCGCGGCCTTCAAGGACCAGGTGCTGATCCAACGGTGCCAGTGGCACAAACGGGAGAACGTGATCTCGCACCTGCCGAGGGCGGAGCAGAAGAACTGGCGCCGGCGACTCCAACGTGCGTATCAACGGCCCACGTACAAGGAGGCCGCCCAGGCGTTGAAAACCCTCAAGCACGAGCTCGGCGAGGTGAACCAGTCTGCCGTGGCCAGTCTAAACGAGGGGTTCGAGGAGACCTTGACCCTCCACCGGCTCGGGGTCTTCCCTCTGGTCGGCCGGTCGCTGAAGACCACTAACGTACTCGAATCCGTCAACGCCATGGCCGAGCAACGCTGCGGACGAGTGGATCACTGGAAGACCTCGAGCCAGAAGCACCGATGGTTCGCGACCGTGTTACTCGAGATCGAGCCCCGGCTCCGGAGGTTGCTCGGCTACCGGCACCTCCCGCTCCTCAGGGCCGCGATACAGAAGGAGCTCGGGATCACCCTTCCCGAGAGCAGTTCACATGCCGTCGCCTGACGAGGGGGTCGCTCCAGTTTCAACTAACTTTGGGATTGACTCCCTGTTCTTTGTCACGCCATACATCGAGGGCGACACTCTCCGCGACAAGATCGACCGCGAGAAGCAACTATCGGTTGACGAGGCGCTCAAAATCACCACGAAGGTCGCCTCTGCCCTGGACTACGCGCACAAGCACGGAGTGGTGCATAGGGACATTAAGCCGGGCAACATCCTTCTGAGCGCGGAGGGCGAGCCCATCGTAGCGGACTTCGGGATTGCTCTGGCTGTAGCTCAGGCCGGAGGCGGAAGGGTCACTGAGACGGGTCTCAGCGTCGGCACCCCGCATTACATGTCCCCGGAACAGGCTACGGGTGATCGGGACGTTGATCCACGTACCGATGTCTATGCCCTCGGGTCCGTCCTATACGAGATGCTGACGGGCGAGCCTCCGTATATGGGGACCACCGCTCAGGCTGTGCTCGCCAAGATCCTGACCGACCCTGCACCGGCTCCCATGAAGGTCAGGCTGTCGATCCCGCCGAACGTAGATGCCGCGATTCGGAAGGCGCTGGAAAAGTTGCCCGCCGATCGGTTCGCATCCGCGCAGGACCTCGCCGCCGCGCTGGCCGATTCGGGCTTTCGGCATGGGGAGGACGTCTCCCAGGGTCTGGCCGCGAACGTCGGGCCATGGAAGCGCTTCGCGGCAGTAGGATATGCGCTGGCTCTCGCCTTTGGCGTCGTTGCGGCCTGGTCGCTCCTCCGCCCCGAGCCACCACGGGGGGTATCCCGTCAGATCCTGAGCACGGAAGTTTGGGATGGCGCAACAGTGTTCGGACGCTATGCGGCGATCGCCCCCGACGGATCCAGCATGATCCTCCCGGTCGGCACATCCGGTACGGACGTCCTATTGGCCCTAAAGCTGCGCGGCTCTACAGAGATCACACCGATTCCTGGAACCGAACGGGGGCGGAACGTCGTGTACTCCCCCGACGGCCAGTGGATCGCTTATTTCGTAGGGAGCGACCTCTTCAAGCGGCCCCTCGTGGGGGGTTCTCCGGTAAGGTTGGCCGAGGACGCAGACGGCGGAAACAACTCTGCGCTCGCGTGGCTCGATGACCGGACCATCCTTTACGAGCAGGAAACAAGCAACGCCGTGTCCGTCTCGATTGTGCGGATCTCGGAGGACGGGGGCGAGCCCTTGGGCGTAGCGTTCCAACGGGAGGGAGCGACCCCGACCTGGGCGTCCGGCCTTCCGGGGGCCCGGGGAGCCTTGGTCATGGTCACCGGGAACCAACTATACGTGGTGGACCTGGGTGACAGCTCGTCGACGTTGGCCCTGGAGCAGGTCGCCAGAGCTTGGTACGCGCCCACAGGTCACATCGTATACGTTCGGCCCGATGGGGCGCTCTTCGCTGTACCCTTCGACCTCGACACGCTCGAACTCACCGGCAGCGCGATCCCGCTTTTCGAGGGCGTGCGTGTGGGTCCTCAATGGGCGGATATGGTTGTTGGCACGGACGGGACACTCCTCTACGTGGAAGGCAGGCTAACCGATCTCTTTTCAGATCCGGCGCAGCTCCTTGTGGCCGATCTAGAGGGTAACGAGGAGGCTCTCCCCCTAGATCCACGGCCCATCCACCGGGTGAGCTGGTCTCCCGATGAACAGTCGGTGGCATATTCGCTCAACAGAGCTCCCGGCTTCCTGCACGACCTCTACACGTACAACGTGACTCTGGGGACGACGCCGAGGCAGCTCACGTTCGAAGGCGCGAACCAATGGGGCGTTTTCTCACCCGACGGGACCCGCATTGCGTTTTCTTCCGGTCGGGAAGGGACCGAGTCATACGATCTGTTCGTCAAGAACTTGGACGATGACTCACCCGTAAGATCCTTGATCACGCTACCGGGAACCCAAGCGCCGACCCAGTGGCCGTCGGACACGCTCATCGTGTTCGAATCGGGGTCAGGGAGCCCAGTGGATCGGGATCTCTGGACCCTCAATCTGTCAGACCCGGACAATCCGAGGGCGGAAGCATACCTGTCGTCGGAGGCCGGTCTCTCTTCGATCAAGGTCTCACGAGATGGCACCCTGGCGGCATATCACTCGAATGAATCGGGAGCGAATCAAGTCTACATTCGCAGCTTCCCTGACCCAGGCGAACGAACGCCGGTGTCGCAGGGTGGAGGAGTGGCCCCTTCTTGGTCACCCGATGGCAACACAGTGTACTACTGGAGGCCCGAGAGCCCAGGCGGATGGACCTTCATGGCGGCTCGCATCCAGCGGGAGCCAACCCCGGTTGTGCTTTCCAGAGACTCGCTGTTTGCCCGAGAGATCGTCCAGAGCTTTGGTGGGAACGTGGTCGCCTATGATCTCCATCCCGACGGCGACCGCCTGATCCTCGCGCAGAACGCTATCGGCACAGTTTCGGAAGACGAGGATTCTCAGCCTGAGCGCCTCATCCTCGTCCAGAACTTCTTCGAGGAATTGAGGCAGGTGGTGCCGGACCCATGACTGATACCGTCATCCGCCTGAACGCTGCCCTAGAAGGCCGCTACCGCGTCGAGCGTGAGATCCGCTGTCAGCTTTGGCACATAGTCCCGCACCGCTAGGAGGGGCCATGAAATCTGCAATCGCGATTCTGATCGTACTCATGCCAGGAGTCGCTGTTGCCCAGGAGACATTCGAGCTGGGCCCTGATTCCCACCGTCAACCCGGTGTACCGAGGGGAGAGGTGATCCAGCTCCGTTGGGCCGACAGTCAGGTGTTCCCGGACACTGAACGTGACTGGTGGATCTACGTGCCGGCTCAATATGACGATGAGACCCCGGCTGCTCTCATGGTATTTCAAGACGGACGCTGGTATGTCGATGAGACGGCCGAAGTACGGGTGCCCATTGTGTTCGACAACCTTATTCACGTGGGAGATATGCCGGTCACGATTGGCGTGTTCGTCAATCCCGGCCGTCGAATCGGCGACCCTTCTGATGGCCCGGCGCGTAACCGGAGCAATGAGTACGACGTGCTGTCAGACCGATACGCTCGGTTCCTAATCGAAGAGATTATCCCGGAGGTGCAGAAGACATATCGGATCACGGAGGACCCAGAGGGATGGGCGATTGGCGGAATGAGCTCAGGCGGCATCGCGGCGTTCACTGTGGCCTGGGAGCGCCCCGACAAGTTCAGGAAGGTGGTGAGTCATGTGGGCAGCTTCACGAATATCCGAGGAGGTCACGTCTACCCCGACCTCATCAGACGGAGCGCACCCAAGCCGATCCGCGTGTTCCTGCAAGACGGCACGCAAGACATCAATGCGTGGGCCGGCAACTGGTGGCTCGCGAATCAGCAAATGGCTAGCTCGCTCGAATTTGCTGGGAATGACGTTGAGACGGCATGGGGAGACGGCGGACACAACCGCGAACATGGTGGCGCGATCTTTCCGGAAACCATGCGTTGGCTGTGGCGTGATTACCCGGTGAGCCCCTGAGTTCCCGATCGTGACCCCAGTGACCGACCCCATCGCCCGCCTGAACGCTGCCCTAGAAGGCCGCTACCACATCGAGCGTGAAATCGGAGAGGGCGGGATGGCTACGGTATCAGAGGAGGTCCAGCGACATGAACAGCATGACACAACCTGAAGCACTCACGCTCGTTCTTGGCGGGACCGGCAAGACCGGGCGGCGCGTTGTGGAGCGGCTCTCGAGCCGCGGCGTGCCGACGCGCGTAGCGTCTCGAGCTGGCGACCCGCCCTTCGATTGGGGGGACCAGAGCACCTGGAACTCAGCGCTCGATGGAGTCACCTCCGCATACATAAGCTACGCGCCCGACCTCGCCATCCCCGGGGCGACGGACGCCATCCGCGCCCTTGTCGAGCGAGCCGTGGAGCGCGGGGTCCGACGGTTGGTCCTCCTGTCGGGTCGCGGAGAGGAGGAGGCGCAGCGGTGTGAGCTGATCATCCAGCGTCCCGATGTAGAGTGGACCGTAGTCCGCGCCAGCTGGTTCTCCCAGAACTTCTCCGAGGGGGAGTTCCTCGGCATGGTGCTCGAGGGCGAAATCGCGCTCCCCGCCGGTGACATCCCCGAGCCATTCGTCGACGTGGACGACATCGCCGATGTCGCTGTCGCCTCGCTGATTGAGGACGGCCATGCGGGCGAGGTATACGAACTCACCGGGCCCCGACTCCTCACGTTCGCAGAAGCGGTGGGCGAAATCGCCGAGGCTACGGGACGCCCGATCCGGTATATCCAGATACCATCCGAGGCGTTCTCGGCCGGCGTGGCCGAGTTGGGCCTGCCGGAGGATATCGTGTGGCTACTGAATTATCTGTTTGCCACCGTCCTCGATGGCCGCAACGCGTACCTCAGTGACGGCGTCCGTCGAGCGCTGGGTCGCGAACCGGGGGACTTCGCCGACTTTGCACGCCGGAGCGCAGCTGCGGGCGTCTGGGACGTATCGTCATGACTTCGGGCGGAGCTTGGGGCATGGACCGGCTCATATCGGTCGGGGGACGTTGGCCCTGATCGGGTCCGCCTTGGTCAAACATCCGTCCAAATGCCAGCCTAGTGGTACGCCCCCTACTCAAGACATTCGCTGAATCATGGGAATCTTTCAGATTGCGTTGATCTTGGCCACGTTTCTGTGCTCCCTGGTCGCAGGCTTCTTGTTCGCGTTTGCCTTGGTGACGATGCCGGGCATAAGAAGCTTAGATGACAGGGAGTTTATCCGAGCTTTTCAGGTGATGGATCGCGTTATCCAGAAGAATCAGCCGATGTTTGTTTTGGTCTGGGTCGGCTCGGTCGTGGCCCTCGTGACTTCGGCGGTGCTTGGCATCGGGCAATTGGATGGAGCGGGACTTCTGCTCATAGTCTTCGCAGCACTCGCATACCTCCTCGGCGTCCAGCTGCCGACCTTCACCGTCAACGTACCGTTAAATAACAAGCTACAAACGCTGAAGGTCGACGAGTTGGATGACACAACGCGAAGAGCAGCTCGTCAGGACTTCGAACCGCGTTGGAACCGATGGAACTCAATCAGAGCGGCTTTTGCTAGCCTGGCATCTGCCCTGTTAATGATTCTTCTAATCAGACTCTGAAGAGCGCGGTGGTGGATAGCAGTTCTTCGAAGAGTTGGGCCAGGTGGGCGCGACCCCGCACAAACCTTTGAGGGATGTCCGAACGAGTGAAGCTGACCTTCGAGGGTCTCGTCCCTTTTGCAGCCGTCGGCATCCTGTTTGGTCTCGTCTACAATGCGCTTTTCTTCCCTCATACCTTGGCCAACTATGTTGAGGGGGGTGCGATCGGTCTGCTCCTTGGCCTAGCTGCTGGAATCGCTGAACAGAGCGTCGTGCAGCGATGGTTTCGCCAACGAGCGTTCGTCCAGGTCCTGATGGTACGGACGATCATCTACTCGTTCTTCGTCGCGGTCTCGTTGTCCCTGGTCCTCCCGATTGAGCCCGCGACTCTAGGGGAGTGCTCCTACGCTCAGTGCATTGCCGACCTGTGGTCTGGGCCGCTTTTCCTCCCCGACCTAGTGTTGTCCACGGTCTTCGTCTTCTTTGCCACGTTCACAGCCCAGGTCGTGCTGCTTGTAGGCACGCGTAACTTTGGCCGTTTGATCCTTGGCAAGTACCGTCGGCCACGGGAGCTGCACGCTGTCTTCATGTTCGTGGATATACGAGGCTCCACTACGATCGCCGAGCGCTTGGGTCATGAACAGTTCAGCGCGTTCCTGCGTGACTTCTTCAACGATATTTCGGGCGCGATTCACGAGGCGAAAGGCGAAGTACACCAATATGTGGGCGACGAGGTGGTGATCGTCTGGCCGGGCGGTCAGGCTGGAGAACGACCGCACTGGCTCGCCTGCTTCGAGGCGATGCGAGCTGCATTGGAGGAGGCGGCCGCGGCTTATCGAAAGCGTTACGATGTCACGCCTGAGTTCAAGGCTGGCGTCCATGGTGGTCTAGTTGTCGTCACCGAAGTAGGTACGTTGCAGCGAGCGCACGTATATCATGGAGACGTCTTGAACACAGCATCGAGGATTCAGGCCAAGTGCAATGAGGTCGGTTTTGACCTGTTGGTCTCGGAATCTCTGCTAGCAGGACTCGACTCTGGCAGACGCGAGGAATTCAAGCGTGTGGGAGCCGTTCCGCTACGCGGTAAGACCGAGGAGGTCGTCATCTACGGGGCTCACCCGACGACCGATCGAGCCGCGGAGGTGGCAGTTGTTGAGCCTAACGCTTGACGCGAGTGCGAGGCTCATCCTCGTCCAGAACTTCTTCGAGGAATTGAGGCAGGTGGTGCCGGGCAACTGACCGGCTGCGCGAATCAACGTCCGTAGCTTCCCCGACAATCCCAGCAGTGCCGCACCCAGGACCGTCCCGTAGACTGTCCCCTAGGTTCTGACCGCACACGGCGAACTGCCCGAATCCCAGATTGTCTGCGGCCTCAGAAACGTCTTTGGGCCAATCCAGCAGCTGACGGTCACCCTTGAAGTCGGACTCGCCGCATCCGGGCCTGTCCAAGGCGATGACCCGCACACCCAGGGAACGGGCCATCTCATCGTTAGGTGCGAAATCAAGCCGAGAGCCAATCCAGCCATGGAAAAAGAGTGCTGGGCTCCCGTCCGGATCCCCGTACTCCTGGTACGCCAGCCTACGGCCATCGGATAACCGCAGATGCTTCGCCTCGCTCTTCACACGCCATCACTCCCTTGGTACGGGGACGATTCGTCGAGTTGAGGTCCCCGAAGTCTGCTATCCCCTCTTAATACTGAGACCTAGCTTGGTCCCCAGCAGATAGCCTCGTCAAACGAACCAGGGGACCCTCCATGAACAAGCTGAACGAACGCCTGACGCTCATTCCCGGATCGGCGGTCGCAATCTCCACAATCGTCATTCTGACGGACCGGCGGTGGGCGACTCTCTTACAACAGTTGCCTCCCGCACTCGACTCGCCTCGCCACTCAACAATCTGGCCACGGACGGTGTCTAGTTACATATCGGGCGCGGCGGATTCAACTCCTCGACGTGCGCCCCGGCCGTGCGTTAGTTACGACGCGCGTTGGTGTTTCTGATCCCGCTCGTAGTGGAGCCTATCCTTGATCCATCTTCCACAGGTCGGATACCCGTTCGTGCGCCTCCTTCCTCGCCCCCGGCCGGCCGTCCTCAGCTCGGTGTGCGTGTTCGGGCTACTCTTCGCGGCGGTTCCTGCGAACCTGATCGGCCAGGTACCGAATGAACGGCCCGCGACGGTAACCGAGGATGAACGAGAGAACGTGCAGGCAACACGCCAAGCCACCCCAGGCGCGAAGGCCCTTACCCCCGAAGAGTTAGGTCTGGTGCCGGGGCGGCCGCGAGTTACCCCGACTCGGACCGAAAACCCGCCCGTCATCGACGGTGTGCTGGACGACGTGGTTTGGCAGTCGGCGGCTCATATCACGGAGTTCACGCAGGCGTCCCCCATAGACGGCGCCCCCGCGACGGAGGCGACCGACGTTTATGTCGCATACGACTCGGAGTACGTCTACTTCGGCTTCCACGCGCACTACCAGGATCCGGCGATCATGCGTGCGAACCGGGTCGAGCGTGACCGCTCGTCACAGGACGACCTGATGACGATCTACTTCGACACGTTCCTGGACCAGCAAAGGGGCTATGATTTCGACGTCAACGGCTATGGAGTCCAAGGCGATGGAGTTCTGAGCGCGGGGCGCCGCAGGTTCGGCGGTGGCGGTGGCGGCCGTGGTGGTGGCGGCCGTGGTGGTGGGGGTGGTCGCGGTGGGGGTGGTTTCGGAGGGGGTGGCTCAGGAATTCCGTTCGCGGATCGCTCCTGGAATGCGCTGTTCGACACTGGTGGACAGATCGTCGAGGACGGCTTTACCGCCGAGATGAGGATACCTTTCAAGAGCCTCCGGTATCCGAGTCCGTCCGAGGGTGAGCCGCACCGGTGGGGATTTCAAATCGTCCGACGGGTACAGGGCAAGGACCAGGAGAACCAAGTCTGGGCCCCGATGTCGCGCGATGAGACGAGCTTCTTCGCTCAGATGGGCATCATGGAAGGGATGACCGACATCTCGACCAGCCGAAATATCGAGATCCTCCCCACGCTCACCGCAATTCAGTACGGAGAAATCGACCCGACAGAGCCAGCTTTTGCGAATCAGGACACGGATCCGGACGCCGGTGTGAACGTGAAGTACGGGATCACCTCTGATCTGACGGCGGATTTCACGATCAACCCAGATTTCTCGCAGATCGAGTCGGACCAACCGCAGATCGAGGTCAACCAACGCTTCCCGCTCTTCTTCTCGGAACTGAGGCCATTCTTCGTCGAAGGTGCTGAGATCTTCAACATTCAGGCGCCCGTGACGTTCATCCACACACGGACAATCGTCGACCCTGACTACGGAGCGAAGTTGAGTGGGCAGATTGGACGCTTCTCGGTTGGTCTGCTCACGGCCAACGACGTCGCGCCGGGTCGGGTCGATGACTCAGCGGACCCCGCTTTCGATCAGACGGCCCAAACCTTCATCGCCCGGGCGCAGTACGACCTCTACGCCGAGTCGAATATCGGGGCGATCGTCACGGATCGAGAGTTCTTGGACAGCTACAGCCGAGTAGCTGGAGTGAACTGACCCCCTAAAACGAGACCAAGTCCAGTTTTAGGATTCTGGACGAGTCGAGACACGGAAAGGGAGGTCAGAATGGCAGCCCCAAAGAACCTGAGTGCGGGACAAATCATCAACCAGCTGCGCAAGGCGGAGGTGGCCCTGGCGAACGGAAAGAGTGTCAAGCAAGTGTGCCGGGAGCTGGGGGTGAGTGAGCAGACGTACTACCGGTGGCGCAAGGAATACGGGGGAATGAGGGTGAGCCAGGCGAAGCGGCTGAAGGAGCTCGAGAAGCAGAACCAACGTCTGAAGCAGGCGGTGGCGGATCTGACGGTGGACAACATGATTTTGAAGGAGGCGTCCAAGGGAAACTTCTGAGCCCCGAGCGGCGCAGGCGCTGCGTGGTGCAGGTGCGGCAGCGGCTTGGGGTGAGCGAAAGGAAGGCGTGCCGGGTGTTGGGTCAGGCACGCTCGACGCAGCGTCGGATCCCAAAGCGCAGGGAGGACGAGGAGGCGCTGAGGCAGGACGTGGCGAAGGTGGCTCGCAGGTTCGGACGCTACGGGTACCGGATGGTGACGGGGATGCTGAGAACGGAGGGCTGGGCAGTGAACCACAAGCGGGTGGAGCGGATCTGGAGGCAGGAGGGGCTTAGGGTGCCGAGTAAACAGCCGAAACGGGGCCGCCTATGGTTGACCGACGGCTCTTGTATCCGACTACGGCCCTTGTACCGGCATCACGTATGGGCGTATGACTTCGTGTCCGACCGGACCCACGACGGACGCACACTGAAGATGCTGACGGTCCTGGACGAGTATAGCCGGGAGTGTCTGGCGATCGTGGTAGCCCGCAGGCTTCAGTCGGACGATGTCCTGCAGACGCTGAGCGAGCTGTTCGTCGAACATGGTCCACCGGCGAATCTGCGTTCGGACAACGGTCCGGAGTTCACGGCCCGAGTCGTTCGGCAGTGGCTTGGAGGGTTGGGTGTGAAGACGCTGTTCATCGCACCCGGCAGCCCCTGGGAGAACGGGTACAATGAGAGCTTCAACGGAACGTTCAGGCAGGAGCTGTTGAGGCGCGAGATCTTCTATTCACTGGAGGAGGCTAAGGTGCTGATCGAGCAGTGGCGGCGCGAATACAACACCGTTCGACCCCACAGCTCTCTGGGCTATCTACCGCCCGCTCCTGAAGCCATTCAGCCCGACCCGAAGTTGCTCAACCTGCCCTTGTTACTCGGACCTCACCCCAGGCAAAATGAGGCGGTAGACTAACACTCTAGGTGGTACCACTCTTGGGGGCAGGTCAGGCGCAGGTGCTGATCGAGCAGTGGCGGCGCGAATACAACACCGTTCGACCCCACAGCTCTCTGGGCTATCTACCGCCCGCTCCTGAAGCCATTCAGCCCGACCCGAAGTTGCTCAACCTGCCCTTGTTACTCGGACCTCACCCCAGGCAAAATGAGGCGGTTAGACTAACACTCTAGGTGGTACCACTCTTGGGGGCAGGTCAGTCGGGCGCCCCTCCCTAGTGTGCTTTCTGGCCTACCGAACGAATGCAACCGTGCCGTCAGTGCTACCACACCACCGCGCGGCTCACCCCGAGGAGGCTCTCATGGAAGCGATCATCGCACGCCTGCTGGACGGATTCGAGCAGGGAAAGATCAGTCGCCGGAAGCTCATTCAGAGCCTCGCGTTCGCAGCCGCTGGAGGGCACGCACTCCGTACCCCTTTAGAGGCACGGGGTGAATCGAGCAGTCAGGCCGCGCCCCTAGCACCGACGACCTCGGTCGATCACATCTCCTACTCGGTCGCGGACTACGCCAGGAGCCGCGATTTCTACGCGGATCTCCTCGGCTGGGAGGTCACGGGCGACGATCCCGAGAGAGGCGAAGCGCGCCTGCGCATGGGCGACGTAGGTGACATCATCATACGCAATAGCCGGACGCCCGCGGACGAGAGCACGACCGGAGTGGTGGGTCACATCTGCTGGGGAATCGACACATATGACACCGACGCGGTGCGAGAGGAGCTGGAGCGCCAAGGCTTGAACCCCCGTCGAGATCAGGGCGGAAACTACGATCCCATCGACAGCTATCACGTGCTGGACCCCGACGGCTGGGATGTGCAGCTTAGCCTCAATCTACGGAGCTAACCCAGGCCTCCTTGGCCGCGAATCTGGAGGCCCCATGAAACGTAATCTCCTGGCTGCGCCCCCTGGGCTTGGCTTGTTTGTCTCCTTCTTGATCGTTGGAGGACTACAGGCCCAGTGTGACACCCGGGGTGAGGGTGAGATTGCCACCGGGAGAGTTTTCGATGACCTCAATCAAGACGGACAGCCCGGCCGGGGGGAGTCTGGTGTTGCGGATGTAAGTGTCAGCAATGGCTGCGACGTTGTTCGAACCGACCCAGGCGGCGCATACCAAATAGCTCTGGCTCCGGGACAGATTCTATTTGTCTCTCAGCCATCAGGGTACGTCGTACCGGTGGACGAAAACAACCTGCCTCTGTTCTACTATCGCCACTACCCTGAAGGGACTCCCACGACGATCGCAGATACTTCGGTCGAATGGCTGTGGCCAATCATAGACCCCACCGGTCCGCTTCCGGATCGCATCGATTTCCCGCTGCACCGACTCAGCACGGAGGAGACCCGATTTACAGCTCACGCCTTCGCGGATCCGCAGGCCCGAAGCGACCTCGGCGAGGATATGCTCCGTGAGGATCTGGTGAATACGCTGCTTGGAAATCCGTATGGGGCGAAGTTTTCGATCACAGTGGGTGACGTGGTCTTCGACAATCTCGGCCTATACGATCGCCACAAGGAAATGATCGGGCTGATCGGAATCCCGCAGTGGAATCTGCCGGGAAATCATGACATGAATTACGAGTCTCCGAACGCTCACTATGCCAACGAAACCTACAAGAAGCACTTTGGCCCGACCTACTATTCGTTCGACTACGGAAACGCACATGTCGTCGCCCTGAACAACGTTGAATACGCGGGCGCGGGACAACGCAACGCCGCAGGCGGGACTTATCGTGGGTTCATTTCCGACGATCAGATCCTTTGGCTCGAGCAGGATCTAACCAACGTCGATGAAGACAAGCTAATCGTGATTGCCACACACATTTCGTTGATCAGTGAAGCATCCGACGGCGATCCATCGCATGACGTAACCGGCCCTCGCACCGACAACTTCGACCAGTTGCTAGAGCTCCTGCGTCCGTTCAACCACGTCTATGGCCTTGCTGGACACGATACGAGTAATAGCTGGAAGGTGGAGATCAACCATGAGCATGGTTGGACGGGTCAGCCATGGATCGCACATACCCTGGCCGAAGTCCGTGGGAGTGGCTGGACCCGTGGTCCGAGAGATCTGCGCGGGGTGGCCGATGCGATGATGGAGGACGGAAACCCCAATGGTTTTTATTTGTTGAAGTTTGATGATGTGACATTGATCCCTGAGTTCATTCCGTTCCCCTATGGGAGAGACGCGACGCAGCGTTTGCGGACCGTGCTGGACCCGGAGCTCGTCGGTCCTGCCGATGGAGGGATCAACCGAGGAATCCTGCAACCAAACACTAAAGTGGTCGTCAACCTCTTCGACGGAGGGATCCGTGACACAGTGAGATTGTCACTGGACGGTGCGGCGCCCATGCCGATGAGATACGTGGTCCGAACCGACCCCTTCATGGAGAGCTCGTTCAGGCGATTTGCCGACACGGACGACGCGTTCGTACCCCCGGCGACCTCAGCACACATCTGGGAATTTGACCTACCAGAAGGCCTCGAACCCGGAATCCATAGTGTGGTTGTGGAGAGCGAGGATGAGTTCGGCCAGCAACAACGGGGTGTTCTTTCGTTCGAGTTACTTGAGGTGGAGCGATAGTTCGCACCGACGACGCCTCTCCTCTCCCCCCTGGCGGTCAGGGGGAAGAGGGAGACTGCGCCGACGGGCCCCTAGTGCTAGCGGTCGTCCGCCGCTCCGGCGGCCGCACCATGCACCATCGTGCGGGCCGCAAGAACCCCAGGAGTGTCCGTCGTCATATCGTTGCGTACGACCACGCCACCCCTCATGACGAAACCGACATTCATCATCTCAGCGACATCCTGTAGCGGGTCTCCGGGGACAGCGATGATGTCGGCGAGCTTGCCGTTCTCGATACTTCCTAGTCTCGCCGCCCAGTTGTAGTTCAGATCGTTCGCGGCAACCATGAAGGCGGTGTTCAGTGACTCGGCCTCGGTCATACCTTCCTCCACGAAGATCGGGAATACATTCGCACCTTCGCCGATGACACCACCGGATCCGTCTGATCGACGGTTGGTTTCGCGGTCCGCCCAGGTACCACCTTGGGTCGCGCTCGCGAGCGGGAGAGGCACACCTTCCGCATGCAGCGCCCGGAACACGGCGCGCGTGCTGACATTGCGGCGACCCGTCCAGGCATCATTCCAGGAAAGCTGAACGGACGTTCCCCGGTTGACCATGTTTCGTATCAACGCCGGGTCGTGATCGGCGTCCATCATGTGCATGGGTACATCAAAGCCGGCGTTGACGCAGCCATCCGCTCCCTCACCGATTCCATAGGTATGGCAGGTCGAGACGAGACCCATGCGCCGCGCTTCGTCTGCGATCGCATCGAACTCCTCGTCCGTCAACGCAGGAAGACCGGCCATCGCGTCGGTATCCGGCAGGTACCTAGTGTCCCCGGGATAGTGCTCGAACATGTCCCCACGCGGCGCAATGTTGTCCCAAGTGCTATAGACCTTGACCCAATCGGCACCCATGATCTTCAGGAGGCGGACCGCGTGACGCGCTGCCTCCGGCCCCTGAATCTCCAGCCTTTCCCCGGGAAGCTGGAGGTTGTTATAGCCTAATGGCACGACGCCCGGGGTTCCGCCCCGAGGGTTCACGACCGGGCCGGCAACCTGCATCCGCGGGCCCAGAATCCGGCCATCCATGATCGCGTTTCTGAGCTCGATGGTGGTCCACGGTAGATCCTCCCGCGACCCTTGGTCGACGACGACCGTGAAGCCCGAATGTAGAGCCATTTCTGCTGATTGGACGCCCCCGATCCACTGATTCGAGGGAGCGCCGAATCCCATCATGTGGACGTGGGTGTCGATCATCCCTGGCAGCACGGTCGCGTCGCTCAGGTCGATCACTGTCGCGCCGGATGGAATGTCCACGTTCGGACCGATCTCGACGATGTCCTGACCTCTGATGAGGATCACCTGGTCCAGGTCATACGTGGTCCCGGTGCCGTCGAACAACCGACCGGCGCGAATGGCGACGACATCGTCCGATGAAGCGAAATACGGGTGCTCCCCATCACCTGGCTCAGCCCAGGGGCCCCCTTGGGCCGAGAGGTCGCCCGCACTGCCGCCGATTATGACAGCTAGCGCGAGCAGCGTCCCCAGCAACTTGTTCCAACTCATGGTTTCCCTCCGACGAGATGAGGAATACGAGAACTGCGCACGGAATAGGTTTAAGCGAAGATGCCGGTGGGTTAGATCGGGTGCAAGGAAGCACCGCATTCATCGCTTACAGATTGAACCAATAGTTCACCTTCACGAGGAAGATGTTGTCCGGGCGAATCCGGAATAGTTCGTCTGAATCCCTACCCAGATCGAAGTCTCCGATCCCGCCGGGAACCGAACCAACGGCGCTGGATCGTGCGACTCGGCCAGTTCGACTCTGCTGCCATACGAGAAAGAGTGTGGAGCCGGGGCGCCACTCCCAACGCAGAACAGCGTTGCCGAGCAGACTCCGGTAGTTGAAATCGAGGTCCTCCACCGTGAATGTAGGGGCAGGGCCAGCTCCATCGGGATCAATTTCGACGGACCCATTGCAGTGTACCGCCGTGCCCACATCCTCGCCATACCTCAGGAAGTCGAAGGTCCCTCGGGCACGGAGCTCCTTGGGCGCACCGTACGCCCCGCTCGAGAGGAACGGTTGCGCGTAGATCTCGAGCGATAGCGTCGGGGTGAATGTGACATTCAGGCGCGTGTCGAGAAAAACCGTCGTCTGATCCAGGCCCGCGAAAATGTACCGGTTTCCGAACGTGTGGTCCGCGATGGGATCGCCAACGGAGGCGATGTACTGCGCGGTGGTGTGACGACGGGTGAGCCCCGGCCCCAGGCTGATCTCCCAGCGCTCTCCATCTCTGTAGCTGATGCCCAGGTCGAAAGTGTTTCGCCACGAATCACCCTCGTCGAACGTCCCTTGGTAGCTCGCCGAGCCGGTCAACCGTCGAGTCTGGTCCGATTCTACGTTGAAGTTCGCATAGTAACCCTGGGGCGTTCGGGTCAGCGGCCCGCCTCGGGTCAACTCGTCATCGTCGGTCGCGGGATTGAAACCGAACCTCCATCCACCACCCCAATAATTCAGGAGCTGCCAGAAGCCGAAGAAGTTGAATTCGGCGAAAAGTGGATCGCCTGCCGTGTTCCAGATTGCGTCTGGCCCACCTCGGATTTCCCAGCTCCGGAAGACGCGGCCAGGAACGGTACGCTGGAACCTTAGGGTGGTATCGAGGATGAGGCGATCGGCCCGCGATTGGAAGCCGATATCGTTGACCTCGTACCCCGGGCTGACGGCCGCCGTCGTCACCCTCACCTGGAACGCACCCGCCTGTTTTTCCACACCGGCCATCGCGTAAAAGCCGGCCATCGAGGTGGCGTCGGGATCCAGCTCGAGGTGCTCGGCGTCCGGGCGGTCGAGGTAGCGAGTGGAAGACCGCTGCGTGCGAAGGAGGGCGTCCAGTGTCCCTTCCACTCGACTGGAAGCCAGTGCCGCGCTGAATCGCCAGGTGCGCTCGGCCCATTCATGCACGAGATCTAGTCCGGCAGAATAAGCGGACCTGTGCAGCTCGTCTCCTAGAGCGTCATCTTCCCCGAGCCTCCGGTTCACCGCGCTCGCGATGCCCCCGAAACTGGTTCTCCCCCCACGAATATCCCTCCGAAGCCGACCGACGAGGAAGTTGGTTGCGGGCTCGAGCACCGAGGACCCGCGGGCGCCCGACGCTTCGGTCCAGACTCCCATCTCCCTCTCCGTCACTGCTTCTAGGACGCCGACGGACCAGCCGTTTTGAGTACGACCTGTGAGCTTTGCCGCCCCGAGAATGGTCGTAGCCACGGGTACGTCGGAGAATGCCGCGGGGGACGGCACGTCACCGTGCGGGGATCCTCCGATTCGCCGAGAGTAGAGTAGGTCGGGTGTGCCCCCGACATTCCCGCCAGGCCCACCTCGCCCGAAAGAAAAGATGTCGGCGCCCTCAACGAAGAATGGGCGCCTCTCCTGAAACCGGGTCTCGAAGTCGGTCAGGTTGATCACCGCCGGATCGACCTCTACCTGTCCGAAATCCGGGTTGACCGTGCCGTTGAGTGTGAGGTTGGAGGTAAGCCCGTACGCGAGGTCTACGCCCGCGGTCCCGAAGTAATCAGACCCTGTTCGGTACGGGTTGCCGAAATTCGCGCCCGCAGTCGGTTCCTCCTGGATGAATTCCGCCTGACCCGCTACGTAGGGCAGAAGTTCAAGCCGTCGACCGGAACCGATCCCACGAATGCCCTCAAGATGCCCGTAGCGCGGTACCCCGCCCTGCTCAAGCTTGGGTGTGAAGGCAAAGACGAGGTTCTCCTGTCGCCGGCGGATGATTCGCTCCAGCTGAAGCCCCCACTCCTGCACGTCTGCTGTGCTGAAACGAAGCTGGCTGAACGGAATTCGTATCTCGACAGACCATCCCACATCGGTCAACGCCGTTGTTGCCGACCAAACGGGGTCCCATGAGGTGTCGCCTCCGAAGCCGGCGTTCCGGATGATTGCGTCCCGCTTTTGACCCGAGGGGTTCACCGAAAAGCTGTAGGCTGTCCCATGATCGTGGTAGCTGTCCAAGGATACGATGAAATAGTCAGCGTCAGGCACCAGCGCATCGCGACGGGCGAGACGGGACGAGGCACCCTCCGCATCATCGAGCGTCGCTCCGATGTAGAGCGCCTCGTCGTCGTAGACGATGCGGACGTCGCTCCTCAGGGTCGGCGGTGCTCCCTCGTCCGGATCCAACTGAGTGAACCGTGTGATCGCCGGTGCCTGTAACCAGGCTGGCTCTTCAACACGCCCGTCCAAAGAGATCGGTCCGGTGATCCGCATCGCCGTAGCGCGGGGCGCATCCAAGGCGTGAGCCGCCTCCTCGGCCACCGGACTCGTCGGCGATGAAATGGGCGGCGTCAACTCCTGCGCCAACACCGGGCTCGCCTGCAGGCACGAGAGACTCGCAAGGAGGAGGACGACCGGTGGCACCTGCGCAGATTCTCGAATCATACCGTTCTATGGTAGCCTACATTGTGCGGAGACGAGCTCGGCGAGACCTTGCCGTGCCGGCAGACGAGCTCGGTAGGTGCCGGTCGTAATGTCCCTCGGCACCCAACGCACGTCCCATAGATAGGCGTTCCCTCGCCCCTCGAGGGCTCGTATTTGGACATCTGGATCCCCGTCGTCTGCCACCACCCGCCACTGTCCGTCGACCTCCTGTTCGACCTGGACCATCAGCGCGTCCGCAGGGACCAGGGTTCCGGGTCGAAGATCGGTCCAACGGATCCGGAAACCGGCCTGGTAGCAGTCAGGCTCTAGCGCTTCCCTTCGGAAGCCCTCGGGGACGGCCATCGCGGGCCAGAAGTGCGAGGCCGTCTTCCCAGAAAACGCATTCACTGGATCCACGACCGAGATCGGCGCCGTCGTCCGAAGGCTCTGAGATAGCCGCCCGAGCTCGTAGGCTAACATTTCTGCCGAGTTGGGGCCGTACAGTGTGGCGCCTCCTTCATAGTGTTGAGCCCCGTATTCCTCGGCCGACGCGACGTAATACGCGTACCCGTTTGCCAGCCCCACGAGGACCGCTCGGGACACGGGCTCGGGGGCCTCCTCCAAGATCGTCTCCCGAATCAGCGCCCCGACCTCAGTGGTCGGCTCTACCGGAACGGTGCCGATGAGAACATCACCCACTCTGAAGACCCCGAGCTGGAAGACCTGCGGGAGCGTATGCTCCTCTACCATGAATGCAAGGCGGACCCGCTTATGGCCGAAGCACCCTTTGGGTGTATCCCGGGCAGCCGACCCGCCCTCACGGAAGCTGAGGTCGAAGAAGAGAAAGCGCTGTTTCCACGTGCGGATGTAGCCTTGCTCGGCGCCTCCGATCGCTGCCGCGCCAATGCGAGGAGGCCAGCAGATCTGATGGGGCCCGTCATAGGTGCGGACATCAACGGTCCTGAAGGCGCGTGCGATCGTCAGAGAGGCCGACAATTCGGGCCCAGCGCGGTCAAAGATCCCGGTTACCTGACCGCCGAGTGCGACAGAAAGTGAGTCGGCCTCCCGGCGCGCCTCTTCCAGGCAGGATTCAAGCTCGGCCTCGGGCGCCCTCCAAGCCTCCGCCGATGCGAGCGTTCTGGGACCCGCGGGCCCGTTCTCTGGAAGAAAGCGGTACATCCTGCAGCGAACGGGGTCCGGCAGCTTCGCACTCACGTCCCCAACCGCTCCCTGCGCGAAGAGGAAGAAGGCTCCAGCCTCACTGGACCCTCTTTCCGTCCGGATATGCGCCTCGACGGTCCGAGCGACCACGCCATGGATGTCCGCGTCGAAGAGGTTGTTTGCGGCTGGGATTGCCGTCGCATGGATGGCGAACACGCCGTAGGCTCCGAACGGCTCGCACCGCTCCCACGCCTCATCGCATCGGTCGACCCTCAGGAGCGCGAAGGTAGAGTCCACCGCCTGGGCCTCTACGGATCGCGTGTTGCCAGCCGTGACTGGGACCCTGGGATTGGAGTTTCGGCTGTACGCCTCGTAGCTGCGGTTGAACGTGAAGTCCCACACCGGTTCGGATCGCCAGCCTGCCTGCGCCGGTTGTAGATCGGACGCCGCATCCTCCACAGCGCCGGCGATCCCGTCGATCAAGAACTCCGAAACGGCAGGATCGAAACCGGGAAACCGTCCTGCGTTGGCGTTTAGTCCGTCTGCGGCAAAGAAATTTCCAGGCCCAGAGTGGGTGTGCGTGGCTGATAGGATCAGCCGGTCGGCTCCGACTCGCGACCCTGACCGGAGGGTCCGCTCGGCCACCCTGCGGTGAAGGAGGAGAGAGATCTGTCCAAGATCCGCGACGACAAGGGCGATGCGCTGCCCATCTGCATCCTCAAGGACGATAGCTCGAGCGCGCAGCCGTTGTCTGAAACCGACCGCCTGACGGCTATCGGCCGCGTAGGAACTCATTCCTACGCCTGGTGGCGGAGTGATGTCGCGCATCCCGAAGCCAGCGCGGAGACCGTCGGAGGCCGGTATGGGTGGAGGCGATAGCGGCTCAGGCAAGGCGGTCGTGTCTATCGATGCACAGCCTCCCACCGCCAGCGCGGGAAGGGCCAGTGCCGGAGCGGCCAGTAAGGTGCGAAGCGCACCAAACACCGGCCTCACCCTCAAAGATCGCGACATAGTTCCCTCTCGGGACGACATCGCGGAGCGGTAAGGCGAAGTCCCACGCGCCATGACCACCGAGTCGGGTCGAGAGGCTCGCCCGCCCGCGCCACTATCGTCTTCGTGGCTGGGTCCAAGCCTTTCATCCAGTGGCCTTCGAGGGTCAGCGACGCCCGGAGGCTCCAAACCGGAACGGGTAGGAGAGTCGTGCGAAGGGAAACGTCCACATGGGTGAAGCCAGCCTCCTCGAAGAGGAAATCTGTCGACTGGGTATCGTCACTTCTTCGCTCCTGGCCCAGAGAGAGCCCTGTGCGAGTCTCGAGGAAGATCGAGCCGACGGGCGCGATTAAGCCGGTCCAGAAGGGAATCTGCAGCGCGCCGGCAAGTTCGCCGTATCCTCCTGCTAGACTGTGGGGATCCCAATACAGGACAGCTTCACCGACGAAAGGGACGGTGGGAAGAGCGCCGCGAGCGCCCGCATAAACCTCCCACGTATCGCGCCGTTTCAGCGAAACGACCGCGCCCGGCGAGCGAAACGTGTAGGCGGTCAGCCCGCCGAAAAACTGGCGGCTTGGGCCGCCGACCGCGGCCTCGATCCACGGACTCGTCTCTGAGGCCCATCGGTACGGAAGTCCGATGCCTTCCTCGGAAGACAGATCGGTCAGCGACCAAACGCCGGCGGTGACTGTCAGATCGGTCCAGACCACGCTCCCATACAGCGAATACTGCGTGTTCAATCCAGGATCGAGCGGAAGGCCACGCCATTCGTACCGAGTTGCGAGGACGACGTCCGAATCAAGCGTCCAATGCTGTGAGAGAAGGGGCGTAGGGCAAACGAGTGCGGCGAGGGACAGCAGAGGGAGAAAGGGGAAGCATGTGAAAGTCCGCAGGGGCCGAACACAACCTTTGCGAAGTGCCGTCACAATCAGATCAAACCGGCCGCGAGTGCGAGTGCGATACCCAGCAACAGCACCCCCGTTAGACTCTGGACGGTTCTCATGGTCACCTTCTCGATGAACCTTCGACCGAAGACCACTCCCATAAATGCGCCGATGATGCCCGTCGCGACCAAGCGACCCACTTCATCATCGAAGATGAAGCTCGGCCCCGGAAGGAAGATCACGCCATAGGTCGCGATCCGTACGAGATCCACTCCGAGCCCGATGACCGCACTCGTCCCCACAAAGGCCTCGGTCGTGATTCCCACCTTTGCAAGAAACGCGGATCGCAAGGCTCCCTGATGGCCGGAGAGGCCGCCGAAAAACCCGGAGAGGAGCCCCCCGAGGGTCAGGAGATTGCGGTCGAACTCGAGACCGCGAAGCCGTGGCAGGAGCTCGAACAGGGCGAAGACGACCATCAGCGCGCCCAAGGCCAGTTTGATGGGGGTCACCACCGCCTGCCGCGACCCGACGGAGTACTCGGTGACGGCCGGCAAGCCCGAGGCGAACCCTAGCGCTGCGGCGCCGATGAAGGCCATCAGAATCGCGGGAACCCCGAACCGCAGAACGATGGACCAATCCGCTTCTCTCCCGAGCAAAGCGGCCTTCAGGACGTTGTTGGCGCCGTGAACGACAGCGGTTGCCGCGACAGCGACTTCGACCGGGAAGAAGAGCGCGAACACGGGCATGAGGAGCGTGCCCAGTCCGAATCCGGAGTAGAGCGTGAGCCCGGATACGAAGAGCGCGCATACCCCAACGATCAGGTAGTCCACGACAGCCGACGAGGGCCCGGAATGAACACTAGAGTCGCGGAAAAAGAGGGTCTATAGCTCGCCCAACCGGAAAACGTAGAGAGCGTTGTGCCTGTTCCCTGGTGGAATCAGGATCTCGGGCGCAAGGAACGTTGAAGTCCGCCATGGGCTCCCACCAATCACACCTGTCGGGACGGCCAGATATTGGACGCCGTCAACCTCATACGTCGTCGGGAAGCCCTGAACAGCCGTCCCGAGACGGCTCTGCCACAAGGCCTCGCCCGTCTCTATGTCGTGCGCCCGCACCCTCCGATCATAGTCACCGGAGAACGCGAGCCCCCCAGCGGTAGTCAGGACGGAGGTGAGGAAGGGCGCCCGTTGCTCGAAGCTCCATACTTCCTCCAGGGTCCGGACATCGTAGGCGGCCAGTTTGCCTAGGTTTCCGTCGGTCCCGGGCATTTCCATCCACATCCGGGTTTGTCCTGTGCCACCGCCCCCTAAGACCATTTCGATCTCACTAGCGACGCTCTCCATACAGCTTTGGCTCAGCGGGATGACGATGACGCCCTCTTGTGGATGGTAGCCCGTGGCGTGCCAGTTCTTCCCGCCAGCCGTGGAGGGGCAGACCGACACCCATTCGCCCACGGCTGCGTCGCGAATGTCGGGCCTATATCGGGCATCGCCGGTCTCGTAGTCCAGCTCGAGAATATCCTGGTAGACGGTCTCCTTTAGACCCAGGAAGCTGCCGTCGCGCCGGTCCAGCTTCCAGAGGATGCCATGCTTCCCGATCTGAAAGAGCACGGGCTGGTTGTCGATGTCGATGAGCACCTGCTCCATGGCCTCGTCCATGTCGAGCGACTCATCCTGAACGTACTGTCGGTACCAGACGATGCGGCCCGTGTCCTCATCCAAGGCCAACGTGGAGCTGCTGTAGAGGATCGAGTCCGCCTCAGTCCGGACGGTCCCACGGCTCACCGGAGCCCGCGTCTTCATTTGGGAGGCACCAAAGTAGACAAGCCCTAGATCGGGGTCGTAGCTCCCCACGTTCCATACATCCCCTCCGCCCCGAAGCTCAAAGGGAAGGCCACCCCATGTGTCTCCGCCCGGCTCACCGGGACGAGCGATGGTGAATGTGCGCCAGAGCTCCTCTCCCGTCCGGCCGTCATGCGCGGTGATGAAGCAACTCTCGGGAATTAGGCGGGTGCAGCCATTGATTCCATTGATCACCTTGCCGTTCGCGACTACAGGCCCGCTCGAGTTCTCGTAACCCAAGCCGGGAGCGGCAAGTTGGGCTTCCCAACGGACAACGCCGGTCCGGGGATCGAGAGCGACCAAGTAAGCGTCGTTCGTGGACACGTAGATCATATCCTCCCAGATCGCGAGTGTCCGGACCCGACCACGCCCACCCGACATCCCGTCCGGGAAAGTGCGGCGGTACTCCCATAAGAGGTCTCCACCAGCCGCGTCCAACGCCTGAATGGTGTTGCCCCAGTTCGGCAGGAACATGACGCCTTCCCGGATCAGGGGCGCCGGCTGACTTCGAGTGCCATCCTCCATCCCCCATACCCAGACCAACTCGAGCCGATGGACGTTCTCGGTGTTGATCTGATCCAGCGGACTATAGCCCCATGATCCTAGGTTTCCTCTAGGGTTGAGCCAGTCGCCGGCCGAGGGTTCTCTGAGCTCCGCATCGGAAACCGGTCTGAAATTCTCCAGCGGCCGGCAGGTCCGCGTGACTCCCGTGCGGGTCTCGGACAGCTCGCCGTATTCGGGGACGGCATCTCTTCCCCAGGGTGAGGGGATGGAACCGGCAACTCCAGGGACGGGGGTCGTCCCATCGGTGACGAGCATGGCCCCCGGGGCCATCGCCATGCCACCCGACGAGGCAAAGTCCAGTGCGACGGTGCCCGGCCCGATCCCGTTTTCACGCATGATGTACGCCGTGATCGCTGAGTAGTCCTCGTCACTCAGCGACCCCTCTCCCCCAGGGGGCATGGAAGAGCGGATGTACTGCAGTACCTGGGACACGGGCCGGTTTCCCCAACCGTTCTGGAAGTTCAACCCCGCCAGTTGGGGTGCTGTCCCGGAGCCCTGCAGCTCGTCGAGATGACACGTGGCGCACTCGGCCTCATAGGCTGACCTTCCCGCGTTCGCCTGTGCATCCGTATAAGAAGCCTGCTGGATCGAAGACGCGGGCAGCGGGAGGAGCAAGCTCAAGAGGAGCACGGCCAGGGCACTCCACCAGGCGGGCACCAAGCACGGTTTTCCGTTCCATAGCTCCTGTCCTCGGAGGTTAGCCGCGGGTCAGCGGCAGATTTTCGAGTAAGTCCTTCCGGGCATGTTATTTCTAGGGAGAGGGCCGGGCAAGAACCTCGGGCACGGCCTCGGTCAGGAGCTCCATCGCCCGACGAAGAGCGGGTCCAACGGTGCCGGTGGAAGCCCCGAGGTACTTGCCCAGGCGCACGACCACCAGTTCGTGGGTGGGAATGATCGTGGCGCTTTGCCCCCCTGCCCCGCTCATGCGGAATGCAGTTTCGGACACTGGCTGGGACTGATTCCCGTTCACCCAGAAGAAAGCGCCTCCGTACTGCGGACGCCCGTCGGCCACCCAAGCGGGAGCTAGCTGACTCGCATACTCAACGTAGCCCTCGGGTAGGATTCTCTCGCCGTCCCAGATCCCGTCCTGCAGGTAGAGGTTACCGAGCCGGGCCCAGTCCCTCGCCGAAAGGAACACGTACCCCTGGGTGAGGAAGTTCCCATATACGTCGGGCTCGATGAAGGCGTCGCGGATTCCGATCCGATCGAAGAGTTGGCGCCTCGGGAAAGAGTGGTAGTCCTCGCCCCGACCCTCCACGGCAAGTCGGATGAGGTAGTTGGTCAGCACCGGGTCGGAGTTCCGGTACCGGCCCACCGTGTTCGGTTCCCATTGCTGAGGCCGGGTGGCCGCCCACTCGAAGGAGTTCGCGGTGGCGGTATACAGATAGAGGTGGTCGGGATATCCAACCTCGGGATCGTAGTCCGGATCCTGCGGGGCGCGGATTCGGATTCCACTGGACATCCTCATGATGTCACCGATACGAATCGATTGACGCAGGTCACCCTCAGCCTGCCACTCCGGCACGGGAGCGGGTTGCCAAAGTTCGTACTCACCCTGCTGGATCAGGATTCCCATTAGCGTGCCCGTGAGACTCTTACCCATCGACCAGCTCTCTAGCGGAGAATGCAAGTCGATGCCCTCGCCGTAACGCTCCGCAAGTATCCGTCCGCGGTGGGTCACGACGAGTGCCAGCGTCTGTGCTTCTGGTGGTCCGAAGCCAGCGTCCATAGCCTCTTCGACCTTGGCCATGTCCACGTCGGAGGGGAACGAGTCATCCGGAAGGAGGTCGCCCATCGGCCACGGGGTCTGCGCTGCAGGTAGAAGACGACTGGGGACGATAGACGGAGCGAAATGGACCGAATCCTCGCCGATCGCGTGGGCCACGCACCCTTGGCTGGCATACCTTTTGGCGGTTCTTGTGACACCGTCGGCCAGGGTCAGGCTGACGCTCTGTCGCTCGAAGTCCACGATCGTATCGACGACGCGGTGGCGCTGATCGAACGGGCTCGTGAACCCTCCCACGTTTGCAGCAGCATCTTCAGCGTTCAAACCCGTGAGAAATACTGCGGAGCACAGGGTTTTGGCGAATCCCGCCGTGTAGTGATGTAGGGCTTGCCCGGGCGGCAGCGCGTAATCGGTGGGCAGTTCGAGGGACGCCCCTCTCGCAACGACCGGTGACACCTCCTCTACGATCTCGGGAGCCGGAAGCTGATCGTTCGGGTCGCCGCAGGAGGTAGCCACCGACAAGAGTCCGACCAAGACCATATTCAGGGGGATCCGCGGCTTCATCGAGGCACTCCACGTCGGTGGGTTGTCGAGACTTTTTTCGAATCTGTGGGCTCTGCCTACGGATTCGCAACTACGCGGCGAATTCTCCGGTCGGCTGGTACCCATAAGGGCATTCGTGAAATTTTGCCTCTATCTCTCCTGAAAAGAGCCGCGACGATCGAGCTTAGCCGAGGGCTCATACCAACTAAATACCTTTCATTACACGCCTTAGACGCATCCCGCATTGTCTGGTTCGAACCTTGCTGGTTTCATGCCGGTAAGGAGTGGGAAATCCTCACGCTCGCCTTGGACTGCCGCATTCGAGGGAACGAATGAACAAGAAAGGGTTCGTGCTGATCGAGCTTCTCGTCGTGGTAGCGGTGGTTGGCGTCCTCAGCGCGATCGCCGTTCCACGCTATAGCGAGGCCCGCGACCGCGCCTTCGTGACCTCGATGCAGGCTGACCTCAATCAGATCCGGACAGCCCAAGAGATCTTCTACCAAACGAACGGCTTCTCCTACACCGACGACATCGATGACCTGACCGGCGCGAACCTTTATTCCCCAACGGACGGTGTCACGGCCACGATCAATTCGGGCGACGAATCGGGTTGGGACGGCTCTGCAACCCATCAGTCTACGGCCGTCGGATGCGGCTACGACTCTACCGTGGGCTCTTTCGAATGCTCGTCGGGGGGAGGCGGTGAGGGCCGGCGGACAGGCGGCGGCGCCAGCGAAGTGGTCATGAATTTTTTCGAGATGTTGGGGGAGCTTCTGCCCGAGTAAGCCTCAGTCCCAATCTCTGTTCGACCCTGAACCCTCCCCGATTGCGCGTCGCTAGGTGGCCCTCCACGTTGGGATCCTGCCACACGCTCTCTATGGGAGGAAGGAAATGCCAACAACTGCGGGACCGAGGCGCAGGCGCCCCTTGCCGAGATCCCTCCTCACCGTAGCCCTCGGTCTCTTGCTTGGCGTTCCCGCGTTTGGGGCCAGCCAGACCCAGGAGCCACCCGGCACTCAAGGAGGGGAGTGGCGTTACATCGGCGGGGATGGCTGGCACACGCGATACTCGCCGCTGGACCAGGTGGATGCCTCGAACTTCTCAGACCTGGCGGTCGAGTGGACCTGGCGAGGAGACAGTTTCGGCGTCGTCCTGGCTCGGTCCACACCCATCTACGTAGACGGAATCCTCTACACGGTCGCAGGCGATCGGCGGAGCGTCGTGGCTATCGACGCGGGTACCGGTGTCACCCTCTGGAGCATAAGGGAGCCCGACACTTTTCGGTGGGAACACTCCATGCGGGCGAACAATGGGAAGGGTGTTGCCTACGCCGATGTGGACGGCCGGGGCGTGATTTTTACGATCAGCCCGGCTCGTTTTCTCTGGGCGCTAGACGCGAAGACGGGTCGGCCCCTCGAGAACTGGGGGAGGCCTGTGGCCATCGAAGGCTTCCCCCAGACTGGGGTGGTAGATGCTCTTGAAGATCAGGCCCGAGGGTGGGGACCGTGGGAGAGCCTCGGTCGCCAGTGGGATCCGTACGAAGGGATCCCACTGGAGCTCGGGTACGCGACCGCGTCCTCACCTCCGATCGTGGTCAACGACGTGGTGGTCGTGGGAACCTCTCACGAAAACGGCCAAAACCAGAGCCGGATCGAAAATATCCCCGGCGATATCGTTGCTTATGACGCCAGGACCGGGGAACACCTCTGGAAGTTTCATGTGATTCCACGGCCCGGCGAGTTCGGCCACGAAACCTGGGAGAGCGACGCATGGGCATGGTCGGGCAGCATCGGCTCCTGGGCACCGATGTCGGCGGACCCAGAGCTGGGGATCGTGTACATCCCCACGAAGGCGGGGACGATAGACTACTCTGCCGGCTGGCGTCCTGGAGACAACCTATTCGGGACCAGCCTCATCGCTCTGGACGTTCAAACAGGAGAGCGCGTTTGGCACTACCAGTTCGTTCATCACGACATCTGGAACTACGACACCCCTACGGCGCCTGTCCTCATGGATGTCACGGTGGACGGGCAGCGGATTCCGGGCGTATTCCAGGCTACGAAGCAGTCGTGGATCTACGCGTTCAATCGGGAAACGGGAGAGCCAATCTGGCCCATCGAAGAGCGGCCGGTGCCCCAATCCGAGATTCCGGGTGACCAGCTGTCGCTCACTCAACCCTTCCCAACCAGACCCGCCCCGTACGATCTACAAGGGCTCACAGTAGACGACCTCGTCGACTTCACCCCCGAGCTGAGACGAGAGGCACTGGAAATTGCGGCGAACTATCGGCTCGGTCCGCTCTTCAATCCGCCGATGCATCGGGCCAACCCGGACGGACTCCTTGGTTCGATCTGGTGCCCGGGTGAGCTAGGGGGTACGAACATCAGCGGGGCCCCCACAGCCGACCCGCGAACCGGAATCATCTACGTCGTCTCGCGGACGAACTGTGCCACGCGGACCGTCGGACCTGGGATCGACGTGGACGGTGAGCTCACGAGCTGGCAGCCAACCGGACGCACAGTCGCCGAGTACGCCCTGTGGACAGGAACCGCTATCGGGATTCCCGGTCCTCAGGGCCTGCCCCTGACCAAGCCACCATACAGCCGAATCACGGCGATCGATCTGAATACGGGAGAGCATCTGTGGTGGATCCCGAACGGAGGCACCCCGCAGTCCGTCCAGGATCACCCAGCGCTCCGAGGTGTGGACTTTCCGCCCACAGGGAACGTAAACCACTCGGCGATGATGGTGACCCCGACCCTGCTCCTACATACAGCTATTGGAGACGACGGGGCCACGCCGTTTCTCTACGCGGTCGACAAGACGACCGGGGAGCGAGTGGGCGGCCTCGAAATGTCGGGCTTGGGGATGTATGGAATGATGTCCTATAACTACGAAGGGCGGCAGCGAATCGTCGTGCCTGTGCCGGGCGGCCTGGTCGCTCTCAGTCTTCCGTAAGGAGAGAGACATGAAAACGTGGCGCGCGGGCGTGCTTGCGCTGAGCCTTCTTGGAGTTGCGGCAGTTCCGGGCCATGGACAGTTCGAGAACGTGGGCTCAATCGATTTCCCCACATCCGCGACCGGTGAGGTGCAGCAACACTTCCTCAGGGGTGTGGCCCTCCTACACAGCTTCGGCTGGAGGCAGGCGATTGAGCAGTTCCATGCCGCCCAAGCCATCGACCCGAATTTCGCCATGGCCTATTGGGGCGAATCCCTCGCGTACAATCACCCCCTCTTCTCACAGATGAATGCCGAGGAGCCGAGGAAAGCGCTCGCACGGTTGGCATCCACGAGGTCAGAGCGTTCGGCTAAAGCGCCGACCGCGCGCGAGAAAGGCTTCCTAGGAGCGGTCGAGGTGCTGTGGGGGGATGGGGACCACGTTTCGCGCCGGGTCGGATACATGGAAGCGATGGAGCGTCTCTATCAGGAGTATCCGGATGACCCGGAAGTGGCCGCATTCTACGCGCTCTCGATACTGAGCGCCGTTGGGGCGACAGGCGATTTGACGCAGCGACTCAGCGTCAGAGCCGGAGCGATCGCACTCGGAATCTCCATGGAAAACTCCCTCCACCCTGGCGCGGTGCACTATACGATTCACGCATTCGATGATCCTCTTCATGCTCCGTTGGCTTTGGAAGCAGCCTATCGCTTCGCTGAAATTGCCCCCGCGGTCTCTCACGCCCGTCACATGCCGACGCACATCTTCATCCAGCACGGGATGTGGGACCGCGTCTCCGGAAACAATGAGTCCGCTTACCAAGCGGCCCGTGAGCTATGGAGACCCGGCGATGACATGGGAGACGCCATTCATGCTCTCGACTGGGGTCAATACGGCGACCTTCAGCTGGGTGACTATGCCAAGGCCCGCACCTGGGTCGAACGGATCGAGGCAATGTCCAGCGAGGGTGGTTTCCTCGAGGGTGGCGCACGAGGCGCAGCCGGCGTCGCGCGAGCGCTCAACACGAGCTCGCTACTGAAAGCGCGCTATATCGTGGAGACGGAGGAATGGGAGATCCAGCCCATCACCGAGCGGTCCTCCATGAATGAGCTCCTGGCCACAGCCCTCAGCGCGGCGCACCTCGGCGATCTAGAAACCCTTAGGGAGGCTGAGGCGGCCCTGGGCGCGTCCGAAATCATGCATAGGCAGGCCGGAGCTCTCCTCCACGCCGAACTGGGCCACGCGGACCTAGCCATCGACCTTATGGAAGAAGCGCAAATGGCCGTCGAGGCGCTGGCCCCTCCCCGTGGGGCGGCCTCTCCCGTCAAACCCGTATATGAACTTTACGGGGAAATTCTTAGCGACCTCGGGCGACCCGCGGACGCCATCGAGAAGTTCGAAATGTCGCTGGCCCGTATGCCCAACCGACCCCGCTCGTTGCTCGGCTTGGCGAGGGCGTACGCCGCGACTGGCGATGAGGACGGGGCTTCGGAAGCCTACAGTCAACTCATCGAAGTATGGGCGGGACGCCAGTCTCTGGAGGGCTACCAGGAGGCGATGCAGTTCCTGGGCGGGACGCCGTAGCTCTGGGCCACTGGAAGCCCTAGCGTCTTACGGGCCCACTCGGAACACATAGATCGCGTTGGCCGGCTCAGGAGCCGACAGCTCGGGCGTGAGAACATCCGGGACGTTCGACGGGCTTCCGCCGCCGCGCGTGGTGCCTACCGCAAGGTACTGCACCCCGTCAATTTCGTAGGTCATCGGGAAGCCCATGACTGCTGTCCCCAAACGTGCCTGCCATAGCACATCTCCACTCCGCACATCGTACGCGCGAACCCACCGGTCATAGTCGCCGGCGAAGACGACGCCGCCTGCGGTGCTCAGAGCACCGGTCAGGAAGGCGGCAGGTTGCTCCACACTCCACACCTCCTCCATGCTCCGTAGATCATAGGCAGCAAGCTTTCCGAGGAGCCCTTCTTTTCCCGGAGGCGCGAAGAACGCCCGGTCCGCCGCCGTACCCCCCGATCCCAGCTCCATTGCGACCTGCCGCCCCGAAATCTCCATGCAACTCTGACTGAGCGGCATGATCATAAGACCGCTGTCCGGGTGGTAGCTCATCGCCGGCCAGTTCTTCCCTCCAGACGTCGACGGACAAACGGAGATCCAATCTCCCACGGTCGCAGTCGGGATGTCTTCCCGGTACTCAAGCGCTCCCGTCTCAGTGTCGATGTTCCAGACGTTTTGGAAGACCGTCTCCCGAACGCCTACGAAGCTGCCGTCCCGCCGATCGAGCTTCCAGAGTAGTCCGTCCTTCCCAGAGGTGAGGAGGAGGGGTCGATCGTCGAGATCGAGGAGCACCTGCTCGAAACCCGTATCCAGGTCGAGGGACTCCCCTGGCGCATGCTGCCGGTACCACTCGATGCGCCCCGTTTCGGGGTCGAGCGCCAGGGTCGAATTGGTGTAGAGGGTGGAGTCGGCCTCTGCCGTCCCACGGCTCGCGTTCACCCACGGTTTCGCCTGCGCGGTGCCGAAAAAGACCAGACCGAGATCCGGATCCCAGCTCCCTCCATTCCACACGTCTCCCCCACCCCGAAACTCAAGGGGCAGGTCACCCCATGTGTCGCCGCCAGGCTCGCCAGGTCGGGCGATCGTGTACGTACGCCACAGTTCCCTGCCCGTCCGTGCATCGTGCCCAGTTATGAAACACGGTTCCTCTGTGAAGCGCTCACAGCCGTTTATCCCATTCACGACAATGCCTTCGGCCACCACGGGCCCGCTCGCATTCGTGAAGCCGAGCTCCGAATCCGCGAGCTGCGTCTCCCATCGAACCGTGCCATCCCGAGCATCGAGTGCCACCAAATAAGCGTCTCGGGTGGAGACGAAGAGAAGGTCCTCCCAGATGGCGAGCGTTCGGAGCTGTGAGCCTGTTCCGGACCGGCCCTCATTAGTTCTTCCGCTGGGAAAGATGCGCCGGTACTCCCAAAGCAGCGTTCCATCGCGAGCGTCCAGCGCCTGGATGATGTTGACCGGGTTACTCAAATACATGATTCCGTCCCGGACCAACGGCGCGTGCTGGTTTGTGCCCGGGTGCATGCCCCACACCCAAGCGATCTGTAGGCGCTCGACGTTCTCGGTATCGATCTGACTCAGGGGGCTGTATCCCCACGAAAGGGGATTGCCCCGCCAGTGGAGCCAGTCCTCTGACGGTGGGTCTGCGAGATCACTGGTCGACACAGGAGTGAATCCGGCTGCGGGCTGAACGGTGCGGGTGATGGCTGTGGGCGTCTCGGTGATCTCTCCGACGGACCGGTTGGCTCCGATTCTGAATGAGAACGGACTCGGTGTGTTTCCGAGGCGGCCGGGCTCGGGATAGCTGGCTGCGGCAGGGGCAGAGGCACGCGGCCCGTCGCCCGAGCCAGCGAGAACCAGGCCCGCTGACGAGGCGCTGAGGGGTTCGACGCCCGCTGGCACCCCACTCTCCCGAAGGAGATAGGCTACCACTGATGCGTAGTCCTCTTCACTGAGGGAGCCCGGGGCCAGGGGAGGCATCCTCTCCTGGGTGACCCGTAGCAGTTCGCCCACCGGTAGATCGGTCCACCGTAGGCTGAAGTTGGAGCCGCCGAGGGGCGGCGCCTCGAACGAGCCCTGAAGATTCGATAGATGGCAGCCTGCACACACCCGCTCATATACTGCGGCTCCCTCTTCCGCCTGCGGCGCCGCATAGCTGGCTACCGCGTTTGAGGGAGTTTGCGCAGCCGTGGGAGCATGACACAGCGTGGCCAAGAGGACGCCCAGCGCCAGCTTCCCCCACAAGCCGAGAAGGAACGACCTATTTGACCCTGTCGAATCGAACATATTTACTGACCCAAGTGGTTGATCGAACGCGGAAAACTTGTCCCTGGCGGGCTCAACGTTGGGGTCGTCCTATTCCGCCCGCAAGGCTCATGGAGGTGCGAACTGCTCAACCGACCGCGGTGTTTTCAGGGCCTGATCGCTGCCGCAGGAGCATTCTTGCTTGGGGATCGGGTACCCTGAGCGGGCTCTACCAGCCCTCGTTCTCGATAGTGCTCGTAATGTGCGCGAGGTGATGCCGGCCGTGCCAAGCGTAGTTTCCCACGTTCCATGCGAGCTCGGTGGGCCCAGACTCTGGATGCAAGAACCGTCGAGACAGCTGTTCGCGTGAGAGCGCGCGGAGAAGCGCTACCCACCTAGCGTGGAGTAGGCCGAGGAAATCCAGACCGGTTTCGATTGGTACTACATGGTAGTCGACAAGCTCCGCCCAACGCTGTTCGTCGTATGTCTTGATGCGCGGCTCGTCCTCGGTGAGCGCCCACTTGAATCGGATATACGCATTGATGTGGCTGTCGCAGACGTGGTGGACGACTTGCCGGAGTGTCCATCCGCGTCACGGTACGTGGTATCGAGTTGCTCGGCGGTCAGCCCGTTCGCCGCCTCCTGCATCTGTTTAGGGAGCGCAGCGATCTGGTCGATCCAGAGGGCTAGATCGTCCTCGGAGATGGGCCCACTGTGCTCGAACAAACCGATAGGGTAACGAGGGTCGCTCACATCGCGGGCCTCGGTCCCATCCCCACGAAGTTGAATCTCTGGACCCGACGATTCACCGGCTCGAGAGGGGTGACCTCGGTTACATAGAGGTTCCCGCTCGAATCCACGTCCATGTGGTGAAGCGTACCGAAGTCCCCCGGTGCGGAGCCCCATTCCCCGAACCAGTACAGGATTTCCAGCGTTTCGCGCTCGAGCACCATGACTCGAGCCTGACTTCGGTTGCCGACATATAGAAAGCGCTGCTCAGGGTCCTGCGAGAACGCAGTACTCGCAGCCGTCGTGCCGTTCCCACACTCCGGCGCTAGACATTCGCGCCCGATGAACACCTGTGACAGGTATTCGCCTTCGGTCGTGAACACCTGCACTCGCTTACCGGCTCGGTCGGACACGTAGACTCGTCCGTCGTTGGACACTTTCGCCGCGTGAACGGGCGGGGCAAAGTGGGGAGGACCGTCCCCTTCCTGCTCTATGGCCCAAGCAGGGTCGGAGTCCCCATCCGACGGCCCACCGCCAAATGCACCCCACGTCCTCTTGAATTCCCCGGTATCCGCATCGAACACGATGACTCGACGGTTGCCATACCCGTCGGCCACGAAGAGCTCGTTCGTCGGTGGATGGACCCAAACATCCGCTGGCCGGCCGAAGTTCTCGGTGTCGAGGTTGCCCTGGCTCTCGCCGGGCCGGCCGATCTCCATGACCAATTCCCCACTCATCGTGAACTTGAGCACCTGGTCGACCGGACCATTGCCCCCAACCCACACATAGTCGTTGTGGTCTACAAAGATGCCGTGCTCGGAGTCGGGCCAGTGATAGTCGGGGTTGGGTCCGCCCCATCCCTGCACGAAGTTGCCCTCGGGATCGAACTCGAGAAGGGGTGGAGCGGCCATCGATGCCTCCTCGCCCTCCAGCGAGCCCGGCCGATGCAACACCCAGACGTGGTCCCTACTGTCGATGGCCACGCTGGCCACCACACCTAGGACCCACTGGTTCGGAATCGTCGGCCAAGTTGGATCAACTTCGAAAATCGGCACCTCCGGACTCTGCATTCCTGAGACGGCCGCGTCCTCACCGCTGTCGCAGCTCACCGTGACGATCAGGATGACCGATACGACGAAACCCACCCCGGCCAAAGGCGTCCGATTCATGGCCAGTCTCCGAAAAAGAAGAGGTTTGGTACAGCAGGGAGCAATCTGGCCAACACGCGCGGCTCGCGCGAACCGGAAGCTAGTCGGCGGAGGTGTCCAGCAGCTGGAAGGAGGAAACGTCGAAGGCCATCTCATCGTCGATGGCATTTTCTATGAAGTCGATCGCGACGCTTCTCGGGTACCCCAGATTGTCGTCATAATCCGCAACGACCGAGAAGGCATTTCCATCGATCGCCGCGCGAATCTCGTCGAACAGGTCTTCGATCGTGGGCACGGAATCCAGGGGCGGCGGTACTGCGTCACCCGTGTCCAGGTAGACCGCCGAGTTAACAGTTCCGGCTAGGACCTCGATACGAACCTGCCTGATGAAATCGGGGACGCAAAAGCAGGAGCGCCTGAATTCAAAGACATAGGCGTCCGCATCAGCCGCCGACCATCGAGCGCGAGCCGCCGTGAGCGGATCATCCTCGGGACCGAGCACGTCGGTGCAGCCGGCGAGGGCAAGCCCAAGGCAGACGATTCCTACCCAGCGGCCTGGCGAGCTACACGGGTTCGATCTGTTGCGCATTCATCACTCCTCGGTCGGAAGAGGGGCTTTCTCCTACCTGGTAACGCTCAGACCGGGCGTCGTGTGACGCGTGTCGGGCGGGATCCACCGATCCCTAGAGCGCGGCCGGGGTCCTTCGCTGGTATCCCCATCCCCCAGATCGAGCTTATGATGTCCAGCTCGGCTGACGGATCGCGCCTGAAGCAGGCAAGCGGGCACCAAGGAGGAGTCATGAGAGTTCATGGATGGCGGTGGTCGGGCACCCTGGCAGTGTTCCTGCTGAGCGCCGGGGGATTCTCGGATGGAGTCGAAGCACAGGGCTACCCGTCCATGACGACCTACGCTGAGTTCGAGCGGGCGATGGAGGAGTTGTCCAATTGGGGCCGCTGGGGAGCGGAGGATGAGCTCGGCGCAGCGAACCTCATCACGCCGGAGAAGCGGAGAGAGGCAGCGACTCTCGTCCGCGAGGGAATCAGCGTCTCGATGGCTCACGATGTTGTGCAGGTCCCTTCACTCGATGGGACGACGGTCTTGAACCGGGAGGTGCTTCGAGTCAGTGAAACGGGTGCCTCGGACCGATACCAATACTCCGGTAGCTATCACGGAGTCATCCACAGCCACTTGGACGCGATCGACTGCCACATCATGCACGAGGGGAAGGGCTACAACGGCGTATCAATGGAAGAAATCGAGGCCGCCGGCGGCTGTCCGAGGGGAAGTATCAACGCGCTCAAGGATGGCATCGTCACGCGCGGTGTTCTGTTTGACGCGACCCTCCTGCCAGGCCTAGGCACTCCCGGTGGATGGGTCGAGCCCGGCACCCCGATCCGTGCGGCCGATCTTGAGGCGCTGGAAGAGATTCAAGGGGTGAGAGTCGAGCCGGGTGATGTGATCCTCCTCCACACCGGTCGCTGGAAGAGGCGGGCCGAAACGGGACCGTGGCCGACGGAGGAAGGCGTGGCAGGCTATCACTCGGACGTTGCCTACTTCATGAAGGAGCGGGGCGTCTCGTTCATTGGTCACGACATGTTCAACGACGTCTCGCCCCACGAATTCTCGGACGACCTGGCCCTCCCTCTTCACCGACTCGCGCTCGTTTCGCTAGGGGTGGGAATCTTCGACAACCTCGACTTCGGGCGGGTTGCAGAGGTGGCCAGGGAGCTGAACCGATACGAGTTCCTTTTCACAGCATCGCCGTTGCGAATCGAGCAGGGGATGGGATCACCGCTCAATCCGATCGCTACATTCTAGGGGGCATCTGATGAAGCATTTCAACATTGTTCTTGGCGTTCTCGTGGCCTCCACGTTGGGTATCGGGGCCTGTGGGGGCCCGGCCGAAACTGGAATGTCCGAAATGGGAGACGGTGGAGGGGAGGCCGCAACGGCCTTGACCCAAATCGACGCGCTGGGGCGGCTGGCGGAGCGCGGAGCCAACCGAGTTCCAGGCACTGGATCGGCACCAGGATTCATTGTCGACCCCGGATGGCCGAAGACGCTGCCAAACAACTGGCGGATCAGCCAGGTGGGTGGTATCCACGTCGACCACAACGACAACATCTGGGTGTACCATCGGGCCCGAGCGCTGGACGCCAGCGCAGCCGCAGCCCTCCCCAGAATCGCCACGAGAGAGGATGGCACTCCGATCACTGGGCTCGGTCATCCGAGGCCGTACGCGGACCAGACTTCCGGCTGCTGCGTTCCTGCGCCTTCGGTGCTCAAGTTCGATCCGGAGGGGAATCTGCTCGATGCCTGGGGTGGCCCCGGCGATCCCGGGTTCCTGGAGGAGAATTGCCGTGAGGCGGACGGCTGCTACTGGCCGGGACGTGAGCATGGAATCTTCGTGGACCACAACGACTTCGTATATGTATCGGGGAACGGGCAGAACAATGGGGTGGCTCAGCAGCAACCGGGCTCCAGCGGGTTTCCCTGGGCAGCGACCTTCGGTGACGATTCACACGTCCTGAAGTTCACGGCGGATGGAGAGTTCATCTGGCAGATGGGCTACGCCGGGATGGAGGGGCCGGACAGCGAGAAGATCGATGGCGGTCCCAACGACACTCCCCAGCCGTATCTCGTGTCCGAGATGACCGTCGATCCCGAGACGAACCTCCTCTACGTCTCAGACGGGTACGGAAATCGGAGGATTCTGATCGCGGACGCGGAGACGGGGATGTATGTGGGCCATTTCGGCGCGTACGGACAGAACCCGGTCGAGGACGATCCGAGCGCAGTTGTGTCAGATACCGACGTAGGCCCGTGGGCCCAGGATTACGCGTCCGGGAATATGACACCGATGTTCTTCCGGAGTCCGCTCCACAGCGTGAAGGTCAGCAGAGATGGGCTTCTGTATGCTGCGGATCGCGGCAACAACCGGATCCAGATCTTCAACACGGCCGAGGTCGGCGGGGTGTGTACAAACCCCAATGCGGAGCCAGGCGTGTGTGGCTTCGTGGCGGACATTCACATCTCACCGCACACCGCGAGCGGCACCTCGGGCACGGCAGCCCTGTCGAGTGATCCCGGACAGACCTGCTTGTATGTGGGCGATCTGGCGAACAACGTGGTCTACATCATAAACCGTGAGAACTTCCACGAGATGGACCGGATCGGTCGGTCCGGTAAGCAGCTCGGTGAGTTCCACTGGGTCCACACCATTGCAGTCGACTCGCAGGGGAATCTCTATACCGGCGAGGTGCAATCGGGTGAGAAGATACAGAAGTTCCTCCGGTACGGCTCTACGGGCTGCAGCGGGACCGGAAGCCCGGACATCGGCCTGTACAACCTGAATCGATAGGATAGACCGAGACGCTCCCGACGGTGAATCCGCGCGGGGGCGTCTCGGCTTAGGGACAACCCGGGTCACTTCTCTAGGCCACTCTACGGACGCAAGGCTTCCGAACTTTGCTCCATCAGCCAGTCCCAGTGGGCAGCTCCCTGGCCAACAACCAACGGTAGATCCTCACTGAGGAGATAGCCGGCCCCAACCAGCACCTGGGCGGCCGCCTCGTAGCGCTGCAGATACTCGGCTCGACTCGTGTACCGCTCCTCGACAGAGGGCCGCGGATCGTTCCACTCTTCCCGCTCCGCCCGAGTCCGGGCGAAGGGCACGTACGAGCCCGCCATCATCAGAATCTCACTAGGCACACCGACTCGAATACTCCGGAATGCCCAGCCGGTATACGTTCCAAGCGGCTCGATCACTTCGGGTAATCGCAAGCCGCTCGTTTCATTTCCATCCTGGTCTACATCGGGAACGAGGAAAGGCAATGGATTGTCGGTGAGTCGGCCGGGAAGATCCGACCTGTATCCACCAGGCACGTCATAGGGCCACTGAACGCCGGGAATTTCGGGGAACTCGATCTCACTTCGATCCACGAGCGTCCCATCAGCAAGCGTCGGGTGAGTGCTTAACGGGGGGAGCTCGTCCTCCCGGACCCACAGGTCGAGACCCGTGAGCAGTGCGCGCATCGACGGTCGGACGTCGATTGGATTCCCCTTTTCCTGCAGATCGAACCGATCTACTGGGGGAAGGGATCCGTTGCTGTGTGGGATCGACGCCATGAGATAGAAGCGAACATTCTCTGCGAGCGGGAGGTCCTCCTGCCCATCGAGGGACGTATGGTTGAGCGAGGCGACCCGTCCCCGGTCCCAGTACTCAGAGGAGGTCTCATATAGGAAGACCTTCGGCTGCAGACCATCAGGAACTCGCGAGCCCAGACCAGCGATCGTGCCTGTGGCCGGATCCTGAGTGTCCTGATAGACGATGGGAAACTTGGTTTGCGAATGAAATCCGCCGTCATTCGCCTGCCCGAAACGGTCGTTGAACGGCCCTAGCGAGGCGCCGGCGGCGTGCACGAAGATCCCGTCGATCGCCTTTCTGTCCCCCCCCTCGTCGACGGTGAAACCTTCCTGGATCAGTTGCCTCAAGTACCGGCCCGTCTGCGAGACCCCGTACGCGTAGGCGTATTGTCCTCGGACCTCGGCCTCGGGATCGAACTTGAAGTATGAGGCGGCGTCACGGATCGCCGCGAAACCGACCCCAATTACTTGCGGGTTTTTCGTTTCGTAGGTGAGCTGATATGTGTAGCCCGGCTTGAAGCCCGTCCAGAGATGGACATGCGTAGGGTCGTGCACGACCTCGCCGTCCACGAGCCGTCCGAACTCCCAACTCTCCCGAGGCAGCTCGCTCTGCTCACCGTGATACCCGATACGTTCCGTCAGGCTGTAGTTGGGATCCATGCGGTCCAATGGAGGATACTCCTCGAATCCTCTCCAATACGAGGAGGTGACGTCGAAGGACTGGCTCGGGGCAAGAGGAATAAACCAGTTGCTGACCTCGCCATGGATCGGCGTTCCGTCGTCGGTTGCTACCGGAGGATAGAGTGAGATCGCCCGCGTGTTCGGCGTTGCTTCCCACCCGACCGCAACAAGGGTGTATCCCTCTCGCATGAGATAGCCGTCGCCAAAGTCTGCCTCGGTCGTCGGGTCCACTGACCCCTGGGCCATGTTGAATCGGCCCAGGAGCAACTTGTTGCCTCGATTCACGACGTCGAAGAAGAGCACGCCGTTGCCTCGTGAGGGATCTTTCGGCCTCAGGACAAAAAGGTCGGCCGAAAACTCTACTTCGCCTCGAGCGTTCCGCGGCGCTTTCGATAAATCCACGATGATTCGGTTGCGCGGGTTCTCTGGATCGAGAGCGAAATAGATCTTGCCGACACACTTCTCGTACGGGCCGGTCTCTCCGAACGCTTCGCCCGCCAGCACATCGATACAGCTGGTGATTGCCACATCGGTAACGTGCGCCTGAGCCGTGGACGGAAGAAGGACCAGACCCAGGGCAGACAAGGTGACAACGAGGGCCGGGGGAAGAACGCGTGGGCTGCTCATCTCAACTCTGCTCGCTCAAAGGATCGACAGGGCTTCACTCCGACGAATGGGGGACAAGTTAGCACGGTCACTTCGTCCTCGCGCTTCCTTGCGCTAAACACGCTATGCGGTGGATGTTGAGTCAGGCCGTCTCGGGTGCCGAGGGCCGCTTGCGTCACACCTGTCCGGAGGAGGCCGAACGATGTCTCAGGCCCAGGGGCTCGATCGAAGGGCGTTCTTGAAGAAGGCAGGAGCCACGGCCGTGCTCGGCGCGGTAGGAACCCCTCCCCTGATAGCACCGGACGCCGCTCTTGCGAGCGAAATAGGCGGCCGCCCCGCCCTACCGACCGCCCAAGACTATGACTTCGACGAGATCTACAGCAGGGTTGGGACCGACAGTACAAAATGGGACGGTCCGATCGCCACGTACGGTGAGGGGATCGAGGTCGGCATGGGCATCGCAGACATGGATTTCCGAGCAGCCCCTTGCATCACCCGGGCGCTCTCGGAGCGCTGCGAGCATGAGAATTGGGGCTATCTGAGGAGGCCCGAGACGTATGCCCAGGCGATCGCGGACTGGAACCGGCGACGATACGACCTCGAGATCGACCCCGAGAGCGTGGAGTTGACCACCGGCGTGCACCCGGGCCTCATCGCTGCTCTTCACACCTTTGCCCCCCCAGGATCGCGGGTCCTGCTAACAGCACCTGTCTATAGCGGGTTCTACAGCGACCTTCGCTATACCAGAACAGTGCCTGAGGACAGTCCGATGCACCTGGTGGATGGACGGTATTCGATCGATTTCGAGGATTTCGAACGTCGGGCGAGCCGGACGAACGTCTTCATTCTATGCAATCCCCAAAACCCGACGGGCAACTGCTGGTCTCGAGAGGACCTGCAAAGGATGGGGGAGATCTGCTTGGAGCACCGCGTCGTCGTCCTCGCGGATGAGATTCATTGTGACTTCGTTACGAAGGGGAACGAGTACGTCCCCTTCGCCAGCCTACCCAACCGCGAGATCGTAGACAACAGCCTCACGTTCAAAGCGGCAAGCAAGACGTTCAGCCTGGCCGCGATGAAGGCGGCTTGGTACTTCTCTACCAATCCTGACCTTCTCGAACGCGTAAGAGCCAATACTCGTGCCGACCTAAGCACGCTCGGCATGGTAGCCAACATGGCGGCTCTGACGGAAGGCGACGACTGGCTCGATCAGCTGCTGCCCTATCTCGATGCGAACCAAGATTTTGCAGAGGCGTATATCCGGGATCGGATGCCGCTCGTCAAATATGCGAAGGCACAGGGGACCTACCTGGCCTGGTTGGATGTGCGTGACGTGGTAGAGCGGATTGGCGCGAAAGAGACTGCCGCCGCGGAAACCGCAAACTCCGAGACGGTAGTGTCGCCAGAGCAGATCGTGCAACGCTGGTTCGCGGAGAATGCGAAGGTGTTCCTAAACCCTGGACACTCCTACGGGACGGGGGGCGCAGGCCACATGCGGATGAACATTGCGTCCCCGCGACGGCTTCTCGAGCGTGCCTTCGACAACATGACGGACGCTCTGGAGCACACGTAGGGATAGACCTCTTTAGGTGTACCGCATGAACTCGAGGAGATTGCCGTCGGGATCGCGGACGTAGATGCTCTGGCCTCTCGCTCCCCCCCCTCCGCGGCCCCCATCTCGCTCACCTTCGGCCTCGATTTCCGCCTGCGCTCGGTCGAGCACAGCGACCAACTCCTCGCGCGTCCCTTCCCAGACCCAGCAGAAGTCACCACACGGCGGCACAGCTGCAGGGGCGCGGAGCCCGAAGGTCCTGCCCTGCCAACTAGAGGGACGGTGGAAGTTGATCTTCTGGTCTCCGAAGTGAATGGAGACTCGTGATTCGGTCTCGAGGATCCCGAAACCTAGCGCACGGTAGAACGCAGTCATTTCCTCGACACGCTGAATCGGAATCGCGACGTGGTCGAGGGCCCGGATATGGAGATCCTGTTGCGCGAACGCCTTAGACGGCCTGCCGAAAGCCCCCGGCGCCGACACGACCGTCCCGGCGACAAGCGCGCGCTTGATGAAGGCCCGTCGAGAGTAGGGCATGATCGCCATTCCTGGGTCGCTACCCGGTCAGCACATTTCGGAACACTCGGACCGCCGCCTCCATCTCCTCTCGAGTACCCAGCGAGATCCTAGAGTGAGTTTGCTCCATCGGTGGGAAATCTCGACCGACACGCACGCCCTGCTCCAGGCAGTCCGCCCGGAACTCGGCCGCAGGACGCCCGAGATCCACGAAGATGTGGTTCGTATGTGAGTCGGGCACCACGAAACCCATCTCACGGAACGCCGCGATCGTAGAATCGCGAATACCCGCGTTGACTCGCCGCTCCTCTGCGATGTGGTCCGGGTCCGTGATCGAAGCGATCGCTGCCGCGGCAGAGAGCGTGTTTACGCTTCCCAGATGCCACGCGTCGGAAATCGCCCCGACCGTCTCTGCCGGACCGATGGCATACCCGACCCGGAGACCCGCCATCCCGTGCGCCTTGGAAAACGACCTGGAGATGAAGACGCCAGGGTATTCCTTCGTCAGCGGGGCCGCGGTCCTGACGTCCGAGTCGAAGGTGTAGTCGAGGTAGGCCTCGTCCATATGGATGATGGTCTCAGGAGAGTTTCGCTTCACTCGCCGAATGAAGTCCTCGACCGTAGACGCCGTATGCACTGTCCCCGTCGGGTTATTTGGGTTGCAAAAGAACACCAATCCCGCGCCGGTCGCCGCATCCGCCATCCCGTCGACATCCAACCCGAGTCCATTGTCTACCGGGATGAACTTGACCGGCACGCCCAACGCCGTCGCTGTCGCATCGGACCTGCCGTACGACGGAGCGCCGGTCACGAGCGGCCTACTCGCTGAGCAGAAGGCGTGGACGGCTGCCGCGAGGATGGGACCGGAGCCAGTGCCTACAATGACGTTGTCCTCGGCCACGTCGTACCGCTCCGCCAACGTCGTCACTAACTCATTCGTGTGGTCGGGCGGATATCCACGCCCCGCTCGCTCAGAGATCGTTCGGTGCAGCGCTTCGATCGTCTTCGGACCGGGACCGCGTGCATTCTCATTGGAACTGATCCGAATCATGCCGTCGTCGTATGGCTCTTGCAGAACCTCCGGTTCGAACTCCCCGGCCTCGAGTCCGCGGCCGACGATAAACGGGCCAGAAAGCACACCCGCCGTACCCATACCCACTGCTCGAACGAAACCGCGACGCGACAATGACATGACGTCCTCCTAACCCGGTGAAGTCCGAACCTGATGGAACGAGGCAATCCGACTCTCCGCATCATAACTCCACGGCTCGCCGAAATCCAAAACGGACCGCACTGCGATTGGACATCCCTCATAGATCCGCTTATCCGGATTAACGGATATATCTGTCCGGCCACTCACCAGCCCATCACGACGGCGACCGCAGCGACGTAGGTGAGAATGATCAACCCGCTGCTCATCCCGAGTGTGCGCTGGCCCCGGATCACGATGGCGCCAAGGGCAAGAGCCATCATTATCACCGACGCTAGGCCCGTGAAGGCGTGCACCGGTCCTGCGAGCCCGAGTATCGAGACGGATGGATCCAGGAGGTCCAGTGGCAAAAACATCACCATATTGATCGCATTCGACCCAAAGAGATTTGCAACCGCGAGATCATATGCCTTGATGCGGAGAGCCGCGAGCGAAGCAACAGCCTCGGGGAGAGAAGTGGCGACTCCGAGGACGAGGACGCCGACGAAGCTCTCCGTCAAACCGGTGAGCTCGACCGCGTTCTCGGCGGAAATGGCGAAGAGAGGTGCGGTGACCGAGACGACGATGGCACCGAGTGCGAACATCCAGCCCGCCTTACGGATGCTCCCCGGCTCTTCAATCTCAGTGCCTTCCCGGAAGGGGGGATGCGGTGTGATCTCCGTCTCGACCACACTGGCCTGCAGCAGCGCACTGTGCCGAAGCACGACTCTGCTTCCGATGTAGTAGGCCACGAGCAGCAGGAGGGATCCGGGGCCCACGATCCCGAAGAGGCGTGGGGCTGAGACCAGAACGAAACCGGCTGCGATACAAGTCAACGAAATTGCGAAAGTGGCGGCTAGAGCTTGATCGAGCGCCGCACGCCGGAACACGTGTGCACGCGGCACGAGGTTGATCAGAGCCAGGATCAACATGTTCGCCATGTTGCTTCCGAAGAGGTCTCCAGTAGCGAGATCTGGCGCACCAATCCGAACGGCCGTGCCCGCGGTCACCAGTTCGGGAAGCGAAGTGGCAAGGGCGAGGAGGACCATCCCGAGCCACAGGCCTCCGACTTTGGTCCGAGCGGCGATCACGTCCGCGCTTCGCGCGAGCACGACGCCGGCCCATACGACACCGGCGGCTCCAACCAAAAGACCGACAACGGTGACGGCTAGACTGGGATCCGATCCCATCAGACGTGCCTTTCAGTCGCGGAAAAAGTTGACGGACGGCGCTCGTGGACCGACCGGACTACTTCACGAGCGCCAAAGGAAAGAAGATTAGAAAGCCGACCAGGAGGAGGACCGGAGCAACGTTGATTGAGCCGCGTGCAAGAAGGAAGAACCCGAGGCCCACCGAGAGCAGCCCGACGCCCCCGTAGACGCCTGTCCGGAGAGTGAATCGGAGGCCCTCTCCGCTATTCTGTTGCTCGGCGGAAGCCCGACTGGCCTCGGCCCCTCTGTTTCTCAGTTTTTGCCTTCGACTCATGATGTGGGAATGCTACCCTTGCAAATGGCGTACGGTCAACCTCCGCGCTCTCCTGTGGCGTCTCAGTGGAATCCCCCGATCGGGGGCGTCCGAGGGCCTTCCCAGTACGCGGGTCGCGCCGGGGGCTGAGATGCACGGAGCCGAGCAAGCCTCTCACGGTTCCTTTGCGTTCGCAATCGAACAATCAATAGTAGGCACACGCCAGCGAACCCCCAGAATACGGCCGTCTGGGTCAGTACGAGGATCCAACTATACCGCCGTTTGACATACTCGATCCAACGGGTTTCGAACGCTCCTGTCGTGTAGCCAAAGGTCCGTCGAAACGCGACTTCGAAGTCCGCGGTCTCACGCCATCTACCGAGGAACACCTCGAGGCCTCTCTCTCCGGTCTCAGACGCCAAATACTGGACAGCTGAGCCTGACAGTAGGTAGGCCAGCTCAGCGTCCGCCCTCCCACGAGGCCAATTCAGCGTTAACGAATCGAGCACGGCAGCACCGCCACGAGCAAGCCCCAATCGTAGCCGCCACGCCTCCTGAACGTTCCAGCCGCCGGCCGCACGTTGGGCGTAGCCCTCGTCGAACCAACGCGGAATGCGAAGCCCTTCGAGGTATTCGTGAAGACCGAGATGGGCCCATTCGTGAAGAGCTGTCCTATCTCGGTCTCGTAGTCCGCCCATGGGGGCCTCGAACAGGGGGATGACCGCCATCTGCCGCTCGGGCAAGGCAACACCGGCACCCCAATCAGGAACCTGACCGCCCGTGAGAAAATCCCAGACCTCGATATCGGGCGCGAGATAGAAGTCGGCGCGGCTTGGCACCGTCTCGGGGAGTCCCGGAAGTCGGGGGCTAGCCTGCAGAACGTCGACGACCCGAAGAGCCCGATCCCCTCCGCCGGTCCAGTAGACAACGTGTATCCTCTCGCCCTGGGGCACGCCGTTTGGTATAAGCGCCCTAACCTCTTCGCTCCGAGGCAGGTTCGGCGGCAGGTTCAGTTCTGTCGGAGCACCCTGCTCGAGAACGGTCTGAATGAGGAGCGCTGCGGTCAGCGCGAGCTTGGTCAGGTCCCTGCCTTTGCAACGAGGGCCAGGTTGGTGCGAACGACCTCGTTCCCCGGGTTCAGCTCCAGAGCCCTCTGCCAATGTTTGCGGGCCCCTTTTGAATCCCCGTCTTTGTACGACAATTCACCGAGCTTCAGATAAGTATCATCGCCTAAGGCAGGATCAAGCTTCGTGGCTCGCTCGTAGTGAGCCTTGGCTCCGGCCTGGTCTCCCCTGCGGTAGGCCAAATCGCCCAAGTTCTTGTGCGCTTGAGGAACGGGGGGTGAGTGCTGAACAGCTCGAAGAAAAAGCGCTTCGGCCGCGTCCGTCTCGCCACCCCGCTCGAGAACCACTCCGAGGTTCACCAAGATAGGGCTAGAGGCCGGATACAGGCCGAGCCCCTCGCGGCCGATTTGTATCGCCTCGTCCATCTCCCCACTCGAGGCAGCGGCCAAGAGGCCATAGGCGAAGTACATGGCCTCAGGCTCCTCCTCGCTCCCCGCAACCTGCCGATATAGACGGAATGCTTCGAGGGCATCTGCGGGCTTCCCGTTCTTAAGGAGAATGACAGCCCGGGCTAGGGTCACCTGTTCGGCTTTTGGGTCGAGCTCCGATGCGTGATCGAGCAGGGCGAGCGCCTCGTCTAGCCGGTCTAGCAGTTCGAGCGCGTACGCTCGGTTCCGAAGACTGTAGACATTATCGCCAGATTCCGGCAATACTGACAAATGCACGAGGGCCTCCTCTGGCCGCCCTGTTCTGAGCGCGATAAGGCCCATGCGAGTCAACGCGATCGCTATTTCAGTATCGATCTCGAGCGCTGCACGATATTCCCTCTCCGCCTCTTCGAGCATCCCGGCGCGGTAGAACGCATTTCCGACCTCCAGATGTCTTCCGATCCCCGGTTCCTCGGACTCTCCCTTCCTCTCTCTCTCGCCTTCGGCGCGGGCTAGCCCCGCCTGAACCAAGCCGTAGATCGCTTTCGCCGCTTCAAATTCGACTAGACCTGACTCGAGTACCACATCGTCCACTGCACGGGTCCCGTCCAACAACGGCAATATGATCTCCTGCTCAGGAGTCAGATCGACGTCCTTCCCCTTTTTCCTGCGCGCTTTCCTCGCCTTGAAGATCAGGTCCATCGAGGGAACCTTCTTCTCGATGAGTGACCATTCGTCGACCCGACGGGCACCCTCGAGGAGGAGACCCTCCGCGTTCAGCGACACGAGGAGCGCCTCGTTTTCGTCGGGACGGCGGTCTGGCTCGAAGTGAAAAGAGCCAGAATCCCAGGCGAAGAGATGATAGACCGCTTCCTGGATTTGGACGCTGACGAATTCCTGGAGCCGTTCCTGGGTCAGTCCCGTCTGATCTACGAGAACCTGGCCGAGCCGGCGCTCCGGATGCCGGGCCTGCTCCTCAACCGCCTGTGCCAGCTCCTCGCCCGTGATGACACCGTTCTTCACGAGAACATCGCCCAAGCGATCTGGCCGATTGAGCACCGTCGAAAAAATGACGCGCCCCTGTTCGAAGTAGATGTAGCCGAAATTGGAATGGTCCGTGACTGTCAGACACCCGGTCTTACGGCCCATCGCTAGGAGCTGGCAGATGTCCGCCAGCCCGACGTCCTTGAGCTGGCCCTCAATCGCCATCCGAGCCGCCTACCCTTCCTTCGTCCACCTCGTCGACTATCCGGTCTTCGAGGACCGGCCAATCCCAAACAACACGTTCTGGCGACGGCAACCATCGCTTGTTAGCCGTCGATTCCCCGGCCGTGGCAGACGTTCCCGCTCCACTCGCCTCTTCGGTTGGGGCGCCAGTGCCCTGCGAGACACCGGCGAATTCCTTTACTGCCCGCAGGTCCTCACCATCGGCATCATCCAGTGCGGCAGTCGCGTCCGGGCCTGTCCCCACTGCCGGCGATGATTCGGTGACGACCGGCTCCTTCGGCTTGGCGCGCTTGGCACCCGCTCCCTGCTCGTCTCCCAGATCCACGACGAGGCCGTCCTCCAGCCGTGACGCGAGTCGCTCTGGCACGTCTGCTATCTGCGCTGGCGCCCGATCCGAGGCCAGCACGATTCGGGCTCCTCGATTCGAGAGTGCCTCTAGGAGGTGGAAGACCTCTTCTTGTACGCGCTGCTTCTTAGAAGACTCCTCGACTCCGTGAAGAAGTAGCAGATCCAGGCTCCACCATCGCTCCCTCCACGCACCCGCCACTCCGTTCGAGATCGCCGCCACGAACTCCTCCGCGAACCCTTGAACGGATACGATGGCGCCCGTCCCTTCTGGATGGTACCCGATGAAGCTGGCCCCCGTCGCGTGAAGGAAGGCAAGTGCCCGGTCCTTGTCGGGAGAGTGCACAAACAGAGGGTTGTACACGGACGGATCTGCCCTCAGTAACTGCTCTGTTGCCTTCACCGCCAGCGCCGGGAAACGACCTCCGAGACCCCTCAGACCGTGGCTCTCGGGAAGCGGGGGGAATGGTCGCGCTCTCTCTCGAGCCGAGGTCAGCAGGTTCTCTGCCTCCAGTAGCCGATCGGGATCCGTCAGAAGCGTCGCGGCGACCTCCGGCCATGGATCGCCGAGAGTCTTCAACTCCAGACGGATCTCGCGCACCCGGGCCACCTGCATTTCGAACTCCGCAAGGGCGGCCTCCCAGCCATCAGGCGGGTCAGAGTCCGACAAGAGCTTGAGGATTCGCGTTGGCGCAATGCTGTCGGCCCGCGCCGACCCGGCCGCGTCCTCGATCTTCTTGCGCCACGGGTGTTTCCTAACTGCTGAGACGCCTTTCGGTGCGGTGGCCTTGGCGGGGGAAGGTGGCTCTTCGGCCCGAGCGGGAGCGCGTGGCTCCTTAGGTACAGCTCGCTTCTTGACCTCCGCAGGAGGCTTCTTGCCCGCCTTCTCAGGTTTGCGCGGGGTGGGCGGGGGATCGGCTTGGCGAGTCGCGCCGGATTTCTTTGCTTTGGGCGGAGGTGACTTCTTCTTCTCCTTAACTGGTGACCTTCGTTTCTTGGTCTTGGCGGGGGCTGGGGGCTTCGCGGATGACTTGCTCGATGCCGCTCGCTTTTTGCGAGGGTCCGGACCGCTGGTCGATTTCTCGGCTGAGTCGCGAGCCTGCGTCACTGCCCCTGGAGCATCGGGCGCCGGGCTGGGCACGTCGGGGACTTTCACGCCCAGGTCGGCGGCGAGCTCCTTCGCGGAGACCGTGCGTCCCTCGGATTCCTGCTTGGAAATCAGGGCACTCAGTGCTTCTTGAAGCTCCGTGACGTTCTTGACTGGTGCCAGAGCCAGTGTCTCGGCGACCGCATGGCCCAGGTTTGCCCCTTTGTCACCCGCCTTCGTCCGCACGATCGCGGCGCGGGTTTCGTGATCCGGCCGGCCGATATCCACGATTAGCCCGCCGGAAAATCGAGTGAGAAGGCGCCCATCCAAACCGTTGATCTTAGATGGCGGACGGTCCGACGCGAGCACGACCTGAGCACCAGCTCCGGTAAGACCATCGATTGTCCGAAGGAGCATCTCCTGAGCTTGCGTATGGCCAGCGAGGCCTTGGACGTCATCGAGGAGGAGGATGCCAACCGCGTTATGGCGATCTCGGAAGGCCTCCTGATCCGACTTCTTAAGAGCCTCCTCGAGTTCGTCCAGATACTCTTGCAGGGTCTGATACATAACGGCTCGGTCAGGATGGTTCTCGATCCCATACTGCGCGATGGCAGAAAGAGTGTGGGATTTCCCGAGCCCGGGTTCTGAATACAGGAAGAGCGGGTTGTAACTGGTGCCCGGTGACTCGGCAGCCCTGCGGGCTGCCGCCGAAGCGAGGCGGTTCGCGGGCCCCACCACGAGACTGTCAAAAGTCAGGGCTGAATCGAACTCCATCCCTCGATCTCCTGATTCCAGCGCTCGATGCTATAGATCGGCGTCGCGGGGAAAGAGCCGGTCCAAACTCTCGAGGAGGGACGCTTCGAATGCTTCAGGATCGTCCACATCCTGGGCACGACTGACTTCCGAGAGCGAGATGCCCGATATCTCTTCAAGTCTGGGTCCGAGGTCCTCCATCGTCATTGCGTCGGTAACGACCAGAAGGACCAACGGGACGCCGGCCCGAACGGGGAGCGCCGCGATCAAGACCGATCGTTCGTCAGTCTGGATCAGCATGCGGGGAAAGCCGTGATCACCGGCTGCCTCGCCGAGCCGGGCGCCGCTGGCGTGAATGGCCGCAGTCAGAGATGCAACCTCTCCAATGACTTCAGCCGAGAAACCGGCGGCGGCGAGCACCCGTCCCGAACGGTCGAGAAGCGCGGACATCAGTACACCTTCCAGCTCCATCAACTCAGCGAGGAAGTCCTCCAACCCCAACACTTGCCGGTCTGGTACCCGGCCGGAAGGCGGCTCAGTCCATCGCGTCATCTACTGTCCCTCCCTTCCGATTCCGTCCTTGCCCAGAATGCGACAGCCTCGAGGTCCGGTGGGAGCGGAGACCGAAACTTCATCGCTTTACCACTCATTGGATGCGCGAATCCGAGCTTCGTAGCGTGAAGGAATTGTCGCGGGGTGCGGCGAGCCAGTTCCTTCGCCCAGCCCCGATCGGGGCCCCCCATTCCACGCTCCCAACCTGCGCCGTAGGTATCATCCCCGACGACCGGGTGCCCCAGATGAGCCAGGTGTACCCGGATCTGGTGAGTGCGGCCCGTTTCCAATGCGACGTCTAGCAGCTCCGCTGCTGGCCACCGCTCCTGGACTCTCGCACGTGTCACGGCCCGTCGGCCCCCCTCGACTACGCCCATCTTCTTGCGGTCACGCGGATCCCGTCCAATGGGTTCGTCGACTCGGATGTGAGACTTCGGAAGATGTCCCCACGCAGCCGCGACGTACAGACGTCGCACCGTCCTCTGTGTAAGTGACTCGGATAGCGCCCGGTGGGTAGAGTCGTCCTTCGCGACGACCAGAAGCCCGGAGGTGTCCTGGTCCAGGCGGTGAACAATGCCTGGGCGGAGAGCCCCACCGAGGCTAGACAGACCCTTCGCGTGGAAGAGTAAAGCGTTCACCATCGTCCCGGACGGGTGTCCCGGGGCCGGATGGACGACCATCCCCGGCGGTTTGTCGACAATCAGAAGATGATCGTCCTCATACACGATTTCTAATGGGAGCGGCTCCGGCTCCGCCGTCGCGGGCCGTGGTACGGGCAGCTCGACCTCGATCGAGTCACCTTCTGAAACGATCTCCGACTTTCGTGGGATGGTGCCGTTCAGGCGGATCCTGCCGTCTTGGGTCAGGAATGCCACACGGGTCCTGGAAAGCTCGAGACTGTCGGACAGCCACACGTCCAACCGCGAGCCGGCGCCCTCGGCATCCACGATGAGGACCCTCGGGCTCGAGCCCGTCATCCCGTTCGGCTCAGCGCTACCCGAACCGGAGATCCGTCGATCTCATCCTCCAAGACCGCATCGTATCCGAAAGAGGAGCCAACCGGGCCTCGCGACACCTCGAGGGCCAGCGTCTCACGGGCGATGAATTCCTCAAAACGTGAAAGGGCTTCTTGGACTTCGGCGGGGCCCTCGATACCGAGACGGATACGATCGGTGATATCCAGCCCTGCATCCTTCCGGAGTCGCTGAATCCGATTGACCAACTCCCTCGCCATCCCTTCGGTCTTGAGTTCGGGGTCGAGCGTCGGATCCAGGGCTACCGAGTGCGCATCGTGGGACTTAACGACCAGGTCTCGGACCGCGGCCTCGCTCACCTGCAGCCAATCGGGCTCGAGTTGGACCACCTCCCCGTCGACCGTGATTGTAATCGGGTCACCATCCTGAAAGGCCCGAAGAGCTTCATCATTCAGATCTCGGATCGCCGCGGCGGCCGTCTCACTCGCCTGTTGGAAGCGTGGGCCGAGCGTCCGAAAATTGGGGCGCGGCACAAGGGTAACGAGCTCTTCGGCAGAGTCTAAGAAGACCACTTCTTTGACGTTCAGCTCGTCCGACAGGACGCCGATCAGCTCCTCACGGAGGCGTTGGCCGCCCGGAAAGACAACTTGGAGGGTCCGGAGCGGCTGCCGCACACGAATCCGAACCTCCTCTCTGGCCGCCCTGCCTAACGAAACGAGCGTCCGGACCGTCGCCATCTCATCCTCCAGCTCTTGGTCCAAGATGTCCGGATCCGGCATGGGGAACGGCGCAAGGTGGGCTGAGTCGCCCCCGGTAAGACTTCGGTGAAGCCAATCCGCAAAGAACGGAGTGACTGGCGCGGTGAGCCGCGACAATGCGAGGAGAGCGTCCCATAGGGTACGGAAGGCGGCTCGGGCGTCTTCTGCATCGGTGTTTCCCCAGAACCGGGGCCTGGATCGTCGGACGAACCAATTGGAAAGATCCTCGTTCACGAACTCGATGACCGACCGGTATGCCGAAGTCAGCTCGTACCCATCGAGCTCCTGCCCCACTTCAACGACAACCCGATGGAGACGGGCAAGTAGCCACCGATCCAAGACGGTACGCTGGGATGGCGCCGGATCCTCTTCCGTGGGACCCCACTCTTCGACATTTCCGTAGAGGGCGAAGAACCGGTAGGTGTTCATCACCGTGTCGAAGAACTTTCTGGACGCCTCGTTCACACCGCTCGGATCATAGCGCTTGGTGATCCAGGGGTTCGAGGCAGTGATCAGATACCATCGCAGGGGATCGACTCCGAATTCGCGGATGGCGTCCCAGGGATCCACGACATTCCCCTTCGACTTGGACATCTTCTGTCCGTCGGCGTCGAGGATCATGTCGTTCACAATCACGTTGCGAAATGGCGAGCCCTTCCCAAGCATGGTGCCGATCGCCAGCAACGAATAGAACCATCCCCGAGTCTGGTCCAGACCCTCGGAAATGAAATCCGCCGGAAAGTGAGCTGAGAACGCCCGCTCGTTCTCGAATGGCCAGTGGCATTGGGCGTAGGGCATGGCGCCGGAATCGAACCAAACATCCAAGACGGAAGCATGGCGGCGCATCTCCCCTTCGCACTCGCTACATCTCCACCTCAGCTCATCGATCGACGGCCGGTGGGGATCGAAATCCTCTCCCAGAGGGCCGACCTTCTCCTCCAATTCTAGGATCGATCCGATCCATTCCACGTGCGAGGGATCCGTTTCACAGACCCAAACCGGGAGCGGCGTCCCCCAGTATCTGTCCCGCGAAAGGGCCCAATCCACATTGTTGGCCAGCCAATCGCCGAATCGGCGCTCACCGACCTCGGGAGGATGCCACGAAACTGTATCGTTGTTGGCCAACATCTGGTCCCTCAGCCCCGAAGTCGCGGCGAACCAGGAATCCCTCGCCATATAGAGAAGGGGTGCCGAGCAACGCCAACAGTGCGGATACGAATGTTTGATGGACTCAGCCCGAAATAGCACGCCCCCTTCTTCGAGCTTTTGGAGTAGGACTGTGTCGGCGTCCTTTACGAACATTCCGCCGATCACCGGTATGTCCGCACGAAAGTGACCGCGGTCGTCGACGGGTAGAAGAAGCGGGAAACCGTTCCGCCGGCCAGCCTCGTAGTCATCTGCGCCAAAAGCAGGGGCCAGGTGGACAACGCCTGACCCGTCGTCGGCCGAGACGAATTCCTCGGCGACGACCATCCAACCGGCCTTCTGCTCTTCGTCGCTCACTCCTACTAGCTCCAGCGGTCGTTGGTAGCGAACGCCAACGAGATCCTGCCCGGTATACGTGCGAAGGATCTCGGCGCCCTCACCCAGAATCGCCTCGACACGCGCCGCAGCCAGCACGAGCCGCCGATCACGCCACGCCACTTCCACATAGTCGAGATCACCGCGGACGGCGAGCGCGGTGTTCGCGGGCACCGTCCACGGTGTAGTCGTCCAGACCAGGAAGGATCGGCCGTGTGCATCGCGCCGCCCGGCCTCGTCGACCCAATCACACAGGAAGTAGAGAGAGGGATCCTCCACCTCCTCATACCCCTGCGCCACCTCGTGGGACGAGAGTGCAGTGCCGCACCGGGGGCAATAGGGAACGGACTTGTGCCCTCTATAGAGCAGCCCCCGGTTGGCCAGTTCCTTCAGGATCCACCACACCGATTCGACGTACTCGGTGTGGAAGGTGACGTACGGCTTCGAGTAGTCAAGCCAGTAGCCGATTCGCTCGGAAAAGCGTTCCCACTCCTCCTTGTAGGTGAATACTGACTCTCGGCAGGCTTCGTTGAACCGAGCGATGCCGAGTGCCTCGATCTCGGGCTTCCCCGAGATGCCCAACTTCTGCTCGGCTTCGATCTCTACCGGAAGCCCATGCGTGTCCCATCCTGCGACGCGTGGGACGCTGAACCCTTGCATCGCCCGGTAGCGGCAAACCAGGTCTTTGATCGTGCGGGAAATGATGTGGTGTAGACCCGGTCTTCCGTTCGCGGTGGGCGGCCCTTCGTAGAAGACGAACGGATCGCGCCCCTCGGCTCTCTCTACTGTCCGCTGGAAGAGATCTTCCTCCTTCCAACGAGCCAGGATCTCGTCTTCGAGCTCCAAGAGGCTCTCGGGCAAATCAGGGTATTTCATTGACTTGGTCGCGTACGACTCAGAGGCCCCTCACCACATCTCGAATGAGCGAAGTGAGGTCGGGTTCAGCCTCGCCCGCTGTTCGAATGATGGTCGCGATATCGACTGCCTCGAGACAATCCGGAAGACAGAGGTCGGTCACGATCGTCAGCCCCAAGACCCGCATGTTCATATGGCGTGCCGCGATGACCTCTGGAACGGTAGACATCCCGACAACGCTGGCACCCATCTGTCGAAGCATGCGGTACTCCGCTCTGGTCTCCAGGTTCGGACCGACGACCGCCGCATAGATGCCTCTTTGGAGCTTGATCCCTCGATCCACGGCCGCTCTCAGCGCCATCCGCTGGAGATCCTGGTCGAAGGGTTCGGACATGTCTGGGAATCGTGGGCCTAACTCTTCGAGGTTCGCTCCGACGAGGGGACTGTCCCCGATAAGATTGATATGGTCGTCGAGCAGAACCAAGTCCCCGAGGCTCATTAGGGGGTCCAGCCCTCCGCATGCGCCGGAGACAACCAGAGTCTCGGCACCCATCATTCGCATGATGCGAACGGGGAAGGTGACCTCAGATAATGAGTAGCCCTCGTATCGATGGAACCTACCCTGCATTGCTACAGCTGGGACTCCATCTAGGCCGCCTACGAGGAGTCTTCCGCTGTGAGACTCCACTGTTGAGAGCGGGAAGCCTGGGATCGCCTCGTAGGGAACGACGGCATCGATTTCGATCGCGTCGCCAAGAGCACCGAGCCCAGTTCCCAGGATGATTCCAACCCTAGGCCGAAGCTCCGTCCGGGCGTGTACCGCGTCAAGCGCGTCCCGGAAGGGCCGCATGAGGTCTTTTGGGTCAGTCGAGTTCAACCCCGCGGGACCCCCCATTCCTCGGGGCCGGCGTCATCCTTCTCGGAATCTGGCTCCGTCTGACGAACACGCTGCCGCCGCGATCCAGAGTTGCGCCGAGGCTGTTGGGGTCTCGCCCCGCCGTCAGGATGGGCCGGTGCTGCCCCGGCAGCCGTTTCGTCGACCTCGGCCCCATCGGCCGGACCGCCCTCGGGCTCAACGGACTCATCGACTGGCGACCCGTCGATGGCCACCTCCGCCGTCGAATCCTCGGCCTTCGGCTTCTTTCCGTTCGTCTCTGGTTCATCAAGGGTCCCGGCCGCGGTCACAGAGGCGCCCGCCTCGTCCACGTCCTGGTTCGCCTCCCCGCCACCTGCCTCCTCCTGGGAGGGAGAGCCCTTGCCAAACTGCAGCACGTCGAGGTCGAACTCATCCGACGGATCGTCGGACTCCGCAAGCTCGAGCACGCCAAGCTCCCGCTCGAGCAGATCTCGGAAGTCTTCGATGAATCGGGTGCGCGCTCTATTCAACTCGACCAACTCATGGGCGCGTCCCTCAAGGATGCTCTTGATCTCAGTTCGGACGGTCTCCGCCGCGCCGTCGGCTTCTCGGCGCAGCCGCGTGGCTTCTCCATCTGCCTCCCGCCGGACTCGCGCAGCCTCCCCCTCGGCTTCCCGCCGGACTCGCTCAGCCTCCCCATCTGCCTCCCGGCGGACCCTCTCCGCTTCACGCTCGGCTTCCCCTCGGACCAGCTCCGCTCCCTGCTCGGCTTGGTCCTCTATTTCGTGCTTGAGCGATTGCGCGGTGACAAGAGCCTCCTGCACCGCTCTTTCTCGGCCTTCTTGGCCTTGAACACGTTCGGCTAAGCGATCGACACGCTCTCGCAGAGTCAGGTTTACCTTGACGACTTCCTCCAGCCGCTCAGCCACGAGATCCAAAAAATGATCCACTTCCAGCATATCGTAGCCGCGAAGCCCACGGGTGAAATCAGTCTTTTTCTTTCTGATGTCCAGCGGTGTGAGGTCGATCATTCCGGTCGCTCCCCAAATAAGGCCGAGCCGATGCGCACCATCGTGCTGCCTTCCTCTACGGCCAGTTCGAAGTCGTTAGACATGCCCATTGATAGCTCTCTGCCACGATACTCTGTGAACCGCTTCAGTGCCTCCTCATGGAGTTCCCTAAGCCTGCCGAACGTACGTCTGAGAAGCCGTTCGTCGGGCGTCAGCGGCGCCATCGTCATCAGTCCTTCAACGGACAGGGTCTTGCACCCAAGAAGCCGCTCGAGGCTAAAGAAAAAACCGTCCAGATCGAAGCCGCTTTTTTTAACCTCCCCGGACACGTTCACCTGTACCAACACTCCTAACGGTTCGTCAGCGGGAGACCCTGTCCGCTCCAGGCGCTCCGCAAGTTGTAGCGAGTCGAGTGAGTGCACGAGCGACGCGAATTCACGGACTCTCGGAGCCGCCCGTCTCTGCAGATGCCCGACCATGTGCCAATTGACGCTATCTGGCGCGACTTGGACAGCCTTGGCTTCCAGCTCTCCTAGCCGATTCTCACCTAGGTCCCGCAATCCCATCTCGAGAGCCGCTTCAACCGCCGCGAACGGATGTCCTTTCGTGATCGCGACGACCCGCACCTCGCCGGGACGCCTTCCCGCCCGAGCCGCTGCATCTCGAAGGCGTTCGCGGACATCGGGCAAGGTCTCGTCCAAGAGGCCTAGGAACATCGTCAGGTATCTTACGCCCTTCGGCACAGAGAGGAAACGCTGAAGCCCCGCCGGCCGTCTCGGGCCAGCGGGGCTTCGCCGTCAGAAAGTCTGGGTGGGCCTCAGTTGGTCGTGAAGGTTATCGGGACCTGAATCCACACCGCAACCACTTCGTCGCGGTTCAGAGCCGGGCTGAACTCGAACACGTCGGCGACTCGCATTGCGGCCTCATCGAGCTGTGCATGCCCCGAGGTCTCAGCCACGAGCACGTTCTCGAGGGATCCCGAGTTATCGATGAAGAAGTGCATGAGCACCGTTCCACCGATCCCCGCGTCCCTCAGGAGGGCCGGATATTCTCTGACCAGCGCCGACTGTATGGCGGTGCGGTTCGTGATCGTCGGGGCGACCTCGTACGGCGTGAAGGTCGGTTGGGCGGAGACGTCCATCACCACCGCTTCGGTCGGCGGCGGCGGGAGGTCCTCGATCGGGTTCTGCTCGAACGTCGTCGGTGCAATCGTCACATTCGTGTCGATCGCGGCGCTAGTCACGACTGGGTTCGCTGGGCGGGCAATCGCCTCAGGCGGGGGCGGGATTTCGATCTCCGGAGGGAGCTCGATGGCCTCGATTTCGTCCATCGCAAAGGAGACGTCCGAGGCCTCCAGATCCGGCCAGTATGCCATGATCCCGAAGTGAATGACCGTCGCTGCGATCATCGAACTCCAGAACCAGGAGCCAAAAGATTGCTTGAAGCGATCGTTTGCCGTCTCGAAAATATCCTGGGAAGCGTCAACAGATTCGTTCATTATCGTCTCTCCGCCGTCATGCGTTGCTCAAGGTCTGTCGCGAAGACCACGTACACGGCTCCAGAGCGCTTGAGCTGCTCCTGAACCAAGTCTACAAAACGATAGGGCACGCGAGCGTCCGCCCGCAACGAGATGATCAGACGTTGCCCAGACTCCAGCCATACTGGCGCGACGACGGGGGCAAGATCTTCCATCGGGACGAGTCGATCGTTGATCCAAACGTCCCCATTCCGCTCTAGCCACACGTAAAGGATGTTGTCTCGTTTCTCATCGATCTCCTGAGTTGCCGCCGCCGCAGGCCAATCGATGGGGCGCTCCCGTTCGGTGCGGAACACCGTCGTAACCATAAAGAAGATGAGAAGTAGGAAGGCGATATCTGCCATGGATGAAGATGGAATCTCATCCGATGCCTTGGACTTCCTCTCGAATCCTCCGTCTTTCAGTCCCATACCTCAGATCTCCTCCAGAAGCTGGAGCGAAATGCGTTCGGCACCTGCGAGCTGGAGCGCGTCGAGCACGGCTATCATGTACTCGTACGCCGCATCAGGATGCGTTTTCACCGCTGCGATCAGGTTCGGGTTCTGCGCAACCTCTGTCCGCCAAACGCTTTCGATCTGCGACGCCGTCATCTGTTGTTCATCCTCAGAGTCCCCGTAACGAACCACCACCACGCCCGTCGATTGAACCTGGAGGTGAAGCACGTTTCGCTGAGAAACCTCGACCTCCTCGGCTTCTTCCGGCAAAACAACTCTGAGCCCCGAATTCCTGGGAAACACAGTCGTCACTAGAAAGAAAATCAACAGAAGGAACGCGATATCCGCCATGGAAGCACTGGGGATCTCATCACTGACCTTCGACTTCTTGTTCATGATAGCCACGAGAAACACTCTCCCAGGCTGTTCTTCAGCGTGATCGTTACTACTGGACCTACTCCTACCAGGTTCCAGACTCCTCGGGCGAGTCGGTGGACGCCTCTGCCTCTGAGACCATGCGCACCTTCCCCTCCTGCTCGAGGTCCCAGACTAGATTCAAGATCTGCTGAGTACCCTGTTCCATGTCGACGATGAGCTTGTCGATGCGCGTGACGAAGAAGTTGTAGCCTATGTTCGTTGGAATCGCGATCAAGAGGCCCGTTGCTGTCGTGAGAAGCGCGACCTTGATTCCGCCCGCCACAAGAGTCGGGTCCACGTCCCCAGCGGTCTCGATGGAGGCAAAGGCCATGATCATCCCCGCGACCGTCCCCAAAAATCCCATCAACGGCGCCACGTTCGCGACCGTCGCCAGAATGACCAATCCTCGTTCCAGGAAACCTAGTTCGATCGTACCCGTCGTATCGATGGCCTGCTCGAGCTCGGCTTCTTTGAAGCTTCCTTCCCGGAGACGTCGGAGGCCAACGAGAAGAATCGCTGCTGTAGGACCGCGAGTCTCCGTACATCTCTGGATCGCTTCGTCGATCTGGCCTGAGCGGCTCAGCTCCTGGACCTCTTCGAGGATCTTATCGGTGTCCTTGTGAGCAATGTGGAGGGTATATGCCTTGGCAATGATGACGCCCAAAGCGACAAGAGAGCAGAGTACGAGGGCATACATCATCGGCCCTCCGTCCGCAAACAGCGTCATCAGGTTGTATGAGACGTTCAAACAAGGCTCCTTTCGAGATGCGCTGGGCCAGGGCCGGGGCAGACGCCGACGGCAACATCATCCGCCAAGCGGACTGCTCGCGCCAATCTACGAGGCTCCGCCCGAACCTGTCAACGCAATTTCATCCCGGGCTGGCAGACAGCTGTAGTCCGCTTCCAGCCTCCGGAGCCGTGTCCTCGAGTAGCTCCCTAAGCCGAGCCGTCTCTACCCCCACCTCCAGCCGGTTCCCGTGCGCAACCGAGATTCGCGCCGTCTCTTCACTCACCACGATCACGATCGCATCCGACTCTTCGGAGAGCCCGAGCGCCGCCCGATGCCGGGTCCCCAACGACTTGTCGTGGAGTGAGGTCTGAGTGAGAGGGAGGATGGCGCCGGCAGCCTTTATCGAGTCTCCTGCAATGATCACCGCCCCGTCGTGGAGTGGTGAGAGGGGGGTGAAGATCGTGACGAGCATTTCCCTTGACACGCGAGCCTCGATCGCATTGCCTGTTTCAGCATAGGCGTCCAGGGCCACCTCGTTCTCCAGTACAATGATGGCGCCGGTCTTCGTGCGAGCGAGCTGCTCAACCGCCTCCAGAAGCTCATCCACGACCTTCCGACTCTTGAGCTTCACGAACATGCGAAACATTCTGTTCTGTCCGAGACGGGCCAGCGCGGCCCGAAGCTCGGGCTGGAACACCACCAACGCCGCGATCGCCCCGAACTGGAAGAGGTTCTCGATAAGTGTCCGGATCAGAGTGAAGTTGAGGATCCTAGCGAGGAAATACACTCCGGTGAGGAAGCCCACACCGAGGATCATCTGCATCGCCCGGGTGCGCTGGAGAAGGAGGAGGAGCCGATAGACAAGGGCGGCAACGATGACGATCTCGATGAGATCTGCCCACCCGGGCCTGATCAGCTGGAATTGCTCCCAGAGCGTATTCAACGTGCGCCCCCCCCCACCCGCTCGGCTTCGACCGCCTGCGCGATCGTGAGGGCCTGAACCGTTGGAGCTACGTCGTGAACCCGGAAGAGCCGGGCGCCTTCGCGGAACGCGATCAGGCAGGCTGCAGCCGTTCCCACCGCTCGCTCACGGGGAGGGACGTCCAATAGCTCTCCGAGGAAGCTCTTCCGGCTTGGTCCCACCATCACGGGGAACCCCAACGTAGTCAGTCTTTCAACTTCTCCAAGCAACGCCACGCTCTGACGCGACGTCTTCGCAAATCCGATTCCAGGATCCACGACGATCGCCTCCGGCCTGATGCCGGTCTCTTGCGCACGACAAACTGCGACATCCAACTCGAAGACAACCTCTTTGGCTAGGTCGTCGTAGTTGGCGAGGTCACCCATCTTCTCGGGCGTGCCGCGCATGTGCATGAGCACCACTCCTGCGGCTGCCTTCACGACGACGGGAGCCATCCCAGGATCGTAGGCCAGCGCCGAGACATCATTCACGACGGCGGCCCCGGCCGCTAGGGCCGCTTCGGCCACTTCAGCCTTGCGAGTGTCCACGGAGATCGGCACGGCAAGATGCTTCACCAAGGTCTCAATGACTGGAACGACCCGACGAAGTTCCTCACCCACCCCTACCGCAGAGGCCCCAGGCCGGGTCGACTCCCCACCGACATCCAGCATTCCAGCCCCGTGTTCGACCATCTCGTCCGCACGCTGAACGACGGCTTCAAGGGTTGTGAGCTCACCACCATCCGAGAAGGAGTCGGGCGTCACGTTCAAGATCCCGACTACCACCGGCTGAGCTAGAGAAACAGCTCCACCGGCGATTTTCCAAACGTCTGACTGAAGGGATGGCTTTTTCTGCTTCGACTCGGAGGGAAAACGCCGGGTCATCCTCGCGAGGGATCCGGACCGGGCTCCTCGCGCGAAAGACGTGCCGCAGGTGAAGGGATCGGAGCCTCGTCTCCGGGCGGAGCAGACCCCACTTCCTCGGTATCAGCCTCCGGGACCGAGGAGTCAGTGACGGTCCCGACGTCCAGCTCGGACTCTTGAGCGTCGCCAGGGTCTTCGGACTCGGCATCCGCGGCTGGGTCAGGTACCGGACTTACGGGGGGGAGAGTCTTTCCCTGAGCGAGGAGTTCGACTTCGTCTCGGCCGAGGGTCTCTCGTTCTAGGAGTGCATTCGCGAGTGCATCGAGTAGCTCTCGCTCGCTCCCGATTACCTCTTGAGCCTTTTGGTAGGCCTCGTCCAAGGTGCGCTTCACTTCTTGGTCCACTAGCTGTGCCGTGTGCTCCGAGACCTCCCGCTTCTGGGTGATCTCGCGTCCCAGGAATATTTCATGGTCCGAATCTCCGATGGCCATCAGTCCCACGAGGTCAGACATCCCGAACCTTGTCACCATTCTCCTGGCCATGTGTGTGGCCCGCTCGATGTCGTTGCCCGCTCCGGTCGTAACTTTATCGGGCCCGAAGATCATCTCTTCTGCCACCCGCCCGCCGAAGAGCATGCTGAGCTGCCCCTCCAGCCAATCACGTGTGTAGGAGTGGCGATCCTCTTCGGGGAGGGATGCGGTGATTCCGAGCGCTTGACCCCGAGGGACGATCGTAACCTTATGGATTGGGTCCAGACCTGGAATGCGGAGTCCAACAACCACGTGTCCAGCTTCATGGTAGGCGGTAAGCTTCCGTTCCTTTTCGGTGAGGACCATGCTCCGGCGCTCGGTCCCGAGCATCACCTTATCTCTGGCCGTCTCGAAGTCCCCCATCGAGACCTTGTCGGCACCCCCGCGCGCCGCCAGCAGCGCCGCTTCATTGCATATGTTCGCCAGATCGGCTCCCGAAAGGCCCGGTGTGCCCTTGGCGACCGTAGACAGCTCCACGCCGTCCTCGAGCGGGAGCTTGCGGGCGTGCACGGTAAGGATTTGCTCGCGGCCCTTGACGTCGGGGGAATCCACAACGACTTGGCGATCGAACCGGCCCGGCCTCAGCAGAGCCGGATCGAGGACATCCGGGCGGTTCGTGGCGGCCAACAAGATGACACCTTCGTTTGACTCGAATCCGTCCATCTCCACAAGGAGCTGATTGAGTGTCTGCTCCCGCTCGTCGTGTCCGCCGCCCAAACCGGCTCCCCGGTGTCGACCGACCGCGTCGATTTCGTCAATGAAGATGATGCACGGGGCGTGGGCCTTGCCCTGTTCGAAGAGGTCCCGTACACGAGACGCGCCAACCCCCACGAACATCTCGACAAAATCTGAACCGGACATTTGGAAAAACGGGCGCTCGGCCTCGCCAGCTACCGCTTTGGCCATCAAGGTCTTACCGGTTCCTGGGGGGCCCACGAGAAGCACCCCTTTGGGAAGGCGGCCACCGAGCCGAGCGAACTTTTGGGGGTCTTTGAGGAATTCGATTATCTCTTCAAGCTCGTGCTTCGCCTCCTCGGCTCCCGCGACATCGCTGAACGTCACTTTCGGCATGTCGGGAGAAATGAGCTTGGCCTTCGAGCGCCCGAATTGGAACGCCTTGTTCCCACCACCTTGCATTGTGCGGAGTAGCCAGAACCAGAAGAGAATCAGGATGACCCACGGTAGCGCCGAAATCAGGAAGGTCCACCAAGGGGTTCGCTCGGGCTCGGCGCGAACAACGACTGCCCGGTTCTCGAGGTCTGCAAGGAGCCCCTCGCTGATCTCGCCTGGGAGGCTCGTTTCGAATAGGGTGTACTCCTGACCCTCGCGCGTCGCAGCTTGCCGGAATTCTCCCTCGATCAGGACGCCTTGGATCACGGTAACGGACGCGATGTTGCTTCGGCCAAGCTCGGACCGGAAATCCGTGTAGGAGAGTTCGTATCGGGGCTGCTCCTGACTCCGAAACAGATTCACGAGGAGGAGCGGGACCAGGATCACCAGGGCCCATAGCGAGGCTCTTCTGGAGACACCATTCCATCCTGTGTCCTTAGAGTCAGGTTGCAGCGGACGTTGCCGTTTTGCCATGTGGGAAGAAATCTCTTTCTCGACGTCTCATTGGCCTCGAGCGCGCCGGAACCCTATTGACGGTAGGTGCACTGAATCCGCTAGGAATACACGCAAGAAACATAAAAGGAGCCCATGAGGAGTCCCAGCACAAGAACCGGGACCCTCCGTCAGCCATGGGTCGCTTGTCCGACTCCGAGACGCCATATGCGCTCTTCCTTCAATCCCGAACGACCGCGGACGCCGGAACTGCCGCACATCCAGAGCACCAGACCCTCTGAATCCACGAGCACCGGAAGTTGATCCCGTTGGTCGCGTGGGACCCGAAACTCGCGGAATATCTTCTTGAGTTTCTTTCGGCCGCTCCTGATCTGAATCCGATCCCCCGGCCGCCAACTACGCATACGTAGTGGGAAACGCAGCTTATCAAGAGCGAACTCTGCCCACTCCCAGTCCCTTGATCCTCCCTGGTCACGGGCCAGATCGGGGGCGACTCCCCAAACGACCCGGTAGCGACGGCCGGAAAGGTAGAGGCCGCCCTGCCCTGGGTCCGGAACCCCGATCTCAATCGACGGCTCATCGGTCTTGTTGCGGACGGTACCTTCCGGGGTGCTCAGCGATCCACGCACCCGGATGCGGTCGAATTCTCTTATCAGACAAACCGGCCCAGGGAGGTCCAGCCGCGCTCCGCTGGATCCGGTCGCGACAAACTCTGTGGCCAGATCGGTTCCTGCCTCACTCAGGGGGCGGGCGATGGCGGCAGCTACTCGGCGAATGAGCGCCCCGATCACCGGCTCGGGATGGTCCAAGAGTCGGTCCCGGTGCAATACGATCTGTCCCCTCTCCCGTTTCACGATGACCTCTTCGAGCCGGAGATCGACGAGCGCGTCCAGCGCCTCGGCGGTGCGTCTGGAATTTCTCGCGAGCCGTCGGAGGGCGCGTCTTGCCCCCGGATGCGCCACTTCTAACAGCGGGAGAAGCTGGTGACGGATTCGGTTTCGTGCGAAGCGAGATGACTCGTTCGTCGCATCGACCCTCGGCCGAAGGTGGCTCGAGCGCGCGTACTCCTCCAGCTCTATCCGATCGAAGGGCATTAGCGGTCGAAGGATTCCAGGCCGGCGGGAAACCGGGATCCCTCGGAGCCCGTCAACTCCCGTCCCTCTGAGAATCCGAAACAGCACTGTCTCGGCCTGATCGTCCGCGTGATGGGCCGTGACCACGTGATCGAACCGATCGCTCCGGATGAGCCCTTCCAAGAACTGGTAACGGAGGGCTCGAGCAGTCGCCTCGTTCGATGGTACTTCCGCGGCTCGGTCGTGACAGAGCGGCAGATGCCACGCCTTAGTCAGTCCTTGCAGCCACTCACGATCTGCCTGGCTCTCGAACCGCATCCCGTGATCGAAATGGGCAGTCGCCAGTTTGAGGCCGAGGTGAGCGCCTGAAAAGCGTAGAAGGTGAAGGAGGACGAGGGAGTCCAGTCCCCCGGAGCAGGCCACGGCGACTCGATCCCCTGGCCGGGTCCAATCGCGCCAGTTCCAATGATCTAGAAAACGGCCTGGGAGGGATTTCACGGATCCACAAGACCCCGCGGCAGCGGACGCCCCGTCTCCTCGTGGAGCACCCTCGCAAGTAAGTCCGGGCGGTCGGTTTGAATACCGTCGGCACCCCATTCGAGGAGCTTGCGCATGATCTCGGGGGCATCGACCGTCCAAACGTGGACCGGAAGGTTCCTGCGGTGGGCCTGATTGACGAGCCGGGGCGTGGTAACCTGCCGACCCTCCCATCGGTACGGCACTTGAAGAGCGTCCGCTCGCGGAGTGTAAGGGCCGCCGCCGGGAAGTCGATGCGAAGCGAAGAAGAGCCGGATCTGTCTGCGGGTCGCGGACGTCGGCCCCTCGTAGCCCAAACGGTCGGCTCGCCCCTCTTCCTCAACCGACGCCAGAAGCACCCTGTTCTCAGCTCCAGCTTCTCGCACAAGCTCGAGGAGCGGACGAGTCGCGTCGTCGCCCTTCGCATCGACGTTCATGCGAACCTCGGGAAGAGCCTCCAAAACGTCTCGAAATAGAGGAATCTGGACACCTTGTCCCCGAAAGGACGCCTCTTCCCCTAGGTCCCGGAAGTGAAACCCGGCATCCAGATCCTGCACTTCACACAGGTCAAGGTCGCGGACTGCCCCGGTGCCGTCGGTCGTGCGGTCGACTCGGTCATCGTGGATGACGACCAGCTCCCCGTCGCGGGTGCGGTGCACATCCATCTCGAGAACGTCGGCCCCCCAGAATTCGACGGCAGACCGAAAGGCCTCCAAGGTGTTCTCGGGTGCCAACGCCGAGCCCCCCCTATGCGCGAAGAAGAGAGGAGAACCTGCCATGAAGGGGTGTCCCGGACGGGGACGGAGGGTCACCGGGCGCTCCGTGCCGGACTCACTCCTCCTCCAGAGTCCCGACGTCTTCGGGGGACAATCGGTGGTACTCCATGAGGACCCGATCCAGGAGGCCCTCCGTCATCCGCAGATCGAGCGCCGCACGGTCGCCCTCTTCACCGGGCCGCCCCGCCGCCTCCTCGCGAAGCTCGATAATCCGTCCCGCCATGAACTCCAGAAACAACGCCACCACTTCCGGACGAGGCTCGGGGGCGGCCGTCGAGTCAGAAGGCACTTCAGTGAGCAGTAGTCCTCGAGTCAGGGCAAGAACCCCGGGGAAGGTGAGTTCAGGTATCGAGCCCCCCTCCATTCGTTCCTCTTCGGTGACGTTCTCCCACTCGAGGTCGTTCCAATAGAGCTCACTCAGTTCCTCGAGCAGGTGAACTCGGCGCTCGAGGGACAGAGGGGGATCCTCCGTTCCACCGGGCGTCGAAAGTGAACGGCCAACGGCCTGTTGGAGCGCTTGACGGCGCCCTTGAAGGAGCGCTGCGATTGGGTCGGATGGAATCATACAGGAATATGGGGAGCGATCACCGAACACGCCAAGCCGGTTCAACGAGTCGTCTGAGAGGCCCGCGGGCGCACACACGGCCCAATTGCGTCACAAAGAACTCTCCCAATCGGCTCCTACTTGCGTGGGGAGTCGGTGAGCCCGACTCTCCGTTCGCCAACGCGTAGCCGGATGGATCCGTGCGGGTAGGATCCTCGACCCAGATCAGGTGCCACACCAGATGCGATCGAGTCCACGATCCCTTCTATGGCCGGCCGTCGCGATCGGGCTGTTGACGATTTCCGCCCTCCTGTCTCGAAATCCTCTCCGTGATGCGCTGACGGGAGAGCCTGTCGGGTCGGTCCACCTCACCTTCTCGCCTGGGTACCTACTCCTCGCGCCCATCGGGAGCGTACTTGACGCCCTGTCCCTCCTCACGGACCGCCAACATGTGGCGGTCCTGTTAGGCGGCTGCGCGGTTTTCTTCGTGTGGAGAGTCGGTCGGCACATTTCGGGCGCGGTCGGGCGACGAAGCGTTGTCCGCGAGCTACTCATCGCGACTGCCTCGCTCGCATGTGTCCTGGCCTTCTACGCGTTCGGAGTTCTCGGAGTGAGGCCGATGGCGGCCCTGTCCTCTCGGAATCCGGACCTAGCGATCGTCGATTTCCATAGCCACACCGAGGCCTCTCATGATGGCAGGTCGGGGCTCGATATCGGGGCCCGTCGCGGATGGCACCAGGGTGCCGGATTCGACCTCGCGTATGTCACCGATCACTCCCACGTCGAGACCGCGCTAAGTGCGGCGTCCGGAAACCCTGTGCGCGCGGGAGAGGGACTGTCGCTCCTTCCTGGGCGCGAAGTGGTCTTCAGAGATCAGCATGTGCTGGTGCTGGGCACGCTCGATCCCACAGCCGTGATTCCAGATGACGCTCCGTGGCCGATCTTGATCCAGACGATCCCCAACAACCTCTCGAGGGTTCCTATCGCTACACATGCCGATCGGGGGGGGGTCTATGGTATTGAGCTATTGGACGCCGATCCCCGTGGGCTCCGGCAGGGCGTGGAGGAGAAGGAGCTGATTCTTGCGATCGCGGACAGTCTGGACCTCGCTTTGATCGCAGGATCAAACCATCACGGGTGGGGGCGAACGGCCGCTGGCTGGACACTGGTGCGGATCCCCGGCTGGCAGGCTCTTTCACCTGAAGAGGCAGGGCGCCAGGTGGAGGCACTGATCCGGGGAGAGCGGACGAACGCTACGCAGGTGGTTGAGCGGCGACGGCTGGAAGGCGGGACGCAGGATGAGCACATTCTGATGGCAGTCATGACGCTGCCACGCCTCGGGTGGCATGTCCTTGCCCATCTTACCCTTTGGGAGCGGATGGGCTGGCTCGGGTGGGTTGCCGTTCTGTACGTTTTTCGTGCCTGGCCCGCCTTGCGGAGGACGCGGCTCACTTCCCATTCTGGTTGACCACGAATAAGATCGGAAGCGTCGAGTTGTGCTCTACTAGCCCGAGGGGGAAAAATGCACCCGTTCCGAATGCTGAGTCTCTTGTCCGTCTGCGTGCTCGTGCCAGTCGGTATCACCGGCCAGAACCGGGTCGCTAGCCCAAGGGGTGAGTCCTCGACGCAGGTCGGGGGCGCCTACGGAGCGGATGGGTATGAAGGCGGATCGTGGATCGTCGTGGACTATGGGCGACCCATTCTTCGCGGCCGTCAAGACATGTTCGGGTCCGGCGACACCTACGGTGAAGGGTTTTTGCTCGGAGCCCCGATTTGGAGAGTCGGAGCCAACCAAACGACACGGTTCATGACCGAAACGGATCTGATGTTTGGCGGGCAGCGTCTGGCGGCGGGGGAGTACAGCATTTTCGCCGACTTGGCGGAAGACGAATGGACGCTCGTGTTTTCCACCTGGGGCCAAAAACAGACCTCCCGGGAGGAGAATCCCGACGCCCTCTGGGGCGCGTTCGGGTATACGCCGGACCGTGATGTCTTCCGCACCACGATGGACCTTCGCACAGCGCCGGCCTCGGCAGATCAACTGGTCGTCACCTTTACCGATATGACTCAGGCTGGCGGAAACTTCACGATCTGGTGGGACGACCAGATGGCAACCGTACCCTTTGCGGTTGCGCCGTAGGCTCTGCTGGACATATGGCGGAGGCTCCGCAGGGTGTGAGGCAGGCTAAGGAGAGGTACAGCGAGGCCCTGCACGCACTGCACATCGAGCTGGTGAAGTTACAGCGGCACTTCATCGAGTACGGAGACAAGATCCTGGTCCTGCTCGAGGGCCGGGACGCCGCCGGCAAGGATGGTGTCGTCAAGCGGATCGTCCGACACCTGAGCCCTCGTGAAACCCGAGTCGTTGCCCTGGGAAAGCCATCCGATCGGGATCGTACGAGCTGGTATTTCCAGAGGTACGTACCTCTTCTTCCAGCCGCCCAAGAATTCGTGCTATTCAACCGAAGTTGGTACAACCGAGCGGGCGTCGAGCGCGTGATGGGTTTCTGTTCCGAAGATGCGTATGAGGAGTTCATGCTCACGGTCAACGACTTCGAGCAGATGCTGGTGCGATCCGGGATCAAGCTCTTCAAGTACTATCTCGACATCGGCCGAGGGGTGCAGGAGAAGCGACTGAAGGACCGCCGCACAGACCCGCTCAAGCAGTGGAAAATCAGTCCGATTGATGACCAAGCGCTGGCCAACTGGTCCGAGTATAGCTCGGCCAGGAATGAAATGTTGGCGCGCACCCACGCGCCTTTAGCCCCTTGGACGATCGTTCGCGCCGACGATAAGCGTAGCGCCCGTCTCAGCCTGATCCAGGACTTGCTGGGCCGGTTGGAATACGAGGGGAAAACTGCCGACGTTTTCCGTAGAAACCCGGAAATCGTCTTCACCTATGACGATGAAGCGGTCGAGGACGGTCGTCTCGCGCGTTGACTGGACGGGGCATGCGCTAGGGCCAGGCGAGCGCGACATTGAGCGGACTCCGGCTCCAAGACCAAGCTCGAGCGCGAACTACGAAGGTCGGCTTCGGGTATTGGCTTGCGAGGCCCGTACCGTCCCGATACCGTCCCGAGATGTTCTCCGTCTGTTGAAGGCAAGCATCCTGCCTCGTATCGGCGGCCCTCCTTCTAATGAGCGGTGGAGCGAGGCGATGGGAACCCACGTAGTCGCCCTTAGCATTCTTGTGACCGGCTTCGCGATGCCGGCGCCCGGGTATGCCCAGGCACCTCCTGGCGATCCGATAGGTGTGGACCAGATCGACTGGGTAGACCCTCCGACCGAGCTCCCACCGGGCGTCACACATCACACCTTCCACAGCGACTCGATGGCCCGCGAAGTGGGATACTCGATTTATCTGCCTCCCGGATATGAAGGCGAAGATAGAAAATATGCCGTGGTGTATTGGTTGCATGGACGGAGCGGAAGCGAACGCGACACGAGAGCGGCCGAGGCGCTGCACGATGCCATTCAGGCAGGTGACCTGCAGCCGATGGTCCTGGTTCTCGCGAACGGGGGTATAGCGAGCGGTTATATCGACAACCCCGGTACAGGTGTTATGGGGGAGTCAGTTATCATCGACGATTTGATTCCCCATATCGAAGAGAACTATCGCGTCAGCGCCGATACCAGTGGGCGTGGGCTCGCGGGTTTCTCGATGGGTGGCGCCGGGGCGGTCCGGCTCGTCATTCGCCATCCCGATCTCTTTGGCTCGGTCGTCGCGGTGGCAGGGACGTTCGTAGGCTATCGGGGGATCATGGAGCGGAATTTCGTTGAAGACGTAGACTTGGCGCAGAGATACGACCCGTTCCCGAACGCCATCAATGCCGCGCCACGGCTGCGCAGCATCGAACTGATGCTTCTGGTCGGGAGCGCGGACCGATGGATCTCGGAGAATCGACGCTTCGCGGCCCATCTCGGACACCAGAATCTGCCCATCGACTATCGAGAGATCCCCGGACTAGAGCATGAGCTCTCGGACTATTTGAGAGCGAGCGGCCAGGACGTGTTTAGGTTTTTCGCAGGCAATCTCGAACCCGGAGGATAGAGGGCCGGCGGGTCCGGTCCACCTCCAATACCCAAGGCGGAGACGGTCACGATGAAACTGATTGCACCGTGTCTAGCGCTGGCTACGTTCCTTATGGGAACACCCCCGACCGAACTGTTCGCTCAGGTGCCAGGTGCTGTCACTGAGACAGCCTTCCGGTTGGATGGAGGGGGCGAGATGCGTTACGCGATCTCCCTCCCAGACGGATACGAGAGTTCGGAGCAAACCGCGCGGCCCCTGATTCTGGCGTTGCACCCGGGAGGACGGTCCGAGTACTACGGGAGCTGGTTCCTGCAGTCGATCGTTGAACCGGCACTACGTGATTGGGGTGCCGTCATCGTGGCACCAGATGTTCCAGCTCGGAACTGGGCAAGTGCCGATTCGGAAGAGGCGGTCATGGCTCTCGTCAACGAGGTGTTGGCGACCCATTCGATCGACCGCGCGCGTGTCCTGGTTACCGGATTCAGTATGGGCGGGGCAGGCACATGGTACATGGCGACCCGCCACGCGGAGCTGTTCACCGGCGCGATCGCTGTGGCCGGGCGTCGAGGGGACGATCCCCTAGATGGGCTCGGATCCATGCCCGTTCACATCATTCACAGCCCTGAAGACGAAGTGGTTCCGTACGATCAGGCGGAAGAAACGGCTGAATCGCTCGAGGATCGAGGCCATCGCGTCCACCTGACCAGCCTTCCCGGAGCCAGCCACTACATGATGGGCGATTACGTCGCGCCGATTCGGGCAGCGGGAGATTGGATGATCGAGCAATGGGAGGCAGACGACGCTCAAGGAGGCCGCTAGTTGCGACGATGTGACATGAACCCCCACCTCCCACGGGATGAGTAACCATGCGTGTCAGGCTACCCGCTCTCTGTACGACCCTGTTGCTATGCACCTCGGCTGTCGCCCAAGGCCAACAGGGGACCCCGTTGACCTCGGCTACCGACATCACGAAGGAGCAAGTGCAAACGGTGCTCGAAGGCATGGGCGAATCGATCGATCGTCAGCTCAAGGTCGTGGACGTTGGAGGCGACAATGTCGCCGTCGGGATTCTCCACCGAGACAGCGACAACGACACGGATGGGGAGCATCGAGGCCTGGTCCACATACACATCAGTGAGACTTATGTCGTTCTGGAAGGTGGGGGAACGCTCCTTACCGGCGGCGAAATCATGAATCGGGGCGAGCCCTCAGAGGGAGGAATCGCGATTGGGCCGAGTTTCTCCGCAGAATCCCGTGGCGGTCAGGTTCGAGAAATATCCACAGGGGACATCGTAGTCATTCCCGCGGGAGTGCTGCACAGCTGGCTTCTGATTCCCGATGAGGTCACCTACCTAAGCATCCGCGGCGACCCCGACCAAGTCCTTCCCGCAGGCTACGTAAACCCGGAGATGCCGTGATGAATGCTTGTGCCCGGATTGCCAGTCTAGCGATGCTCACCCTCGTCAGCGTCTCGGCGTGCGCGTCGCGGGATGGGGGGGCGGCGGACGGGACCGGCATGAGAACGACCGTTTATGCTCCCCAGAACCGACCGGATGTCCGCGGTACGACAGGCGCCGTATCAGCCGGTCACCCCCTTGCAGCACAGGCAGGAATTCAAGTGCTCAAGAATGGAGGAACTGCCACGGACGCCATCATCGCGATGGCCGGTGTCCTCGCGGTCGTACGCCCCCATATGAACGGGGTTGGCGGGGATGCGTTCGGGATCTTCTACGATGGGGAAACGGGAGAAATCAGAGCGCTGAATGGAAGCGGTCGTTCGGGCGCGATCGCGACCCCGCAATTTTTCGCTGACAAGGGACATGATCAGGTACCCGGCTCGGGCATCCTCTCGATCAGCGTCCCCGGGGCGGTTGCGGCATGGGTCGACGTTCACGAGCGCTTTGGGACGATGGAGTTCGCTGAGCTGCTACAACCGGCAATCCGGTTGGCGACCGAAGGCTTTCCGGTGTCCACACGTCTCGCCCAGGACTTCGAGGAGCAGGGAGGCCGGTTGAATGACGCCGCGCGCGCCCTCTACCTGCCCGGCGGATCGGCTCCCCCGGTGGGGTCGCTTCTCAAGAACGAGGCGTTGGGTAAGACTCTCGGTGAGATCGCCCGCGGTGGCAAACAAGCGTACTACAACGGTCCAATCGCGCAAACGTTAGCGGCCTTCATTGAGCGAGAAGGCGGTCATCTCCGGGCGTCAGATTTTGCCTCGCACGAATCGACTTGGGTGGAGCCCCTGCGAGGTGACTATCTGGGACTCACCTTCCTCGTGATGCCACCCAACACTCAAGGAATCGCACAGTTGTCCCTCATGGAAATGGCGAAGGCACATCCCATCGCCTCTCTGGGGCACAACACGACGGAGTACCTACATACGATGATCGAGCTCAAAAAGCTCGCGTTCGCGGACCGCGACCGATGGGTGGCGGATCCGGAAAAGGCCGATCTTCCGATCGAGCAAATGTTGGATTCCGAATACCTGCTCAGGCGGGCTGTTCAGATGGACCCGCAGCGCGCGGCCGAATCCGTCTCTCCGGGATTCGGCGGGCCGATCGGAGGGGGCGAAGGGGATCCGAACGACGCGGGGGACACAGTCTACCTCACGGCGGTGGACCAGTTTGGCAATGCGGTGAGCTGGATCCAGAGCAACTTCGCCGGATTCGGGTCCGGCGTCCTGGAGCCTGAGACAGGAATCCTCTTTCACAATAGAGGATCGGGATACACTCTGGAGGACGGTCACCCCAACCAGGTCGCTCCGGGAAAGCGCCCCTATCATACGCTCACCCCGATGATGGCCCTTCGTGACGGTGAATTCGCGTTGACAATGGGCACACCCGGCGGGGATAGCCAGACGCAAACCCTCCTCCAAATCGTGCACAACCTGCTCGTCTTCGGGATGACACCGCAGCAGGCAATCGAGGCGCCGCGTTTTCGGTCGAGTGGCGGATTGTCGGTGGCGATCGAGGATCGAGTCGCTCCGACGGTCAGATCCCAGCTGGATGCCCTCGGGCATCGACTCAGCGTCGTCGAAGGATGGACGGCAACGTTTGGAGGGGCCCAGATGATCTTCGTACAGCCGGATACCGGCACACTCACCGCGGCCGCAGACCCCCGCCGCGAAGCCTACGCCCTGGCGTACTGATGGCGGCCCGCTCTTTCGGATCCCGGCTTGTCGGCCGAACCGCGGCAACCTGCTTTCTCATGCTGGGTTGGGGCTGTGCCTCCGGAACTCCACAGTACGGAGCCTCGGACGGTGGGCAGCGAGAGCGGACCAATCAGGTGACTGTGCGCAACGAGAACGCGGTCCCGATCACAGTCTACGCCTTGTGGGAGGGCGGTCGAAGAACAAGGCTGGGAGACCTTGGTGGGGCAACGACCGCGACGTTCACCACACCGAATCGCGGCCTAGGCATCCGGTTCGAGGTCGAGGATCGCACGGCTATGAGTTCGCGGGGCTTCAACCGACCCAATAACTACGTTCCCATCCGAGCGGGAGACCACCTGGAGGTCATCACGGGTCGGGAAAGCTTCTCCGGTCGAAGTGGGGTGATCCTCTCGGTGCGAAGAGTTCCTCCGATCTAGTCTCCGACCTACACACCGTAGTAAGATGTGCCCTAGCAACCGGCCAACCGGGTCAGGACACACCAAGGAGGAACACGATGACCGTTTCGAGAAACCTGAAGTGGCTCTTTGTCGCTGCGGTTCCACTACTGACGATGGTGCCGTCGACAGGTGCCGTCGCACAGGTCCTAGCGCGCTTGCCGAACATCTATCCAGAGAACGGCCTCCCCGATCCCTACACGAGCGTGGACGAGTGGGTCGATCTACCCGATGGCAGGACCTGGGGATCAACCGCCGGCGCCGATATTGATCCGGACGGCGTGCACGTCTGGGCGATCGATAGGTGCGGGTCGAACTCATGTGCTGGCTCCGACATCGATCCTATTCTCAAGATCGATCCCCAGGGGAACGTCGTCGCCACATTGGGGGGCGGCACGATGCTCTTCCCGCATGGGCTGCACGTGGATCGAGACGGCAACGTGTGGGTCACGGACGCCCAGGGGCCCAATCCCGACAACCCCGCTACCGCCGGGATGGGACACGTCGTCCTGAAGTTCAGCCCCGAGGGTGAACTGCTGATGACTCTGGGTCGACTCGGATCTCCCGGAGACGGCAGAGGTCCGCTACTCAACACCCCCTGCGACGTCGTAACCGACTCGGAGGGAAACATCTACATAGGCGATGGCCACCAGGGTCAGGGCCTGGATTCGCCGCCGGAGACCGTAGCACGCATCGTGAAGTTCGACCGAGATGGAAATTTCATTACTTCCTGGGGCAGACTCGGATCGGGACCTGGTGAAATGCGGACGCCCCATGCCGTGGACATCGACTCGATGGGGCGACTCATCGTGGGCGATCGCGGCAACAACCGTATTCAGATTTTTGAGCTCGATGGGACGTATATCGGAGAGCTCAGGCAGTTCGGCCGGCCGAGCGGCATCTACATCACCGACGACGACATCATCTACGTCGCGGACTCTGAGTCACTGTTCGCCAATTCGCAGAACCCAGGTTGGATCACGGGCATCCGGGTCGGCAGCCTCAGGGACGGAATCGTCGACTATCTAATCTCGGGAACCGTCTCCGCCTATCCGAACGGGTCGAACCCAGAGGGTGTGGCAGTTGATGCGGCCGGTAACGTCTACGGCGCTGTCGTGTCCCAAGGCGGCGCGTTCGTTAAGTCGAGCCGATAAGCGGCCCCGACGTCAGGTCGAGTCGAGCCCAGGGGACGTGGGTCCGCGACAGCTTCGTTTCAGCCGAGGAGGCCTCATCCTTCACGTAAAGGGTGAGGCCTCCTCGCCATCTGGGCCTTCCCGCGCTAACCCTCCGTCAGTGAGATATCGCCTGCGCGGCCGGTCCAGCGCACTGACGCTCCGAACATGATCGAGTTTGTCAATCAAACCCAGTGGGTAACGCAGCTCGCCCTCGTATCGGGTGGGATTCTCCTGGGTCTTCTCACGGAACGGTTCGTCGTGGGTGCGTTTCGATCGCTCGCGAGCCGCACCTCATCCACATGGGATGACCTCCTGATCGGCGCCGTACATGGAATGCCGCTCGTCTGGTGGACGACCGCCGGGCTGTGGGCTGCCGCGTTACGGGGGGGGCTGGATTCGACCTCGAGGCAGTGGGTGACGAACGCCACGATGGTGATCGTAGTCGGATCCTTCACACTCGTCGCAATGCGCTTGGGCTCGGGTTTGATCGACCGCTACGCTGCACGGAGCACGGCGCGGATCCCCTCCACTACCCTCGTCAACAACCTCGTGAAGTTGGTCATCGGGGTCCTGGGACTGCTTCTGCTCCTCCAGAACCTCGGGGTCGAGGTCACCCCATTGCTCACCGCGACAACGCTCGGAGGTCTAGCCGTCGCTTTGGCACTGCAGGACACTCTAAGCAACCTCTTCGCAGGCGTCTCAATCATCCTCTCGGGTCAGGTACGCACGGGTGATTACGTGCAACTGGCGACCGGGGAAGAAGGGTTTGTCACCGACGTCAAGGCGCGCCACACGACGATGCGCACCTTTCCGGCGCTCAACCTCGTTGTCATCCCCAACAGCGTGCTCGCTTCATCGATCGTCACCAACTACAGCTTGCCCCAGATGAGCCTATGGATCGAAGTGCCCGTCGGCGTCAGTTACGAGAGTGACCTTCAGGAGGTTGAACGGGTCGCCGTCGAGGTCGGTGAGCAGGCACTCGAGGCTGTAGAGGGCACACCACCGAGAATGGCTCCAGTGGTGCGCTACCGCGAGTTCGGCGACTCGAGCATCAACTTCGACGTCCTTCTCTCTGCCGGTGAATTCGCAGATCAATTCCTGATACGGCACGAGTTCATCAAGCGCCTGCATGAGCGGTTCAACTCCGAGGGTATTGAGATCCCCTTCCCCATTCGCACCGTTCATTTGCGCGGGACTGAGCCATCCGAGGGATAGATGTCTGACGCCGGCCAGCCCACCTCTAAGGAAACGCTTGAACAAGGAATAGAGGGTGAGTCAGCGCAAATCGACCTGTTGAGCGCCATTCGCGTCGTCAAGGACCACCCGAAGGCCGGCATCGATTTCTACGATATCACGACACTTCTCAAGAGCCCTCCCCACTTGAGTAGCATCCTCGAGCAGTTCGCCCATCTTTTCAAGAATCTCGAAGTTGACAAGGTCGTCGGGATCGAAGCACGGGGCTTTATCTTCGCACCGACGGTCGCCTCGTATCTGAGAGCTGGATTTGTCCCTGTGCGGAAAGCGGGGAAACTGCCCGCGCAGACCCTCCGCGAGAGCTACGAGTTGGAGTATGGACTTGCGGAAGTCGAAATGCACCATGACGCTGTGCACTTCGACCGGGAGAGGTTCCTGATCGTGGACGACGTCTTGGCCACCGCGGGGACGGCGAGAGCTGCAGCCCGGTTAGTAGAGGGCCTCGGCGGGGTGGTGGTGGGTTACGGGTTCGTGCTTGAGATCGAGGACCTAAACGGCCAACAGCATCTGAGCGACGTTCGTTCGTTGTTGAAGGTGTAGGGACAGGCTCACTGTACTGTGTGTCGACCAACATTTTGCCCGGTCATGGGGGACGGACGGGTCTCGTGTCTCGCTTCGTATCGCTTAGCACACTCCTGTTTTTGATTCCGATGATCGGATCTGGACAGGGACCCGAGCGGCCGAGAGCCCGAGATCTCGGAATCGTGGTCGGAATCTTCGAGCCCGGTGACCAGAACGCCATCACCGACGTGGGCGATGTCCGTGTCGGACACTCAACCCTCATCGATCCGCCGAACATCCGCACCGGTGTGACTGCTATCCTACCGCACAGTGCCAACCCCTTCCTCTCCCGAGTACCTGCAGCGATCCACGTGGGAAACGGGTTCGGCAAACTCTTGGGGGTAACGCAGGTTCGGGAGCTGGGAGAAATCGAGACCCCGATCCTTCTTACATGTACGCTGTGCGTCTGGAAGACCGCCGATGCTGTCGTGGACTGGATGCTCGCCCGTGATGAAATGCAGGACGTGCAATCTTTGAACCCGCTCGTCGGCGAGACCAACGACGGAGACTTGAGCGACATCCGTCAGCGACCCATCGAGGCGGAGCACGTGTTGGCGGCGCTCGCCACAGCGAATGATGGCGCGGTGGAAGAGGGTGCGGTGGGCGCTGGCGCTGGCACGATCGCGTTCGGTTGGAAAGGAGGCATCGGTACAAGTAGCAGGATCCTCCCTCAGGGCCTTGGCGGCTACACTATCGGCGTTCTCGTACAATCAAATTTTGGTGGTGTCCTGCAGATAAACGGAGCTCCCGTCGGTATCGAGCTGGGTCAATATTCCTTCTCGGATCAAGTCGGTCGGGACGCGCCGTATGATTCCGTGGAGGATGCCCAGGCCGGAGGTTCGATCATGATCGTCGTGGCAACCGACGCCCCCCTCTCCAGCCGGAATCTGGAGCGGGTTGCGCGGCGCGGGATCATGGGTCTTGCTCGAACCGGATCATACGCGGGCAATGGATCGGGCGACTACGTGATCGCTTTCTCGACCGATGAGAGAGTGCGCCGCACCGCGATGAGCGGAGTTACCTCATACGACGACCTGGCCAACCAGAGCATGAGTCCGATCTTTCAAGCCACGATCGAGGCCACGGAAGAGGCCATCTATAATTCCATCCTAAGGGCGGAGACCGTCACGAGTAACGGGCAGACGGTTCGCGCCTTACCGATCGATCAGACAGTCGAAATCCTCGAGCGGTACGGCGCGATTCGCTGAGAGTCTGCTAATAGACGCTCAACGTCAGGCTGAAGCTGCGACTTGTCGGAGTGTCCGAATCGTTTCCGAAATATGCGAAAGCTCGTAGCACTGAACCGCGAGGCAGAACGACCGGCCGTTCGAACACGTAAGGTGTAGGCCAGTCGAGCGAAATGTCCTTCGCGAACAGGAGGATCTCGGTCCCCCCATCGGGACGACGAAGAGACAGCTCGATCGACTGGATGTCGGTGTCGAGTTGCGGCAGGATCGATATGACTCGGATCTCTTCCCCAATCTGCGCCTCGGTCTCGAGACGAACCCGACTGGCTCCAGGTACGACCTCCCGGCTGGCGCGAAGAACTAAGTCGGAGGGCGTGGCCATCGCGCCCTCCGATTCATCGGAGAACAAGAGACCGATCGCCCCCCCATCGACCACCGGTTCGTCAGACGTCCCATAGTAGATCTCGGCGACGAGCCGGCTCTCCTCGGTCAGGCGGTGGGCGACACCGCTGGGGAGAAGCGCGAAGCCGTACCAGGGCGTCCAGCTCCCGAGCCATTGACTCGTCACCTCTAAGTAGAAGTTTGCGGAACGCACGACGCTTCGCTCACCTGGCCTGAACTCGAGGCCGCGAAGCCGCTGCTCGGAATCCAACCCGAGATCGACAATGATCGTCTCGACCCGCCCCTGTTCCCCTGGCTCGACGACCCGGGGGTCGAGCGTACGGATCAAGCTGGGCTCGCCCAACTCCCAGTCGTCAAACTCGCCCGTGGCCCCTGCGGCCGAGGGCGGACGGGCGGTATCGGAGGTACTGGGATCCCTGACGTTGAGAAATACCTCCCCCGAGTCTCGGGGACCCAGCCCTTCCACCCACGATACGACAAACTGCCTTTCCCTCAGCGTCAGACCGTTATCATTCGCGAAGCTTCCGTACCCCGGCACAGCTGCCCACGGTGGCATGTGCCCATCGAGAATGGCGGTCAGAATCGATTCTCGATTTAGCCACGTTTCCTCGTAGGTCACGAGCGACGATGCCGGCCCCCGATCCGTGTGACATCCTACGCAGTGGGCATCAAGAATCCGTACGATCTCGCGCTCGAATCGATCATCGAACCCCTCGTTCCCGATCACCATCGCCGGAATCTCTCCCACCTGAACCGGGGGATCCGTCTCAGGGTTCGGCTGGATCTTGAAGATGTTGATCACGTACAGGCATTGACCGGCAATGCCCAGGCCCCGGGCGTCTCCGGCCCCGTCTAGATCGCCGCCTCGCCAGCCACCGGTTCCAGGGTCGCGCTCGGAGGGGATGGTGACGACCCGGTGGACCCGCTCAAAGTTCCGGAAGAGGTAAAGATCCGCCTCGAGGTCTGCAAATCCGGCCCTCGCGGCCTCCTCGGACGAGAAGGGATCCAATTCGCCCTCGGCATTCACGCGAACCGAGGGCATCTCGCCGATGGGCGTGTCGAAAGTGCTCGGCTGGCATCCCGCCGGATCACCGGTATAGTCGACGCACTGTCCTGCCCCCGGCGCCTCAGACTGTACCGGAGCCCCTAACTGGCCGCGTTCCGACTCGCAACTCGTTAGCAAGACTGCCAAGACCATCGGGATGAAGCGAACCGCAAGGCGCGGCGAACGTGTGAAGGAAGCGAGAGAGAAGAGAAGCGGCATAGGAGTCTCCCGAAACAGGCAGCCGGCCCACCACCAGCGTGCGATTCAGCTTGGTTCGACTGTAGGGATAACGATCGCGTGCGCCGCGAACGAGGAGCGACCTCCTTCGTGTCATCACTCGGGCTCGCGGAGGAGTAATCGACCTCCTCGAGCACGGCGGTGAAACCCGCCTCCGAGAGCGTGTCTAGGTAGGGCCGTACCGCCCCCCTCGCTACCGAAGCACGCGCGGAAGCGCCTCTCCCTCCAGTAGTAGATACATGTGGGCCTCGAGCTGCTGTATACCCGCTTCGCCGTCGAGAGACAGCTGACCATCGCCGTTCAGATCGCGGCCTTCCGCGATGTGGTAGGTCAAGAGCCGCAACTCTGCGACGAGTGGCGAAGCCCGCCGCATTGCAGGCGCAGCCTGCAGACGTCGAGCGACGTCGGCCGCCTGTTCTGCGAGGCCGGCAACGGAGTTGGCGATCGTCGTAACGTGCGCGGCGTGCGTACGGACGTTGTCCGAGGCACCCGGCGAATCCGCAGCGAGTCCGATATGTCTCGCCACACCTTGCACGGCGGGCAGGACTCCCATACCGAGTCCCGGCCCTGAACTCTCGGCTGCCGGATCGAGCAGATGGGCGACATGCCCCGCATGTCGCTGCATCGCACCGAGGTCGCTAAGGTCCCCCGCTGTGAAATTGGCATGGAGCATCGCGATCCCGGCCTCCGCAGCCGCGGTTGCGGCCAGACCCTTCTCGTCTGGAGCCCCGCCAAAGCTAGTAGTCACATGCCCAACGTGGGTATGGACCGGATTGTCCTGCGCTATCGCGTGGGTCCCGGAGAGCGCGATCGGAAGAGCCGCAGCAATGGCGGCGAAAACCCTCAGTCGGATATCCATGAAAATTCTCCTATCAACACTCAAAAGTTAGGGACGTGCTTTTCTAGCATTCGCCGACGAACGACCGCTCCGTACACGTTTCCTTGGGAATCCACGCCTACGCCTTCTGCACCGCTGTGTTCTTGGGCCATCGACTCGAGGTCTTCGATGAGGTATTGGACCGATCCGTCGCGCGCGTTCCCGACTCGGATTCCTTTCTTCCATCCTGGGTTGTCCGAACCAAACGACTCTGAATCGGCGACGTAGATCCTATCGTCTGCGCCGATGGCGATCCCACTGGGCCGACCAAAATGATACCAGACATCGAGAAAATTTCCATCCTGATCGAAGATCTGGATCCGATTGTTGGCGCGGTCTCCAATGAATACTCGGCCTTGCGAGTCGAGGGCGACCGCGTGCGGCACGATGAATTCGCCAGCCCCGGAGCCCGTACCTCCCCAAGACGTAATGAAGCTCCCGTCGCTCGCGTACTTGGACACTCGGTTAGCGCCCTCGGCGAAGCTGTGACCTTCCGTGATGAAGACGTCTCCGTTGGGGCCCACAGCTACGCCGGTCGGCTCGGAGAGAAGTGGCGGGTCCCCGGCCGTGCCCTTCTGACCGATGGTCATCAGTAGCTGACCTTCGGCGTCCCATTTGAGAATCTGATGACCCCGCTGGTCCGCTGCCCACACGTTCCCCTCGTGGTCTACGTCGAAGCCGTGCGGAAACTCCATCATCCCGGATCCCCAGCTGTTGAGGAGCCTGCCGGATGGATCCATCTTCAGGACGGGCGGCTCGGTTCGCCCGGTGCAGGCGTTCTGCATGCAGCGACTCAGAAAGTACAGGTTACCGTCCGGACCCTCATCGGCACCGATGAACGACTCCCTGTCATTGTACGCGCCAGGGTCGTGCGGACCGGAGGGCAGTTCGCCCCAGGGGAAGACGCGCTCATACGGATTGGGCAGATCGTTGGTCGGGCTCACCTGCGTCTGGTCTTGCAACTGGGCGTTGGCCTCTACGGCACTCAACCCAGATAGCGCCGCGAGGGCAATACCGAGGAATAGTCCGGTTCGAATCGGATACCACATCGAAGCTCCTCCTTCAGGCTAGCTCTGACGAAAACGCAAACGACGGTGATAAAAACTGACGCCGGTGCAGAACTTACTACCTATCCATCGCTCCCGCCTCAGCACACTCCGCCTCCCACCGGGCCCTCATCGCGGAGCGGTCGATTTCCACACCCCTCAGAAACACGTTGGAGATCGCGCGCGTATTTCGTATGTCTTCCAGGGGATTCGCGTCAAGTACGATGAAGTCGGCCGACTTTCCCACTGCCACGGAACCGAGGTCGTCTCGACCCAACAGTTGGGCCCCCGCACTGGTTGCTGTCACGATCGCCTCAAGCGGGCTCATTCCAACCCATTTCACGAACGACTCGAGCTCTGTGTGGCTTCCCCACCCGAGGATTCGGTTCCCGCCATGTTCTCCTTCAGTTGGGTGTTCTCAGGGACACTCTCGTACCCAACATGGCTGTGGATGTCGACCAGTGCGGGGATGACCGTCTTGCCGGTCAGATCGACACGAGCGCATCGTCCGGGACATCGATGTCACCCATCCTCCCCACGCTCACGAACACGTTCTCCTGGACGAGGAACGCCGAGTTCTCGACCGGCGCGGTTCCATCCCCTGCGATGAGTCGGGCGCCCTCGAACAGGGTCGAACTCCCCGAGCCAGGGAGAGCGGGAGAATCAGTCTGGGTTGAGCAAGCTCCGATGAGGCACGTGAGAACGGCAGCTGCCATCCAACGCGGCAATCTCTTCGACTGGTGCATGAGGAACCTCCCATGTCTTCGCCGAGAAGCATTCGTGCCCGACCTCCCGTCATCCCAGCCCCAGTTTGAAAACGATCGCCACGGGGCTTCCCGTCTGCACGACTTGACCCGTAGGCGTCAACATTCCCGTCTCTTCGTTGATCCTAAAGGTCACAATCGTGTCGCTATTCTGGTTACATGCGTATAGGAACGTTCCGGTCGGATCGAGTCCGAAGAAGCGCGGAACCTCGCCCTGCGTTGACTCCCAACCGACCTGTGTAATCAGGCCATTTCTCTGATCCACTGAGAAGATGGCGATGCTATCGTGACCCCGGTTCGACCCGTAAAGGAATGCGCCCGCGGGATGCACCGCTACTTCCGCACACGTGCTCTGACCGTCGAATCCGGGCGGTAGCGTCGATGACAACTGTACTGGACTCATCGCTCCGCGGTTCCCGTCGTACCGATAAGTGGCCACCGTCGAATCCAACTCGTTGATGACGTACGCGTAGGGCAGGCTTGGGTGGAAATCGACGTGCCGGGGACCGGCGCCTGACTTCGTCTCTACGAAAGGGCGGGCTGCGGGCACCAGCGTCCCCGAGTCCGAGTCCAGACGGAACACGAAAACGGCGTCGAACCCAAGGTCTGGTACCAAAAGGAACCTTCCGGTAGGGTCGAACGGATTGTGATGAGGGTGCGAGCTGGTTTGCCGCTCGGGGTGCGGCCCTGGGGCGCCCTCGATTTGGATGAGGTCGCTCGGGGGAGCCAGGGACCCGTCGGAGTTGATCGGGAGTACGGCCATCGAGCCGGAGGCGTAGTGCGATACCACTAGGAACCGGCTTGTCGGATCTACACTCAAATGGGTCGCGTTTTCTCCGCCTACATCCTGCCGATTCAGCCTGGTCAACCGGCCGTTTCCCGGGTGGACAGCGAAGGCGGAAGCGTGCCTCCGGTCCCCGTGGACCGAGTAGAGAAAGCGCTGGTCCCGATCGAGAGCCAGAAAGGAGGGATTCTCAAGGCCGTCAACGAGCTGCACGTGCGCCCAATCGCCGGAGTCAGGGTCTACCCGATAGACATTGATGCCTTCGCCGTTCCCATCCCGATCGGGCGTACTGTAGCAACCGACGTATGCGTATGTCGCGCTGGACCTGACGGCGTCCGCGGGCAACCGCCCCCCGGTTCCACGCGAGGGGCACCCGGGGACTGCCAGGACCCCTGCGAGGCCGCCGAGCCTGGCCAGGAAGTCACGACGGGAAAACATGGATGAGACAGCTAGGGTAGGGCGAACACCCACATGACACCGCTTCCTTGAGGAATATCGGTACCCGTTAACGGATTGTATGAGGTCGTCTGCGCGATTCGGCCTCCCGCTCCAACGGCCACATATTGCTTCCCATCCACTTCGAAGGTCACCGGAGCTCCGGATATGTCGCCGTTCAGACGGGTCTCCCAAAGGACTTCGCCCGTTTCGCTATCCAGCGCAAAGAACTCACGATCTGAAGTGCCGCCGAACACGACGCCGCCTGCTGTCGCAAGTGCAGAGGCAGACATCGCGGCCCCGCTTTCAGAGCGATGCTCCCACATCCTGTCGCCGGTCGCCGGATCATAGGCTACGAACTCGCCCACATAGTCGTAGCCGGGCACCATCTTAGGGGAGCCCCGCATCCCTACATACCTTTCGCCCGGCTCGTATTCCTCCGTCCCGAAGACGACGTCCATGCAGGAATTGTTCGTGCCCAGATAGTACCAGCCGGTGATCGGACTGAAGCTCGGGGACTGCACATTCCTAGCCCCGTGGTAGTGCGGACACACCTCGAAAACCTTGTCCGAATCCACGTCCTCCGGTGCTGGGATCAGCGCCTGGTTCAAGATCGGACGCCCCTCGTCCGTCCACTCGGTGATGAGGTTGTCATAGCCGGTCCGAAACGCGTGGAGAAACTCTCCGGTCGCCCGGTCGAGAACGACGCCCCACCCGATCTTGCTCGTGTGGACGAGGGCCTCTCGAGACTCTCCGCCGATAACTAGATCGACAAGCATGCTCTCGTAAGGTGTGTCGAAGTCCCAGTTGTCTTCCGGAACGACCTGGAAGTACCACTGCAAGTCACCGGTATCGATGTCGAGCGCCAGGATGGAGTTCGTGTACAGAGCGTCGCCCCGACCCCGTAGGGTCGAAGCCCAAGGCACGGGTTGGCCGGTGCCGAGGTAGACCAATCTCAGCTCTGGGTCATAGGTGATTGTGTGCCAGGTCCCCCCCCCTAGAGGGGGCAAGGCGCTGTCTGCCCAGCTCTCCGATCCGGGCTCGCCTGGGGCGGGTACGGTATACGTCTTCCAGATCAATCTGCCGGTTTCGGCGTCATGGGCGGAGATGGCGCCACGGGCTCTGCGGTCACCCCCGTTGGACCCCAAGAGCACCTTCCCATCGGCAATCAAGGGAGGGTGACTATGGCCCTGACCCGTCAGATAATCCCCGGTGCTCACTTCCCAGAGCTGGATCCCCGTCCGCGCGTCCAGAGCGACGAGGTGGGAGTCCGCTGTTCCCCAGTAAATGTTGTCCCCGTAAATCGACACGCCGCGGTGCCGCGCGTATGCCTGGGAAATCTGGATGTCCTCTGGAAACCCACGCTCGTGAATCCAGACGACGCTCCCGGTGGCCACGTCGAAGGCCAGCACACGGCCACTTCCTTCGGAGACGTACATGAGCCCATTCGCTACGATCGGAGTCGGGACCCACCGACTGTTATCCCTCATCGAATAGGCCCAGAGAAACCCTAACTCATCGACGTTCCCGCGATTGATCTCCTCCAACGGGCTGAAGCCCTTTGCGTCGTAAGTGCGCCGATAGTTCAGCCAATCGCCGTCCTCGGGACTCCGAAGCCTCTGCTCCGTGATCGACCGCCACTCCCGCGGCGACTGTCCGAGCACCCCAGTCCCCATGATGAGGTGAAGCACCAACGCTCCCGAGACCCAGAAAAGAGAAAGCCCGTGCCTGACTGATCGCATCGTCGAACCTCCCAATGGTTCCTGTTGTTCAGCCTCAGTTTCCGACGGCATCCCGCACCAGACCCCGTGCGGAACCATCGTATCCGAGTTCGATCCCATCGGCAAGCCGGGGAAACTCAAGCGAATTCGCCCTATTCTTGCTGCCTCGTGTGTCTTGGAGCATGTTGGCGGGGTCATGTATGACCCCCCTGATAGTCCTTCCTCGAAGCTCAGCTGTCCGAACCTGATCAGGGGGGTCCACCGGCAGATGACCGCCCTGGTCTTGGGCATCGGAGCGCTGGGTGTGGCAAGCTGCCGTGCTGCGACGGCTCCTGCTGACACCGAAGTCGTACTCGATCAAGACTTTGAAGGCGCGAGCCTGGGCGATTGGACCGCGGTCGGCCCCGACGCCGTGAGGTTCTCGATTCGTGAGGACACGAATGCACCAACAGGACTCTTCTTCTCGTTTCGAGTAGAGAATGCGAAGGGGCGGCGTGTGTCATTCACCCTCCCTGAAGCCCTCGAAGTTCTCCCCGCACCGATCTGGGGGTATACGCAGCCTGTGATCAGTTCTGACGGCGGCCAAAGCTGGACTCGCATAACAGACACCGAGTTGACGGATCCACCTGCCGGCTCAAACCTCGGTCCAGACTTCGTTTTCCACCAAGTTCTGCAGTCCGACGCCGACTGGATTGCGCTAAAGATCCCTTACAACTATTCCACGTGGCTGGCGCTGGCCGAGGAAATCCGGGATGAGCCAGAAGTGGTCTCGATCGACGTGATCGGAGCGAGCCTGGACAACAATCCCCTCCACCTCGTCACGATCACGGATGCGTCCGTTCCCGCATCAGAAAAGACGGGCATTTGGGTGCTGGCAAGGCAGCACCCGGGTGAGCCCGGCGGCTCTTACATGGTTGAAGGGTTCATGCGGTGGTTGCTCGACAGGTCAGCGGCGGCGCGAGAGCTGCTTCGGCAAACCGAAGTGTTCGTCGTCCCCTTTATGAATCCGGATGGCGTTCTCGCGGGAAACCAGCGTGTGAACTTGGCTGGTCTCGACATCAATCGACAGTGGACGGCGGCCCTGCCCAGCACTGCTCCCACTGTCTTGGCAGCTCAGGATCGAATCCGATCGTATCGAGACGCCGGACGGACCATTCGCATCCTGATCGACTTTCATTCAGCTCCAACGTCCCGAAGTAATTTCTTCTTTTTCAGCGATGCCGCCTCTTCCTCCGACCCGTTGCGGGCCGAGGTTGTCGAGCTAATCAACCTGGCACAACAGCTGAATCCCGATTTCATACACATCTCTGGCTCGGTGGAAGGTCCGCCTTCCGTCGATATCAGTCCGCGTGCGCGCGGGTGGGCGTACGACGAGCTCCAGACACACGGTCTCACGGTCGAGTCCTCGGGGAATGACGTGATCTACGGACCCAACGCCGGTCGCCAGCAGACCGTAGATCGGTTGCTCACCCTCGGTGCCACAGTCGGCATGGCCGTGGCGCAGCAACTCTACGGCATCCTCTGAGGCGTCTTTTGACTCGAGTCGTTTCGTGGGTTGCCTGCATCTCTCTCCTGATAGGGGTCACGAGCTCCTGTGCGGAGCCCGAGAACACGCGTGGTTGGGAGTGTTCGCCGTGAGCGAAGTCCTTTTCCTCCTCGAAGAGACGGAGCGCGGCCAGACGGTAACGTCCGGCTACGGCAAGGTCATGCTGACGCTACGTGAGCTCGCTGAGACCTCGTGGGCGATGATCCGCGGCAGTGTCCTCGGGTTCGTCGTCGGTGTCCTCCCAGGGGCAGGGGGGACGATCGCCTCGTTTCTGGCTTACAGCACCGAAGAGAGAATCGCCGGCTCCGAAGGTCGTTTCGGCAAGGGAGACATGCGTGGACTCGCGGCACCGGAGGCGGCCAACAACGCGGCTTCGACCGGGGCGATGATCCCGCTGCTCACCCTCGGTGTGCCGGGAAGCGGTACGACCGCGGTGCTCCTCGGCGCGCTCCTGGGCCTGGGCATCACTCCTGGACCGATGCTGATTCAAGAGGAGCCCGACATCTTTTGGGGCCTCACCGCTTCGATGTACGTGGGCAACGTGTTCCTGCTACTTCTGAATCTGCCACTTGTCGGGATCTTCGTTCGAGCCCTGACCCTTCCGCGTTGGTTCCTCATTCCGGGCGTCGCGGCCCTTGCGTTCGTCGCGGTCTACGCCGTAAACGGTAGCTCGTTCGACCTCGTCCTGATGACCCTCTTCGGCGTGGTCGGATACCTCATGCGCAAACTCGACTTTCCACTCGCTCCGGTCGTGCTGGGACTCGTGCTCGGACCCCTCATGGAAAGGAACCTCCGCCGGGCAATGGCACTCTCGGGGGGGGAATGGGGCGTCCTGTTCGACTCTGGAATCGCCATCACGCTGTGGGTGTTGGCTGTGGCAAGCGCTGTGGCAAGCCTCTTGGGCCCAATGCTTCTTGCGAGGCGGAGTGGGGGTGGGCGCGGGTCACAGGTCGACGCCTAAGGGTCCCACTACGTCCTCATACGTATGCTCCACTCCCACCGCTCTGGACTATCCCTTCTTTCGGCGCGACCGGTCGCCTTCGCTTTCGGCGAGAGGCGGCGGTCGCCTGGCCCGAAGGAGGGATCATGCCGCACCGCAAACGACATCGCGAACGCCCTAACAAGGCCCGAAGGACGCCACGCATCGCCCAGGCGCTGGTCATTGCCATCGCCTTTATTGCGCTTACCGGATGCATGGCGATGGATTTGTCATCTAGGGGAGCCCCCGAGGAGGAGATGCGCGAATTCGAGCTTCGGCTCGAGCCCTTGGACCTCCCGGCCGCCCGCGGTGGGAGCCACCACGGAGGGCCGCAGCCTGCACCTCTTTGGACGACCATTCCTGTGTCTGGATGGCTCCACGGATTCGAATACAGCCTGTTCGATGCGGGCGGGGATTCGGTGCCTCGGGAGGTCCTTCACCACTTCAAAGTGATGGCCCCGGACCGTAGAGAACTGTTTAGTCCTCTCATGCTCCGTCTCGCGGGGGCCGGACAGGAAACAGGCCCCGTGTCGCTCCCTCGGCGAATTGGCTACCCCCTGGAGAAGGGAGATTCGATCCTGGTTACTGCCGTACTGCACAATCCCACCGGGCAAGATCTTGAGGGCGTCCAATTGGAAATCAGGCTTCAGTATTCCCCTCCGGGGTCCTGGCAATCTCCCCTACCGGTTGTTCCCTTCTTCACGCACGTGACGCCTCCGCTCGAAGAAACGTCTTACGATCTCCCTCCGGGATTCTCGCACAGGAGTATCGAGGTTAGGCCAGCGATCTCGGGGAGAATTCTCGGACTCGGCGCCCATCTCCATCGCTATGGCATATCAGTGAGGCTCGAGGACCCGATCGAAGGCCGTGTGCTCTGGGAGAGACGCGCGAAACAGTCCGCTGACGGAACCGTGCTCGAAATCCCCCATGATGTATTCGTCTGGTCCCGCGGACCTAGGGTCGAGTCAGACCGTACTGACAGAGTCACAGCAATTTATGACAACCCGACGGGCGATATGATCCCAGACGGCGGGATGGGCACCCTGGGCGGGGTCATCGTATTGGAGGAGCCCTGGCCGCACGTAGATCGCCAGGCCGCCGAACACGTATGGGACCTGAACCGCGAGGCCGGCTCGGCACCGCCACCAGAGCACGAGCATATGAACGGCACGGCAAACCTGACTCAGCCTGCGGAGCATCAGCACCGGTGACAACGTCTCGTACATCCAAGCGTCGCGGGAGGGACTTCCCTATTCCGGGACACCCTCGAGCAGCAGGGCGGCCCTATAGAAGAAAAAGAGCCCCAACATCTGGATCACATGGTAGACGTCGTTGTGATTTAAATTCTCGTGGACGGAGACCTTCAGGGCCATGAGCGCCAGACCCACCGCGCTTACCATGGCTCCCCATTTTAGCCAACGAACCCCGGCGGCCCGACAGGTTGGATTGTCTGTATCCGGTCGTAGGGTCGAGTGCAGGCCGGCAACGAGCATCATTGCCGCAGCTGCCACGATCGACCAAACCGTGACCCTCCAGACGATCGCGTGGTTGACCTCACCAAGATCGAGCCTGAAGCCGTGGGCCGTCCCACCGGCGAGGGCAGCTAGAGCGAATGTTAGAAATGCCGGAACCCAGAAACCGGTCGAGTTCACTGCCCCTGCCCGAGCCTTCCCCACCAGGCATATCGCCAGAATGACGCATTCCCCGGCAAGGATATAGTCCGTCACCATCGTCGTTGGCTCGGTGATGTTCACTCGGATTCAGCTTGATCGGGGATCGGTGGGTCTCCAAGCTCTTCTTTGAGCAGTATGGCCTCCTCTCTCACGACCCGTTCCATGGGAGACACCGCCGCCAAGTCCAAGACATGGGCTACCTCTACAAGTGCGAGCTCAGGTCGATCTGTGTCGTTGAAGAGGTTTCCGAGCTGAAGGTGGTGGCCGGCAACTTCTGGAGCATTAGCCTCAGCAAAGGAGAGATTGCGCTCGGCCTCCTCCCAGGTGGCCTGCTTTAGCTGGTCACCTCCGAGAAGGTTTGTGGCCAACCATCGAGTAAGACGGCCCATGCGAAGCACTCCCGCGTGTAGTCGGCCCAACAGGTGCCGGGCACGGGCGTGATCCGGATCCAGCTCTAGGATCGAGAGAAGTCCGGTGTGCAGCTCCGAGGCCACAGCCACCTTGGTTCTGCCGCCCTCCACCTCCGTCCGCATACCTAGAACGACAGCTAGTCCGAACCTTTTCCCCACGTCCGTTTCGTGGCCCTCTATCGCCAATCGAGCATGGGACTCGGCTTCCCGTAGCAGCTCCTTCTTGGGCCCATCGTCATTGGCCGTTGCGACTTCGACGAGTTGCCACACGATACCGGGCACTCCCTCCCCGACCCATGCCGGCCGAAGAATCTCCACCGAACCCGGCTCGTGGTTGAGTGATTGCCCCCCTTGGGACAGGGTCGCCGACTTGAGGCCTTGCCCGGCCTCTGCAGACCAACCCGTATCCGCGGCTGTCTTGTCGGTGAGCGTGAGGTCCGTCAGCTGCCCGGTCACCGCGGAGGGAGTCAAGACAGAAAGACACATTGCGAGGTTCTGCGCGAAGCGGGTCCGGGCCTCCATGATACCCTCCCTGGAAAGAGTGGGGTGAGCGCTGCCACGGGTAAGATTCCAGGGAGGAGCAACCAGCCGTATACGCGCAGATACGTAGTGGAAGGGGGGGGGTACGTATTATGGGGTTTTGATGCCGGCCCACTCTGTCCACGCCTCGGCGCGACCGGGGGCGCCTGAGGCAAGAAGGACTTCAGTGGCGATGGGGTGCTTCGGGAATGCCGAAAATTCCCTCCTCAGCCGCCCCTGTCCACCAACGCCAAACCGTACGGACCGTTCCCGACGCCGGTAACCACGCCCACAACGCTGCGCGAGCGCAGATCGATGACGTATACGTGACCGAGTGCCTGCGTAAAAGGCGGAGTCGGAGGTCCTGCACTGATCACCGCATACCGGCCATCTGAGGTCACGGCCGAGCCCTTCGGACGGGCGGGAAGTCCATCCGTACGGGTGAGCGGAATGCGTGCGATCTCGGCGCCTGGATCCCCGGCAAGCGCCATCTCGAGGCTCACGATCGATACGTTGTTGGCCCTGAAATTCGGTACGATGACCTCACTGCCGTCAGGAGTGACGGACGGTATGAAGGGACGGGTCTCCTCCTGCGGATCATCCGTGCCTACGAGCACGCGAGCCACCTCGGCGTCGCTCGACCCGGCGCGAGCCCGATCGACATCAATGATCGAAACGGTGTTGCCCTCCAACGCCAGTTGCTGGCTCTCTCGGCTCGCCGCGATGATGTAGCGCCCGTCCGGAGTGGCTGTGATGCCCCAGGGGCCCGCCTGTGTCGGAACCCGGTGGATCTCGGCACGCCGATCCCCTGCGAGGGCACGCTCGAGGTCGATCACCGACACATCGTCCGTGCCACCGTTCGCGGTGAACACGTAGGCCTCGCCGTCGCTGCCACGGCCAAGTGCGAGTCCGTTGTTGTCCGGAAAGCACCCCCAGCTAGGATGAGGTGAGAGCACAGCCAGGTCCGAGGGCGGCCCGTTCGGCGAAGTGAAGGGGACGGGGTACTCGGGGCAGTCGAAGCCGGGAGTCCCCAAGGCCAACTCTACAGTGCCCCTGAGGCTTCCGGTCTCCCGATCGACGAACGTAACGCGATTCCCACCGTCCTCAGTGAGGTTGTTTTCGGCGTTGGAGATGATGAACATATCCGGCAACAGCAATACGCCGACCGCCCCGAAGCCGCCCGTGTCCAGATGCCAACCGAGGGCGTTGGCTGTTCGGTCGTTCTCCGGCCGCACCATCTCGCCGATGTCCATCACGGCGATCTGCCCCCTCCCCCCATGCTGAGTGAACTCGGCGTTGTCGATACCTCCGTGGTGATTCACGACGTACGCGGTGCCGCCGTCCTCGCTGACTACGAGATTGGCGGGGTCACCCAAAGGCTGCCCGTCCAGGCGGTCCAAAGCCACCCTGTTTCGGGTGACGATCGCGTTCGGTGTGTCGTTGTTCGCCGGATCGAGAGCCCTGGCTAGCGGGATCGCGTACACATAGGGAAGGCGCCGTCCGGTGGCGAGGATGTAGGTCTCACCTTCGACTTCTGCTTCTTCTGAGACGCATCCGGCCGACAGCAACGCTGTGGTCACAACTGCGACACGTCGGAGCGACCATGACTGAACCACCTATCGAACCTCGGGCCCGCCCTCACGGTCGTCGACCACGAATCTGTCACGGGCGGGCATGACCACGGCCGGTAGTGTTTCGGCGTTCATCACCGCATCATCGGGAACGATGCCATTCAGGTTGAGGACGTAGGCGATTACCGCGTACGTCTCGTCCGCAGTGAGAATACCGGGAGTGAGCTGAGGCATCGCCCTACGGATGAAGTCGAAGAGGGTTGTCGCATACGGCCAGTAAGCACCGACCGTGCGAGCTCCAGGCCATTCCTCCCACGGGTCCATGCCCACGAGCGTATCGTATGGACCGTCGGCTCCGTCTGGCCCGTGACAAGCGAGACAGTGAGTTCCGTAGACCGCCTCACCCTCTGAGACTGTCCCGCCTCCGACCGGGAGTCCTTCCCCGTCGGGCTTCACGTCGATGTCCCACATGGCGACGCGGGCGTCCGAAGCGTCGGAGCCGAGCGAAAAGCGTTCCGGCGCAGAGGCCGGTAAGGTGTATGAACCCCCCACCGCAGCCACCGCGAGCGGCGGTGTCTCATTCCTTGGTGCCTCGCAGGCGACGAGGAACAGCAGTGTGGCTAGGGAGGTGAAACGCCTCACACGAGTTCTCCCAGCCCGAAGGTTACTTCGCCCGTGGATGCGACCTTCCACGCACGCTGATGGTTTTGATGGTATGCCGTCCGCTCGCCCCGAGCCTCCCACAGCTGGTGCACGGTCGGTTGCACATAGCCCGTCTCATCGGTCGCGCGGCTCAGAATCAAGGCATCGCTTCCGTCCCAATTCCAGAGATGCCGGAAGCGCACTGTGGCTTTCGACAGAACCGGCTGCTGGAGCTCGGCATCGACCCAATTGCTGCCCCCGTCCGTGCTAACCTCGACACGAATGATACGACCGCGGCCGGTCCAGGCGAGGCCTTTGATCTCCCACCACCCTTGGTCCTGCAGGACATACGGATACGAAGGGAAGGTGATGACCGACTTGGCGTCCATCACGAAACTGAATTGGCGAGCCGTTCCTCCGCGCAGCGGATCGGTGTACTTGGATGTCTCGTCCTTGGTCATGGTCGGACGATCCGTGATTTCGATGCGACGGAGCCACTTTACGTTGATGTTTCCTTCCCATCCCGGAAGGAACAGGCGGACCGGATACCCTTGCTCGGGCCGAACCGCCTCGCCGTTCTGACCATATGCGAGAAGGGCGTCATCCATGGCCTTATCAAGCGGCACGCTTCTAGACATCACGGCGGCGTCACCGCCCTCGGCTAAGATCCAGCTCGCTCCCGGCCGAACCCCCACCTCCCTGAGCACCCAAGACAGCGGCACACCGGTCCATTCGCTCGTGCTCAAGAGACCGTCAATCCCTTGGGGGGTGACCTCAGTGGGCATGCGGTCGCGATTGTAGACGCCGCCTCCGTTGCCGGAGCACTCGAGAAAGTGGATCCGGGAGACGGACGGATAGCGCATTAGATCCGGCATCTTGAACACCATGGGTCGATCGACCATCCCGTGGATCAACAGCTCGTGGTTCTCGGAGATGATGTTCGGAATCCCCGCATGGTGCCTTTCAAAGTGCAAATCGGAGGGTGTGATGATCCCGTGGAAATCTTGTAGTGGGCTGCGCGACGAGCTGGACAGCTCCGCACCTCGATTGATCCGTCGCGGTTGCTCCCTAGGGGCTCTTTGGCCCACGTCAGAAACCAGGCGTCCCGGTACTTTGGTCGGGTCAGGTCCAGTCGTCGGCACCTGCTGCGCGACCAGCTTGATCGCGTCCGCCTGGGTCTTCAGCAAACCTGCAGCGATAACGCCTGAGGCCGTCGTCAGCCAAGCCCGGCGGGAAAGGCGAGATCCATTCATCAGCGGCATCGGTCAGTTCCTCCGAGGGGGGTTGGGTCAAAGGAAGCTGTGACGTGGAATGTGCGGGAACAAGGTTTGACCCCCGCGCAGTCCACTCAGTCGAACGACCCCTAGACCACCTGAGCCGAGAACAGGAGTTCGATAGGGCGAACCAGCCGCACGTAGTCGCGGAAGGCCATCTGGATTAGCTCGGTATGAGAGCCTGCGTTGAAGGCAATGTACTTGTCCTCGGCCAGCCTGGTCGCCATGAAGACATCCATCTCATACAGGTTACCGAAGGGCGGCATGGCTCCAAGTTCGCAATCCGGAAACAGGTCCTCAAACTCAGACTCCGAGGCGAGATCGACCGACTCGGCAGCCATGTCCCTCTGCAAATGTTCGAGGTCAACTCTGAAGGTCGCCGGCAGCACCGCCATAGCCATCTTCCCGTCGACTCGGACCATGACGGTTTTGGCAATTTCTTTCGCGGGAATGTGTGCGGAGGTAGCGATGTCCAGCGCCGTATATGCAGGCGAGTGACTGATGGTGGCGTACTTGATTTGGTGCTCGTCGAGGAATGCTTTGACTTTCCTGATCGGCATTCAATGCTCCCGCGCCTCGCGCCGATGGCGAGCTGCGTCGCGGGACCGACATCGATCAGAACAGAAAAACCGCTGGCGTCGACGCTCCGACAGGAAGCCGGTTGGGCGCTTGCAGTGCTCGCAGGGCCGCAGTATTGGAGCTCGCCCCCCGTAGCATGAACGACAGATCGTTTGGCCGCCCCAGCGATCTGTCCCGAGATACGAAAGGCCGAGGAAGAACCCCTGTATTCGTATCACGGGGCCGTCCCCGAGCGGCGTCTCGCACTCCCCGCAGATCTCCCCGGCCCAGATCAGTTCAGTCCGGGAGCGTTCGCTCACACCTTCGCTGCGCTTCATGCGGACCTCCTTCCCCCCTTTCAGGCGCGCGATCCCCAAGCAAGACCCGCGTATGCATCCCCGGGCTATGCCTTCCCTCGGAGCATCCCGAGGTCAGCACAACCGGGGCCGCATTCTAAGTCGCGAACACGGGGCCGGGCCCATAACACCGGCCCGTGATCTCAGGCAATCTGTGGGGAACAATCTGTCAATCATATGCTGCTTAATCTGCGCCCCGCAAGTAGCCGGGCCGGAAACCCCGGAGCGGAGGCCTGCAGTCGACGCGTTGGGTACCGGTTGGCAGCCAAACCCGTCTATCCGGACAGTCTAACGAGCCAGCTCAACACTTCTCCCTGTACATACTCCGCAACGCCTGGTACGAACAGAACGGTCAGGACGACGGCAACCGATACGCCAACGACGATCCAGTAGAATCGTTTCACCTGAGGGCACCCGTACTGCTCTGCTTAGGTGGGGCTAGCTCAAAGAGCCAGGTCTCACCAGCCTCTATCGCGGCGGGCGTTGTTGTAAATTCATACTTCCGGCTGAGTTCCGCAGTCACACCCTCCACTACAGCGCCGGTCTTGATGCGCACGAGCGAGCGCTCGTACCTCATGCCTCCAATACGAACGATGGCCCGGCCATCTCGTTCGGCTTCAACCGGCCACCGTTTCCAGAGGCGTCCGATCGCGCTTCCCATGTATCCTGACACGACGAAGACTCTGCCCTCATGCTCGATCACCCAGATCAAGCGAGACCTTGGTGGGTCGAGAAGTTGTAGTTCGATGGTTCCGATATCGCGCGCGAAACTCCAATCTGGCTCCTCACCCGTCACCAACTCGCCCGCAACGAGGGGCCCACCAGCAAAAACCCCGGAGGGTCCGTCGGAATTGCGCGCCGACACCGCTAGGACCCCAATTGCGACAACCGGGATCAGGGCCAGGACTCCGATCACACCGATGAGTCTCCGCTTGATGTTCATTGCTTTGCGCCTCTTACCGATTGGCCCGGCAGCTTATAATGGGAGGGACACTGCCCGTCCGGTCTGGAAACTTCTTCGGGGCTGGAAACCTCGCGGAGCTCTGAATCGCCTCGACGTCCGGCGAAAACGTTTTGGTCAGCGTCGACTTGGATCGTGACGGAGGTCAGCTGGCCCCTGGAGTCCGGCCGGTACGGCCTCCTGTCGTGCCGCGGTCACTGCGCCGTCCCGGCACCGGTGAAGCGATACCTGTAATACCGTTGTCCGTCGTTTACCTCGCCAATGAAAAGGTTGCCCCTCGAATCCGCCGCGAAGCTGTGCGCGTGGAAGAGTTCCCGAGCATTGTGTCCTGCATAGCCGCTGATCTGATGCACGACCTCGAGGGTCTCTCGATTTAGGACGTAGATCCATTTGTTGGCGCCATCGACCACATATAGGAAGGTCTGATCCGGGTCCGGCGAGGTCGCGAATTCGTGAACGGTTCCGACGTCATAGAGGGTGTTCGGCTTCACGAAAACCTCTCGAATGAACGCACCATCGAGCTCGAACACCTGAAGACGTAGGTGCCCTCGGTCAGCCACATAGACCAAGCCGTCGTTCGTCACGTAGACGGCATGTACTGGATTGTTAAACTGCTGCGGTGGCACATCGCCTTCGGAAAGTTGCTGTACATACTCTGCCCGGTTCGGTAGTTCGACGCTGTCGTCAGGCCGGTTACCGTATGCGCCCCAATGCCGCTTGTACTCGCCAGTGCCTCCGTCAAAAACGATGATGCGACGGTTTCCGTATCCGTCCGCCACGAACAGCTCGTTTGTCGGCTCGTAGAGGAACAGGTCGGCCGGCCCTCCCACGTTCTCAGTGTCGTTGCTGCCAGAGTTCATACCAGCTCGTCCAATCTGCATCAGGAATTCGCCCGAGCTCGTAAACTTGAGGATGTGGTTGTCCGATGCCGCGTTGCCGCTCAACCAAACGTTGTCCTCGTGATCCACGAAGATTCCATGCTCGCTGGCAAACCACTCATAACCCTCGCCGGGACCGCCCCATGCCTGTACGAACTGTCCGTTCACATCGAACTGCATCACCGGAGGTGCCGGGTAGCAACACTCTGCCTGGGGGGGGTCGAGCGCGGCGGCCTTTTCGCCATCCGGAATCGTCGAAGGACGCTGAAATACCCAGATATTGTCGTGCGAATCGACTGCAAGCCCACCGACTGCCCCACTGACCCATTGGTTGGGAATCACGGAGAAGAAAAGAGGATCCGGCTCGAACATCGGAACCTGGCCCACACTCACCTCCAGAAAGGAAGCATCGGTACTTCCTTGCTGGCTCGAATCACTAGCGCCTCCGGCGCAAGCGGTAGCAACAGTCGCGATGCTCGATAGCGCTGCAAGCCTCGACGCCTCACGCACCCAAGCGCCCCGCGCCCTCGTCAATACCACCCCCCGATCCGCACCTCTATGTCTCCGTTTTCAGCGACGAGGGCGGCGAACGCGTCCACATCGCTGCCCTGATAGTGGTAGGGGTAGACGATGCCGGGTGCGAACTCGAGTACTGCGCTGGCCGCTTGCTGTTCGGTCATCGTATACGGCAGGTTGAAACAAATGAATGCCACGTCGATGCTTTCCAGGGCTCTCATTTCCGGAATGTCTTCCGTATCTCCACTGATGTAGACACGCTTTCCACCCACGGTTACCACATAACCGTTTCCGCGTCCGCTGTCGTGGTATTGCAAGCGGTCCGTAGTCAGATTGTACATCGGGATCGCCAGAACGCTGAGGTCGAGCAACGACATCTCGCTCCCATTGTCGAGTGTTCGGGCCTTCGATCCCAACGTTCCCGGCAGCTGCTCGACAACCGCCGCGGGCGCTACGATAACCGTACTCTCGTCGACCACAGCTTCCAGGGTCTCCACGTTGAGATGGTCACCGTGGATATCCGTAATCAGAAGCAGATCCGGACCCGGTAAGGCCTGAAATGCCTCGGCTCCGCCTACTGGATCCACGTAGATCGTCTTGCCGTCCCAGCCCATCGCAAAGGTGGCGTGGCTGATCGGGTGAACAATCAGATCACCATTGTCGGTCGCAATCCGATCTCCGCTCAGCATCGCCTGCGCGTATAGAGCGGGTGCTGTCGCGAAGCCTGCCAGCGCGGTAATCACCAGAGGTGAGTAGCGCATGTTGTACTCCATGAGTCGAAGGAAGAGGGACACACTAGGAGGAAAGCATGGTTGGGGCCACGATGGATCGCAAGCAGTCCCGCTCGCGTTCCCTGACACCCTGTCCTAGCTTCCCTGCCCGGTCTGGACACTATTTGGATCTCCCGTCCTCGATGAGAATGTTCATGCTCAACAAGCTGTGGAGGGGTATGCCGTGGCCCCGAGTTTCGACGCTCGGCCTGATCGCGATGAGTATCGCGCTGACGAGCGTCTCATGTGCCTCGGAGGAGAACGCAGAACCGGTTCCAACTTTTCGAATTACCGCTCCGACCGAGGACATCATGCGCTACATGATCGATCCGTCTGCAGACGCCGTCTGGGATGCGGTCGTGACCGTCGTCACAGAGGAAGGCATCGTCAGCACCGTACCGGAAACGGACGAAGACTGGGCCGAGCTTCGCCGGCACGCGGTGATTCTTGTCGAGTCGCCCAACCTGCTGCTTATGGAGGGCCGACGGGTGGCGGCGGTGGGTTCACGGTCGGAACTTCCGGGCGTAGATCTGGAGCCCGAAGAAATCGAGGCGCTCCTTGCCGAAGACAGCGAGAGCTGGATACGACTGGTGGGCGAACTTCAGCTCACTGGACTTCTCGTCCTCAGTGCGATCGATAGCCAAGACGTCGACGAGCTATTGGTCGCGGGCAACCAACTCGACCTGGCATGCGAAAGCTGCCACATACGGTACTGGTACCCCAGTCTCGCAGGGCCGTAGGGCGGCACCCTAGCCGCAGATCAAGTCCGCACGGCTAGGGTCCGATTTCGCTACCGTCTGGCCGCGTCAGCTCTCCGCAGCAGATGCCGAAGGTCCCCGGCGCGCGCGATGGCTGACCAACGGCCCTGATCGGGTCACCGGCTCTGATCGTTTCTGGGGTCCAACCACGGCGCGACATGGTCACGGCCGCGCCTAGCTCAACTTCCCATTCTACGGCCTCCCCAGCTTCATTCTCCGCTTCGATGAAGATGACTCCGTGCGGATTCCGAAAGACGAATCTCGAGACGACTCCGACTGCCTCCACGGTCTTCGTATCATCGTAAAATGGAGCACTGTTGTGGTGCGCCTCAGCCGGCAGACTCGTGATCACGAGCCCGGCGACAACAGCCAAAAGCGCCGAAATCCAGAGAAGTGGTTTCACCGATCTGCCTCCTGTCGTTGCATGCTCTTCACCGGTACTTCGGAATCATATACTTCACCGCCCGACGTGCTTCTTCCGGATCGCATCCATACGGATTTAGCTTGTAGCCGTCGGGGGCAGGGAGCCAACGTGTCGTGTACGACGCCGGCTCCCTAAGGAACAAAGGGTCCTCGAGCGTCAGGGTCATTCGTAGCTCCTCCCCATCGCGCCAGTAGCGCTCGGTCACACTCTTGAGCTGAGACGACGGGATCCCGTTGTAATCGTCAAACCCGGCCATATCGAAGACGAAGTGCGTCGTTTCGACGATGAGCGCGTCGCCTTCGTATCGACCGACCGAGAACCCCTGCACGCTGTAGTCGTTTGGGATCGGCTCGCGCCCGTCCAACCACACCGTGCGGAGCTGGTCATCCTTCTCATACCGGAACATGACGCGATCCGGCCACTGGACGACCTCCATGAAATACGGGTCGTACTGGAGTGCCGGCGGAGCCGCGGGCACGCAGTCGTACTTCCCGGTGATCGCCTCGTCGAATACCTCCTGATAAGCGAGGGCGCGCTCGTTGAGGACGGGGAAATTGTCTGATGTCCAAGGCATGTTCGGTCCATTGATAGGACGCGACCGCGGACTGCCGTCCCAGAGCCCAACCAGGTCGGGAATCTCAGGCGTGGCCGTCTGGGCGGTGACCTGCGCCGGAGTCCCTCCGATCGCAAGAGCAAACACGGTCGCTCCTACCGCCACTATTGCAAGTCGTAGAGAAAATACCGGCCTATCCATCTTCTTCACCCTCCGTCTCTTTGGCCCCCACCGTGCGAAAGCAGCTACCAATTCGAACCTACACCCACCTCCTGGGGACGGGCAATTTGAGCCCCGGTCAGTGGACATCCAGGGCTTCACGGATCTCTCGTGCAGAGACATCCGTCTCGGTCGGGGTCGAATGTGAGATCGAAGTGCCGCTGTCCGCCTTGGTGCAGGTATTCGGTCCCTGCCTCATGATCTTCGACACGCTTCTCTGTGTGCACAGCGCATCGATCGGGCATCAGCAATAGGCAGACGGGGGACCGGTCCGAGTCAACTCGAACCTGCATCCCCCGTCTGCCGAACTCTTCCACCGGTGCTTCTCCCCCGGCGGGCTCTTGCTGCCTAATACACCGGCGAACACTCGCTGCCAGTCACCTCGCCACGAATCCACGCGGCGAGCGTCTGCCACTCCGGATTACTCCGGTTCTGCCACCGCCGCACGCCGTTGTGGGCATACGAACCGCCACCGTCCGGGTGCAGGGGCTTCAGCAAGAAGCGACTCTGCCCTGGATTGCCAGCCACGATCAGCCTCTGTAGGGACTCGAATCCCTGTCGGGCTTCCGCCTCCGTCAACGCGCCACCGCTGGCGCCGACCGGGGCGAACCCTGCCAAGCCGCCTGCATGACACGACGTGCACGGGAGCTGCCCGTAATTCCCGACGCTGAGCACCTGCGGGTGGACACACGCACGATAGTACTGGAAGTCGACTGCCACCTGCTCGTCGGCAGGCGTGAACTCCGCCGCCGGGAGGGTACGGATCCACTCGAGTACGACTTGATATTCGGGGTCCTGCGCAGAGTCCCAGTGGTTACCACCCGTGTGAGGCAGCCCGCCGGCCACCTGAGCCAACGGCTTCAGTAGAAACCTGCTGGACTCTGGGTCGGAGGCATTGACCAGTTGGGTCACAACCTCGTAGTTCCGCCGAGACTGTTCCTCTGTCCAGGCCCCTCCACCCGATGTTTCGCTCGGCTCCTCGAGGGAGAAACGAACGTTCGTTTGCCACACGTGGCACATGACACATGCGGCGTCGCCGTCCGTCGACCCAGGGTAGCCGCGAGGCCTTAGGAACAGTGGTTCGACGCTCTGCCGGTAGAGGTCGAACGGATCTTGAAGCGTCGCACCGTCGGTGGACGCGTCTGTGGATGCTTGTAGCGGCTCCGCCCACCCAAAGCCTTCCGAAGTCAGGCCAAGGCCAGCAGAAATGACGACGGCAGCGATCAGGAAGAAGCCGGCCACCCATCCTACCGAGCCACGCCCTCTAGTCTTCGGGTTCATGCTTGTCATCACCTCAGTCGTCAGTCGTAGGTCGATTCCCCAACACTGGAGCACAGGCAGCCTGCTCCAGCGGAAGAAATCACTGGCCCTGAGTGGTCATCGCGTTCTCCACACGGTCCAGCGGAAGGACCGCCGTGTCAATGCGCTTGGGTCCGGCGCCTACAGTCATTCTCGCCACCACTTCGAGCTCCTGGAGGTCGACGGCCACCGTATAGTCAGCGCCCGAGATGGCCACATACATGTACCGACTGTCCGGTGTCGGCGTCATCCAGTTCGCCGCGGGCCCCACCTCGACTGCGCCGATGTACTCGAAATCAGGCAGAGACCAACCGTAGATTCGGCTATCCAAGCGGCTTGACGTCCAGACGGCGGAGCGATCGGGCAACACCTCCAAGCCGTGCATCGGAGCCCCTTGGTTGGATTCGGCGCTCTGCTTCCACGGGGGCAGAGGGGGCGGGAAGAGGATTTCGTCCGTCTCCCCGGTCTCCCAGTCAACCACCCACACTCCATTGACGGCGGCGCCTTGCGCCAAAATCTTGTCCGTCGAACCGTCCTCAGCGGCAAGAAACATCATCGGCCGGACCCGGTGGATCTCACCCCTGGGGCCGGGTAGCGAGATTTCCCTTACCACTTCATCTGTGCTGGCGTCAATGACCTGAATAGACCCCTCGTTCCGGCCGTTCAAACCGGCCACCACCCACTTCCCGTCCGGGCTTACATAGACGTTGTGAATTCCGGTTGCCACTGGGATGCTTCCAAGCTTCTCGTGGGTGTCTAGATCGAATACGTCAACAAAGGGCGCCCTAGCGATCCCCACGTAAATCTTACGGTTGTACTTGTTGTAGGCGGCCTTGTTCGGACGATCCGTGAGCGGGAGCTGCTCGATCAGCTCCAATGTGACCGTATCGAAGACGTCGAGCGTGTTTTCCTCTTCGTTCGTGCAGTAATAGTAGAGCCCGTCGGGATGCGAGAAGATGTTGTGAGCCCGCGGACAACCCTCTAAGTACCCAACGACCTCGTTCACGGCCGGATCGATGATTGAGTGAACGTTTCCGGCATTGTTGCTCTGCAGCATCCGAATCGCGACCCCCTCGTAGGAGTCGAGCCGTTCCACTTTTTGAGCGCCGAGCGGCGATCCCGCGAACATCAGCCCTGCCAAAATCGGAAACATTATGGTTGCTCGCGTGCTACGCATCATCACCCCCGGATCGGGAAGTTTGTAGGCCATCACTTCTGCGTACACACGCTAGATCCCAATGCTCCGCAAGGCAAGTGAGCGATTAGGCCTATGAGGCAGCGAGGAGATCGAGGCGAGCTCCACCGGGACTCTTTCAACGGAGGCCAGGTTGATGAAGCGCGTACTGTTCCTCCCTTTCACCGCAGTTCTTCTGCCGTCCGCCCTGTGGGCCCAGTCCGGCGACGCAGATATCGAGCGGACGCTGCTCGCCGCGCCCGCGTCGTTGCGTGCCGAGGCGACGATCCTTGAGCTCCGTCCTGACGGAAGCACGGCCGTGCTCCGCGAGGGCAGCAACGGCCTGATCTGCTGGGACAATGACGGCCGTCCCGGCCAAATGGCCCCCCTTGATGTCCAGTGCACCGCCGACGCCAATCGTCCGCGATTGGAGCAGAACCATGCTTTCGAGAGCGCTGGAGGGACAGTGGCTGAAACCCTGGCTCGCTTCGAGCGGGCCGAGGCGGACGGAACTCGCGCCCTGGCCGTATGGGGAAGCATCTACTACCACGTGTATGGGGACTCCGCTGAGGATTACCGAAACCACACCGTGGCGGCCGTGCCCTACGCCACCCGAGACCTCGGCTTCCCGATCGCCCGCGGTCCGGCCGTGCTTTGGCTCATGGAGGCAGGTACGTCTGGCGCGCATCTCATGGTTTCGGGACGATGAGATCCCAACTTCGCTCCGCCCGAAAACCAATTCGAGTCGCTGTAGGTCGGAGAGACTGTGAGCTGTGTTTCGAGGTGCCACGACCAGGCTATCTCCTCGGCAACGACCCCGACACCCAGCCTCACCCCAAGAGGCGGGGATTACGTCGTGAGGGTGTCAATCTTCTGACCTGGAGGTCCCAATGCGTTCGCTGGCGCTAGCTTTGATTCTCGGTTGCGTGAGTGCCTTCCACCTCAGTGCCCAGACGGCTAGGGACTTCCTGGGGGCGTATGACCTCGTGCGAACCGAGTCACTGAATGATTCGGGGGAGTGGGTCACCACCACTGACCGCTACGGTGCTGATCCGCTCGGGATCATCATGTACGACGGCGTCGGGTCTATGTCGGTCTACATCGTGAGGCAGGACCGCGCAGCTTCCGAAAGTGACGTGGCCTACTTCGGGCGGTACGAGGTCGATGCTGCGCGTCGTGTCGTGACCCACAAGCAAGAGTTCAACCGCGGTCCCAACTCCACGGTGGACGCGGTGCGTGGATTCGAGCTCGATGGGGATCTGCTGATCCTCACTGTCGAGCCTGCGCGGGAACGGCGGCTCTTCTGGCGCAAACGCCATTGACTCCATGACCTCGGACCCCTTCACCCGGCTTGACTGCTGCCGTAGAAGGCCGCACGGTCGATGCTAGATCGGGGCGGACCATCGCTCAGGGCCGCACTCGCTCGTACTTCCTCAGGGTTCGGTCATTGAGATGAGGGTTGGGGACGGGCTCTCCTCCGTAAATGTTGCCTTCGCGATCGACGGCGACGAACTCCGCGCCGTTCCCCGGAAGGATGTGGGGATTCGCCCACGGGAAGCGAATGAACTCCTTCACCCAACCCGTCTCGACTTCGCCAATGCGAATTCCCATTTCGAACCCCGGGTTTTGTACGTTGTCCGACTCGGAGTCCGCCACGTAGATCCGTCCCTGGTCGTCAAAGGCAATTCCGCTCGGGCGCCCGAACTGGGTCCAGGTGGCAGAATGGTTTCCCTGTTGGTCGAAGATCTGGATCCGGCTGTTGCTGCGATCTCCCACGAACACTCGGCCGTCCGGGTGAATGGCGATGGCGTGTAGGGCACGGAACTGTCCCGGGGCGTAGCCAGTTTCTCCCCAACACATGAGGAACTCGCCACGGCCGTTGTACTTCATCACTCGGTTGTTTCCGTCTGCGTTGTGGCCGTCCGCGATGAACACGTCACCGTTGGGCGCGACCGCCACATCGCTCGGGGAAGTGAAGTGGTTAGGGCCATCTCCCTCTTCTCCGGGCGTTCCAAGTGTCATGAGCACTTCGCCTGTCGGGCTAAACTTGATGACGTGATGGCCTCGAGCGTCGCCGTCGGGAATGTTGTTTTCACTCACGGCGTCGGTCACCCAGACGTTGCCATCGGAGTCAACGTCGATTCCATGCGGCCAGATGAACATTCCGCTGCCGAAGGCCTCGACCACGTTCCCGTCGGGGTCGAACTTCAAGACGGGAGGCAGGTCTGAGTCAAGGCACTCTGTTCCGAACCGCTCAGGCCCGGCATCGCAGCGGATGACCGCCCAGATATGGCGTCCGTCGGGGTCGACCTTCGCTTTGCCGACTGCTCCCATCACCCTTCCGCTCGGAAGCTTTGCCCACCCTTCGATGATCGCATATGGGTTCGAGGAGTTCTGCGCAGCAGTGTGCTGCGGTGCCAACAACGAGACGAGGACGAGCAAAGCAGCTATGGGTACGATTGGCTTGCGAACCGACATGGAGTCACCTCGACACACTCTGAAAGGATCTCCTCTGGTGATCGCTACCGTACACGTCTCTGGTTCACCGAGCAAGGAGTCGCGTAGAGCGGCCGCTCCCGTCCGATCTCCAGCCGAGGGAGGTACGCCCCAAGGGGAGGTGGGGCCTCTCACCCGATTCGACTTCTAACACGAGAAACCCTTCAGAGCCATTGATCTTCTTGCTGCGCGCCTAACCGACGAGCATTATTTGGCTTGGCTTAACTGGGCGCAGTTCCGACATGCCGTGGTCTCACCGGAGGGCAATCTGGTGGCGTGCGCATCGGGAGCGTGTGAGGTCTACATTCGCAGTTTCCCGGAACCCGCTCAGCCGACCTTGGCGTCTTGCTGGGCCTTTCGAGGAGTTGCGGCAGCTCGCCCCCTAGCATGACCGACCCCGAACGCTGGACCCACGCCCTTTCAGCCCGGGAGATCCGTATGAAGGTCAAATGCCCCGCCCGCATTGCTGCGCTGCTGCTACCTGGCTTGCTCGCGGTCGGCCACGCCCAGGGGCAACCGACTGTCGGGGTACCGGTGCCGCCGTTGGGGGCGGGCCCGTGGGTGTTCGATACTGCCGAGCAGCACGAGATCCGCGTCAGCGTCGTGACCAGAGGCCTTTCGCATCCGTGGGCCATCGCGTTCCTACCCGACGGAGGCATGCTCATCACCGAGCGACCCGGCCGCCTTCGCGTCGTCCGTGACGGCGTACTCGACCCGCACTCCATCTCGGGCGTGCCGGAGGTCAGAACTGACGGTAACGGTGGACTGATGGACGTCGCTCTCCATCCTAGCTTCGCCGAGAACGGCCTGGTCTACGTGACCTATACCAAACCGGTAGGAAACGGATGGGGTGCACCAGCGCTCGCACGCGGTCGGCTCGAGGGTGGAGCGCTCGTCGACGTCAGAGATCTCGTCGTCACCGATGCGTTCGAGGGCAACTCGGGTCTCAACGGTCGTGTCGCCTTCGGGCGCGATGGCAAGGTTTACATGTCGACAGGCGGCCGAGTCGGGACGGCAGCACAAGATCCGATGAGCCTGCGCGGGAAGGTCCTCCGGATCAACGACGATGGTACGGTGCCACGTGACAACCCGTTCGCGGACCGCGCAGGCTATCGGCCGGAAATCTACACCTTGGGACACCGCAATTCCCTGGGTCTCATCCAGCACCCTGTGACCGGCGAGCTCTGGCAGCACGAGAACGGACCCAACGGGGGCGACGAGATTAACGTCCTCTCGTCGGGCCGTAACTACGGATGGCCGCTCGTCAGCTTTGGACGTGACTATTCAGGCGAGAGGATCACGGATCATCCGACGCGCGAGGGGATGGAATCGCCCCTGGTCGTCTGGTTACCCGCCATAGCCGTCGCAGGGATGGCCGTGTACACCGGCGACCAGTTTCCGGCGTGGAGCGGGAATGTCTTCGTCGGATCGCTTCGCCAGGGCGGCATACCGGGTACGGGCCATCTGCAGCGCATCGTCTTCAATGAGAGGACCGAGGAGCTACGCCGTGAGTCGATCTTGACTGACTTGAGGCGACGCATCCGGGAAGTGCGCGAAGGCCCCGACGGATTCCTGTACCTGCTGACGGACGAAGAAGACGACGGCGCACTCCTGCGTATCGAGCCCGCCCTGCGTTGAGGACGTCGCGGGAAGCCTCTGACCGTCACGAAAGAGCGAGGAAGAATGGCTTACGAAGGACGAGCGAACGCGCACGAGAAGAACGTGGCAATGTCACGTCGTGCGGCTATCAAGGCCGGCGCGACAGTAGCGCTTGCCCTCGCATTCCAGCGCGTCCACTCTGCCTCGGCGCAGAGCAAGCAGGATCTTCCGCTCATCACCAAGCCGATCCCCTCAACGGGCGAGCGCCTGCCGGTGATCGGGCTCGGCACGAACTCCTACAGCGTGAACACGCCCGAACAGATGGCGCCGCTGCGCGAAGTATTGGAGCGCCTAGGGCAGCGCGGCGGCGGGGTTATCGACACCGCGCGCGTGTACGGCCGTTCTGAGGCGGTCATCGGCGAGATCCTTGAGGGCCTCGGCGCGCGCGAGCAGTTCTTCATCGCGACCAAGACGCCGACCGGAGGCGACTTCTCCAACCCGCAGGCGGTGCTCGACGAATCGTTCAGGGCGCTACGCACGGACGTGATCGACCTCATGCAAATCCACCAGATGACGGGCGTCGAGGCGATGATGCCGGCGTTCGAGAGGGCCAAGGCGACAAGGCGGATCCGGTACCTCGGCATGAGCATATCGTCCGACGACCAATACGCCGCGTTGATGGCTGCGATGAGGGCCTATCCGCTGGACTTCGTGGAGGTAGACTACTCTCTTGACAACCGCAACGCCGCCGAAAGCCTGCTGCCGCTGGCGCTGGAACGGAAGATGGCGGTCCTGATCAATGTGCCCTTCGGAGGGCGGGGCCGCGGAGCCGCCTCGACGTTCGCGAAGGTGCAGGGTCGGGAACTGCCGGATTGGGCCGCCGAGTTCGATGCCACGAGCTGGGCGCAAGTCTTCCTGAAATACATCGTCTCGCACCCGGCCGTGACCGCCGTGATCCCCGGGACGACGCAGCTGCGGCACCTCGAGGACAACCAGGGCGCTGGCCGCGGGCGGCTGCCCGATGCCGCGATGCGGCGGCGGATCGAGCAGTTCTGGGACTCGCTCGGATAGTCCGGCGGTCGGGGTCCACCGGACCCAGCGGGACCCGTTGACTCAAGTCCACAACCTGGCCAGTCGATTTGACCGGCTGCGCCAATCAACAAAAACCGGGGGAGCCCAGAGCCGTCGGGAACTCGACGCGGGATGCGGCCCATTAGTGGTACAGTCCGGCCCTATGACGAGAGGGGATCGAAAGACCCGAAGTGCCGCCTGCGGCAGCTAGAGGCGTCTAAGGGGTCGGGCGACCAGCCCGCAGCCTACTCCGGCACCACCTGCCTCAACTCCTCGAAGAAGTTCTGGACGAGGATGAGGCGCTCCGGCCGGGCACTCTAAGAACGCCACGGGAGCAACGACTGCATGGTGCGGCCGATCCCCTGAAGCCGGGTGATAGAGTAGAGGTAGTTCACCATGAGTCCACACGACTCCCTTAGACCACGCTCGGAGCGATTAGCGCCGAAGTTCACGTTGGCCTTGCTTACCCGAGCCCCGTTTCCGAGGTGAAAGGCCGCGACTGGGTTCAGAGGCTTTCCCCATCGGTTCTTCTCTTTCGTAATGTAGAAGTACGCCAGGTCGGTGAGCGGCCTCCGGAGCCGACGGAGTAAAGTAGTATCCTCGATCCATCGCGGGTCGCCTAGCATCTCGCGAAGCGCTGCAGAAAAGTCGGGCACCTCGAGCCCAGACCGGCGTTCATGAAGCTGGATCAAATCTCTTTGCAAGCGATCCGGAAAGAACTCCGTCAACCCGGCTTGCTTCAGCTCGAAGTCAGCATCGTTGCCGACGAGAATGCGCTCGAGATACCCCTCCCACATTCCCGGTATCGGGCTCAAGGTCGAAAAGACTTTGATCCCGGGATCGTCTCGCCGAATCGCTTTCATCACTTCAAAGATGAGGGCTTTGCCGAGCCCCAACCCGACGAGCCCATTCTGTGTGTTGTTGATGGAGTAAAAGATGGCGGTATCTCGTGCCCCCGTGGATCGAAAAGCTGAGGCGTCACCCAGAATCTCGTGAATCGACCGCACGATACCGCTCGTCAGAGCCGCCTCGATGAAGACGACTGGCTCCTCTGGCATCGCCCGGTGGAAGAGCGCAAATAGGCGACGGTCCTCTCCGAGGCGAGTACCCATCTCCTCGAGGTTAGCCATGGGATGAACCATGTCGTGCTCCTTCAGAAAACGGATCTCCCTAAATGAGGATTCGAGGGTGATCTCGCTGAGAAGCAGAAACCCGCTTTGGAACCAAGAGTTGAAGAGGTGGGCGATCTCTTCGTCCAAGGGCTCCAGCTCGAGCTCCGCCTCGCGCTGGGCGATGAGAACCGCGGCCCGAAAGTCGAGTAGGAAGGGAAGACCGCCCGGCGTCGCCAAGAAGCGTCGGAAGGCGCGAAGCCTTGGGGACTCGATCTGGCGCCTAAGCTTCGTCAGCCGGCGCGTCCACGAGATGGGATTGTCTTCATCGGACTCCAATGTCTCCGCGAGTGTGGCTTCCACGTCCGGTCTTTGGATCTCCATTCGGCGCAGCAGTGCATCGAAGAGAAGGGGCCGATCTTCCTCCGGCACGTCATCGTATAGGGACTGAAACTGAGACACGAGCTCGGAAGAATGAGCTTTCTGGTTAGCGATCTTCTCGAGGAGCGTGACAAGTTGCTCCACTCGCTTGGCGGAGGCACGACTTGAAGGCATTCTTCGTGGCTGCTAGCGGGGGACTTCGCGTTCATAGCGTAGATCCTCGGCCAGATAGACCGTGGCCATCCCGCCCTCGCCAAGCTCTCGCTCGATGGTATAGCGGCCTTCTAAGGCTGCGTTCAGACGGATGATGGGGTCGGTCATGCTCAGTCCCTAGTGGAGTACTGATCCCTGCGTTGAAGCCGACGAGTGTTCGTCTGACCTCGACCGTCCACGGATGTGTTCGTGCTGGGAACGGGCTACGTCCGTCCGGAATCGGACGGGTCCGAAGCGAGCGCTTTCTCTACCGCCTCCAGCAATTCTTGCCTTTCCATTGGCTTCTGCAGGCTTGCTAGCGCCCCAGCCTGGACAGCCCTCTTTAGGTGTTCGGGTGCCTTGCCAGAGATCGCTATGACCTTGCAGTCGGGATCCACGGCCCTCAGGTGATCTATGAAAAGTACCCCGTGCATTTCGGGCATCACCAGGTCGGTAATGACTAGGTCAGGGTGGATTCGTTCGTACGATACGAGCGCGGCGTCTCCGTCGCTGGCAAACTCTATGCTATGCCCCAAGTCCTTATCCAACAACGCGCTCAGCGCGATACGCGTTTCCGGATCGTCGTCTACTATGAGGATCTTGGCCAACGTGAAGCCCCCCTCTTGAGGAACCCGTGGACTCGCAGATGATCTTCTCGATTGGGTCGCTCATAGTCCCGCTGCTAGAGGGATACGGAACTGCGCCCAGGGTGAAGCTCTGGTGAAGATGCTGGTGGGTTAGGTCGGGAGCAAGAAACAGGTCTCGCGTCCAGTCGAATGGGGGGATGCGCTTTGGCTCGTGTCGTCGATCACTCTCGTACCTGGACGGATCCCGCAGGCCGCACCTGGAAGCTCTTTCTGAGTGAGAGGGACACATACAGGCCCGGCGCGCTTCTCGTGTTCACAGGTGATCCGAAAGACGGCATGGGAAGCCCTAAAATCCTTGTACGTGGGCTTCAGGACGTGTACTCCGTGCCCGACCCCACTCTGCCCTTCTACTTTGCGGCGGCCGAGCACGGTGGTTTCGTATGGAGGGATGGAGATGGAGTCCCCTGGCAAAGCTGAGGGCGCACAGGGAAAACACTTTCGGGGGCTATTCGGTATCTCTTGAAACCTGGCAAGGCTCTCCCGCAGGCGCAACTTTCCGAGGGCACCCCCCCGACCCGGGGACGCGAGCCAGGCCCGTATACTCATGCGCGTTTCAGCCCGAAATCGGGCTCGAGCTTTACATAATAGCTGTTATGGACCGGCCCCAATCCCGCGATAGCCGCTGCGCCACTTAGGTCGTCTCGGCTGTCAGCCTTAATTGCATGGATATGCGGTCGATTTTACCCTCTGCGAAGCGCATTATCATGCATCCGAGAAAACAAGGGGTGATGCTACGCGTTAGCGGATCTGACGCCAGATTTCTTCGTCACGACCGGGGCTGATAACGTAACCGATGAGGGCTCCGGCCAGCCCGCCCACGATGCTATTCGCTAGGTCCCACCCGTCTCTGGCAAAAGGTGTGGCGATAGCACCGATTACAAACCCGAGCCCTCCCAATCCCGCGTGTTCTATGAGCCCATCGCTCACGTCGATCCTACTGACATCAGTCCCAGGAATCACGATCGTATCCGCAGGGCAATCGGCAGGTATGTACTCTCGCTCGGTGGAAAGGACTGGTGTTGCGTCCAGACCGATGCCTATGAGCCCGGTGGGGTTCCCCCTGGGCAGAAAGTCTGCCTGAGCACAAGACGAGGGCCACCACGGCGAGCAGCAGCCCACTCATCGCTTTCCCCCCCGCTGGTCGGAAGCACTCGTTCAACATGATGACTATAGTCTGTGGCTCGATAGGCATCACGCAAGTGAGCCTTCTTCATGCCCAAGACTCGGCGTGGAGAGCGGTTTGGTCCCTCAGTGGCGCTTGGCGTTGCTATGCGGGAGCGGCGGAAAGAGCTTGGGCTATCTCAGGAGTCGCTGGCTAATGAGGCTGACCTAGACAGGACCTACGTCGGTGGGCTTGAACGGGGCGAGCGGAACCCTACGCTGAAGGTGCTTTGGAAGCTGGCTAGAGCTCTTCGGATCTCGCCGGGCGAGCTAGTAACGCGGGCGGAGGCTAGGTAGGGCGAACGTGGTCTGAGATGGCCGCGTAGATGTGTTCAACCCTGCCGACTGCCTGCTCGAAGCTATCCTCGGGATCCAATCCATCACGTATCTGACGATCGAGAAGCGTCCTGAGGGCCTGATCGAAGCGGGCAGGATATACGCCCCCCTTGAGTGATGAAGTCCTGAATAACTACCGGATCGAAGCGTACTGAGCGACCGAGATGAACGCAGGGAAGTAGCCCGTCTCGAGCCAACTTGTACACACAGTGAAGTCGCACGTTGAGGCGACCTGCAACTTCTCCTGCCGTGAGGAGCGCGGGGGAGCGATTGAGATTCTGGCGGAAGCCTGGATCGCCGCCTGATGCGCCTTCCATATCACTCTCCGGTCTAAGTTGCGCCGGGGAGTCGAATAAGAAAAACCCCGGACGCAAAGATGAGTTGATGACCGACAGCAACGGGCCGATCCTCTTCTCTTCTTTGGGCGTCCAGGGCGGTCGCTGCCGTCGCTGGCTATTCGACACAACCGGAGGACTAGGCGGGGCCGACCCGGCTAGTTTGGTCCCCAATTGAGGCGGAACACGGGGGCATTTACCGAACCACCGCGCTTCCCAAATCCCTTCCCAGCCCTACAGAGGCGCTCCCCGGGCGATTTCGACCGAGATACAGGCCCACGCGGAAGGCGTCAACGACTCCCGCTGCGGGCCAGGCTACCTACGCCCCTCCAGGCATCATCACCGTAGCCACCAAGACGAAATAATCAACCAAGGCGACCCGCTGGTCCCTACAACGACGGTCCCACTAGTCCCGGTGGACTCCACCCCATGTCCGGTTACAAAGCGGTTACACGCTGCGTGAAAAAAGCCCCTCTCTCCGAGGGGCCATCGCCTAACAACCGTTGTCATCATTGAATGCCGGAGGAGGGACTCGAACCCCCGACACGCGGATTATGATTCCGCTGCTCTAACCACCTGAGCTACTCCGGCGAGGGAAGAAAACGCTATTCGGGGGTCTCTCGGGTGTCAACCCATCAAGATCAGCGCGAGGGTTGGTCTTCGTCGGTGTTGGGATCCGAGTCACCGCCATCGTTGGCAAACCGGTAGAGAACCTCGCCTTCTCGGATCATCCCGAACCTCTCGCGAGCGAGAGTTTCCAGGGTCTCGGGATCGTTCTCGAGGGCATCGGCCCGGAGGTCCAGTGAGTCGGCCTCAGAACGCAGTTCAGCCAGTGTGATTTGAGCTGCTTCAGTGTCGAGTCGGATCTGCCGTACCTCCAGGAGGGAGTATTCCCCTCCGAAGACTGCGTAGTAGGCGGCCACACCCATTAGGGCAAGAAACAGCAAGCGTCCCATCACATCCACCCCCTCCCCCAAGACTCCACTGCGACTCAGTCAGTCCAGAGCGATCGGCCGGGATAGCGGGCCCGGCCCCGCAGCGTCTCCTCAATCCTGAGGAGCTGATTGTACTTCGCGACACGGTCCGTTCGCGAAGCACTCCCCGTCTTAATTTGGCCTGCTTCTGTCGCGACGGCCAGGTCCGCAATGAACACGTCTTCTGTCTCACCCGATCGGTGGGAGATCACCGAGCGATACCGGGAAGCGTTCGCAAGCGCGATTGCTTCGAGCGTCTCCGTCAGGGTCCCGATCTGGTTCACCTTCACGAGGATTGCGTTCGCTACCCCCGCCTCGATCCCGCGGCTGAGTCTTTCGGGGTTGGTGACGAAAACATCGTCGCCAACGATCTGTACCCGATCTCCCACAGCCTCCGTCAGCGCACGCCATCCGTCCCAATCGTTCTCGTCCAGCGGATCCTCCAGTGAACGAATCGGATACCGCGCGACCCAGTCGCTCCAAAACGCAACCATGCCGGTAGCGTTTCTGCGCTCGCCAGACGACCATTTGAACACGTACTCACCCTCCTCGTAGAACTCCGAGGCAGCCGCATCCAAAGCAAGGACCACGTCCTCACCGGGTCGATAGCCCGCTCGTTCGATCGCCTGGAGGACAACCTCGATTGCCTCGTCGTTCCCCTTGAGGTCGGGCGCGAAACCGCCTTCGTCACCAACCGCGGTGCTCCCTCCGCGTTCTGTCAGCACTTCCTTGAGACGGTGGAAGATTTCGACACCCATGCGTAAGCCCTCCGAGAAGCTGTCCGCCCCCAGAGGCATCACCATGAACTCCTGTATGTCGACGTTGTTGGGCGCGTGAGCGCCTCCGTTCAAGATGTTCATCATCGGGACCGGAAGGAGGGCAGCCCCCTCACCCCCCAGCGATTGAAAAAGGGGAACGCCTTCAGCATCGGCGCGGGCACGCGCGCAGGCCAACGATGCCGCGAGAATCGCGTTTGCCCCCAATCGCCCCTTGTTCGGGGTGCCGTCGAGCCGGATCAGCGCCCGGTCCAAGCCCCCCTGATCCTCGACATTCATACCCACCAGGAGGTCGTGGATTTCGCCTCGCAAATGTTCGACGGCTCCGCCAACACCGCGCCCCAAGTACTTGGATCGGTCGCCGTCCCGTAACTCAACCGCCTCGTGCTCACCCGTGGAGGCCCCGCTGGGAACCGCTGCCCGACCCCACGCGCCGCCCTCCAGCTCAACTTCCGCCTCAACCGTGGGATTGCCGCGGGAATCGAGGATCTGCCTTGCTTGCACGGCCTGTATCATCATTCTGCTCAACCGGTCGCCTCCTTCGTTCCGCCCAGCGTGGGTCCTTCGCGCATTGCGTCCCCCGGGACCGGCGGCACGGGGTCGGGTTCAGGGGAGGCTGGATCCTCAACCGCACCCTCGGCGGGCCCCACCTCCGCGTCCTCCCCTTCGATGAGTGCCGCGACGGCTGCACGGCTCAGCTTACGGAGTTCATCCCTGCCCCTCGAGTCAATGTGTTGCACTACGATGGGCTCTCCCACTCTGATCCGGATCTCTCCTCCTCTGACCCGGAACGACCCCTTTGGCATGATGGCCCGACTCCCAGATATCCCAATCGGAACTATGGGTACACGGGTCTTAATCGCCATGATGAAGGCCCCCTTCTTGAAAGCGTACAGGCGTCCATCGGGAGACCGAGTACCCTCAGGAAACAGAGTCACCGCCAGGGCGTCCTCTCGGACCCTCTCAGCAGCCCGGTCGAGGGACTCGATCGCCCGCTTGCGGTCGCTGCGATCGATCGAAATGTGCCCGCAATTCCGCCACGCACGGCCAAAGACGGGTATGCCCGCAAGCTCTTCCTTGGCAACGAAGCGAACCCTGCCGGGCAGGTAAGCGGTGAGAGCGAAAACATCGAACCAAGATTGATGGTTGGCCACCACCACGGAAGGTTGGGACCAGTCGACACGGTCGGCGTCGAACAGCTCGACGCGAACACCCGCGAGCTTGAGGATGAGCCGGGTCCAACGGCGTGCAAGCTGGTCACACCAGCAGACTCTGTCAGGTCGATTTCGCCAAGCGTTCAAGTTGACACGCACGGAGAAGAACCCGGTTAGTAGGGCACCGGCCAACAGCACCCATATCGACCTGATCACAAGGGTGCCCCCGCTGCGAAGTGGTCGTATCCTCCTCGAGTGAGTCTGGTTAGGGTTCGCGAGTCCTCGGACTGGACCCACACGCCAACTCCGTCGGTCACCCGGCCTACCCGCGTCAACGGCAGATCGAACTGCCGAACGAACGCCTCCACTTCTGCGTCGAGGAGGCCGGGAGGTGCCGTCACCAATAGCTCGAAGTCGTCACCCCCGTAGAGAGCGAAATCGGTTGGCTTGCTCACGCTGGGAAGCCGGAGTCCACCGACCGTTGGATGGAGTGGCAGCGCATCAACGTCGACGATGAGTGCCACCTCGGACGCAGCGGCAACGTGTCCTGCGTCGCCGGCGATGCCATCCGAAAGGTCGATGCCCGCCGTGATCCCCGAATCCATCAGGCTTCGTGCCTCGCCGACCCTCGGCTGCGGCGCGATGAAAGCGTCGCGAAGTGGCTTAGGCACACTCTCTCCCTTCTCCCAGAGTGTCGTCGCAGCCGCCCCGGCGCCGAGCACGCCGGTGACCCAAATCTCGTCCCCTACTTCAGCCCCCGATCTCAGAAGTGGGTCCTGGGTCTGCCCAACCGAGGTGACATCAACGATCAGGGGGCCGGGGGACCGGGTCGAATCACCGCCGAGGAGAGCGATCCCCAGCCCCTCGGTCAAGGACGTTACCCCTGACATCACACTCTCGAACTGGTCCCCCTGTCCCGACACTCCGACCGACACCAGGATCCCGACGGGCTCGGCAGCCATCGCCGCAAGATCACTAACGCCCACTGCCGCGGCCCGGTAGCCGGCTTCGGCGGGAGAGATCCAATCGAGGCGAAAATGGATGCCTTCAATCGCAAGATCGGTCGAAAGGACGGTGCCATCCATCATGACAGCCGCATCGTCCCCAGGGCCGACGCTGACACCCGCCTGAGAGCTGGAGAGACCGCGAAGAATGCCCTGGATTCGCTCGAATTCCGTTCCAGGACCCAAGGCGGCTCCTTCCGACGCCCGGAAGGTCAATGTGCAGGATCGAGATCGAGGGTCACGAAGGGAAAGCCCAAGTCAGAAACCCGTGCCGACGGATCGCCGAAAGCAGCGCCGATGTTATCTGCGACATCGGAAGGGAGAAGCGTCTCACCCCGACCCGTTAGCGCGGCCGCCCGACCCGTGTAGTGCAGGGCCAACGCGCCCGCCTCGATCGCATCGGCCCCACGAGCCAGAAACGCGCTGGCTGCACCTGTAAGGACGTCACCGACACCCGCTTGGGCCAGATCGGACGAGCCGGTCGGACTCAACCAAACTGGACCGGGCCCAGCATCGGTGATGAGGGACGGTTGGCCCTTCAAGAGGAGCGCAGAGGCCCATCGCTCAGCGCCCTGTCGGCAAACGCGAACGGGATCGGCTAGGATCTCGTCCGATTCGGCCCCCATGCGCACCATCTCCCCTGCATGCGGAGTAAGGAGTCGGCGTTTCCGGTCCGCGGCCGACCGTAGGGTCGGTAGCCGCGCCGCACCGAGTAGTGTAAGCGCATCGGCATCGAGGACCACGCCGCCGAGCCTTTTGGACTCCAGCAGCAGGTTCAGCCGGTCGGCAGCCTCGTCGTCTATCCCCATCCCCGGGCCCGCGGCCAGGGCATCGCTTTCATCCACAGCCTCGCCCAGCGCTGCGGCGTCGGATGCGTCAACAAAGACCGCTTCGGGAACCGCCGACTGAAGTATATCTCGGTTCTCTGGGGGAGAGGCCACTCGCACGTAGCCAGCACCGGCCCGCAGGGCACCTCTGGCGGCCAGCACGGCCGCCCCCGTGACTCCGCTGGATCCGGCCAGGATCAGAACGCGACCCTCCGCGTTCTTATGCGTGATGAGTCGCCGGCGGGGTCGATGGTCTGCGGCCCACTCCGCCGTGATCATGCGTGTGGGGATCGGTCGCCCGCCCATCGGGGGGAACCCGATCTCGAGGGCCACGAGTCGCCCGGCCCGCTCCCGACCGGGAAAAAGAAGCGTTCCCAGCTTTGGAGCTCCGAAAGCGATCGTCAGATGCGCGCCAACCGTTACACCCGGCGCGGCCCCGGTGTCTGCATCCACTCCCGAAGGAACATCGAGCGACACAATTGGACGGTCCGCCCGGTTTAACGCCCGAATGGCACGGGCATGGGCTTCTCTGGGTTGCCCCTGAACGCCCGTTCCGAGAAGAGCATCTACCAGGACTGCGCTCGTCTCCAGCTCAGAAAAGAGCTCATCTTCATCCGTGGGGGCCGGGTGCGCCGGCACGGGCCAGCCGTGTAGGAATGAATCCGAGTTCGGGCGCTCACCAACCAGCAAGACCTTCACCTCTCTTCCCTGTGCGACCAACGTTCGTGCGAGGACGAGGCCATCGCCTCCGTTGTTCCCGGAGCCAACGATGACGACAACCGGACCGTCTGGGTATACGCGACTCAAGACCAGGGCGGCGCCTCGACCCGCGTTCTCCATTAGGACCTCGGACGGGACTCCCAGTTCGTCGATCGCCCAGCGATCAAAGGCGGCCGACTCTGTTCCGGTGGGAACCGGCACTTCCAATCGCCCGTAGCATCTGGGCAACCCCCGCTCGGCAGAGAAGTCAGATGCGAAGGGGCTCATTAGCGAGAATCGGGCGGGAGCGGCTCCCGAGAGGGAATACCGGTACGATGCAGGCGTGCCGAACTATTTGTTGCTCTGTCCGATCGCCCTTCCGAAGGTGATTTCCCCGTTGTCGATCCGGATGTTGAAACCGCAGTCCGGGCTCGAACACACCCAAGCCTTGTACTGGATCGGTGCACCCTCACGTCCATAGTCGGAGAGGGGGAGTAGAAGCCCCACATCGCACTTCTGACAGCGGGGAAACTGAGGATCTTGTTCGTTGGTCACTTCCTGGCAGCTCCGATTTCTGGCGGTTCCCCGGCGGGGTCACCGGCCACTATCCCCCAGCGGTCCAAGGATAGTTCCGGTCAAAAGCCTCTTCGAAGTCGAACAAACCATGGAAGTCCTCAGGACGGTCCTCCTCCTGGGTAATGAGGATGCTTGCGTCGACGAGGGCAAACACGATCTCTCCCACATCCGCTGTACTGTGGACGCCCCAGTGCTCTAGAACGGTGCGTGCGAGGGGCCCGAACTGCTCGATCGCCAAAGCCCGAACGCCTTGAGCCAACTCAGGCCCGGAAATATGCCGAGGCTGATCCAGGCCGTGCATCACATGATGGAGCGCCGACAAGACAAAGAGATACGCTTTCCCCTGGAATCGAGGATTGCGCTCCTTCAAGCGATCTAGAATCTCGTCGGCAAACTGAACGTCCGTCATGGTGGCCAAGTTGGCTCGGGGTTAGCTGAAGCGCTAGGGCTCGTCCACTTGGAGGCTCGACTGAGACGTCAGCCCTCGCCTCTTAACTCCCGATAAAGGGGGAAGGATCGGGTCAGCTCCTGCACTTCGGCTCGCACCGTTGCCCGTAGCTCAACGTTCTCCCAATCCTCCAATATATCGGCAATCCAGTCGCCGATCGTGCTCATCTCGACCTCCTTCATGCCTCTGGAAGTGAGTGCGGGAGTACCGATTCGGAGACCTGAGGTGACGAACGGAGAACGCTGCTCTCCAGGCACCGTATTCTTGTTCACGGTGATTCCCGCCTCCTCGAGAGCATGCTCTGCGTCCTTTCCGCTCAGCTCATCTCGGTCCCGTAGGTCCACCAGAATTAGATGGTTATCGGTCCCGCCCGAAACCAACTGAAATCCACGCTCCAGCAGCCGTTCCCCGAGCGTGTGAGCATTTTTTAGGACCTGCGCGGCGTAGACCTTGAACGCAGGCTCGAGTGCCTCCCTGAGGGCCACAGCCTTCGCCGCGATGATGTGCATCAAGGGTCCGCCCTGCGTCCCTGGGAATACCGCCTTGTCGACCGCCTTGGCATGCTCTTCCTTCGCGAGAATCATTCCGGCACGTGGGCCTCTCAGGGTTTTGTGCGTGGTCGTCGTAACAACGTCCGCGTGAGGAACCGGGCTGGGGTGGAGGTCGGTGGCCACAAGACCGGCGATATGGGCCATGTCGACCATCAGTAAGGCTCCGACCTCCTCGGCGATGTCAGCGAACGCTTCAAAGTCCAGGGTCCGGGGGTAGGCGCTCGCCCCAGCGATGATCAACTTGGGCGGCTCTCTGCGAGCTTGATCTCGCACAGCATCGTAGTCTACGCGACCGTCCTCTTCCCGGACGCCGTAAGCACTTACCTCATACAAGATTCCAGAGGCGTTTACGGGCGAGCCATGCGTAAGATGCCCGCCATGGCTCAGGTTCATTCCCAGAATACGGTCGCCTGGCTGAAGGAAGGCCAAATAGACGGCCATATTCGCCTGTGCACCCGAGTGGGGCTGGACGTTAGCATGGTCCGCCGCGAATAGCTGGCAGGCGCGCGTGCGCGCGAGCTCTTCCACCTCATCAACGAATTCGCACCCACCGTAGTAGCGTTTCCCTGGAAGCCCCTCCGCATACTTGTTTGTAAGGATCGTTCCCGCCGCCTCGAGAACCGCGCGCGAGACGAAATTCTCTGAAGCGATGAGTTCGAGCTGGTCAGCCTGTCGTGAGACCTCAAGCTGTACTGCTCGAAAGACTTCGGGGTCTTCACTCTTTAGATGGGCGTAGGGCTGTGACATGGCGCTATGGTGCCTCCTGGCTTCCGGTATCCTGATTCCTCTCTGGGTCTCTAAGAATATTGAACAAGATGGATCCAACGTCTCGGAAGATGGGGGCCGCTAGCTGAACATGGAACTGCCCTCCAGCCCAGTCGAGTCGGCTCTTGTGACGTTCCCGCGGACCTGCGAACTCTAGACGTGCCCGAAACCGCCCTCCTGATAAGCCCGTCGGACGATCCGGCGTCGATCGAGGCCGCGTGCGTACGAGTGCAGGGGCGTGTCATGGTTGTAGGACCGCACGCGAGTTCTACGTCTTCGGGAATCACCATCTCCCTTCGCGAGAGCGCGGATGTGTCGGCTCTGGCGGGCGCCCGCTATGACCGCGTGTTCCTGCACCAACTGCCCACCGATGCTCCGCTCCCCGGACCCATCCTTCGAGACATTTTTAGCCGTCGCATCCAATCGATCCAGCATATCTCGGACTCCGGTCGTATTTGTCCGCACCGACCTTTTAAGCCTACCGCCGGGCAGTCCCGAGCGCTCAATCTGTTTCCCGGGGGAATTGTCCCGCTCAACAAGGGTTCGAACCGTCGAAGCTTCGAACTCACCCTACACCTGAATCGCAGGGGGATCGCGATGGATCTTCTGGTGGGTGCTCTGGGGTCCGGACGTCGTGCTCGAATGGAAGCGACACTGACTGCCATCGCACCCGCTGCCTACACGTTTCGCAAACTCAAGTCTCCCCTTCCCTGGCGCCTACGCTGGCGTCGTGAGGCCGAACGAGTCTACCGAGTGGCCCACGGAGTTTGGCGGCGAGGACCGGATTTGTTCGTCGACCGCCTGGCGACCCGTGCGGGCCGTCATGGAGCTCGCCGTTTAGGACAGCTCGTGGCAAGCGAGGGCTACCGTCATGTGATCGTCAACTACGGTTGGATGACGGGAATGATCGATGCCGTGCGAGAGGCGTCGCCAAACGTCGTTTGGATCTGTGACACCCATGATGTTCAGTTCCTCCGGGCCTCGACCTTGGACCGAACGGGACCCCGGCTCTGGGTGGACCGGGAGGCCGAGATGGAGGCTGAGTTATCGGCACTCCGCAAGTACGACGCGGTTCTGGCTATCTCGGAATCCGACGGAGCTCAGTTTGCCCGACACCTCCCGGATAAGAGGGTGCTCGTGACACGTCCTGGCTTCGACTACGCCCGCTTGGAAATCCCCTCCAACCCAGCACGACCTCCGTTCCGGTTCGGATTCATCGGGTGGAGTATGGCTGCCAACGTCATGTCCCTCGAGCTCATTAGGGAAGAATGGTGGCCCGAGATTCGGCGGGTGTCCCTGGGGAGCCGCCTAACGGTGGCCGGCACCGTTTGCGAGCGGGTTCGGTCGAGCCGGTTTTCCAAAGAGCAGGGAATCGATCTCATCGGTTTTGTGCCCACACTTGGGTCCTTCTATCGAGACGTCGACATCGTACTCAATCCAGTTCTTGTCCAGGGCGGGCTGAACTTCAAGTCGGTCGAAACTCTTATGGCGGGCCGACTTCTGATCACTAACTCGCTCGGGGTGGGCTGTCTCGGCGAAGGGGCCCCCGTGGTGGTCGCTGACAGCGTCGAGATGCTCGTCGAGCAGCTACAATCCCTCGTAGGCGAGCCGGCGGCCCTCCATCGGAGACGACAGGAAGGGCAGGATTGGGCGCTAGACCGTTTTGGCGAGGACGACACCTATCGATCGCTGCGAACTCTCTTGCGCGGCGAGTGATTTCGGAATTCAGACCGGTCGACCGTTCGAGCGGGCCTCCGCCAGCCTTTTCTCCGCGATCCGATCAGCCGCGCCACCAGGCGTCGTGTTCTCTGACCGGGCAAGCTCGAAGACCCTACACAGCGTCCCGAAGATCTGTTCTACCTTTTTCCGACTGCGCGCCTGAGGCCAGTCGTGTAATTCACCGTAGATGTTGATCAAGCCTCCGGCGTTCCCAACGTAGTCGGGCGCATAGAGAATCCCGCGCTGCTGAAGTTCATCTCCGTGCCGTGTCTCGGCCAACTGGTTGTTTGCGGCCCCAGCAACGATCTCCACTTTCAGGCGGGGTATGGTTTCGTCATTGATCACCCCGCCGAGTGCGCAGGGTGCGAAGATGTCCGCGTCGACGGCGTAAATGTCCGGGGGCGCCACCGCTTCAGCCGAGAAGAGGCGGGTCACGCACTCGATCCTTGGCTGATGGATGTCGGTGACGGTCAGGCGGGCTCCTTCTGCGGCAAGGAACTCGCAAAGGTGATACCCCACGTTTCCCAGCCCCTGCACCGCGATATGCGCACCATCGAGGGATCCGTCTCCGTAGACCTCCATGGCCGCAGCCCGCATCCCCTGTAACGTGCCCAGAGCGGTTAGTGGAGAGGGATCGCCAGACCGGCCCGGCAGCCCGGTGACGAACTCGGTCTCGGTCCGAACGACCTCCATATCATCGACGGACGTACCCACGTCCTCCGCAGCGATGTAGCGACCCCCGAGCGACTGGATGGCCCGGCCGTGGGCGCGGAACAGCGGCTCGCGCGCCGAGGTGCGATTGTCGCCGATGATCACAGACTTTCCGCCCCCTACGTCCAGACCGGCAACTGCCGCTTTGTAGGTCATGGCCCGAGCTAGGAGGATCGCATCTGCGACAGCCTCGTCGTCGTTCGCGTAATTCCAAAACCGAGTCCCCCCCATCGCCGGGCCCAGCGAAGTGTCATGGATTGCGATGATGCCTCGGTAACCCGCGGCGGGCTCCGACCAGAACATCACTTGCTCGTGACCTTGGTCCAGGAGTTGGTCAAAGATATTCACGGCTCCTCTGGCGCTCCTCTTCACCCGGAAGGCATGAAACTGGTTTGACGTCGGAATCTCGCGCGCCCCCCAGCCCTTGAGAAGCGGGCCGACCCGGCGTCACAAAAAGTGCTCCATCCGGGCTCCTGGAGTGGACCTGCACCGTTTCCAGCCCTCAGGGAGTGCTGCACGATGGCGAAAACTTCTCCGTTCGGCCTTACCGTTTGCGCCGTCTCTCGCGTGGTTCTCGCACTAGCGGGACTGGCCGCCAGTTCGCCGAGAGGCGGATCGGCCCAGGAGGTCTCCATCGTGGGACGGGTCATGGACGCCGTCACAGCGACCCCAGTGGCGGGTGCGGACGTCTCCCTCAACAGCGGTGATGCACGGGTCTCCACAGACTCCAACGGCGGATTCGCCATTACTAACCTTAGGCCGGGCATGTACAGCGTCCACATCGTTCGTCTGGGATACGAGGAGCTCACCCTCGAGGGGATCGAAGCGAGGGCAGAAAGCGCACCGCTTGAAATAGCAGTGAATCCGGCCGCTGTCGTTCTATCGGAGATCATCGTCAGCCCGGGGACGTTCTCGTTCGGAGGATCCGGTCCAGCGGCACGGCAGACGATGTCACGCGCGGATATTGACGCTGTGCCCCAGTTCGCGGAAGACATCTTTCGCGCAGTCAACCGTCTCCCCGGTCTGACCTCCGGCGACTTTTCCTCGCGCTTCTCGATCCGCGGTGGCCGCCCCGACGAGACCTTCATCCGGATCGACGGCTTGGAGATCTATGAGCCGTATCATCTCAAGGACTTCAACGACGGTGCGATCAGCATCATCGACTCCGAGGTGGTCGAGGGCGTTGAGCTGATGACGGGAGGGTTCCCCGTTCGCTACGGCAACTACACGAGCGGAGTGTTCAACATCAACACTCGTGCAATACTTTCGGTCTGAGCGCTCGAAGCAATTGACGGCCAGCCTCGAACACATCTTCGTGGACGGCAGCGTTCTTCGCGTCGAGGCCTACCGTAAGGAAGGCGACCATCTTCGACCCGTCTACCGGAATTGGAAGGCCGGCGTCGACGTGTTTCCCGAGACGAACGAAGACCGTATCCGAGTCCATCCGCTGAGTCAGTTGTCGCGGGGAATTGAAATCTATCACCAGCGCAACATCAACGATCGACTGTCGATCCGTGCCAGCTACGCCCTCGCCTCCGTAGAAGAGACGGTCACTTCGATCGCGGGTGTGAACGATCCAAGAGCGCTTCAGTTCGCCGCGACCCATAACACACCACGGGATCAGCGCCATGCGGTCAACCTGGACGCCACCTACCGGCCCTGGTTGAACTGGTCGCTCACGACGTCCTTCGTCTTCCACACAGGATGGCCGGGCACCATTCAACATGCAGAACCGATCATGACCGAAGACGGCAGCCAAGAATTCGTCATCGTCCCGGATCCGATCTACGGATACCGGCTACTGGAGTACTTCCGAATCGATGCCCGGCTAACGCGGCGAACTGAGGCCTGGGGTGGCGATCTCCGCCTCTTCTTCGAAGTCAGCAACCTCACGAACCGAACGAACGTGTTCGGTTATGACTACTTCCGCGCGCCGACCAAGGACGGCAGCTTCCTCCTGAACCGGGATGCCGAGGGTGGGTTCTTCATCGTTCCCTCCCTTGGACTCAGTTGGACCGGGTTGCCGTAGTGGGGAAGACGTTCTGGAGTGATCGAGCAGGTCAGCCGCTCTGGAGCGGTCGAATCGTGCGGAGGTCCTTCTCAAGGTAGCCCCAGGCAACATCCGTGTCGTGCTCGAATATGAGGAGCCACTCCTGCTCTAGCGCTTTTTGCCAAAGGCTTCGCTTCGTTTCGAGACTCACCAGCGGCTCGAGGTCGTATCCCATGATCCATGGAAGAGAGACGTGGGCCGTGGTAGGACAGGCGTCGGCTAGGTAACAGGCCGTCTCGCCATCAGACTCGATCAGCACGCACTGATGATGTGGCGTGTGTCCGGGGGTACCGAGGAGCCGCACCCCCTGCGTTACCAGCTCGTCCCCCTCAGCGAGGTCCCATAGACCGGCCGCGGTGACCGCAGCGACGTTCCGCGGAATGTAGCTTGCCCTGACCCGCTCGTTTCGCATGTCGGAGAACTCGAGTTCACCCTTCTGGACGACGTAACGGGCACCCGGAAAGGAGGGCACGATGGTACCGTCTTCGACCAATCGAGTCGCGCCCCCAGCGTGATCGAAATGCAGATGGGTCATGACCACGAGATCGATGTCTTCGGGTCGGAATCCTGCATCACGAATCCCGTCCTCGAGGCGGGTCGGGCTCCCTTGGTTTTCCAGCCCGTAGATCTCCTTGAACTTGTCGTCCTCTTTGTTTCCGGCACCGGTGTCGACGAGCACGAGGGCCCCCGGCGCCTCGATCAATAGACATCGCATGGCCAGGGGGATCCGGTTCCGCGAGTCGGGGGCTATCCTCCTCTCCCACAGGGGTTTTGGCACAACCCCGAACATCGCGCCACCATCGAGTCGCTGTCGACCCGCATCGATCGCGTGAATGCGGATGTCACCGACTTGCCGACTTGCCAACTCGGACGGGCTGGAGCCGGCGTCGTGTTGCCTGTCCCTCACTAGCTGTAATCTCCGTTTCGGATCCGGCTCTTGGCTCGCCTTCGTCGCCCACGGCGACCCTGGGCGGACTGCAGGGAAGCGAGATCAGAAATCCCGCGTGCTTCCGCCTGCTTGAGAAGGTGAAGTAGAAGCCGAGCGGTAGCCAGTGCATCTCCGAACGCGCGATGTCGCTGCTCCACCCGAATCCGGAAGTGAGCCGTCAACGAGTCCAGACCGTAGCTTCGCAACCTCGGAATGAGAAGCCGCCCCAACCTAACCGTGCAAAGGCGCTCCAGGTCCGGGATCTCGCACCCTGCTGTCAGCAGCTCCCTACGGATCATCCCCCAGTCGAACCGCTCATTATGGGCCACAAAAACACGATCACGAAGGTGCTCGAAAACCGCTTCGGCGATTCCCTCGAAGTACGGTGCCACCGACACCATTCCGTCGGTAATACCTGTAAAGCCCTGGATCCTAGGTGGAATCGGACGACCCGGATTTACCAGGGTCTGAAAGGACCGGCCGATCGCACCATCATCGATGTGGACGATCGCAACTTCCGTAACTCGGTCCCCTCGCGCACCCAGGCCTCCGGTCGTCTCGACGTCAACCACCGAGTAGCGGAGTCGGGTGAGCGGCACACCTAGGGAAGCCTCGCCTGGCTTCAGGCACCAGTAGCCGTTCTCATCGACGCCAAACCGTGGGTCCCTCCCTAGGAGGGTGAACACCGCCTTCGATGCGACGGGTGGATTGCCCCGGAGCTCCAAGACCTGATGGGCCAAGTCCAATGTGTGTATCGGTCCGGAGGAAAGCTTCTGTGCCGCCAACTCGAGGAGTGACAACCGCCTGCCCATCGCCCCTATGCTCGCACCCCTGAAACGCGCTCGCCCTCGGGTTGGAGGGCGAAGGTTAGAGCCTCCAACTCGACGGTCAAACGCACAGAGTTCACCCTTACCAGTGGTGGCACCTTGATCTCAACCGGCGCAAAGTTGAGAATCCCCCGAACCCCGGCGTGGACAACAGCATCCGTGACTTCCTGGGCTGACCAACCCGGAACGGTCAGGATGACGATCTCGACCTCCTCCTCTCGAAGCGAATCCTGGAGCCTCTCTGCTGATTGGATCGTGACCCCCTGCCAGCAGTTGCCGATCTTCTTCGGATCGGAGTCAAAGACGGCTACGAACTCGAAGCCACGGGCTCGGAAATGCGGGTATTCGAAGAGTGCCGCTCCCATGCGGCCGGCCCCGATGAGCGCCACCTTCCATCCTCGGGATAGCCCCATGATCTCTCGTAGCTGCCCCTTGAGAGGTGCAATGGCGTAGCCGAGACCACGCTTCCCGAACGAGCCGAAGAGGGAGAGGTCCTTTCGGACTTGCGCGGCAGTGGTACCCGCACGGCCGGCCAAGACCTGGCTGGAGACCGTTTCCTCTCCCTCACGCTCCATTCTCCCGAGCACCCTGAGGTAGATCGAGAGCCGTCGGATGGCAGATTCGGAGACCTTGCGAGAGATGGCGGGCACTTGGGGCGTCGGGATCCGTCGCGGGAGGTTGAACCCTGAGCGCGTCGAAAAGGACCATCGATCCGTGTGCGGCTGAGGCGGACTTCGGATCGGGTCATCCGTCCTTGTGAAAAGCTTCACAAAGGTAGGCGCAGACGCTCTCCCCAGTCAATCGGAGATTGCGCGAGCCATGGCCTCGAAGCCCGCAGGATCGACGGTTTCGGGACGATCGGTTCGCCCTGCGGCCCCCGCGGCCAGTACACGATCCACGTCGTCCAATGCCAATTTCAGGTCGGGATGATCTCGAAGGATTTTTCCAAGCTGCTTCCTCCTCCATTGGAAGACGGCCCGAGTAAGGTTCCGGAGACGAGTTTCTTGCTCGGCGTCTAGGTGCGGTGGCGAGAATGGCTCCAAGCGCACGACGGAGGAGTCCACCTTTGGGCGGGGTCGAAAGGCGCTCGCAGAGACGTTCAGCACGTGTTCAACTCTGGCCGCCGTACGAACGCCGATGGTCAGGGCCCCGTACTCTCGACCCCCGGGTTCCGCCAGGATTCGGTCCGCGACCTCTCGCTGGAGCATGAGGAGAATCTCGCGCGGACGGGGCTGCGCAAGCAGATGAAAGAGGATCGGCGAAGTCAGGTTGTAGGGAATGTTCCCGATGACCTTGAGGTTGCCAGGGGGAGTGGAAACGTGCGCCATAGACACCGAGAGGATGTCGCGGCGCATCACGGTGACTCTAGGATCTGTCCTGAATCGGCCGATGAGATCGTCCGCCAACTCATCGTCCAATTCGACGAGAATCAGCTGGCCCTCTTGCTCCTCAACCCGCCGCGCGAGTCCGTCGGTGAGCGCCCCTCGCCCTGGGCCGATCTCCATGACCGTCTCCCCTGGACCCACTCGAGCCTCATCGACGATCCGGGCTCTTACATCCCGGTCCACCAGGAAATTCTGGCCGAGGGAGCGCTTCGGTCTCGGAGCCACGGAGATCAGACTCTCAGGACTACCGCCGTTCGGTCGTCCGCGCCGTCGGCACCTGCGCGATCCAACTTGAACAGAGAGTCGACGATCTCGCAGACAGGCTGTTCTCGAAGCCTCACCGCCTCTTCGACGATGCGTTTCTCGCCAGCCATCCTCGATTCTTCGACCAAGTCGTCAGACAGCCCGTCCGTGAACAGGAGGAGCAGATCCAACTCGGGATTCCACGCGATCGCCCGCTGCTGGTAGTCGACCGTTCCTGCTATGCCCATGGGAGGATCCATCGCACCGAGCCGTTCTGAGCACCCATCTCCGCGGATCGCGAAGGCATGAGGATGACCCGCGTTGGCGTAGACCAGCTCCTGCCGCTCGGGGTCTAAGACACCATAGAAGAGAGTGAGGTACATCTCCGTGCTCTCGAGTTCGTCCATCAGGGCGTTGCCCATCTCGCGGAGAACGCGTGCTGGCGACTGGACCTCAGCGGCGTAGATCGTCGCAGCGCTCATTGAAAGAGCCATGATGAGCGCGGCCGGGAAGCCATGGCTCGACACATCTCCGATCATTACGCCGTAACGATCTCCTGGGATGCGAAAAAACTCGTAGAAATCCCCACCCACGGTCTCAGCGGGCTCAACCCTCGCCGCGACTCGATCCGGGTCAAAGCTGTCGGCGGTTGGCAGGAGCTTCATCTGTAGATCGTGAGCCAGCTCTAGCTCCCGCGTTAGTCTCTCGCGCTCGAGGCTCTCACGTACCAGCCTGTTGTTCTCGAGCGCCGCTCCTACCTGACTTGCAATAGCGGCGAGTAACTTTTGGTCAGAGGCAGTGAACCGACCGCCGTGCCGTCGCCCCATCAGGTTCAGCACGCCAACGGCACGAGGCTCTCCCTCGGGTGGTGTGTAGCGGATCGGGACGGAGAGAACGGGCTCCTCTCCTGCGACTAAATCGTCAGGTGGAGACGCGTCGCCGTCTTCTTGCTCGCCCGTCAGAATGAGAGCCCTTCCTTCCCGGAACACCCTTGCGGTAACGGCGGCCGGGTCGTCCGCTCGAATCGGATCTTCCCTTCCCTCTTCTCCGACGGACGCCACTAGATGGAGGCTTTTCCCCTCGCTATCCAGCGCCCAGAGTGACCCGCGGCGAGCGGCCATCACCTCGCACACCTCTGTCAGGATGAGCCGTGAGGAATCTCCCAATGGAAGCAACGAGCCCAACGTCTCCGAGATGGAGTAGAGGAGGTTTATCTCCTCATAACGCTCTGATACTTCGTAGGTAAAAAACCGTACCTCCTCTGAGTAGTCGTGGAGGTGCTCGAGCGCAGTACAGATGACGGTGGCTGCCGAGCGGACGGCCTCATCGGCACGTCCTCGGACCTCCAATGTCATCTCGGGGCCCTCTCGCGTCGGTACCGAAACGACGAACGAGTCAGCGCAGGGGCCCCCTTCCTCGTCTTCTAGTGGAAAGAGATGGGCCGGAGCCTCCGCTCCACTCGTCCTCCAAAGGTGGAGATCCAGTGAGAACGCGGTGCGGAACTGACTGAGGACCTCAACGACCGCCTCGGGAACGATATCCCGAGCGGTCCGGTCCAGGGTCATGCGGAGGCCTCGTGCGAGATCCCGTCTGAAGTAGGAAGGTGGAGGACGAGGGTGACCGAGTTTCCGCAGTCGTTAAAGCGAACCTCGTCCATGAGCTCGCGCATGAGGAAGAGTCCGCGTCCTCGGTCCTCTCGAATGTTCCTTGGAATGGTCGGGTCTGGAATGCCGTGCGGGTCGAAGCCCACGCCTTCATCGGTCACCCGAGCAGTCAGTGAGCTGGCTTGTAGGAAGACTTCCACCCGAACCCGTTTGGACGGATCACGGGCATTCCCGTAGATCATGGCGTTCGAGAGCGCCTCGACGAGACTCACTCGAAAATTCAGCTGTAGCTTTCGAGCTACATCCTCGCACGTGGAACAACGGGAGACCACGAAGTCGACCGTCTCCTCGATACATCGGAGATCATTGGGGAGTTCGAAGACGAGCTGTCGTTGCATAAATGAGCCGGCCTATGAGACCGACAGGCCTTCCTGCCGCGAGTCCGCGATTCGGAAAAGGGTGTCCAGCTTCGTCAGCTCGAATAGGGTTCGTAGGTCTTCGTTGAGGCTCGAGAGACGAAGTTCACCCCCAACCTCCCGAATCTTCTTCGAGAGGCTGACCAAGACGCCCAGTCCGGACGAATCGATGTATCCGGTCTCGGTGAAGTCGACAAGGAAACTCCGGCCACCCTTCTCTAACTCATCCAATACCTTTTGCTTGAGTTCCTGTCGGTTTCCCACGATGAGCTGTCCGTCTACATCGACGACAGTGATGTCCCCTTCCCGACTCACATTGAACGCCATGGAATCTCCGTCAGGCCTATAAGGATCGCTGCAGAACGAGGCTGCCACGCCAAGAGAGGCGTACCGACCGCCAGAAAGGTCGCAGAAAAAAGGTACGCCGACCGTCGCGGAGCAAGCAAGACTTGCTTACTCGGCCTTTCGGAACCTGCGAGCCAGCCGCTGAGTGACGGGTGGCGACACGAACCTCGAAACGTCTCCCCCCAACCGCGCGACTTCGCGCACCAGCGACGCAGAAAGAAAGGAAAGATCCGCATCCGGAGTGAGGAAAATGGACTCCAAATCCGGATAGAGCTCCCGGTTCATCTGTGCCATTTGAAACTCGTACTCGAAGTCAGAGACGGCTCGGAGCCCTCTAACTACCAGGTCTGCTCCCCTCTCCTTCGCGAAGTCTACGAGTAGTCCTCCAAAGGAAACGCATTCGATCCTGGCCTCGCTTCGGAAGACTTCTGTGAGCATCTCCAGCCTCTCTTCCAAGCTGAACGCAGGTGTCCTGGACTCTGTCGGGCTCTTGGCCACGGCGACAACGAGATGATCCGCAACCCGTAGGGTTCGATGGGCGACATCTTCGTGTCCGAGGGTCACCGGGTCGAACGAACCGGGATAGAGCGCGGTCACCTCACGAGAACGGGTCATTGAATCTCCAAGACGGATAAGGTCGTATCGCCGTAGCGTCGCTGTCGAAGCCCGGGATTGGGCGGCATCGGCTCATCGGAACGATGTTCTACCCACAATTCGGTCGCGAACGGATCCGCGGCCATCCTCGTAATCAATGCAGGAGCGTAGCCTTTGTCGTAGGGAGGATCTGCCAGGGCCAAATCGAACCCGCCTCCTCCGCAGCTCTCAAGGAAACGAAAGGCGTCCGTTCGGACGACACGAGAACGCGGCTCCGCGCCAAGCGTCTCGATGTTTTTCTCGAGAGATTTGAGAGCGGCCCTGCTTCTCTCCACAAATACGACCTCACTGGCCCCTCGAGAAAGCGCCTCGAGGCCCAGCGCCCCGGAGCCCGCGAACAGGTCGAGGACTTTGGCCTGGAGGATTCGGCTCCCTAACGATGCCATCCACGCCTCCCGGATTCGATCGGTCGTCGGGCGGACCCCCTTTCCTTGGGGAGCACGGATACGGTGGCCTCGCCATTCCCCAGCGATGATTCTCATCGAACGTCGAGACTCTCCGTCGGCCGTAAGTCCAGCAGCCTCGCTTGAAGCCTGCGCTTTCCCCGATACTCGTTCTGCCTCAACTGGAAGAGGGCATCCATACGATCGAAGCCTACCGAATCAAGGGAAACACGGGCCGCGAGTCCGAACCCGATGGCCTCCAACTCGCTCGAACCATCACCCAGGCACAGTTTGAGATGCCCATCCCCGACCACCTTCGGCCGCCCAACGACGCTGAGGTCCCTCGCCCAAAACACCGGGCGGGGGTTCCCGATTCCGAACGGCCCCACGTGCCCGAGGAGTCGGTGGAGGTCATCATTTGCATCAGACAGAGCCAATTCCTGATCCGCCCCAAGACGTGGCTGCGGGACTCGCCCCTGCAGTTGCTCGCGAACGTTCTCGTTGAAGGCAGAACGAAAGGCAGGCAGCTCCGTCCGATTCAGCTCCATTCCAGCAGCTTGTGCATGTCCGCCATAGCGTAGCAGATGTCCGCCGCCCGCTTCGACGGCCCGCAGCAGATGAACCTCCGGGATCGATCGGGCACTCCCACGACCCCCGTCTCCATCGAATGAAATCACGACGACTGGCCTATGGATACGCTCGACGACTCTCGATGCGACAATACCGATCACCCCCGGATGCCAGCCCTCGCCCGAGACCACCACACCAAAGTCCCTGGCGGAGTCGAATTCGTGGGATAGATGCTCCAGGGCGTCGGCCAGCGTTAACCGGTCCTCCTCTCTCCTCTGATCATTCGCCTGATCAAGGACCGCCGCCAACCGCGCTCCTTCCGTCGGGTCGGAAGTGAGAAGCAGCTGGAGAGCTTGGTCCGCGTCCCCCATACGGCCTGCCGCGTTTATTCGTGGGCCCAAGACGAATCCCACTTGACCCGCCTCCAACCCAGTCTGGGTGGCGAGATCTGTCGAGCGAATCAGCGCTCTCAGTCCCGGTTTCGTGGTATGCGCGAGATAACGAAGTCCGAACCTGACGAGGACGCGATTCTCGCCAGTGAGCGGAACGAGATCGGCAACAGTGGCCAGTGCCACCAGATCCAGGTGGGGCCAGAGTTCCTCTTGCGGTACCGACGCTCTCATTGCGAGCCCCTGGCAGAGCTTAAAAACCACTCCGGTGCCGCAGAGCTGAGGGGCGGGATACGCGCAGTCGTTCCGGTTCGGATTGACGACCGCGAATGCCGGCGGAAGATCCGCCCCGGGCATGTGGTGGTCCGTTACGATCACGTCCAACCCGCTTCTCGTCGCCTCCTCGACGGCCTCATGAGCGACGATTCCCGAGTCGCAGGTGACGATGAGGGAGGCTTCGGCCTTTACCGCCGCACGGATCCCCGCAGATCCGAGGTCGTATCCGTCTCTCATGCGGTGCGGCACGAACGGAATCGCCATCGCCCCAAGGCGACGCAGCCACAGAGTAAGTAGTGCCGCCGAACAAACGCCGTCCACATCATAGTCGCCGTGGACGAGAATCGTTTCGCCGGTTCGGATCGCGGACCGAATCCGTTCAACCGCACGATCAAGGTCTTTGAGTCCGCTCGGATGATGCAGATCCTCCAAGCGCGGTCGAAGAAACCGCTTCGCGCGCTCCGGCTCCGTCAGCTTTCTGACGGCGAGGAGACCACAGACTGAGGCCGGGAGAGAGAGCTCTCGGACCAGGAGTTCGATGACTTCCTGATCAGGAGGGGTTGGGAGTCTCCACTGGGGAGTGGGCAGAGGGGAAAGGGCGGCGTCCCTTGCGGGGCGTTCAGTCACTCGTGCTCGGCGACCGCAGAATCTGGAGAATCCTGAGCCACTGTACCGCTATCAGCCTCGGTAACCTCGTCGGCTGGCTCAGGTTCAGTGTCGGCGGAGACATCCCCCGCCAATTCGAGCGCAGCATCAGTGACATCCGCTTCGGAATCAGCCTCAGCTTCCGCGAACTCGGCGTCAGCCTCCTCAGCGCCTTCGGTTTGCTCATCTTCCTTCTCGTCGAGGTCGATCCGGGGGAGTTCAACCGGGCTGAGGAGCTCGTCGTCCAACACCGGCTCCGGCTCAGTCGTAAGGATGACGCCGCAGTTCTCGCAACGGATGAGGCGTTCGTTCCGACGGATCTCGTTCTGAAGTTGGAGCGGAATGACTCCAAAACAGTGCCCACAGGCTCCGTCATCAAGGAGGGCAGCAACAACGACTGGGCGCCCAAACTGGTGGAAAGCTTCATATACCCGACGCTCGGGATCGGCAACGTGTTCCAGAATCTCGCCTCGGCGTTGCTGGAATACCTCTCTTCGAACCGAATAGGTCTCGCGTTGCACGATAAGTGCTTCCTGCCGGGTCTCAAGCTCTACTCGTGCCGCCGTGGCCGAGGTCTCGAGCTCCTCAGCGGCCTCTTCAGATCGGCGAATCTGGTCGATGAGCTGCAGGGCCTCATGCTCGTCGCCCTCGATCGCGCGCCTGATCAGGTCGAGTTCGGTCTGGACTGCGGCCTCCTCCCGAAGATTCGAGACCCGGCTCAACCGTTGATCCATCTTCTCCGCCCGGGCCCGGCGGTCGTCGGCGGACCGCTCGAGGCGGCGGGCATCCGCATTCATCTGTGCGAGCCGCTCGGTCAACTGGGACAGCTCCGACTCCAGCGCAAGTGCAGGCTCCTCGACCTCGGCCAACCGGTCATCGAATGCCCCAAGAGCACCGTTGATCTCGCGAATTCTCTCATCCAGCTTTTGGACCTCCCGTAGGGAGCCCATCATGGTGTTCGTCATCCGCTCGCCTGTTGTTCGGCTTTTTCGATTCCACCGGGTCCTTCCCGCCGGACTACGTTCCATCGTCCTGGTCGCGTGCGTCTCAACTCATCCAACCGCTCGAGCACTTCACGCTTTTCCACCTCAGTGCTGGCCATCCGAAGGTCTCGTTCAAGCTCCTCCTGTCGAGCCTGTAAGGTTCGATCCTCCAGGACCGCAAGGCAATCCAGAAAAGCCTGCTGAGGGTGCTCGACGTCCTGCAGATCGCCAAGAAGCGCGTCGAGCGCCGTAGCAGCCGCGGGTGAGAGGTTCTCATATGGCCCCTCCAGGTCCGGGTTCTCAGCGAGCGCTTCGAAGATTGCTCGATAGACCGGGTCGCGGAACTCCCCGGGGCCAATCCGTTCGAGGGCCCGGTCCATCCAGTCGCGCGACCGAAGGAGGATGAGCAGTAGTTGTCGTTCGGCGCCGAGTCGCGACAGATCGGCGCTCAGCCTGTGCTCTCGGGGAGTGTAGGGGCTACGCACTTCATGCGGTGAGGATCGGCCCACCCGTACTGAATCCGCCTGGGCTTTCGCAACTTCTGCTTCCAAAGTCTCTCTTCGAACGCCGGTGCGCTCAGCCACCCTCAAGGTATAGATATCCCGGAGTGCAGGGTCCTTGGTGGCCCTCAATGTGGGAAGCAATTTGTCGACGGCAACGCGAACCCTGTCGATCGATCCGAAGTAACGCTTCTCTTCAAGGAGCTGCAGCTTCCGGTCGAGCACGTCGACCGCAGAGTCAACATAGCTGATCAGGGCATCTCTTCCCTCGTTTCGCACCACAGTATCGGGGTCCTCGCCGGGAGGGAAGGTGACAACCGAAGGGTGGACGCCGTGAGCCAAGAGTGCGTCAGCCGCCTTGAAGGTTGCTCGGAGCCCCGCTTCATCAGAGTCGAATAGGAGGACCACCTGTTTCGCGTACCGGGCGAGGAGTTGCGCATGTTCCTCGGTCAAAGCCGTGCCGAGAGCGGCGACAGTATGGGTAATGCCAGCGGCAGCTAGCGCGACAACGTCCATGTAACCCTCGACGACCAGGGCGCATCCTTCCCGTCGAATCGCGTTCCGATTCCAGCCCAACCCGTACAGAACCCTTCCCTTTCGGTAGATCGGTGACTCAGGCGAGTTCAGGTACTTCGGCCGGCCCTTTCCACCCTCGTCCAGGACCCGGCCCCCGAAACCGACGACTCGGCCCCCGACGGACTCGATCGGAAAAATGAGTCGGCCTCGAAAGCGGGCATAGGGATCAGGTAGACGCTCAGAGCTCGTTAGTAGGCCGACTTCGAGGAGTAGCTCCTGAGAGAAATCATGCTTGGACGCAGCTTCCCCAAACCCGTGCCAGTCATCTGGGGCCCACCCCAACCCGAACCGCTTGGCCGTCTCAGAATCGATCCCTCTGCCTTCCACGTATTCGCGGGCGAGTCCTCCGGCCGAGGGATCCTGCAGCCTATCTTGGAACCAGCCTTGGGCGAAGGCGTTCACCTCATAGTGGGCTCGGAACGGCTCCTCCTGGTCAGCACCTTGCGCCACCTCTCGAATTTCGACACCGAACCGCTCGCCCAGGTGTCGCACAGCGTCCAGGAACTCCATTCCTGTTTGCTTCATCACGAACGAAAACAGGTCTCCTGATTCCCCGCACCCAAAGCACTTGTAGAATCCCTTGTCGGGGACCACATAGAAGGACGGAGTTCGGTCATCGTGGAAGGGGCATTTTCCCTTCCAGTCCTTGCCAGACCTCGTCAGTTTGACGTTTTCGCCGACCACTTCGACTAGATCGGCTCGCGCCCGCACCTCATCAACGAGATCGTCCGGAATCACTGCGCGCATCCGTAGTTCACTTCAGCACCGCCACCGTAACTCCCCCTCCTCCTTGACCCAGTCCACCTGCGCGGAAGGCGTCAACACGCCCATCGGACCGCAGGATTTCGTGTGCCCTTGCCTTTACCGCTCCGGTCCCCATCCCGTGAACAATTCTCAGCTCGGATCGATTCTCGACGATCGCGCTGTCGAGCGCCCGACTTAATCGCAGCTCCACCTCGTCGACCCTTAGGCCTCGTAGGTCTACCTCGTGACCGACGTCGAGATGCGCGGTAGCCCACGACAGGGAGTGCGAATTCTGGTCACCCCACAGCTGTCCTCTCTCCTCCAATAACAGCTCCACCTCGCTTCGAGGAAGTTGGAGTCTGACTTCCCCGACATCGACGATCACACGGTCATCTCGAAGTTCACGAACGACTCCCCGCGCACCGGTCTCCCGTACTCTAACCTGATCTCCCGCAGATACGGGATGAGCGTCCGAAAGACCAGCCGAGGATCGGGGGGAAGACGCCGGCGTCAGGTCGCGCTGCGTTCGAGCGGCCTCCTCGATCCGTCGGCGAGCACGACCCACGGCAGTCGACAGCTCTTCAACGACGGAGCCATTCAGTTCCTCGATCGCGGCCTCGACCTCTTTTCTGGCATCTAGCAGGAGACGTCGCGCGTGCTCCCGTGCCTGCGCCTCGAGTCTCCGCTCACGTGCTTCGAGGTCTTCCCGATCAGTTTCGGCCTCGGCACGCCGCTCTCGAGCCTTCGCCCCGGCAGCGTTCGCCCCTTCCAGAGCCACTGACAGCTCTCGCTCTTTTCGCTCAAGGACCTCGAGCAGGCCTTCGAGCTTCACCTCGTCGGTGCCGACATAGGCTTCGGCTCGATCTAGCAGTTCGGCCCGGAACCCAAGGCGTCTCGCGATGGCAAGCCCGAAGCTTCGGCCCGGCCTTCCCTTCTGAAGCTGGAAGGTGGGCGCCAATCTTTCAGCATCGAACAACAGGGACGCATTGACGATTCCGCTGCCCTCAGAATCCAGGCGCTTTAGCGCGCCGAGGTGAGAGGTCACGAGTCCGCGAGCCCCACTCCCGACCAGCGCCTCTAGGATGACCCTCGCGAGCGCGGCACCTTCGCTAGGATCTGTTCCGGTACCTAATTCGTCCATCAGGACAAGCGTCGCCGGTCCTGCACCCTCGAGAATCTCCCGCGCGTTTTCAACATGTGCCGAAAAGGTCGATAGTGATTGCGAGATTGACTGCTCGTCGCCGATGTCGGCGAAGACGTTACGGAGGATGGGGAGCCGCGTACCCTCGCCCACCGGGGGCACCACACCGCTTTGGGCGAGAAGGTGAATCAGGCCCACCGCCTTCAGAAACACCGTCTTCCCACCCGTGTTCGGGCCGGACACGACGACGATCCGCTCCCTCTTCCCAAGCTCGAGAAAGAAAGGCACCACCTCTCCATCTCCCTCGAGCAAGAGGGGGTGCCGGCCTCGGGCGATCCTTAGCTCGCCTGAATTCGGAGGCAACATCTCCGGAACGGTGGCATCCCAGGCTCGAGCCGCAGCGGCTCTCGCGCGCAGAGAGTCGAAATCAACGAGGGCTTCGAACCCACAAGCCAACTCTTCGCGGAGTGGCCGGAGGCGCTCGGTAGTCTCCCTCAAGATCGTCTGGACCTCCTTCGCATCGGCCCGCTCCAGCTCGTGGATCTCGTTCATGAGACGGATCGCCAGCGGAGGTTCTACGAAAAGAGTCGCGCCTGTGGCGGATTCACCGTGGATGATGCCACCAACACGTGACTTCCCCTCCCTCCGAATGGGGATTACGTATCTCCCGCCACGCACCGAAACGGATGCACTATCTACACGGTATGACTTCGGCAGGGTCAGGATGTGCGCCTCGAGCTTCCGGACGACGGCTCCTCGAAGGGCTCGAAGCCGATTCCGGATCCCTCGAAGCGTTGGACTCGCCCTATCGCGAATAGCCCCCCCATCGTCGACAACTGCCGTCAATTCGTCTTCGAGTCCGGTTCGTATCGGGAGTCCCCGCCGCAGTGTATCGAGGTGAGGGAGGGGGCCCTCCCCCTGAACGCGCTGACTTAGCTCCTCTGAGAGGTTGCGGCTCGCGACAAGCAGTTGCAGGAACGCGAGGATGTGGATCGGATCGAGGGTGCCGCCCTCGGGCTCGAGCGCCCCCAGGGGTCGGCGCGCATCCGGAAAGACCGCCGGGGCCCAGCCGGAGTCGGATCGAAGCAGATACTGGACCTCACAGACGCGGGAAAGCTCGGCTCGAACGGATTCTGGCTCTGCGATGGGTGTTGACTGAAGAATGCGGTCGCGTCCCATTGGAGTGGCGGCGCGAGCCGCGACCACCTCCATGGCTTGGGAAAACTCGAGGACCCTCAAGGCGTGGCTATTCACCGGGCGCTCCCAACCACCGATACCAAAGCGATCGATACGATAGTAGCGGGTGACTCACCCTGCCAACTCCTCCTGGACAAGTCGACTGGCTTCCTTGCCATCGAATCGCCCCCGAATTCGGGGCATGAGCCTTCCCATGACCGGTCCGATCTCTGCAGGTCCGTCGGAGATCAACTCCTTGATGATGGAACGTATCTGAGCTTCGTCGAGTTGCGGAGGGAGGAATACCGCGAGCATCTCGGCCTCCTCCTCCTCCTTCTGGGCTAGGTCCTCTCGACGACCTGCCCGCATTTGCTTGGCCGACTCGCGTCGCTGCTTGATCGCTCGGGCAAGAACGTCTCCAACGACCCCGTCGGCCGCATCACATCCGTCGCTGATCTCACGATTCCGAATCTCGGAGAGGACGGTGGAGAACACGACCGTGCGAAGCCGATCCCGTTCCCGTCGAGCCTGGTTGAGGGCTGCGCGAATCTCGTCCTGAAGGCCTGTCGCCACGGTGTTCCCGCTGTGCGGGGAGGGTCTGAAGTGCTAGCAACCTATTCGGCTCCGCGAGGGGGGTCAACGCGACATCTTCGGCCTGGCTGAGTCAGCCGGGAGGCCACGATAACGGTCTTCCTCCAAGCAGGTGAAGATGGAGGTGGTCGACGCTCTGCCCACCGTCCGTTCCGGTGTTGGCAACCAGTCGATATCCGGAGTCTGCCAGACCGTGGGCGCGAGCCAGATCCCGAGCAGCCAGGATCAGCCGTCCCATCAGGTCGCGATCCTCGTCAACGAGATGGTCCACCGAGGCGATATGTTTTCGTGGGATGAGGAGGATGTGATCCGGTGCCTGCGGGTTCAGGTCTCTAAAGGCCAATAGGCCTTCCTCGTTGTGAACCAGCGTTGCCTGAACTTCACCGCGTGCGATCCTACAAAAGATGCAGCCGTCCAACGCTACGTCGCTCACGCTCGCCTCCCAAGTATAAAGAAAGCGGTGGGCCTAACCGCGAGATGCCTATCGTGCCATGGCCGGGCCCGGATCGGACCGGTACGGTGTCACCCCAACACTGATCCGACGCCCCGTTTTGGAGGATAAGGTGGATTCCATCGCCCACACGGCCGCCGAGTTGCTTTACAAGGGTCCATCCCCAGCCCTTACGCTCGAGGAGTTGCAGAAGCGACTCGAGGCGGAGACCCCTTCCCTTGTTCCCGGTCCGGACCAGCTCCTCCGTGCCCTCCAGGCCGAACCTGAGCGAATTCGGGTATTGCTACGTCCCCAGAGGCCGTGGCCAATCCAGGTCGGCCCGCGAGCCTGGGTTGTGCCCGCTGCCCCTGCGCTCGCCGACGGCCGACCGATCCGGTCGATCGACCACCGGCTTCGAAAGAGCATCATCGCCCTGGGCGCCGATATGGAACCCGGGTCGATGCGATCCTGGGCCCGGTGGAATCTCTTCATGACGGAGGAAAGACGGGTGCAAGAGGTTCTGCTCCGATCGCGCCTTCGGCCGGAGGACGCAGACGCTAGCCCTCGGGGCACAACGCCCGGGCAGCCAGCTACGCCGAGAAACCACCTGTCCACCATTGCTCCTCCAGGTCCTCGGTGGCCAAATGGAACTCGACGTCCTTTGCGGCCCGCACGATCTCTTCGCGCTCCTGCTGGAGCACGCCGCCTAGGATCAGCCACCCGTCCGGACGAACCCCCTGTCGGAACCCGCTGAGTAATGGGATCAACACGCCAGCCTCGATGTTCGCTACGATCCCGTCGAAGGGTCGGCAATCAGCGAGAAAGTGACGATCCACTGACCTCTCCAAGACATCGACGCGGTCCGAGACCCCATTGACTTCCGTATTCTCTCGGGTCGCGACGCACGCCCAAGGATCCGAGTCGACGGCCAGTACGTATCCGGCCCCAAGGAAGGCCGTCGCGATAGAGAGGATCCCGGAACCCGCTCCAATATCGGCCACGCGGTTCCCTCCTTCTACGAATGTCTCGAGAAGCCTCAGACACCCACGGGTCGTTGGATGCTCCGCCGTCCCAAAAGCGATACCGGGATCGAGAGAGATCAGCAACTCTCCCTCCCTCAGCTCGGTTTCTTCCCAAGTGGGACTTACAACGAGCCTTCGAGTGATGCGGCGCGGGGCGAGGCCCCGTCGCCATAGTTCAATCCAATCCTCATGCGCCTGCCACCGGTGTTGGATCTCGACCGGCTCGTGATCGGAAACCTCGCTCAGCTGTGTACGGGTTTGGCTCAAGACTCGCGCCTCGTCCTGCTGGGAAGCCTCGAAATAGGCGATGAACACGCCCCCGCGCTCCTCGACCCCCCGACCCGAGAGGGAGGCGAGGAGATGCACGAAGGCGCCGGCCCATATCTCACTGGCCGGCCTCTTCACCTCGACTACTAGCCACCTGTCAGGGGTGCGAGACAGCGGTATCCTCCGTGGATCAGGACGAGCTGAAGGCCTCACGCACTCTTGACCAGAACCCGCCGGCGCTCCCGCCACGCTCTTCGATCCGCTCGGGTGCTGGAGCCTCGATCTCTTGCAGCTGAGCAAGAAGGTCCCGCTGCTCGGAAGACAGCTCCGTTGGCGTCCAGAGGTGCACTCGGACGACTAGATCACCGCGCCGGCCCCCATCTAGCTCAGGGAAGCCACGGCCTGGCACCCGAATTCCCTGTCCACTTTGGATTCCAGCAGGCACTTCAACTTGGATCACGCCGTCCACGGCAGCCACTTGGATTTCAGCACCCAGAGCGGCTTGAGCAAGAGTGACTGCCGCGTCGATGATCAGGTGTTTACCTTCGCGACGGAACCGATCACTCTCCTCGACTTGGAGAAGGACGATGACATCCCCCCGGGAGCCTCCGCGCGGGCCGACGTTCCCCTTACCGCGAAGCGTAATATAGTTTTCTGAAGTCACCCCCGGAGGTACCTCGACCTCGATCTCCTTCTCCTCTCGAACGCGGCCCTCGCCATGACATTGCGAGCAGGGCTTCCGAATCACGGAACCCTCGCCCCCGCACGTGCGACAAGTGGCCAGAGAGACGAATTGCCCGAACACTGATCGCTGGGCAATCCGCTCTTCACCCCGACCGTCACAGGTGGCGCAAGTTTTTGGGCCACCCTCCTCACCCGAGCCGGTCCCCTCACATGCGTCGCAGTTCTCGAGGAGCGCGATTCGGATCCGCTTGTTGGCCCCTGCGATGACCTCGGTCAGAGAAACGGGAAGCCGCACTCGTATACTCTCCCCACCTCCCGACCCCCTTCCGCGTCCGCCCCGACGTCTTCCAAACAGCTCTTCAAAGCCTCCGCCTCCGCTTCCGCCTCCGCCGAAGTCTCGCATGAAGATCTCGATGGCATCGTGCAGATCGAAGCCGCCTTGGAAGGGGTCGCCCGAGCCGGTGCCCCGCACGCCTTCCTTCCCAAACCGGTCGTAAGCGGCCCGGCGCCGCGGGTCTTTCAGGACTCCGTAGGCCTCCGAAAGCTCCTTGAAGCGTGCTTCCGCCTCGGTAGAGCCACGATTGCGATCGGGATGCTGCTCCATCGCAAGTTTGCGGTAAGCCTTCTTTATTTGATCCTCGTCGGCATCTCGCGGCACACCGAGGGTATCGTAGTAATCTTCCATCAAGTTCCTAGGTGTTGCGAAGAAGCCCCGCTTGATTTGGGACGGGTCGCGACCCTCACGTCATTCGAGGATCTGGGTTACCAGGGTGGAGGTGTGCTCGACGATTGCGAACACCTTTTCGTAGGGCATTCGTGTGGGGCCGATCACTCCGATTACCCCCTTGAGTCCACCGACGCGGTATTCGGCAGTTACAAGCGTGAACTCCGACAGCGCCTGGTCTTGATTCTCACCGCCGATGGTGATTTGGATCCCCCGTCTGTGGGAACGGCTACCAAGTGCCGCGGCAAGCAGGTCCGTCTGTTCGGTCAACTCCATCAGTTCCCTCAGCCGCTCACCGCTCGTGAACTCAGGCTGCGAGGCAAGCACGCTGGCCTGTCCCAAATGAATCGTAGATCGCTCCGTCTCAGGCCAATGAAACAACTCCCCACCCGACTGCATGAAGATGTTCAGGATCTCTTCAGCAGCTGGGTCGTCATCAGGCGCCGCGTCTCGAATCCGGATCGCTACCGTGTCTCGGATCTCCTTCAAGGTCAGGCCTGAAAGCCGCTCGTTGAGAAGAACGGTAAGGTTAACCAGCGTATCCTCTGGAACCTCACAGGGGAGATCTACGAAGACAGTCCGGACCATTCCGCTTCGTACCTGAGCAACGAGAAGCACCTTCTTGGAAGACACCTTCACGAGCTCCAGCCGCTCCATGATGGCGGCGGCCAGAGACGGCGCGGCGGCAACCCCCAGCTCCTGGGAGAGCAGACCGAGGGCTCGGGTGGCACGTCTCACTAGGCGCTCGACAGCAGACACTCCCGTAGGATCGAGCTCGAAGGCCAATCGTGATTTCTCCTTCTCGCTGAGCGAGGTGGGTTGCATGAACTGCTCGACGAATGCCCGATACGCGAGGTCCGTCGGGATCCGACCTGCTGAGGCATGGGGGTGGAAGAGGTAACCCTTGTCCTCGAGGTCGCTCATCGTATTGCGGACTGTTGCCGGAGAAACCCCCAAGTCGAACCGACGAGTTACGCTGCGGCTTCCCGCTGGTTCTGCCGTGTCGACGTAGGTCCGAACGACCGCCTCGAGGACCTGCCGCTCCCGCTCAGACAGTTCTGCCTTGTTCTTACGCTCGTTCATGAGCCTTTCCGATATCCGGCTACTCGTCTCTAGGCCGCTGGGTCTGCCCCGGGGCGAGGCGTCTCGGCCTCGGCCAATGCTTGGCCCAACTCCACGGACAACTCGTCCAACCGGAGCCAGCCATTTGGCGTCAGCCTCACCGTCAGCGGATCCGCCGCCGCCAACCCCATCTCGATCCATCGATCGATGAGATCCCCAGCCCCGCTTCCGAGATCCGTCCGTGGAATGCCGTTCCAGCTTCGAAGCCTAAACCAGAGGTTCTCGCAGGCGTCCGGATCGATGCTGGCGCTTTCGTTTTGAGCTTCGGGGAGCGACTCGTTTGCGATCGCTGTACAGTATCCCGGCCAGTCTCTCAGGTTCCAGCTCCTCCGCCCATCGAGGTTGCTGTGCGCGCCAGGTCCCAGCCCCAGCCAAGAGCGGCCGCTGAGGACCGCAGCCGCATGCATAGACCGATGCCCGGGCCGAGAGAAGGCCATCATCTCGTACGCTTCGAACCCGGCTGCACCAAGTAATCTGCACAGTTCCAGGTATTGTTCGGCACGGAGGTCCTCGTCGGCCAACCGAACCTCCCCGGACACCGCTCCCGCACCAATCGGGGTCCCCGGCTCGGCTGTCAACTCAAACAGCGACACATGAGGCACGCCCATCGCTATCAACTCCCGCAGACTCCGAGCGGGATCCGGGTCCACCTCTTCAGGAAGTCCGAACAAAAGGTCGATCCCCCAACTTGACAATCTCGAGTCCCGGACGGTTGCAATTGCCGACTGTGCTTGTGAGGGAGTGTGCAGACGGCCCAACCACTCGAGGGCGGTGTCCTCGAGGCTCTGGATACCGAGTGTGACACGGTTGACACCGGCTTCCAGCAAGCCATCCAAGAGCTCCGAGTCTATGTCGTCGGGATTCGCCTCAACTGTCCATTCACGGACACTTTGGAGCCGATCCGCACCGAGAACCGACTTGATACCCTGGACGACCTCGACTCCACGGACAGTGGGGGTACCTCCGCCGACGAGAATCGTGTCGAGCTGGAAGAGGGAGAGTCCCTGGGCTTCCCTGAGGCGTAATTCGCCACCCACCGCCTCGACCCAGACGTCAAGTTCCGAGGGTACCCCCTCCAGAACGGCATAGTCGCAATATGGACAGTGCCGCCGGCAGAACGGAAAGTGGACGTAGATGTGCTCAACTTGGGTCACAGCGCGTGCCGCGTGAGGGCCCAACCCTCGCCGACTCGAGCCACGCTATCGCCGAGCTCGAGCCGAGTGAGCGCCGCCAAGACCCTCGGGGCCGGAAGCCCAACGTCCGATACCAGTTCGTCCAACCCCCGCGGTCCGGGGCCGAAGGCGGCTCTCACCCGCACCACATCTGAGGCGGGGGTGGACGGGGGGCGGGCCAATCCATCCGAAGGCGTGGGCGTGGGCGCTCGAGGGCTGGTCGCATTCGATCTGTCAGCGGGCGGCGGCCAGCCGAGGACCTCTAGCACGTCGAGGCCCCGGGTCAGCAGGTGAGCACCGTCTCTGATGAGGCGATTGGTGCCTTCAGCCTGGATGGTCTCAAGCGACCCCGGAACAGCAAACACTTCAAGTCCCAGATCCAAAGCATGATCCACGGTGATCAGTGCCCCACTTCTGCGGGCAGCCTCGACGACAACGACACCCTGAGAGAGTCCCGCTAGAATTCGGTTTCGTCTTGGGAAATGGTAGGGACGTGCCGGCTCGCCAGGCGGAAACTCGCTCACCACAAGGCCACGATCTACAATCGAGTGGAAGAGCGCGCGGTTACTGGCTGGGTATGCACGATCGGGTCCAGATCCGAGTACCGCGATCGTATTCCCGCGACCGGCAAGCGCGCCCCGATGGGCAGCGCCATCGATCCCGAGGGCCAAGCCGCTGGTGACGGTGACTCCGAGCTCGGACAATTCCCGCGAAAGCCTTTCGGCACTCCGCCTCCCGACGCCGGTCGCGTGCCGAGATCCTACAACAGCTACGCCTCGCGTTCCTAAGAGCGACCCGTCCCCTCTGAGGAATAGAGCGGGTGGAGGGTCTACCAGACCGAGGAGACGGGAGGGATAATCATGCGAGCCAAATGATAGGACCTCGATGTCAAGCTCGCGGCACCGCCGTAGGACAGTCACCGCGTTTCGTCGGATCGCTGGATCCCGCCGGGCCCGCTCAGCCTCCCTACCCAAGGTGCTCGAAAACTCCCTGGGAGAAAGGGCCAGGGTCGCGCAAGCATTTCCCGTCGACGCAAGCGAGCGTGCGAGCCGCCTGTCACCGACGCCGGGCAGGAGCCGGAGGAGGATGAGTGCTTGCTGCTCCTCGACGGAGATCAGAGCTCCCCGTCCGCCAGATCCCACCACGCTTCCTCCTCCTCGAGAGATCCATCTGCAGCGGGGTCCGGTGCGCTGGAGCCGTCAGCCGGGGTGCCCTGGATCTCTCCACTCTCCGTGGCGACCCCGCCGATGGCGGTCCTTTGCTCGCGTACCTTGGACCAAAGTGCCTCCAGGAGCGGTGCGAGGCCGATACGCGCGACGGATGAGATGAGAAAGGTCCCCCATGCCCCAGGCGTCTCGACAGACGGGATGTTCGCATCTGGCCCCAACAGGTCGGTCTTGGTCAGGACAACGCAATGCGGCCTCCGGCTCAACTCCGGAGAGTAGCGAAAGAGTTCTTCTGTGAGCCGCTCAACTGTCTGCTCCGGGTCCGGATCATCGGATGGAACGAGGACCGCCAGGGTTCGGGTCCGCTCAATATGTCGGAGAAATTGGTGGCCCAACCCTCGCCCCTCGTGCGCCCCCTCGATGATCCCGGGAATGTCGGCGATCACGAATGAGCGATAGTCCGGGAGCTCGACTACACCCAGGTTCGGGGTCAATGTTGTGAACGGGTAGTCGGCAATCTTCGGATTGGCAGCGGAGACAGCCGAGAGGAAGGTGGACTTCCCCGCATTGGGTTCTCCGACCAGCCCTACGTCCGCGATCAACTTGAGTGTCAGGTGAAGGGTTCTACGAGCACCCTCTTCACCCGGCTCCCAATACGTAGGCGCCTGCCGTGTCGAGCTAGTGAAACGCGCGTTACCTCGGCCGCCGCGCCCGCCGGGTGCGACGACGAGCCGATCGGCTTCCGCAAGCAACTCGCCCAAGAGCTCCCCCGTGTCTGAATCGGTGACTATGGTGCCGGGCGGGACGCGCAGATCAGTATCCGAGCCACTCTTGCCCGTCTTATTGCTCCCTTCCCCATGCCCTCCTCGAGCCGCGCGATACTCGGCGTGATACCGGAAATCCAACAACGTGCCAAGTTGAAGATCACACACCAAAACCACATCCCCTCCATCCCCTCCGTCCCCCCCCGACGGGCCCCCTCGCGGCCTCCGAGACTCACGCTGAAAGGCCTCGGCGCCCGACCCGCCCGTGCCACCCTCGACCGTGATGGTCACGCTGTCGATGAACATCCTGGTGTCTCGCTCAGCCTCGAGGACCTGTGTGGGAATCGGCCCGATCCCTGACACGGACCCAACACTCGAATGCGCGGTCCGCAGTCGCCGGGCCCATAAATTCTTTCACTGACTCAAGGCCCTCCTGCACCTCGGCCGCCGAGGCACCAACAGCAAGAGCACCTCGCAGGTGCGAATAGAGTTGGACGGGTGTATCCAACACGGCAAGAAGCCCCACTATCGCCAGTTCCCGTGCCTTGAGTGGAAGCTCTTCACGACCGAGGACCTTGCCGTACCCGTCTTCAACCATCCAGCGGTCGATGTCGGGATGCAACGCGGCAACGCCCTTTCGAAGATCTTCATATCGGGACCCATACACCCTACGACAAACATCCCGACCCCGCTCAGCCAGAGTGTGGGAGGACTCCTCCCGGCCGGGGGGCGCAGGCAGGCCCGAAACCTCCCGCCAAGCGCTGAGTGCATTCACGGCTGCAGGAAAACCTAGGAAGAGGTGCGCCTGCAATAGAATTTCCTCAACCTGATTGTGCTCGCATCGAAGTTTTGCCTCACCCATCGCAACCCGGATTCGTTCTGAGTCCCGACTGGCAAGTGCTCCACTGAGTCGGACCAGCGTCCGCGTTCCGGGGCTCATCGGCGGGTCTCCGCAGTCTTGCGACGACTTTGAGGCACATCCATGGGAAGGCAGGACCTAGTGACCGATCACCTTGCCCGCTGGATCAGAACATGGCTGGGGGCTGCGACGAATGGGTCTACCTACGGAAGAGTCAGGGGAGAACGAGATCGTTCACCGCAGTGGCTCAGGGAGCGGCCCCTTGGGCAGATGCGGTCTCCGGACGAACGGAAAGGGAGCCGCCCGCTCGCGAAAAAAGGTCTTCCAGGGACTCGGCCTCCCGAAGGAGGCTCAGCGCCGCCTGAAGAGGCTCGTCAAACGGGATAATTCTTTCGAATTCCCCGACCCGCCCCCACGCCTGTAACGCTATCTCCTGCTCAAGGTCCAACTCCACATATCGACGAGCCCGCTCCCAGGTCTCCCTCTCCGTGGCTAGATCCCGCTCTTCACGGAGCTGTTCATACAGATCGTCAAGCTCAGGCTCTCCGATGTCGAAGTTGAGTTCGACGCCGGGGCTATCCTGTAGGTATGTGACGGCGTAGTTGAAAAGCCCGGCATTATAGGCGGCTGCATCCTGGAAAATGATCCTCACGGCCGCTTGCTCGTCGGCGGAAAGCGTATCCATCGGCACCAGAAGGTCAGGGACGATACCACCGCCGCCGAATAAACTGCGTCCGGCCTCGGAAATCACCGTCGGTCGTCCGACAGTATCCGCCGGAAGGGCCAATCGTCCCAAGAGGGTAATCGGGAGATGTCCCTCTTCCCCGGTTGATCCATCACGGGATGGGGCCGCTGGCGGCCGCTCGATAGAGCGCCCGAGCGGAGTGTGCCACCGAGCGGTCGTCAACTTCAGGACGTTCCCCCCAGACAAGTTGTAGAGACTCTGAACAGAGCCCTTTCCGTACGTGCTCGCCCCGATGAGTAGCGCGCGGTCGTGGTCTTGCAGAGCGCCGGCCACAATCTCGGATGCGGAGGCACTCCCCCGATCCACCAAAACTGCGATCGGTATTCCCTCGTACCTGTCCGGAGTGGATGCGCGGAGCACTCCGTTCGGGCCCCCTTGCTCTCCCCGGGTCTCGACGACGTCAGCCCCTCGATCGAGGAACAAGTCGGCCACGCCGACCCCCTGGTCGAGTACGCCTCCTGGATTTCCGCGGAGATCGAGGATGAACGAGGTGGCCCCCTCCGCTCGGAGAGAGTCCGCTGCAGCTCGCACCTCTCGTGTCGACGATTCGCTGAAGAGATCGAGGAGAACATACCCCACTGTTCCCTCTAGAAGCACTGCAAAAGGAACCGATGGGAGCCTAATCTCCTCTCGGGTGAGCGTGAAGGCGATCGGGGCCTGGACGCCGGGCCGCTCGATCAAAACCTCGACAGCACTTCCTGGCTCGCCCCTTAGAACCTGTACGGCTTGCTGTGCAGACCAGTCCCGTGTCGACTCACCCTCCACGTCGACGATGAGGTCACCCGCACGAATGCCGGCGCGTGAACCAGGGGTTCCCGATAGGGGACTCTCGACCGTGATGTACTCATCACGATCCCCGATCTGCAGACCGACACCACCGTAGTCACCTTCGGTCTGGATCCGGAAATTCTCGTACGCGTTCGTGCTCAGGAGCGAGGTATTCGGATCACCAAGCTGCTCGAGGATCCCATCGATCGCGTAGTCGTAGAGGTCCTCGCGGTCTACTTCGTCTACATACCGATCCGCCACGTAGTCGACGACTTCGTCGAAGAGGCGAGCTGGCAAGTAGGCCGCTCGATCCTGAGCGAGTCCTTGCTGAAGGAACCATCCCCCGATCGTCAACGCCAGCAAGAGGACGATGCTGGGTCCAATGCGGGAGCGTCTCGGTTCCATTCCGCCTTCACACGATCGGTGGGGAGTCAATAACGGCTTGAAGAAATAGGGCTCGTTCTCAACCCCGGCCAAGCCCAAAGGGTCCCGGGAGCCTCGACCTCAATATCGTGCGAACGGTACCGTGGACCTCCATTGCTGAAACAGATGCGTCCACGACCTCGATCGAATCATCTTCTCCGGCAAGCGTCCGGTAGGCCTGTCCCACCGACTCCAGAAACGCAGCCCCCTCGCGTTCGATCCGATCGGGTCTCTTCCCCATGTCGGCCTGCCGTGCCCGACCGACCGATGCCGGAATATCGAAGAGCAGCGTCAGATCTGGCCGCACGCCGCCGGTGGCGAAGGCATTGAGATCACGTACTCGGTCCAAACCCAGACCACGGGCGAGAGCCTGGTAGGCAAGGCTGGACAGCTCAAATCGATCGGCGACCATCACCTCGCCCCTTTCGATCGTCGGCTTGACCACCTCACTCACTAAAGCTGCCCTCGCCCCAAGCATCAGAAGAAGCTCCGTCTCCGGAATAATCTCGAGCACCTCCGAATCTAGGAGCACTGAACGGATTGCCTCACCGACCCGCGTACCGCCTGGCTCGCGAGCGAGCCGATGGGGAACGGCCAGCTCCTCCAGCCAACGGGATATCAACTGCGCCTGAGTCGTCTTACCAGCGCCCTCGACACCCTCGAGAACGAGGAAGAAGCCTCGATCCATTCAGTCCTCGTAGTAGTCCAGGCCCAGGTGAGTCAAAGGCTCTTCGCCACCGAGCCATCTAAGCGTGTTCTTGAGCTTCCGATGCTGGATGAAGAGATCATGCTCCGGATACAACCCCTCGGCAGTCTGCGGACTCTTGAAATAGAAGGAAAGCCACTCCTGAATCCCCGACAGTCCTGCTCGAGAAGAGAGATCAAGGAAGAGCGCCAGGTCAAGAACGATTGGCGCAGCGAGAATCGAGTCACGGCAGAGGAAGTCTACTTTGATCTGCATCTGGTAGCCCATCCAGCCGACTATGTCGATGCTGTCCCACCCCTCCTTGTTGTCGCCACGAGGCGGGTAGTAGTTGATCCGAACTTTGTGGTACAAGTCCCCGTAAAGCTCCGGGTACAAGCTTGGCTGAAGGATATGCTCCAGAACACCCAGCTTCGATTCTTCCTTTGTCTTGAACGAATCGGGGTCGTCGAGGACTGCGCCATCTCGATTGCCCAGGATGTTTGTGGAAAACCAACCCTCGATCCCCAGCATCCGGGCCTTGAGGCCTGGAGCGAGAATGGTCTTCATCAGGGTTTGACCTGTCTTGAAGTCCTTCCCGGCGATCGGCACTCCACGCTGCGAAGCGGCTTGTTCCAGGGCGGGAACGTCCGCCGAGAGGTTCGGGGCGCCGTTCGCATAAGGAACGCCCTCCATGATCGCCGCGTATGCGTAGATCATGCTCGGCGCTATCGCGGGATCGTTCGCCTCCATCGCCGCCTCGAAGGCCTCGAGTGTATCATGTGTCGGCCCCGGCCGCAGGAAGATCTCCGTAGAACCGCACCAAACCATGACCAAACGCTCACAACGCTGCTCTCGCTTAAAACGCTGAATGTCGAGACGCAGCTGATCGGCCAACTCTTTCTTGTTTCCTGCAACCTTTACGTTCGGACCGTCCAGCCGCCGGACATATTCTTGGTCGAATACGGCGGACATCGGCTCGATCCCTTCGAGAAATCCTCGGATAGGCTCGAGATGGTCCGAACCGAGCACACCAGCCTTCACGGCACTCGCATATCCGTCATCCGCGATAGGGTCCCATGCTCCAAATACCAGGTCGTCCAGCGTAGCCAGGGAGATAAAATCCTTGACCAGAGGTGTTCGCGATTCCGTTCGCTTCCCCAGCCGAACCGTGTTCATCTGGGTCAAGGAACCGAGGGGCTTGGCCAGACCCTGACGTGCCGCTTCCACCCCGGCAACGAAAGTGGTTGCGACAGCGCCGAATCCTGGGAGGAGAACTCCGAGTCGCCCGCTCGCGGCCTGAACCTGGGGTCGCTCTCTCAATTCGTGCTCTCTTTTTCGTTGTGCGTCACCCGCGACCGAGGACTCGAGTCGAGAGGAACTCCGGAAGCGTGTTGATACACCCAAACGATTCGCTGAATCGCAGTTAGGATCGTGGTGACCGCCAGTACGATCAGGATCACCTTAAGCACGAGTCCTTGCCACATGAGGCCAAAGAGCAGGCATCCGCCGCCTAACAGAAACACCCGCTCGGCCCTCTGCATGAACCCTACTGAGCAGTCGAGCTCTAGTGCCTCGGCCTTCGCTCGGCTGTAGCTGACCATGAGCGATCCTCCCATGGCCAAGGCAATCACGTAGACCATCCAAACATCCGCGAGGTCCCGCCCGTACTGATTGTAAAGCGAGAGGAGACCGAGGAAGACGACAATCTCGCTAATTCGGTCGAGCGTCGAGTCGTAGAATGACCCAAACTTTGAGGCAAGCTTGCTCACCCGGGCTACCTGGCCATCGAAAATGTCCAGGACCCCACCCATGAGCACGAACAAGCCAGCCCACCGCACGTGGTCGAAGTGAAAGAGAACGCCGGCCGCTACGGTGGCTGCGAAACCTATGGTCGTGACCGCGTTCGGGTGCACGCCCATTCGAACCATGGCTTGGACCACGGGTTCGATGAGACGATAGACTGGATCCTTAAACGCCTTGAGGGACGGCATGTCCGGCTCCGTTCAGGACGGGAGGACGATCCGGCTGGACGCCCCTTCCTGGATCCCCTTCGCAATCGTGTCGTTTACCCGTTGAAGGATCTTGTCGAAATTCGCTTGCCCGGCGACCAGCCGTTGATAGGCAGGTCGGACCTGAAGGCTCTCCGCAAGCCCCTCATATTTCGTCCGGGACGTCCCATCCGGTTCCTGACCACTCCGGAGCTGGGCCATGAGCTCAGACTCGAGCTTTTCGAGTTCATTCTTTAGCTCGACCAGCTCCCGGTCTTCATCCACGGCTTCCGCGGCTTGCTTGAGAGCACGGTATTCATCCGTGCGACCCAACGCTTGCCCCAGGTCCTTGGCCATTTCATCGATGTTCGGCATAGTCGCGGAACCTCGCAGTCATGCATGTCTCACAGCCGCAGGCGTCTCCCGCAGCACTCTTTCTAGGCAGTCGCTCCCCGAGCTCCGAGGTAGGTGGCCAGCACCAAACGTTCAACCCCTGACAGGTCACGGATCACGGTGGCAGGATCGAAGCCGTCGGCTTCGCGAATCCGCCCAGCTACATGGTGAGCCTGCCCTAACCCCACCTCCAGCGCGAGCAACCCGCCCGCCTCGAGCACAGTCGATGCCCCGGCCACGAGGTCGTCCAGAACGGCCAATCCGCGGCCGGCGGCGACGAGTGCCGTTCGAGGCTCCCAAAGTCGGACCTCAGGATCGAGATCGAGGAAGTCCTCGTCGGCCACGTAAGGCGGGTTCGAGACCAAAACGTGGAACCGTTCGCCCTCGAGCACCCCACCGAGAGACTCCGCCTGCCGAAACTGTACCCTCGCTTGTATTCGGTGCGCCAGTGCGTTTTCACGCGCAACGTCGAGCGCATCCGCCGAGATGTCGGTCGCGACTACGGAAGCAAACGGACCTTCGTGGACAAGGGATAACGCGATCGCCCCGCACCCAGTCCCTACCTCAAGTGCTCTCAGGTCCCGCCTGCCCCATTTTCCGGCCTGCTCTACCACAGCTCCAACCAATTCTTCTGTCTCGGGGCGAGGAATGAGCACTCGGGGATCGGTGATCAGGTCCAACTCCCGAAACGACGTCCGTCCAAGAATGTACTGGACCGGTTTCCGCTGCGCTCGCTCGAGAAGAAGCTTCTTGAAACGGGAGAGCTCATCCGACGTTACCGGTCGGTCGAAGTCGAGATAGAGCTGAAGTCGATTAGTGCCAAGAGTGTGGGCGAGGAGGTGCTCGACATCAAATCTTGGACCTGATACCCCTCTTAGCTCGAGGTACTCGCTACTCCACCGGACGAGATGGAGCACAGTCCAGGGGATCCCCTTGGGGGGCGGGACCAGCGGAGCGACGCTCCCGAGAGAACCCCTCTCGCTCACACGTCTTCTCGCAGGCGCTCTTCCTCGTCGGCGAGATTGAGAGCGTCGAGTAGTTTGGTCAGGTCGCCATCAAGGACGGCTTCCAGCTGGTGGAGCGTGAGAGAAATCCTGTGATCCGTGATGCGGTTCTGTGGGAAGTTGTAGGTTCTGACCTTCGCCGACCGGTCACCGGTCCCCACCTGTGACCTTCGGTCCCTCGCACGCTTGGCCTGGCTCTCTGCAATTTTTCGATCGAGCAGTCGGCTGCGAAGCACCTTGAGCGCCTTGGCCTTGTTCTTGTGCTGAGACTTCTCGTCCTGACAGCTCACGACGAGCCCGCTGGGGATGTGGGTAATCCGAACTGCGGAATCGGTTGTATTGACGGACTGGCCCCCCGGGCCCGACGACCGGAATACATCAATGCGGAGGTCGTTCGTGTCTATTTCGACGTCGACCTCTTCTGCCTCGGGAAGGACTGCCACCGTCGCTGCGGAAGTATGTATCCGCCCCTGGCTCTCCGTCTCCGGGACCCTCTGTACCCGATGGACGCCGGACTCAAACCGAAGGAGCCCATAGGCTCCCGGTCCCCGGACGACCATGATCGCTTCTTTGACCGAGCCGGGGATCCCCTCGGATAGATCCAGCAGCTCCACCCGAAGGCCTTTCCGCTCGGCGAACCGCTGGTACATTCTGAGCAATTCAGCCGCGAACAAGCCAGCCTCATCACCTCCGGTTCCTGCTCTGACCTCCACCACGGCATCCCGCTCCGCGAGCGGGTCTTTTGGGATGAGGAGTCGTCTGGCCCTGTCCGAAAGTTCGTGGATCCGGTTCTCCAGCAGCTCGGCTTCCTCGCGGGCCATGGCCCGCAAGTCGGCCTCGCCCTGACTCTGGGCCAAGGTCTGAGCGCCTTCAAGCTCGTGAGCAGCCTCCTCTAGCTCAACGGCGAGCGCTACGATTGGCTCCAACTCCGCGTGCTGCTGGCCTAGTTCTCGTAGCAATCCCGGATCGGCGGTCACCTCCGGTTCGGTAAGCCGAAGAGTGACGGACTGAAGGCGCGCGCCCGCCTCCTCGAGGCGCTTTGCAAGCCGCGCTTCTAGTAGCGAGACCTTCATCCGACGACCGGAGGAGAAAGCGAGGCTGCGGTGGGCCGGGCAGGCGGGATCGAGATCCCTGCCCACGGCGTCACGACGCGTCTTTCTGCTTGTATTTGCGGTTGAATCTCTCGACGCGGCCTGCTGTGTCTACCAGCTTCTGTTTTCCGGTGTAGAAGGGGTGACAAACGGCGCAAATCTCAACACTCAGCTGATCCTGGGTGGACCGCGTTTCGACAACATTCCCGCACGAGCAAACGATCTGTGACGCTTGATACTCTGGGTGGATTCCTTGCTTCATGACACCTCTCCAAGCGCGAGAACCTGCAGCGAGATCGGGTCGGCCCGTCTACCGGGCGCCGGTTCAAGCCCAAAATGGTGGGACTGCTAATATAGAAACCGTCTTAGGGGGGTTCAACCCGGCCCCCTTTCTCCCGCGGCACGCTCACCTGGACGTGGCTCCTTGCCCGGCGATCTCCCCCAAGGGGAGAGCAAGATAACCAGAAGAGAAAGACCCAGGAAACCGCCAATATCTCCCCAACGCACGTAGGCCGTGTTTATCGTTGAGCCGGAAGGTCGGACCAAGGCGGTTCCCTGTTCTCCGATAGGTCGACTTGTCGACACCTGGCCGTCCGGGTCGATGACGAGCAGCTCCCCGCCGAGCGACGATCTCACGACCCCCATTCGCGTTTCAACGGCTCGGAGGACCAGATGCGCCCGATGCTGAGCGTGCGCCGCCGAGCCCATCCCGGGAAGGCGTGGCCTGAACCAACCGTCATTGGTCGGGTTGGCAAGTAGCTCTGCGCCATCCCTCCTGAGCCTCCTAACATCCCCACCAAAGGCCGATTCGAAGCACACAGCCAAACCCAGATCTAGAATACCGATCCGCAGTACGACGCCACGGGGCCCTGGGACGAGCCCTGGTCGTTCCACTCCGGGAACCAGGCGCGCCTTGGCGTGAACGAGCCGATTGGTGCCGGCAGGCTCGACTAGCATGATGGCGTTACGAAGACCTTCTCGGTCCTCTCCATCGGGGGCGTACTCAGCCGAGACATGTGCGCCAACGAGGATGGGGAATCCCAGCTCACGCGCCAGACGTCCCATTCGATCTGCTACGCCGCGACTCCACGTGTCGGAAAAGGGGGCCTCAGGAAGAATAGCCACGACGGGACCACCTGGAGCCTCGGCAACTCCCTCAGGGGTCGTGACCACGGACGCTAGGATCGCGGTGAGCGACTCCGCTGCTCGTTCGTCGCGAAGTCCAGGGTCTAGCAGCGCTTCTCGCGGGATATCGATCTGGGTAATCAGAACCGGGGGGAGTTCGTTCGTCGGCAGGGTGTTGGCCCGAACAGCTCCCGCGAGCGCAGGCGCAAGGGCCACAAGCACGGTGACGATCGCCATGCCGGCGCCGCGGTTTCGCCTCCGACTGAGCACTGCGTCGATCGCACAGCCGTTTACCAGCGCGATCCACAGAGTGAGGCCGTGAACACCGACCCATTCCGCCGACCCAGCGAGGGTGGGTACCGCGGCTAGCGCGAGTCCCATCGGTGCCCAGGGCATCGCGAGAGGTCCGGCATGAGCAAGGAACATCTCGGTCGTAACCCAGACCGCAGGGATCGCGAGGGAAGGCGCCCCGGAACGCTGCACCATGATGTATCGCAACACGATGGCTTGCACTGCACAGGTTGAAGCAAGGACGATCACAGAGAGGGAACCGACCAGCGCTCCTAGCGGGATCAGTTCATGGACCGTGAAGGGTACCCAATGCAGGACGACCCCGTAGAAGAGTGCACCGAACCACATGCCACAGGCCACCACGTCACGCCGCTCTAGTCCAGGACGCGAGAGTGCCAGGGCCATCGGCGTCAGTGCTGCAAACGCGAGGGGCCAAAAATCAAACGGGGGAAGCGAGAGCGCTGCCAAGATCCCCGAGAGCGCCCCAGAGGCTCTAGTGCCCATGTGCCGGAGCTACGTCCGTGGAGCGGCGAGACCCACCCTCTTCCTCATCGATCTGGCGAGCCAAATATGAACTGCCCGCCTACTCGAAGCTGCAAATAACTGAGGTCGTCAAGTAGCTCGTAGCGAGTCTCCCCCACGACTCGGAAGCGCTGATGAAACGGGACCTCGAGCCCGCCGTGCACATTCAGACCGGCCCGCACCGAGTCCAGGAGATCGTCTACGAACGTGTCGGCGATCGCAGCTCCGCTGCCGCGGAGAACGTGGGCCGTCAAGCCCAACCCAGCGTAGGTCAAAAGGCCAAACGGCACCTGCCAGAGAAAGTGGGCATCTCCCGACAGAGCCACGTCGGACCAGCCGATCTCACCTAGATCGACAGCGGCCATGCCACCTGTTTCGTCGCGGATCAGGGCCTCCAGTCTTGACTCGAATTCGCTCACCTGACGATCCACCAACGTCGAGGACCAGTGGTTGAAGCCGGCCACAACCCTTACTCCCGGACCCAGAAGCCCAAGGTCGAAACGGCCGCCAAACGACGCGGTCGACTTGACGCGCGACGAGGAGACATGGCCGGCATCCAACATCACGCCCTGAAACGAAAGATTCTCGTAGTCGAAATCGGCGAGCCCCTGCCCCTCAGCGGGAGTCGGAGTCAGCACGTTGAGGGTAGCGACTGCTACCGGAATCGCTGTCATGACGTGTTGCAGCCTCACGCGATCGTCTCCGCCGCCCGTCGGGCGGCCAGCAAGGTACGCTCGAGCTCAAGCTCGCCATGGCGGATCGATAGGAAGCCGGTCTCGAAGGCTGAGGGTGCCAGGAAGATGCCCCGTCTCAACATCTCCTGGTGAAAGCGAGCGAACCGGGCGTTGTCGGAACGCGTCGCATCTTCGAACGTCCTTACCGGACCCCGCTGCAAGAAGACACCCCACATCGAGCCCAGGGCGCCACCGCATGCAGGAATTCCGGATGCCGAGAGCGCGTCCAACAAGCCCTCCACGAGGCGGGATCCGTAGGTCTCGAGCTGCTCGAATGGATCATTCTCTTCGAGCCAAGCGAGCTGTGCGTTTCCTGCCGCCGTGGCCAGGGGGTTGCCCGAAAGCGTTCCCGCCTGGTAAACCGGGCCCACGGGGGCGACTTGTTCCATGATCGCCCTACGGCCACCGAACGCGCCTATGGGAAGTCCCCCCCCAATAACTTTGCCCATCACCGTCAAGTCTGGGGTTACCCCGTAACGGCCCTGAGCGCCGGAGAGACCAAGCCTGAAGCCAGTCATCACCTCGTCGAATACGAGGAGCGCTCCGTGGAGCTCCGTGACTTCCCTGAGACCCTGGAGGAAGCCCGGCTCTGGAGGGATCAGTCCCGCGTTTCCCATCACCGGTTCGATGAAGATCGCCGCAAATTGGTCTCCTTCGCGCGCGAAGAGCGCCTCCACCGCATCCAGATCGTTGAATGGGAGAAGAGCGGTGTCCCGCACGGCCTCAGCTGGTACGCCTGGAGAATTCGGCAACGCCAGAGTCGCGACCCCGCTCCCTGCCGCTATCAAGAATGGATCTGCGTGTCCGTGATAGCATCCGCTGAATTTGACGAACCGGGAACGCCCGGTGAACGCACGAGCCAACCTGAGCGCACTCATCGTGGCTTCCGTCCCGGAATTCACGAGGCGCACCATCTCCACACTGGGCACGAGGCGAATCAGGCGCTCGGCGAGCTCGACCTCCGCCACCGTGGGCGCACCGTAGCTCGTGCCACGTGAAAGCTGGGCAGTCAGCGCGTCGACCACGACTGGGTGTCGATGACCAAGGATGAGAGGACCCCAGGAAAGGACGAAGTCCACGTAGCGGCGGCCATCGGTGTCGATCAGGTACGCGCCTTCTCCGCTTTCGACGAAGAACGGCTCTCCCCCGACAGAGCCGAACGAGCGCACGGGTGAATTGACGCCTCCGGGGATTACCTCGCGCGCCCGATCCCAGCGCGCATGCTTGCTGTTGTCTTCGCCGTTCACTCCCCCGGTCATCTCGTCTGGCTCAAGAGGCTAACCCGGCAATCAAGTCGTGGTCGAGGGTGTCTGTGATTTGTACCTCGGCGCAGGTGCCTGGAGCCAATGTGCCCCCGCCGGTCACCTGCGTCAGACCATCGAACTCGGCCGCTTGGCCGCGGATTCTCCCCTCGGCAAGGCGCTCCCTATCGTCATCAACTGTTCGATCCACCAACAGTGTCTCGCGCCTCCCAACCAGCTCTTCGTTTCGCTCGAATGAGATCTCACGCTGGACATCCATTAGCGCCTCGAGTCGGTCGCGTTTCTCTAGCTCCGACAGATGTCCACGCATCGCAGCAGCGGGGGTGTCTTCTTCGAGCGAATAGGGAAAAGCGCCAACTCGTTCAAACCTGACATCCTTGAGGAAATCCAACATGTCTTGGAATTCCACTTCCGTCTCTCCGGGAAACCCCACGATCACGGTCGTGCGAAGCACGAGGTCTGGGATCACGGATCGCAGCCAATGGACCTTGTCCCGGATCGAGCCCTGGCGCTCGGGCCGACGCATCCGTTTCAACATCGAGTCGCTCCCGTGCTGAATTGGCATGTCCAAATACGGAAGGAGCCTGGGCTGCGACGCCAAAAGCTGGACGAGTTCCGGCGTGATGCCGGAAGGATACATGTAGAAGAGGCGTACCCACGGGATCGTCGTGCCGTCGATGAGCGCCCGAAGCAGGTCCGGCAGGAGAGGGGTGCTTTCAGGCGTTCCGCCGGGCCCGGCCGCCAGGACCGCACTCCGCCGGAAGTCTTTCCCGTACCACGTCGTGTCCTGAGAGATAATGTTCAGCTCCTTCACGCCATGGCTCTCCAGCTCCTGTGCCTCCTGTACGAGCTCATGAATCGGAGCAGACCGGTGTAGACCCCGCATGTGAGGAATAGCGCAGAATGCGCAGGTGTGATCGCACCCTTCGGAGATCTTCAGGTAGGAGGTATGCGGAGTGTCCGTCGAGAGGATTCTGACCGGGAGCTGCATGTTTGGGACGAGGGCAAGTGGACGGGGAAGAACACTGCGGTCTCGTAGTTCGGGGATCAGGCGGTCCATTTCGGTCAGCCCGAGGAAGAGGTCCACTTCCGGGATTTCCGCTTCAAGCTCGTTCCGGTACCGCTCCACCATACACCCCACGGCCACGACGGCCCGCACTCTGCCCTGTTCCTTCAAGACACCAGCCTCAAGGATGGCCTCGACGGACTCCTCCTTTGCCGCCTCGATGAAGCCGCAGGTGTTTATGATGATGAGATCCGCCCCATCCACTTCGGACGAGACCTGTGCTCCGTGTCCGACCAAGGCGGCAATCATCTTCTCGGAGTCAACCGTGTTCTTGTCACAGCCGAGCGTGATCAGGGCAATCTTGGGCCCGTCACTCGAGCCAACCGTTGCGATGGAGTGTTCGACCGGAGTTACTTGAGGGCCCTCTCTCGGCCGTGCAGGCTCGGCAGTAACCGGAAAGACGGGCAGCTCGCGAGTCCGCAGCCGGCCGGTCATCGTACGATCACCTGAACGCCCGACGGGGAATCGAAGAGGAATCGCTCTTGAGGAATCACTGGATCGATCCTCATGTTCGTCAGATCGAGTGTCCGAATCGACTCAGATTCCTCCAGAATCTCGAGCCTCCGGATCATACCGTCCGCGGCTCCAATCCATAGTCGAGTATGAACGTAGGGCGATCTGACTCGAGGCCGTAGGCTCAGGATATGCATGTCTAGCCCGTCAATCTGGTCAGTGCCCTCGAGCGTGGCCGAATACCTCTCACCTGGGTCGGACAGGAACTCTCGATGTAGGTCGAACCTGCCCGCGGAGTTGGCGAGGGGGGTCCGGAAAACCTGTCCTTCGTCCGTACTGGGAAAGTACACCCAGAGATCGTTTCCATCTGCGACGATGCGATCGCGTGGAGGATCGGCGAATTTCATCTCGAAGTTATCTGGCCGCAATTGGCACAATTCTCCGCGGCTTCGGATGACGTCGCCGAGGAGAGTCACCTCAATCGTCTGGCTGAAGTCCGCGCAGAACCCTACGAAGGAGGCATACTGCTCGGCCGCCTGTTCCAAGATGGAGACGGCATCCTGTCCGATTGCCACCGAAGGAGTCCCCGCCAACAGCAGAAGAACGGTGATTGATCTGCCGAGGCGGCGAATCGTGGTTCCGATCATGCTCCCGTGTACACGGTCCAGCCACGAAACGTTCGGGCCCTGGCTCGCACGAACTCGGGGGCAAGTCGGGTGTAACGGGGCCATGCGATCAATGCGTGCGGTGTCGACTCTCGTGATTTCTGTCGCCTTCGCGAACTGCGGTGGGCCCACTGTCTGCCCACCTATTGAAGGAGTGGCGGGCATCGATATGATCGCGCCGGATGGATCGATGGATCCGACTACTGTGGGGTACGCCCCGGAGCTTGAGATCGACTTTGGTAGGATGTCGACGCTTTCGGACGGTCTCTACTGCCAGGACCACCCCGCTGGAGACGGCGCGGAGGCGGCGTCTGGCGCCACCGTAAGCGTGCACTACACGGGCTTCCTTCCTGATGGGTCCGTATTCGACAGTAGCCGCACAAGGGCCCCCTTTTCGGTCCTCTTGGGAGCGGGGCAGGTCATCCCGGGGTGGGACTTGGGTATCCTCGGAATGCGAGTCGGTGGCACGAGAACGCTCGTTATCCCCCCACACCTGGCCTACGGGGCCCTAGGCGCGGGAAACGGCGTGATCCCGCCGAACGCCGTGCTCGTTTTCCAAGTGGAGCTCCTAGAGGTCGCCTAGCGAATGCCGAGGGAGGGGTTTTGTTTTTTGGAGGCTCGTCAACCCTCGGTCTCCGCGCCGGACATCATACGGTCGAACTGATCCGTGCTCATGAGCACCTCTCTCGGCTTGGACCCATCCGGAGGTCCAAGGACGCCTGCATCGTGCAGCTGATCGACGATCCGGGCCGCTCTCCCATAGCCGATTCGAAGCTTCCTCTGCAAGAGCGATGTAGAGCCCTGCCCGCTTCGGATGCATAGTTCCCCCGCATCTCGGAAGTGGTCGTCCCAGTCTCCCCCAAACAGATCGTCGTCGCCCGCCGCGGCTTCGGCCTCCGTGGCTCGGACGAGCTCGAGTATATCGTCTTCACTAGCCTCGCCCGACCTCTCCTCACCTTCAATGAGCGTTCCTTCTTTACGATCCCGATACCAGTCGATCAGCCGACCCGTCTCCTCGGTCGAGAGGTAGGCCCCCTGCATTCGGATCGGCGAGCTGTGGCCGGGAGGGAGAAAGAGCATGTCTCCGTTCCCAAGGAGCGCGTCAGCCCCGTTCTGGTCTAGGATGGTTCTGGAATCCGTCTTCGATGCGACCCTGAACGCGATTCTGCACGGGAAGTTCGCCTTGATGAGTCCAGTAATGACGTTCACTGATGGGCGCTGGGTCGCTACGAGCAGGTGTAGACCGATCGCCCGGGCTTTCTGCGCCAGCAACGTCAGCGGTTTTTCGACTTCGCTTTGGACGCTCAACATGAGGTCGGCAAGCTCATCCACAACCAGCACAACGAAGGGCAGTATGCCGTCCTGATAGATCCATCGGTCTGCGTCCCCTTCGTCTCCCAAGGGTTCAGCCCGCCGGAGTGGGACCCCTTCCTGAACGCGGAGATTGAATTCGCCGATCGACCGAACTCCATTCTCGGAAAAAAGGGAGTATCTACGGTCCATCTCAAGCATCGCCCACTTCAGCACTCCGGCCGCTTCGCTCGGATCCGTAACGACCGGGTGCCGCAGATGCGGCAGATCTCCGTACGTCGTGAGCTCGACCATCTTCGGGTCGATCAGCAGGAGGCGTAGGGTTTCTGGCGTGTGCCGATAGACCAAGGAGGTGATGATCGCGTTCAGGCAGACCGACTTCCCGGCGCCAGTGGCTCCAGCGATCAGACAGTGAGGCATTTTTGCCAGGTCGGCTACATAGGGCGCACCGTGCAGGTCTTTCCCTAAGGCAAGCGGTAGATCCGCTCGTGAGCCTTGGAAGGCCTTGCTCTCCAAGATATCTCTGACCTGCACGGTGACCGGCACCGGGTTTGGGATCTCGACCCCGACCGCGCCCTTCCCGGGAATGGGAGCCACGATCCTCACCGTCTGAGCACGCATCGCTAGTGCAAGGTCACGATCTAGGTTGGCGATACGGTTAACTTTGACGCCTGGGGCGGGGACCACTTCGAACTGGGTTACCACCGGACCCGTGGTGCGCCCTCCAAGCTCACTCTCGACGTTAAAGGTGCGCAGTTTCTCCACTAGCACGTGGCCTAGCGCATCCAAGTCTCGTTGCATCTCGTCGAGATGTTCGACCGTTCCGGAGGTAAGAAGGTCCATTGGCGGTAGCCGATCGCCGGAGAACTCCGCCGGGCCCAGCGGGTCGGGCATCGACAGGGTTTGGGGAGCTCCACCCCGTTCGGTACTCCACGCCGCATCCACTCCAACTCCATCCTGATGAGAGGTGCCTCCATCGACCGTCGCGTCATCCTGCCTCGTGAGCGCTTCGCGCACGCGGGCCGCCGCAGCATTCGGGAGCGGAAGGCGTTCACCTTCTAGCCATTGCACCAACCGGCGCCACCCTCCGGCCGTGGCTGCCACCATCCAGCCGGTCGGCCTACGAAGAGGATTCCATCCCAAAGTTGCCAAGAATAGCAGTACGACGAAGACGGCCAGTATGAAGCCGGCTCCGAAGGGTCCAGCCGCTCCTACGAGGGGTCGTCCAACCAGCCCGCCAAGCCAACCTGGCCCCAGCCCCTCCGGGGCGCCGACATGGGCGGCGCCGGGAACCAGGACCAGCAGACCTAACACAACCACAGCCAACTTGGCTGCCCTCTGTGAATCCATCCACCCGCCGAAATGGATTCCGGCTAAGCCGACAAGGACTGGAAGCAGCCCCGCTGCCAACCCGAAGGTGTACACGGTGCCGCTTTGGATGAGGCGTCCAAGCGGACCCATCATGTTCCCGGACTCGACCCAGTTGGAGCCCAGGGGGCCCAACGCTCCTACCGGGATCAACGCGAGCAGGGTAAGCAGAGCCAGAGCGATGAGCCCGACTCCGATCAGTTCACGGCCCTGCTCTGATTTCAACATACGCGGTCCGGGGGAAAGGGGCCGCGGGAAATGAGGGTCACGACTCGTCCGGAAGACGAATCATCCGATCGTTCATCTCAGGGACCAACTGGTAACGGTCAATGTCGGCGCACCGTTCAAGATCAGCCTCGAGACCGACGTCCACCAGGGCGGCGCCAGCCGCAGTCTCCCTCAGCACTTCCACATTGACGTCGGTGACCTTCGCGAGCGTCAGTACGGACTTTGAGGCATCGTCGAACTCGATCCGTCCCAAGGTGGTGTCGCCCCTCGACAACGCGTCGCCAGCCTCCCCGTGAAGACGCTCGAGGACCAGTCCGGCGCAAAGGGCATCATCCAGGGAAAACCTGCCTTCCTTTCCAGCACATATGAACACGACCCGCTCAGCCCCAGAGGCTGCTTCGGCAACGGCCGAGAGATTGAGCAACGAAGCTGCCAATACCCTCTGCCCCCCCTCGGCGGCTAGGAACGCCTGCGTCCCGTTCGTCGTACTCATGACGAGTCGGCTTCCCCCAACCCGGTCGGGCGTAAACTCGCGTGGCGAGTTGCCGAGGTCGAACCCCTCGATCTTGAGTCCTCCGCGCTCTCCGCAAAGAATCGCCTCATCTCTGCCCAGCGAATCTGCGAGCCGGATCGCCTCCTCACTCGAAGGTGTCGGGTGCACGGTTCTGGCTCCAGCGGCGAGGGCTTCGATGATCGTTGACGTGGCTCGGAGCACATCGATGACGATGACGGTCGCGTCGGCGATCTGCAGAGCGTCGGCCTCTGCCGCGGATAGATACGTCTCGACCCTCACCCTATGAGCGCCAGCGGCGGACGCGTTGCAATCCGGTCATGATCCTTGGGCTCGGTCCGCCAAGAAACGTTCAACGAAGTGTGTGTCGATCTCCCCGCGCTGAAACGACTCGTCGCCGACCAGCTCTAGAAGGAATCGAATGGTTGTCGACACGCCCTCAATCACGAAGGAGCCCAACGCGTATCGGGCACGCACCAAGGCCTCCTCCCGCGTCTTGCCACTGACGATGAGTTTCGCAAGGAGCGAGTCGTAATACGGTGGCACTCGATACCCCGCATAGACATGGGTGTCTAGGCGAACTCCAGGACCACCAGGAGGATGAAATATCGTAATCGTCCCCGGGGAAGGTTGGAAACCCCGGTCGGGATCTTCGGCATTGATACGGAATTCGAACGTGTGTCCCCGAAGCACTACGGGCTCGGCGGGAAAGGACAACCGGTCACCAGCCGCTACGAGAATCTGCTCCTTCACGAGGTCGAAGCCGGTCGTAACCTCCGTAACGGGATGCTCAACTTGAATCCGGGTGTTCATCTCGATGAAGTAGTACGACCCGTCCCCATTCAGTAGAAATTCCACAGTCCCGGCACCAACGTAGCCGATCGCCCCCGCGGCCATGACGGCTACTTCTCCCATCTCGTCCCTGAGCTTGGGGGTAACCGCTGGGGACGGCGCCTCTTCGATCAGTTTCTGATGACGGCGCTGAACCGAACAATCTCTCTCCCCGAGGTGCACGACTCTCCCAAGTGTGTCTCCGAACACCTGGATCTCTACATGCCTTGGCCGATCGATGTAACGTTCCAGATAGACACCGGAGTCCCCAAACGCCGACTGAGCCTCGTTCTGCGCCGCACGCAAGAGACGGTCAAATGAGTCGGGATCCGGTGCTACTCGCATCCCCTTCCCCCCCCCTCCTGATGAGGCCTTGATCATGATCGGGAAACCGATTTCCGTTGCCACTTTCAAAGCCTCGTCTGTATCCCGGACCTCTTCCTCAGACCCAGGGACGACAAGCACTCCGGCATCTGCCATCGTCCGTCTTGCGGTGGCCTTGTCACCCATCGTACGGATCTGGTCTGCGGACGGACCGATAAAAGTAATTCCAGAACGGGCACAGATTTCAGCGAACTCGGCGTTTTCCGCGAGGAATCCGTAGCCGGGATGGATTGCCTCGGCGCCCGTAATCTCAGCCGCGGCAATGATCCTAGGAATATTGAGGTAGGACTCCGAGGATCTGGCTGGACCGATGCAGACCTCCTCATCCGCAAAGCGGACATGAAGCGACTCGGAGTCGGCCTCGGAATAGACCGCAACGGTTGTGACACCGAGCTCCTGGCAGGCTCGGATCACCCTGAGCGCGATCTCACCCCGGTTCGCGATGAGAACCTTCCTAAACACTGAGGCCACCTTCTGATCGGGAATGCGCCGACTTCATCGGGGCCGAGCGCTCGCCGAGCGTATCTCCTGCTCGGAAGTATCGGGGGTTCAGGGGGGCTGGACTCTGAACAGGACTTGTCCGTATTCGACAGGGTCACCGTCTGCTACGCAGATCTCTTGGATGACGCCCCCGGTTTCGGCCTCCAGTTCGTTCATGAGCTTCATGGCCTCGATGATGCACAGAACGTCTCCCGGAGAAACTTGCCCTCCGACCTCGGTGAAGGGGTCACCTCCTGGGGAGGCAGCACGGAAGAAGGTCCCGACCATGGGAGATGTCACCTCCAGAAGTGACACTCCACCGTCCTCAGCCCCTGAGCCCGCCTCAGACTCATCCGGGGTCTCGGCGGAGCCTCTGGATCCCTCACCAGCAGCGGACTCTGAAGCCGGTGTGGAAGATTCCAGCTCGTTCTCGTCGGATCGGATGGGGGGACTCCTAGAGACTCGCACCCGGGTCCCGCCTCGTTCGATCTCAACGTGGTCGAGGCCGCTCTCATCCAGGGTACGGATCAGCCTCTCTACGAACTCGAGATCAATCATCAGACCCGCTCCAGGTATTTGTCTTCGCGCCGATCGACTCTGACGATGTCACCCTCCTCCACAAACAGCGGCACCTGAACCTCCGCTCCGGTTTCGAGCGTCGCCGGTTTACTTCCCCCTTGGGCCGTATCCCCTCTTATTCCTGGATCTGTCTGCTTCACGGCCAGCTCCACGAAGTCTGGAAGTTCCACCGCGATGACGGTACCGTCGTGAACCAATCCCTCGCACTCCATGTTCTCCTTGAGGTACTTAAGTTGTTCTTCACCGATGAGATCCCCCGAAATCGGGATCATCTCGAAGCTTTCCTGATCCATGAAGTGGTAGAGCTGGCCATCGGTATAACTGTAGTTTACGGGTCTTCTGAGCAGGCGGACGCTGGTCACTTTCTCTCCCGCCCGGAAGGTCTTTTCGACGACCTGGCCGGCGAGCACGTTCTTGAGCCTTGTACGCACGAAGGCTCCGCCCTTCCCTGGCTTCACATGTTGGAAGTAGGTGATCGCCCAGAGTCCCGAGTCCATCTCCAGGACCATGCCGTTTCTGAAGTCAGCGGTCGTCGCCATGGGATCCGTAGGTGCCTAGAACGGAAGCTAGATTTCCGAGATCCGGCTGATTAGGCCTTGCAGGCCAAGAAGATAGCTTTGGAGTCCGAAGCCGAATACGACACCGGCGGCGACCGGTGCCAGGTAAGAATGGTGCCGAAATGTCTCTCTGGCGGCCAGATTCGAAAGGTGCACTTCTACAAAAGGCCGCTCGACGCCCTGGAGCGCATCCCGAAGGACTACGGACGTATGAGTAAGGCCTCCGGGATTTATTAAGAATCCGTCAACCCGACTTGCGGCCTCGGAAATGAAGTCGATGATCGTACCCTCGTGGTTCGACTGAATCGTTTCCAGGGTTGCTCCACGATCCTCGGCCACCAAGGCGAGGGCTGCATCAACGTTGTCAAGCGAGTCCGACCCGTAGACCTCAGGCTCACGTTTTCCGAGCAACTGAAGGTTGGGCCCATGGATGACACCAATTCTCATGATTGCAGGCTCTTCAGCCAAAGATGAAAGTCGTCAAGTCCCTCTTCCGGGCCCTCGCTCGGACCATCCGGGTCACTTGTGGGATCTCGCAAGTCGTTGATCTCCCCGGGCAAGCTCGTCACGATATCCGCTCCCGGCTCGACTTCTTCCGCATCTAGTTCAACATCTTCCGAATCTTCCGACGACGGTTCGAAGTGTGCCGCGGCTTCGGTCTCGCCCGGCCCGATGCCCACGTCCGGAGGTTCGTCGTCGATCATCGCATCTGCGTCGTGCGCCGTTACATCTGGCGCCAACGACTCGATCGGCACTGCGCCGGGCGCCCAGGCTAAGAGGTCGTCGAAGTACTGGGCGATCGACTGTTGATCGCCTTGGACCGTTTCGGCATGAACGGCCGTGTCTTCCGCCGGAGCACTGGCCTCCTCGAGCTGAGGGCTCTCTTCGTCCGAGGGGTCCGACGGTTCCGGCGGCGCCGCGGGCGTTCCGTCCGACCTGTCCGGGGGTTCTCGCAGTTCGATGAGTCGATCCGCAAGTTCGAAGTTGTCCGGATCCGCCTCGTGTAGGTGTTCGTATACCTCGATCGCCTTCTCCAGGAACCCTTGGCGAGCGTAGATATCACCCATCGTCCGTGTAAAAATCGAACCACTCGGCTCAGGGACTTCAGCTTCTTCCACCTCCGCTGCCTGAGGCTCCCAATCCCGGCTTCCCTCCAGAGCCTCCAGGCGGCTCGTCGCTTCGGCATGTCGAGGGTCCAGACGGAGCGCCCCCCGCAAGTCCTCGAGCGCTCCTTCATGATCACCTTCCGACGCCGCCGAGGCCGCGCGATCGATCATGGCTAGGATGTTTCCAGAGTCCAGGTCCAGAACTTGGTCGAGATGCTCTCGGGCGACGACGAGGTCCCCCCGGTCATGCGCGACTCGCGCTGCGACAAGATGACCGGTCGTGAAGTCTGGATGCCTCCCGAGGCCATCCTGCACAAGCAAATGAGCCTCGTCCAGCTCTCCCTTCATCCGGTATGCGTCTGCAAGTGGGGCAAAGGCCCGCCCTTCTGGGTCCCGCTCGGACCAGAAGCAGTTGCGGAGAAACTGGATTTCCTGATCGAGCGATTCGGACAAGCGGGATCCCCCGAAGCCTTTAGCGGTGGTACGTCAGTAGAAGCAGCACGAAAAAGCGGCCGGAAAAGGTGATCTGGGAGAAGATATTCAAACCCGCGAAACAGTGTCAACGTAGCTTGACCCTCGGTGCCCGCGAAATGCTTGAGGCGCCCTCGATATACGGTTACTTTTGGGCCCGCTCGTACGGTCGTGAATTGACCACTTTTGGCAGGATTTCCTGAAGGAGTTCGCCGTATGCTGATGCGGCAGATGCGACAGAATACGAAAATCGTCATGCTGGTCACCGCACTGGCGTTCGTGGCGCTCATGGTGTTCGAGTGGGGCATGGACATGAGCGGCCGCTCGGTGGGAGGGAACCTCGGCCGGGTGGGTGGCAGGGCGGTCACCGTGTTGCAATGGCAGAATGCCTACCGAGGCCTCTATGACCAGATCGCCAGCTCGCAGGAACTACCGATCAGCTCACAGCAGAATCGCGAGATCGAGGACTTGGCATGGGACCAAGTAGTCAATCAGATCCTCATCGCAGACGAGCTCTCCAATCGAGGAATTCGGGTTACTGACGAAGAGGTCCGGCAGGCCGCGAGGCTTTCGCCACCACCGGAGTTCCAGGTCGACCCAGCCTTCCACAACGACCAAGGACAGTTCGATCTCGTATTGTACCAACAGTTCCTAAGTCAGCCCAGCCAGGACCCCCTTTTCCTTCAGCAATTGGAGCAATACTACCGAAATCTCATCCCTCGGAACAAGCTGATTCGTCAAGTTACATCGGGCATTTTCGTGCCGGACGGAGAACTCTGGGAGGCTTGGCGAGCCCAGACCGAGCAGATCGCGGTCACCTTCCTCTCGGTCTTTCCCGATTCTCGGATCGACGATGGCACAGTCCAGGTCTCGGATGATGAGGTCGAGGGCTACTACCGCGACAATCCCGAGGAGTTTGAAGTCCCAGCCCGCGCCCAAGTGCTTTACGCGTTCATCGACAAAGCACCGACAGCGGCCGATTCGGCCGCTGCGCTGGTCCGAGCACAGGATGTCCGTCAGGAGATCCTTGACGGAGCCGACTTCGGCGACATCGCGGTGCGTGAGAGCATCGATCGAGCTTCCGCTGCGCAGGGAGGCTCCCTCGGTCTCTTCGGCAGGGGTACGATGCTCCCGGCACTCGATTCGCTCGCGTTCGCACTTCCGATCGGCGAGCTGAGCGAGCCCCTACAAACCAGCGCCGGCTATGAGCTTCTAGAAGTTCTATCTCGCGACGAGGACGCCGTCCAAGTGGAGGCGCGTCATATCCTCCTGCCTATCGGGCTTACGGATGCAGCCGAAGTCGGTCTCCTAACTCGGGCCGACTCGCTCGAGACGCTCGCGCAGAACCAACCCCTTCGTGATGCGGCTGGGGTCTTCGGCCTCGACGTCATGGAAGCGGAGATCTCCGAGGATTTCTCAGTTCTCCCTGGGGTTGGACTCGCTGGAGAGGGTCAGGACTGGGTTTTCGTCGATGATGAGGATGCAGGTGTTGTGAGCCCGGTCTTCGAGACGGACGCTGCGTTCTATATTCTCGAACTCCTCGACGAGTCTCCCGCCGGGACCCTGAGCCTAGAGCAGGTTGCGACCGAGATACGCGAGAACCTTCAGAGTCAGAAGAAGATCGATCTAGTGATGGAGGAAGCGCGGGGGTGGGGAGAGGAAGTCCGAACCGGAGGGGCATCCCTCGAGGATCTCGCGGAGCGGTTGGCCATCGGATTGCAGACCGCCGGACCCTTCTCGCGACAGGAGTTCGTTCCCGGGTTGGGACAGTCCAGCCCGGCAATAGGATCTGCATTTGGGACTGCCCTCGGCGACATCGCCGGGCCTGTGCCAGCTCAAGGCCAGGTTCTCATCATCCGAGTGGACGAGAAGACGGACGCCGATCCCGGAGAATGGGAGGCGCAGAAACCGGCACAAAGGTCACAGGTGACCGCCGCGATACAACAAGTGCGGCTGGACCAGTGGCTTGAGGGGCTCCGCGGAACGACAAGAATCGTCGACAACCGCGCGGCCTACTTCGAGGCGGCAGAGGAGCAGGCGGCGCAAGGACTTCAGGCGCCAATGTTCTTCTAGGCGCAACCCGCCCCACAGCTTCGGAGAATAACCGCGGCCGTGCCCTTACCAATGAAATCGGCTACGGCGAGATCACTGGCTGGTGGTCAGGCGTCGCGGCTCTCCGTCAGTCCCCTCGTCCTTTTCCTCTTGTGGGTCGGGCGGCCTGCTTACCCTCGGTGGCTCGTCTGGAACCTTGAGTTCGCCCTCGATCTCGCGAATTGAGCTCTTGAATTCGCGGATCCCCTTCCCTAGTGACGACCCGATCTCTGGAAGCCGCTTGGCTCCAAATAGGAGGAGCACCACGAGGAAGATCAGCATGATTTCCCACATTCCTAATCCGCCAAACATATTGTCATCCCTCCCTTCGCGAACAACCGTTCAATCTTCAGTAAGGCTCTCAGTGAGTCAGATCCAGGAGCGGGCTACAAACGCGACCATGCCGACTCCGACCAGCGTTAGCACATTCAACGTCAGAACAAGTGGACCCAGGGTGATCGCGACCGCAACCAGGTCCAACTGAAAGGGACCCACCGAGGCGTAAACCGAGGTGATCAGAAAGTCCCGCGCCGCGCTCTCCGGTAAGAAGGCTTCGGACAGCTCGGTCAGGAGGCCGCCTATGAAGAGCCCGAGGACCAATGTCCAGACCACACGGGAAACAGAACGTCTGCGGCTATCTAGAAGCGTGTTCACATCACGCCCCGCTACCGCTGCAGGATTCAAACCCGCTCATGGTGATCCGACTTCTTTAAGGTAACTCGCTGACCCGAGGGTGACGAGTTTCGGCTCTCCACGCTTCGGATCTGTGCCTATCATCGCGTTCGTTGAATGGCGTAGCAAATCGATTCACGGAGTGCGACCATCGCCTCGCCCTCGGCAGGGATCTTGTCGAGCGCGGATTCGGCTTTGGCCGCAAACTCCACGGCCTTGGCACGCGCGTACTCTAGGCCTCCGGCCTTACGGACCAACGCGACAATCTCTTCGATTTCCTCGTCGGAGGGATCGAGTCCGGTGAAAAATCGTCGAATCCGAGCACGACCGGACGGGCTCATGTTGCGCATCGCCTCGACCAGCGGCAGTGTTACCTTCCGTTCCCTCAGGTCGTGTCCAACTGGCTTGCCTGTCAACTCTTCGCTCCCCTCGTAGTCAAGCAGATCGTCAGCGATCTGGAATGCCATTCCCAGCGCATGTCCGAATCGCCGGAAGTCTTCTCTGTACTTGGGCATACCTGTGAGGGCACCCATGTCGCATGCCGCGGACATGAGGGAGGCCGTCTTACATACGATCAGGCTGTAGTAGTCCTTCTCGCTGAAGTCCAGTGCGTCGAACGAGAGGAGCTGCCGCAGTTCGCCAACGCTCATTTCGTTGGAAGCTCGTGCCAAGGCGTGTACCGCCTCTAGCCTCCCGATCCGCGTGAGCTCCATCACGGATCGGGAGTAGAGGAAGTCGCCCGTGATGATCGCTACCTGGTGACTCCATAGGTGGTTGACCGTGGGGAGTCCTCGCCGCAGCACCGAATGGTCGACCGCATCATCGTGGACGAGAGTCGCGAGGTGAACAAGTTCGACGACGGCCGCGAGCGGGAGGGCATCCGCGTGCGATCTTCCCCCGACCTCACTCGCTAGCAGAAGGACCGTGGGCCGGAAGAGCTTCCCCCGCATCCTCAGGAGATGATCGTTCACCTCCTTCTGCATCTTGAAATCGGACAGGACGATACGACGGATTTCATCCACCACGCCGTCCACGCGGTCCCTGACGGGCTCCTGGATTCGAGTAAGCCCCGAGGCGCTACGGACCGAAACGGAGGGGGCGTTCGACATTGGTGCGTCTGCGGACGACCGTAACACTGGCGGTCAGCGAAGGGCCTTGAGGCGCTCAGTCACGTCCTTGAAGTTGATGTCAAGCGAGAAGATCTTCTCGTAGAATTCTCTGGCCGATGCACTTCCTCCCACTTGCTCATGGGCCTGCCCGAGCCAGTAATACACACCAAGGAGGTCATCCTCCACAGGAGTCGGAAGCTCCAACCCACGCTCAAGCGTACGGATCGCTACCTCCGGCTCGCCTTTCTCAAGAAAGCACTGCCCCAACATCTCGAAAGCCGCCAGGTTCTCCGGTTCGGCCCGGAGGGCCTGTTGAAACTCGGCGATTGCTTCATGGAAGAGCCCCATCTCCTTATAGGCGGCACCGAGGTCGTAGTGCGACTGAGCGTCCTCACCGGAAATGTTCTCCGCCACCTTCTCCTTGAACTGCGATAGCATCCTAGCGAAGTCCTCTTCCTCGTCCCCGGTCGGCTCCTCGGCAGCGACTGTCCACCGAGTCGTCTCCTGTCCTTGCGGATCAAGCACCATGGCGCCGAAGTCCACATAGTCACCGTCGGACTCTGCACCGACCTCGTCTTTCGTAACTGGATCGCCCTCGGAGACTTCCGGCGACAAGGACATTTCGGGCAGCGCACCGCTCAGCGCCTCGTTGGCCCGGAGGTTGCTTGGGTCGATGGCAAGAACTTGCTCGAAAACGGCCTCTGCCTTCAACGCCTGTCCCTGAAGGCGAAGCCCATCCGCAAGCTCGAGGAAGGCCTGAATTAAGAGGGTCCGTTCGTTCGTGAGATGCGCGTACTCAACCACTCGCTGCCGGAGCTCAATCCGGTCGGGTTCGCGTAGCAGAAGCTCTCTAACGACGCTCATCGCTTTCTCAGGATCGCCGTTCTCCGCGTATGTCTGATGAGCCCGCTCCATCGCCTGCCACCCCTCCTCGTCCTGATCTCGGGTGAAGAGCTCCTCTCCTAGGAGACGCCATCCCTCCGCGTCGTCCGGCTCACTGTCGACGCGAGCGCGCAGCCCGATGAGGGGATCCCCCGCCTCGCTATCCTCTTCGTCGGAGATCGTCGGGAGCGCCTGAGCCTCTTCGAGTGCGGGCTCAGGAGCTGGCTCTTCTGCCGCGAGCGTGGGCACGTCCTCCTCGAGGGCCGCTTCCTCCTCCAACACTACTACTTCTTCTCCCGGGGCCCCCTCCAGAACCGGCTCCTCGGGCTCATATCGAATCAGCGGGAGATCGTCTAACTGTTCCTCGTCGACACCGATGAGTTCGAGGCCATCCTCAGCGTCGAAGCTGTCTTCGTCGACAGGCGGCTCGCTCGTGGTTTCATCGATCCCTGCCAGCCCCGTGATCTCAAGCCCTTCGACAACCCCCGCATCGAATCGCGTGTCGTCCGGAGTCTCACCAGGCCCCCCCAAGTGGGTTACTTCGAGTTCGTCAACATCCCATGAGGGGGCGCTGTCATCCTGCTCGCCCCCAGGCACCGGAGTGGCGTCGATTCCGCTCGTCTCGGTGTCGAGCTGAACATCGTCCACCGAGCCGAGTGCGTCTTCGTCGCGGCCCGGTTGCTCCCCAAAAGAAGTGATCTCGAGGTCATCAGGCCCAACCGCTTCCGACTCACCGGGGCCCGAGAACCCGAAGTCCGGCTCCTGCTCAGATTCATCGTCGGTCTCTGCGGGGGTTGGGACGGGGTGATCGGGATCGATCGCGTGGATTCTTCCGAGCACTTCGGCCGCGGCATCCGCATCTCCCTGATCGGAGACCACTCGATAGGCTTCGGATAGGTAATAAATCGCGTCCGCGCTTCGCTCGGTCGCTACAAGCCGCTCTGCCAGGAAAAACCTCGTTTCCACGTCATGTGGCGCGAGAGCGGCAAATTCCTCAAGAGCTCGAAACGCCTCCTCGGAGTCACCACCAGCCTGTTTCATTTCCGCATACGTCACAAAATTCTGCCGCGCGTCCACGATGAACCCTTGTTGAGCGCGAATCTGGCCCATCCGAAGGAACGGCGAAGGTCGCTCCGGGTCATGCCGGATGATCTTCCGGCATACCGCTATGGCGTTGTTGGACAGTTCCGCAACCAGATAGAGTGTGATCGCCCGTTCGTAGTTCCCGATCGCCCCCTCAAGATCTCCCAAACGGACTTGGAGATCCCCGACCCTGTTGTGCAGGGCGATATCGGGCTCGTCTTCGCCCGCCTGCTCTTCGATCGCCTGGAGGTAGAGGTCCAGCGCCTTGATCCACTCCTCTCGCTGCTCGTGGCGGCGCGCTTCCTTCTTCAGCGATTCAACAGTCATTGCATCTCACTCTAAGGATCGAATCCACCGAGGTCCGACCATAGCTGGTCAGCGGCTTCACGCACCTCAGGAGGGATCAGGTCGCCCGATTCTCGGACGAGCGAGAGAAGCACGTCGGCTTGCCGAGCCACACGCTCCATGGCGTGGGCCGTCAATCGGGAGGATAGAACACGGGAGGGGTCCGGGTCCAGAAGCGAGAGGCGATCTGCGCCAGCTTCAAGGATCAGTTCGTCCGGTACGAGCCCCACGACCTCGGTGGCCATCACCTGCCCACCGGCGGCGTGAACCCGGCGCTCAACGGCCTCAAACACAAGGAACGGATTGTTTCTTCTTGCGTGCTCGAGGTTCATTGACACCTGAAGGCGACCCTTTGAAGCGAGGGGTAAAGCCAGCACCCGAAGGCCCGCGATTCCCCCGTCCCGCTCTCTCAACTCGGTTGCCAGTCGACCGACTTCCTCCTCGGAGAGCCCTTCGACTTCAACGTTCCACGCAAGGAGGAGCGGACGCGCACCCACGCAAGTCACTCCGGCCGTCGGGTGCGCTCCGGGATGCGGCCATTTCTCGGGAAGGAAGTCCGGAGCCTGATCGTCTGGGAAGCGTGGCAGTATGGATTCGAAGCCACCAGCTCGGAGTTGCGCCAACGTCTTCCCTCGGGGGTCCGATGCCTCTGCATATAGGAAAACCGGTATCTCGACCTCTCTCGCGAGGCGTTCGCCCACACGTAGCGCCGATGCCCGCGCGTCCTCCATGGTCAGGCCGAGTAGAGGGATGAAGGGGAGCACATCTAGCGCTCCGACCCTCGGATGCACTCCCTCATGCTCCCGCAGGTCGATCGTCTCGACCGCGATCCGGGCCAACGCAACCGAGGCATCCTCTACTGCGTGGGCGGGCCCGACGAAGGTCAACACCGCCCGGTTGTGATCCGGATCTGCTGACGCCTCCAGCACCTCAACGCTGAAGACGGACGCGGCTCTCACCAGCCTGTCGACCAGGGTCGCATCTCGCCCCGCGCTGAAGTTGGGGACTGCCTCCAGAACGGGCACCATGGGGCGGAAGATAGCTTTGGTCCAATTCCGAAACAAGCTAGGCCCAGCAAGGGTTTTCGGGACACGAGGTCAATTTCGAGGTCAGCGTTCTCAAAGGGCTCAACGCATGCCACCAACCAAATTCGGATTGTCTATCTGAAGTTGATACGCCCAGTCGAAAATCGCGATCGCTCCGTCCTGCGTGAATCCTAGATGTGCGACTCGGACCAGTCCGTAGCGCGAGCCCCCACCCTGCGCCCCAACCCGGACGACATACGAGAATTCAGGGAGGAGTGGGACCGGGTCCGAGCCATATCCGGAATCCGGTGCCCATCGGACATCGACGCAACCTGCGTCAGCCGCCGGGCCGCAGCGAAGTGCGGTCGTGAAGAAGCTCTCGGCTGCGATCTGGACACCCGGAGCGGGGACCAGCTTCCAGCCCGCCGCATCTACTTCCAGCCGGAAATGCCGGGCTGGATCGTCGCCCGAGAGGATCGGACTCGTGGCCTCGTCGTCTTGGAATCGGAAACCCGCCTCGGCTGCACGGTGGCCAAACGCGTATAGGAGCTCGCCATGGAAATCGGGCCGCGGTGTCCCTTCTTCCAACGTGCTGAGCTCGCTTTCATGGCCCTGCTCGTCCACCGCAGAAACCACGTACCCGTAGGTATTGCCGTTCTCGACGAGAGAATCCAGAAAGCCTTCCGAGTCCGTCTCCCCAAGGAGTAGGACTGAACCGTCCCCTCCTTCGAGATAGACCCTGTAGAACGAGAAGTCGTCAGCCAGACGACTCGCGTCGCTCCAGGTGATGAACAGGGCTCCGTCGAGCGGCACAACGTCCAGACCGTCTGGAATTGGCGGCGCAACCGGTAGCGGAACCCGAACCTCGATCGCTTCAGCTGAAGCGACCTCGGCGCCGAACTGATCTACTGACGTCACGTAGTAGACGTAGGTAATGTCTGCTGAAACGTTAGCGTCGGAATAGGAGCAAAGGCCGTCCGCGCAGCTAGTGACCTCCGCGATGAGGAAATAGTCCGGATCCTCGATTCGTTTCCCCCAGATCCGGAAAGGCTCGCCGTTCCAGCCGGCCCCAAGCTCCCAGCTCAGGTGGACGGCGCTTGCCCGATAGAACGCGTTGAAATTAACTGGGGCTGCCGGTCCGAGCCCGGGGGAAAAGAGATCCGTACTCTCGCACCCCAGCAGGAAGACGACTCCAAGGATCCCCGCAAAGCTCCGAGCGAGCTGGCGGGCTCTAGTTGCATTGGTAATCATGGCCGCCTCCCTGAGTTGGAATCCGAGGAGACGGCTTCGGACACGAGGAGCCCGTCTCCACTCGTGTCAGTGCAGAACCCGTGCCGCCCCGCAGGTCACGAGGGTAGGAGTATTTCACGGCCAATCGCTTGGCTAAAGGCATGAAAACGTCCTCGAAAGAGGACAGCCGGGGAGGGCGACGACACACCGCTTGGTGCCTTCAGAAACGGATCCGGTCTGCCTCCAAACTTCGCTGACGGTAGTCGAACTTAAGGTCCTGGTTCGCCTTCAACGCGACCTCGAATTGGAAAGACCAGTTGCCAGTGGCGGTTTGGACAAAGCTGAAGTTTGCCTCCCATTCGTGAAGATCCCGCCGAAGGTTTACGACATGGTCGTTGAAATGGCGCGCCTCGACGTCGTAGGAGGTGGACCAGTCAACGGTCCAGTTCTGGGAGGGCGTAAAGGAAAGCCGACTCCGGATCATTTGCGCTCGAAGCGCGCTTCCGCGCGCAGCGTCCCGCGGCCGGGTGAGCGAATAGTCGATGTCCGCCTCCCACCCCTCCCGTCGCGCTTGTCGATCGCGCGGATCCTCCCCTGGGATCACCCTGTTCGAGTCAAAACCGGTGAACTGATCGAGCGGTGCATCGGGAACCTCTTCCAAGTCCAGTTCTGGCTCTTCCTCCTCAGCCCCTGGCTCGGGCTCGGGATCGGTCTCGATCCCAAGCAGCCCAGCGAAGGCACGCAGAAGACCGGACCTCTCGTCCAATGTGAATCCAACTGACAGCTGAGAGAGGTGGGGGCTGAACTCGCGCGCGCCCCCTTCTAACTTTCCCGAGTCGTCGAACAGGTCGTGAGTAAAGGAGAGATTCAGGCCCTGCAGATAGTCGGAGCTGACACGGTTGGCAAGGCTGAGCGTTCTAAAACCATCGATGAAGTTGCCCGTTGAGTCCGCTTCGATGAGGTCGTAAGTGATGGCATTCGTCTGAAGTCCGAGGAGCACGATATTTCGCGTCGGTGGAAGTCTGCCGAGCGCGTCATCGTCTCCCGCCGCAGCCTGCGCGGGCACCTGCGCGCCTTCAGGTGCCTCCTCAGACCCTGTAGGTTGAAGTTCGTCCGGCCCCGCCGCGCCGTTCGCCGCTTGCACGCTGTCCGCGACCTGGAGAGAGTCCTCACCGGGCAGGGCAGGGCCTGCCGTTTCCAAGCTGTCGGGCACGCTCGCGTCTGGCTCGGGCTCGGAAACCTTGGCCTCCCACGTTTGATTGAACCCGACCGTGAAGGCGTTCTGCGTGCGTGCGGCTGTCGGACCGAACACCCGAGCCTGCAGCTCAGTCGGCGTTACCTCGGGAGCGTAGGACCAGCTCACACTGGGTGTAATCTTGTGCCGGATGGTCTCGAAACGTCCGAAGCCCGGGTAGAATCCATAGATGTCGGTCTGGAGTGTGGCGCCGGCGCGGATCCGATTCGTGCCCGCGATGAACTCGCGAGCCTCAGGGATGGAGTCGACCCGTAGCATCGATCCCTCGATGCTCACCGTTGGTGTCAGGGTCGTTGACCCGATCAGATCCTGCTGGTAGGACAGCCCAGTTGACCATTCGAGATCACCTGAGCGGAAGTCACCTTGGCCGGTGGAGGGAGCGGCAGGGATCTCGACTGGTTCCAGGATGGCCAGTGCTCCAGGAACCGCTTCAAACACGCTTTCCCGAGTCGTTAGGCTTCCACGGAGGGACAGATCACCGAGGCTCATGTTCCCACGAGCGGAGCCCTCAGTCCTGATCTTCGAGGCCAACCCGAAATTGAACATGCTATCCGCTTGCATCTCCCGGTCTTCAATGCGGCGGTCCCAGCTCATCGAGCCGCTCACTGAGAGGTTGTTGTACCATCGGGCGGCCTCAGCGTTGGGCTGGGCGAACAGGGTCATCGTGGCAAGCGAGAGGCTTGCAGATGGAAGCGTGGTTTCCGTTCGGTCCTCGTTCAGGTACTGCTTCCGGCTCGATCCTAGGGTAAGCTGACCCCAATTAAATCGACGACTCAGAGTCGCGTCTGAGTCCACGGTTGCCGTGCTCTCTCGCGGATCCAAAGAGTTTTGGCGAACGAACGTCGAGCTGGAGATGTAGCGGCCGGAAGCCCTTACTGACGTGCGCTCTGAAATATTCCACTGGTGGTTCGTATCAAGCCCTAATTCCTGCTGTCCAGTCCCCCTCCAGTAGCGCTTTACGTTCAGACCGCCATCGAGGAATTGCCGTGCCCACCGGTATCGGATCCCGCCTTGCAGGGCCGTATAGTTGTCCGAAAACCAGTCGAAGGCCACAGCCATGTCTGAATACTGACTCATGGCCCAGTAGTAACCCATGTTTGAAACGCGCCGATTGTAGCTCGAGGACGTTCTGAATACATCGTTGATCGAGAATGTCGGGGTCAGAATACCACTCGCCCGGCCCCTGCCAAGATTTTGGGCGATGAAGGGAAGCCAAAGGACGGGCACGTCGTCGACGTACATCCGCACCGAGCGAGCAACAAGGACCTGATTGTTTATCACCTTGAGCTCGGCGGCTCGAAAAAAGGAGTGCGGATCAGGCAGGTCACAGGTTGTAAATCGAGCGGCGGTCCCAAAGAGGAGGTCCTCTTCGACAGAGTCCAGATCACCACGCACGATCCACTGCGCACCTTGCGAGTAAGTCGTCTCAGCGCCGATCGCAGTCCCACGCTGAGCAACCAAGTCGTAGATGAGAAGCTCGCTACTGAGCGGCTCTCCTGTTTCGGGGGTTAGGTCGGAGGGTCCGCTGGTCCGCACTCGTCCTAGCCGATCCTCGTATGTAATCGAGGAATCGGCCTCGAGCCGGACGCCTTGTCCGGAGAAGCGTGCCCGAGACTCTTCGGTGCCCCAGAGAACAAGGCGGCGAGCTCCGGCGTCGAAGTCTGCCCGGTCCCCTTCGTAGCTCGCCGCGCTGAAGCCCACGAGCTCTGCGAGTGCCTGCATGATCGAATCTGCGCCGGCAGGCAGGTCAGCTGGGGTTATCCCACCCCCGGGCCGCTGGGACCCCTCGGCGACCGACTGGGGGTTCTCGTCTCGGTCGATCTCAACCGAAAGGGTGTCTGCACCGGGCTCCGCATCGTTGACGCCCTGCTCCCGGATCCGATCCAGTACCATCGCACGAATCGAATCCGGACGGCTCTCCTCCTGAGGAATAACCTGAGCTAGAAGCGGCGGATGGCTCGAGAGGACTCCCGCGAGGACAAGGATGGCCCAAGAGCCTGCGGCCCTTGAAAACCGGCCGATCACGGCCCTTCCGCGCCGACTGCACCCGCCGGTGGCTCTTCGGACGCGTCCAGGATGCTGTGTTCCTCTTTCTTCCGATAAATCGTCGCAGAAATGAAGATGCTCACTTCATAGAGAATGAGCATCGGGCCGATCATCAGGAGAGTCGAAGCGATGTCGCCCGGAGTGAGCAGGGATGCGAGCACGGTCATCAATACAATCGCGTGGCGACGCTTGTCCCGGAGAAAGGTCGGAGTCACGATCCCCAGCACCGATAGAATCATGATTACGATCGGGAGCTCGAATACCGCACCGAAGGCGAGCAGAATTCGAGTGACGAAGCCGAGGTATTCTCCAACTTCGATCGTTGGGGCGAGAAACTCCTGCTGAAAACCGGCGAGAAAGATGAGGGCCAAGGGCAAAACGAGGTAATAGGCCATCGTCACCCCCAGGCAGAAGAGGACGAGCCCGAAGTAGAGACTAGGGACGATGATTCGCTTCTCTTCTTTCTTCAGCCCAGGCGAAAGGAAAGCCCACAGCTGATATACGACGATAGGCAGAGCCAGGAGAATCCCGACGACCAATGAGAGCTTGAGGGTTATGAAGAACGGAGTCGCGGGACTAAAGTAGGCGAGCTCGCCTTCGTCCAGGAGCGGTCTTATCGGGCGAATGAGGATCTCCATGATCCCCAGATAGTTGACCACCAGGAAGCCCACGATTGTGCCAACTGCGAGCGCGATGAGGACGTAGAAGATACGCCACCGCAGCTCCTCCAGATGATCGAGGAAGGGCATTTCGCCGAGAGAGTTCGAAACGGGGCGGGGCATGCTACCTACCCGAAGGGGAGCTCGGACTGGTACTCGCGTTGCTGCTCTCGACGTCCTCTTTCCTTCATTTCACGCACAAACTCCTGGAACTCGTCCTCATCCTGGAAATCTCGGTATACGGATGCGAACCGAACGTAGGCAACTCGGTCTAGCGGTTTGAGTCGGTCCATCACCATCTCGCCAATAAGATCGCTGGCAACCTCGACGCCAGCCTGCCGAGAGAGCACGTCCTCTACTTGGTCGACGATCGACTCGACTTGCGAGAGCGAAACCGGACGTCTCGCGCACGCCGTCTGGACCGAACGCGCGAGCTTCATCCGATCGAACCCTTCAGAACCCCCTCCCCTCTTTAAGACCTGGATAGGGCGCTCCTCGATGTATTCGTACGTCGTAAAGCGCGACTCGCATTCGGTGCATTCCCGACGCCGTCTGACCGCGCGGCCACCTCGGCTGGTGCGCGTATCCACAACCCGGTTTTCGCTCGAATCGCACTGAGGGCAACGCATGGCTCGAGTCAGGCGGGGGCGAGGTCAGTCGGCGGCGTAACGAGAGGGTCGTGGCAGAGTAGCCGCGCCGCACAGCTGTAGTCTTGCCGACTAACGGAGATCCCGAAGGGCGTCCCTGGCAAGGTCCGCCGCCCCCGAGTCGGGCCAAGTGTTGACCACTCGCTCGAAGTACTCTTCCGCATCGTCCGGACTCCCCAGCTCCAGGTGGAGGGTTCCAACCCGGTACAATGCGTCGGGAACGCGCGGCGCGGTCGGGTGGAACTCCGGGAGTTCGAGAAACGCGTCGATCGCGCTCTCGGTATCGCCTTCCCGGTACAAGATGTCCGCCAAGTAGTATCGCGCCTCGGGCGCCAGCTCATGCGACCCAAACTGCTCAACGATCTGACGAAAGCCTACGCGAGCCGCGCTGAGCGTGCCTCTGCCGAGCTGGGTAACGGCTGCTTCATAGAGCTCCGTGGCCTGGTCACCGCCTCCGGCGCTGGGCGCGCTACCGAAAACCCCGGGGGGACCGAACGCCCTCTGCGCGCGGTCCCGCTCGATCTGGTCTCGGAGACCCGCAACTTGCTGCTGGGAAAGCCCCGTCAGTTCCTGAATGGTAAGGAGCAGATCCTCGATGCTCGAAGAACGGCGCGCTGATTCCGCCCGACTTTCCTGAACATTCTGAGCCACCGCCGAAATCGAATCTCGTTGCGCCTGCTGCGACTCCTGAACCTCCTGGAGTAGGGCCTGCTGCTGCGAGTTGAGTTCGCGGATCTCCTCCCGGAGATCTCGAAGATCACCCTTGGTTGCACAGCCCGAGACGACGAGAAAGAGGCCCAGAACTACAGGTATTCTAGAGATGCCGCGGATAGAGTCGGGCGGGCGCTCGGTTCCGAGTCGGCCCGGCCGTAGGGGAATCGTGACGTTCATAGCCCGGAGCTTCTCCTATGGCCACCCTCGCCCGGATCGTGGAGGAGGGAGGAATCCTGCAGCGACTGGGTTGGCCTACACCGGCCGGAAGACACAGGGTCCACCCGGCCGGTGCTCTCAGCCGCGTAAAGTGCAGGTACGATCCGGTCGCGCCAGGGTGCCCCTACTACTCCGCCGGGCTGATTGAGCCGCCCCCTGAGACGATCACGAATTCTACTCGGCGATTCTGAGCCCAGGCGCTCTCACTACTTGCCGTCGAAAGGGGCCGTTCCTCACCGAAGGAAGTGGTCTGGAACCCGCCGGCCGAAAGCCCCTGCTGCGAGAAGAACTCGAGAACACTCTGTGCACGGCGGTTCCCGAGCGCCTGATTGTATTCGACTGAGCCCCTTTCATCGGCATGACCCTCGAGCCGAATCTCAACCTGCGGGCTCGCACGGAGGATTGCGAGCTTCTGACGAAGCAAGGACTCCGCGTCCGAACGAAGCGCCGACTGATCGTAGTCGAAGTTAACCCGCTGCTCGAGAATAGCCCGCGCATCCGCGATCGCCCTCTCCCTCTCGGCGGCCGCACGAGCCTCGGCCTCTCTAGCGGCCCGTACCGAGTCTTCGTACGCTCGGAGCGAGTCAAGGTCCGGCCCAGTCGCCATCGGCGCGGGCGCAGGAGGTTCCGGCGGAGGCTCACCGCCACAGGCGGCAAGCGTCAGCCCCCCGAGAACCACAGACACAACGAGAAGTCTGCGATACATCATCGATGCTCCTGATAGCAGAAAGGTGGACTCGTACAACGCGCAACTGCACTCAGGCCTACACCCACACCTACGACACGCACCCTCGCGCCTGCCCGCCAGATTCTCCGGCTAATCCCGGGTTCACTTCTGGCGCTACCCCTCCTGATTTCGGGGAAACTACATGGCAAATAACCTAAAAACTGGTTGCGGCGCAATGCCCTGAGGGCAAGAGCCCCGGGCTCCTAGCGGCCCCTGCTAACCGATGTGATGAGCGGTGGCGACCAAGCCGGAGGGTTGGGCCGAATCCCTGAGACCAGAGTGCGAGTATTCCCGGTGAACAGGTCGGTAACGAACAAACCGAATCCGTACTGCCTCTCACCCACATGGACCAGGTGTCGACCGTCCGGAGCCCAGCTCGGATCCTCGTTCACCCCGCTGAACGTAATCTGGGACGTCTGCCGCACACGGTTCCTATCATCCAACTCCGCAACGAGGATCTGGTGAACCCCTCTGCGCTGCACTCTCCCGTGATAGGCCACCCGATTCCCTACAGGGGACCAGTCAGGAGAAGTGTAATAACCGGGTGTACTGTACACATAAGGTGAAACGATTTCCGGACGGCCTGAGCCGTCGGTCGACATCATGTAGATCTGCGGTGCCCCAACTCCGAGACGGTTTGAGTTGAACGCGAGGTTCTGTCCGTCCGGAGAGAAGGTCGGAGAAATGTCTTCGCTGCGACTTTGCGTGAGGCTCCCGAAACAACACTCGTCCAAAACGTTGTAGCGGTGGATTCCGCTGGAGCCTCCGCCGTTGATGGCGAAGTAGAGGAAGTCTCCGTCGGGATGGTAGGCGGGGGAGATGTAGTCACCGGGCCGCGGGGTCGGCACCGCCTTCTCTTCACCCGTCTGCATGTTCAATTCATAGATTCGCGGCATTCCTTCGTCCTTGTACGAGGTGTATGCCACGCGCGTCCCGTCGGGAGACCAGTCGGGAGTCAGGGAGATCGGGACCCCGAACTCGCCGCCTCTGTGACTCGTGAGGCGCCGAAGGTTCTCACCGTCTGAATCGACCACCCAGAGGTCTTGACTCCCATCCTCCATTCGCCTTGAAAAAAGGATGCGTGTCGCCGCGATTCCAGGCTCATCGAATACCCAGCGAACGATCGAATCTGACACCGCATGCGCCGCCATTCTGAATCCCGATGACTCAACGTCTGGAAGCGCAAAGCGACCTCGGGTCGTCACCTCTCTATAGACGACATCGTGCAGCTCCAGAATCAGCACGGCGTTTGAGCCGACTCCCTGGACGCGACCCGTGGCCAACCATGTCGCACCGATCTCGTCCCACAAAGCATAGTCCACCTCGTCTCTGACGAGAGCGGCGGGGAGCGCGTCCATCACGTTGAAACGGTCCGAATACCGGAGGTCCCGAGCCAGAATATTTTCGACCTGAGAGGCCTGAGACTGAGCGCCGCTACCGAGACCGGTGAAGGGCTGAATCGCCAGCGTCGGGAGGGTCCGTGTTTCGTATGCCAGCCCGAGACTCACACCAGGAAAACGCTCCTCAACGTCTTGAGCCGATGCCTCGGTGACGACCGCTCCGTACCAGACAAGCGCGAATAGCAGCAAACGAACCCGATGAGTTCGTGCGAACCGGTGAGCGTCTGCGCACATCCCGACCTCCTGGAATCCGTGCAATGGTAAAGGGGTCCCGTCGGACGTTTCGTCTCCTTTCGTCTTCATCTGCTGCCCTCCAGTGCGTCTCGCTTTCCTAGGCTGGCTGGAAGGTGAACTGAACGGGCAACGCATCGTATGGGAGATCGTCTGGCAGGGGTCCCAGGCGTCCGCCTCCAGCACACGCAACCGCGCCGAATGCCTCGATGTCGAATGCACCATTCGCCGACGGAGAAAAGATCCGGATGGAGGAATCGGGGATGCGGCCGTCATCGCCGATCTCGAATCGGATCACCGCTCTCCAATTCCCACCACCGTTCCAACGGAAACAGCGGTTGATCTCACGCACAATCTGATCGTAGTACTCCGGGTAGTCTCTGCGCAGCCCCGCCATCCTGACCGCCATTTCCTCCGTGGAGGCATTCTCGATAGGCTGTTCTGGAGGCTCATCGACGATGTCTACTTGCGCTGGCTCCGGTTCGGGGTCGGGCGTCTCGGCTTCGGGCTCCGGTTCAGGCTCAGGCTCAGGCTCAGGCATCACTGGTTCAGGTTCGGGCTCCGGAGCTGGCGGCGCGACATTCGGGGTCTCGACGATCGGGGGGGAATCGATTGCGTCCAGTTCGGCCTCGGTAATCAGCTGCATCTCATAGGTGACGTACTCGATGGGGTCGCGCGCCACTCGGTCTCCCCACCACGCTGCGATCACCAGCGAGCCATGCAGTCCGACGGATAGAAGGACTGGGCCCTTGTTAGGCCGGCCCGGGTTTCGGCTCCAGTTCATCAGGTTAATCATGGCGTATCCAGAGCTCTCATACCCCGCTGCCGGGCCCGAAGATCTTTCCTGCCAGTTCCCTTCTCAAGAGGCGCGGACGTGCACAGTCTGTCGTCGACTCACCGCGGGGGAAGTTCTTGGGCGACAAGGCGCCAGGGCACCCCTGCTTCACGCGTGACGTCGGCCACGATTCCAATAACTGGAAGGATTCGACCGTAGGTTGCGGCGGAGTCGCCCCTAATGAACACCTCGGAGGGGGTGGCGGCCGAGAATAGTTGAGGAAAGACATCAGCAAACTCGGCTGCCTCGATCGGAGTTTCCCCTATGAAGACCGTCCCATCTTCGACAACAGTCAAGATGAAGGGATTCTCGGCTGGCAAGAGCGGCTGCACCTGCGCCTCTGGAAGCCGCACCTCTATCCCACCCTGAAGAGCAGGCGCAGTGATAATAAAAATCACTAAGAGGGTGAAGGCAACGTCAATAAGAGAAGTGACGTTGATCTCGGCGTTCATTTCGAGATCGGCCCGTGCCGACGATCCTCTGCGTCCACCCAGGCTCAAACGCGACCTTCCCTGGCCAGGGTTCCAATGAACTCGGACGAGAACCCTTCCAATTCCCCTGAAACCAGATTCAGCCGCGCGACAAAGAAGTTGTATGCGATGACCGCCGGGATCGCGACAGCCAAGCCAACTACAGTCGTCACCAGCGCCTCCGCCACACCTGGGGCAACGGCACCGATATTCGTGGAGCCGGTACTGACGATCCCTAGAAAGGCGTTCATGACTCCTAGGACGGTTCCCATCAGCCCAAGCAAAGGCGAAACCGAACCAACAATCGCGAGCCAAGTGAGACCTACAGCGAGTTCGTCCCTTTCCTCGGCTTCTTCTTTTTCCATCACGAGCCGAAGAACCTCTAGTTGTGTGAGCGAAAGTCCGTCGTCCTCCTCGGGGCTTTCCCGGAGCGCGCCAGGCCGTAGCTCACTGAAGAAGTTCATGCCCTGCCGGAAGACCCTCCCGTAGGGGGAATCGGGAAGTGTCAGGATGGCCCTATATGCATCCTCCATCCGCTGCGAACGCTCCATCGCGTCGAGGAAACGGTCTCCCTGTTGCCGGATCCCTCTGAACTGTCTCCATTTCCAGAAAATGAGGACCCACGAGGCGACCGAGAACGCGAGAAGCACAAGGAGAACAACCTTTGTAGGGAGTGTCCCTCCCAACACGAGGTCCCAGGCACTTTGGGGCACCGCACGGCCGGCCTGTAGGAAGACTACGCTCACGTCTCCACTCCGCGGGCCGTCTGCGCCCGATCGGCGATCCAACGGAAGGTCGCGCCCAGTCCTTCCTCGACACTGACCTTCGTCTCCCAGCCTCGATCTCGGATCCGCGAGGCATCAAGCGCACTCTGCTGGAGTTCGCCCAGCCGAGGCGGCTCGAACCGTCGTCCGGATTGGTGACCGGACACTTCTTCGAGAGCCTCTGCCAGACCGTTCACGCTCGTCTCTATCCCTGTTCCAATGTTGAACGCAAAGTCGTCTATGTTTTTCCCCTCTCCGATGGGAAGATCGGACACGAACAGATTTGCTTCGACCACATCACCCACGTAGACGTAGTCGCGGGTTTGCTCTCCGTCACCGAAGACTTGCAGCTCCTCCTCGGCAAGGAGTCTCTGGGAGAATATCGCCACCACCCCAGCCTCACCGTGAGGATCTTGTCGGGGTCCGTAGACATTCGAATACCTCAGTGCGACGTACTCCAATCCATGGATCCTTCGGTAATAGTGAAGATAGAACTCACCGGACAGCTTGGTGACCCCATACGGCGACAAAGGAAGCTTGGGCGAAGTCTCAGGGGTCGGGATCACCTCCGGCTCTCCATACACAACGCCTCCCGAGGAAATATAAACAACCCTAGATGTACCGTGGCTTCGCGCCGCTTCGAGGATGTTCAGAAGCCCGAGGACGTTGGTGCATGCGTCTTTTTTTGGATCTCGTACCGAAGTTCTCACATCTATCTGCGCTGCGTGGTGATTCACGAGGTCGAACCCGACTTCAGAGAACAGATCCCCCAGGTCGGGATCTTCTATCGACATGTGGACGAACGTCGCTTTCGCGGGGAGGTTGCCTCTCCTCCCAGAGGAAAGGTCGTCCACGATCCAGACTCGGTCTCCGCGAGCGAGGTAACCATCTGCCACATGGCTGCCGATGAATCCCGCTCCGCCCGTAACGAGAACCCGCCGACTTCGACCAGACCGCTCGGCGATCTCCGGCCCCGCGCCACTGTCCGTCATTCGTCGCCAACCCCCTCAGCTGAGTCCTCGTTTGTTGGCCCCAAATCATCGTCCCGATTTGCAAGGGGGCGGGCACTTGCCGGATCGCCGCCCTCCTCAATCCCGTAGAGAAACCGAACCGCCTCCACCAGACTCGGGCCACCTCCGTGCGCCATCCCCTTGCGAAGGCGCGCAGTCGGCTCGTGTAGGAGCTTGTTCTGCAGGCGCCGAGAAAAATCCTCGACTCGAGCACGCTCTTCCGGTGTGAGGTTATCGAGCACCCGGAATAGGCGAGAGAGCTCAGATTCCCGGTGCACCTCCGCCTTCTTCCTCATCGTCTGGATCACGGGGACGACCTCTCGGGACGCATACCAGGCGCAGAATTCGTCGGCGTGACTCCTTATGATTCGATCCGCCTCAGGCAGCGCGCTCTCTCTCAATTCGACGTGCTCTTCGACGATGGTTCTCAGGTCGTCCACATTGTAGAGGAAGACCTCTGGTTCGTCACCCACCGAGGGATCCACGTCCCGGGGTATGGCGATATCGATGATGAGGAGGGGATGCCTGCGGGGCTCGGCGAAGGATTCTGCTAGGATCGTCCTGGTCAGGACGGGATGTGGGGCGGCTGTGGAGCTTAGAACGATGTCCACCGTCGACAACGTGTCTGCTATGCGATCGAACGGGATGGCCTGACCACGGTGCTTTCGTGCCAGCGTGACCGCACGATCATACGTCCGGTTCGCGACGGCTACACTCTGGACTCCCTCACGGGTCAGCGCATCGACGATGAGCTCACCCGTGATTCCTGCCCCGAGCACTAGCACCCTCTTCCCTTGAAGCGAACCGAAAATCTTCCCTGCCAGCTCCACCGCGACCGAGGCCACCGAAGCGGAACCCTCGCCAATGGATGTTTCGGACCTGATCCGCCCTCCGGCTGACAGGGCTGTCTGAAATAGCCGGTTGAGCACCGGGCCTACGAGCCTTGGGCTAACCCGGACGTCTGCCGCCTGCTGGTACGCCTCCCGTACCTGTCCCTGAATCTCCGCCTCCCCGGTGACCATCGCGTCGAGCCCTGAGGAAACCTGAAAAAGATGAGTGACCGCCTTCTCGCCACGCTTCTCGAACAGGTAGTTCTTGAGCCCGTCCGCAGCGTAGGCGGCCGTTCGCGCGAAGAGTCTCTCGACGGTTTGTCGCGCTGTCCCCGCGCCCGCTGGAAAGAGGTAGACCTCAGTTCGGTTGCAGGTTGAAAGGAGGACGGCTTCCTCGACATCCTCCTCTTGACGGAGGAACGAGAGCGCGCTGGCGCCCTCGACTGGGCCATAGGTGAGCCGTTCTCGGACTTCAACCGGCGCCGTCTCGTGGCTCACGCCGACCACTGCGAGGGGTATGCTCACGGAGTTTGCTGGGGCCCTGCAGTCACAGGAATAGTCCTGTGCCGCCCGCCGTGATCCTGAGCGCGAGATAGGTTCCGATCACGATGCCAAACCCGATGACTGCGGCGAGAGCACTTCGGTATTCACTCCCGCCTTTCCCGCGTCGAGCCACGAAGATTCCGAGAAACACCACCCAACTCAGAACTGCCCAGATCACCTTCGGGTCGTCGATCTGTAGCGATCCGAGATTCTGAACGGTCCACGCCCATCCCACCACCAGGGCGACGCTCAACGCGACGAAACCGACAGACAGACCGATTCTTCCGACGTTCTCGAGTGTGGCAAGCGGTGGGATGAAGCGGAACAGCCTCCCGAGCCGCTTCACCTTCAGCTCGTGATGCTGGATGAGGTAGAGAAGCCCCGCCACGAAGGCGATCGCAAGACCCTGCAACCCAAGAAGGGCCAGCGCTACATGAAGGATAAAGCCGGCTCCTTGAAAATCGAGATCCTGTGGGGAGGGTTCGATCCCCAGAGCCAACGCGGAACCCTGCAGGAGCAGCACGAAGGGGAGGAGCCCGAGCGCGATCCGGGCCACCTCCTTCAATGGGAGCATGGCGACCAGCGCCACCCCTCCCACGAACGCAAGAGACGATAGGACGGGCCCAAGGCCCCCAAGCGGCAACTCGTCATACGTAAGCCAGAATTCGGCGAGGGCCATCGCGTGCAGAGTGACCGCAACTGCGATAAGACCGGACGCGCCACGAACGGCGTGGCCTTGAGGTCCCCGGACGAGAAGCGAGACCCAGAGGCAAAAAGCGCCGACGTAGAAAACGAAGGCGGCAAGATGGATCACGGCCGCGAGCGCCTGCGGTTGGCAGGGCAAATCAAGAGGCGGCTACCCCCAGGGTCCGATCAAGGCATTTTCCGATCGACCGCCAGCCGCAATCCAGGCCGGATGTCACGGGGCGACCATGGTGAGAGGAGTCGGACGGTCGCAACGTCATCTTGAAGACCGACCACTTGGAAACGTGCCACTTCGAGCCCGGCCCAATCTTCCTCTTCATCGCCCAACCCAATCAACTCGTCACCAATTGCTAGCCCTCGGTTTCTGCCGCCATCGATGAAGGCGAAGTCCCCCGGGAGATAGAGCTCCTTCTCATCTTGCATCGCAAGGATTCTCGCTCGACGCTGGAGCTCACCTCTATCGGATGGACGCCTGGAGACAGCGGAAACGTCCGGGCCCGTGTCACGAGATGCCCGATCTGCACTCGACCGAACGCCTGCACGATCTCTGCAATCACATCTCGGTCTCCAACCTCGATCACCCGTGCCCGGCCGGTGGGCGCAGCGATTCCTCCAAGCTCCCTCACGTTTCGTTCTACCGAATAGACCAGAAATTCGTCGCCCGTCTCAGGACTGTCTTCAACCGCGAGTCCGATTCGGACGTTCTCGTACAGCTGGCTTGTGTCTGACCCCGCCCCAACAGTCCTGCCGTCGGCAAATCCCACGATCTCCCCAAGCCGCCGGTTTTCGTCCTCTTCCCGGACGAGCCACCCAGCAGCGTTGAAGATCGACGGAGCGAGAGCCGGGATCTCGTCTGCGACTTGAAGAACCACGATCGCGGCCTGCATCTCAGGCTCGGGAAGGTCGAAGAAGACGGACCGGTCACCGAAGGGCACGTCGGGAACGCCCACGGGCTCAAAGGGTCGAGACTGGAGCAAGGCGCGCCTCGCCTCGAAGGAGGAGGCGTCCTGGTCCATCGTACCAGAAGCGGAGACCTGAACCCCGGTCACACCGGCAGATCGCGGTTCGGTCGCTGCAAGGCCCGGTATTACGAGTACAATGCCGACTTGGAGCTGGTCGGGATCATCCAGGCGTGTTCGATTGGCCTCAAAGATTCGCTCCCACTCCGATGCCGAGTCGTAGTAGGCATTCGCGATGCCCGTGAGGCTCTCCCCGGAACGGACCGTGTGTTCTCGCTCGGTCCCACCCGGAACCTGAGCCTGTGACGGTAGGGAGAAGAGCAAGATCGCGAGGATGGTGCTCCCCGGGCGAATCATGATGGCTCCACAGTTTGGGATTGTTGGTCGGCGCCCAGGACGACAACCCCGCGGACCGGGTTGCGGCGACCTGGTCGCTTCTCTTGGGCCGGCCCTTAGGCGTCCCCGAGAAGATAACCGGCGGCTGCAAACAGGGTCAACGCGTTGACCTCATATGTTTTACCCGCCGTTTTCGTTGTACGCGCTAGCAAACTCTCTTGCCCAATATGAGATGATCACATCGGCACCGGCCCGATGGATCGACGTCAAGGCTTCTCGCATGGCCCCCTCATCGAGCCAGCCGCGCTCGATGGCAGCCATGATGGCTGCGTATTCGCCCGAGACATGGTATCCGGCTACAGGAACACCGGTTTCTTCCTTTATCCTTCGAATCACATCGAGGTACGCCAGCGCCGGCTTCACGATCAGAATGTCCGCCCCCTCCTCGAGATCTGCGAAAGCCTCTCGGAGCGCCTCGTCGGCATTGGCCGGGTCCATCTGGTGGCTCGAGCGACTGCCAATGAAGGGCGCAGCGTCAACCGCGTCCCGAAACGGCCCATAAAAGGCTGACGCGTATTTGACCGAGTAGCTCATGATCGGAGTCTCATAGAATCCGGAGCCGTCAAGCGTTTTCCTGATCACACCGACACGGCCGTCCATCATATCCGAGGGAGCGACCATGTCTGCGCCTGCCTGGGCGTGACTGAGCGCCGTGCGTGCCAGAAGCTCAAGTGTGGGGTCGTTCGCGACCCCGCCACCCGCGACGACGCCGCAGTGTCCGTGCGAGGTGTATTCGCAGAGACACACATCTGTCACCACAAGCAGCTCTGGAACTTCCGACTTCACCGCCCCAATGGCACGTTGGACGATGCCCGTTTCCGACCAAGCGCCGCTGCCTAACTCGTCCTTGGTTTCGGGGATTCCGAAAAGGATTACCCCGCCTAACCCCAGCTCGACTGCCTTCTCAGCATCGCGGACGACCTCGTCGATCGAAGTCCGAAAGACTCCAGGCATGGAGTCAACCGTGGTGCGTACGCCAGCACCCGGCTCGACAAAAAGGGGTAGAATGAGACGATGTGGCGACAATCGGGACTCTCGCACGAGCCTGCGAATGGCTGCACTACTCCTGAGTCGACGCCCACGGTATTCGGGATAGCGCATCGTCCTCTCCTTCTCTCCTTCCGTTTCAGCGTCGCCGTGGTCTACGCCGACTCCAGCTGGGTGTCTTGATGGTCCTTTGATTCACCCGAACCGTCAGGCGCCAGCGCCACGCGCAGCACCCGCGCGTCCTCTCTCGGCCGATCTTAATAGTGCTTACGGATACCCACTTGACGGAACCCCTGTCGCAGGTAGAGAGCCAGTGCGGCCTCGTTGGAAGCACGGACCTCGAGGAACACCGATCGCACCCCGCCATTCGAGGCGCCGCGAATCAACTGTCTTAGAAGAGCTCTCCCGATCCCCCGTCCTCGAAATGCGGGTGCCACCGCGAGGTTCGCCAACTCTGCTTCGGATTGAGCGCACCAGAGAATGCCGTGCCCAACCACTTCGGGAGACGCCGTGGGGGCCGTTGGCCAGCCAGCCCCCTGGGCGAAAGGCTCAACCTCAGCGATGAGAAGATCAACGTGCGCTCGACCCACCAAAGACTGGAACGTCTCGCGGCTCCACGGGGCGGAGAAGCAGCTGACTTCAACCTCGGCGATTCCATCAATATCCTCCGATCGAGCCTGTCGGATCCGGACCTGTCTGGCCCAGGCGCCGATCGGCCCCCTCCTATGGCTCCCCGTGGGCGCTGCAGGTGCGGGCTGAGGTGGACTCACGACTGGGTTTGAGAGGGAGTCCATGCGGACGGAGACCTGAGGTATTCCGGCTCCCACCGAGCGCCATCTTCAACCGCCGCTCCCCCGTCGCTAAGGCAGTGCACACGCAGCAACCCCTCGGCTGTCGGGAGTCCCGCTGGGAACGGGAACACCGGGTGACCGGCGTCAACCAAAGCCTCGGCGTGGCGGAGGGCACCGTCCCCGCAAAACCAGGTGTTCTCGTGAATCTCCGTCTTGAGGACCTCTGAAAGGGTAGAAGCCGCCGGGCCTACAACGGTCTCGATTCTGTCGGATGATAACCGGTAGCACGCGCCATAGACCCGGTCGGCTCTCGCGTCAAAGAGGACATAGCAGGGCCCACGGGCTGCCACCTGCCTGACCGCATCAGGACCCGACCCTTCACCATGGCCGAGAGGTTTCGGGGGGTCGACGTCCAGCGATGCCGCAGCCGCAGCCAACGAGGAATGATGCCAGAGCGGAAGGCACAGTCCTTTCGCGAGACCTCTGGCCGTGGCCGCGGCAATCCGAAGTCCCGTGAAAGACCCGGGTCCGTGCCCGACGACCAAGCCATCAAGGTCTCCGCGATCCACGCCGGCGCTGACGAGCGCCGCCGCAATCTGGGGGATGAGTGCGGTGGCGTGCTCACCCTTGCGAAGGAGCCACCGGCTACCTAGCACCGCATCGCCGCGCGCGACCGCCACCGAGCCAATCTCGGAGGACGTATCGAGAGCCAAGAGTAGTGCCGCATCCTTCACGGCGGGGTATCCAACGAAACGGGAAACCCCGGTAGGTGAGGAGGGGAACCGACTCTATGGACCTGCACCATCCGCACGAGGGAGCCGGACTCTGGAGCCGAAAGGTGTACGTCCCAACGATCCTGAGGGAGGTTCTCTCCGGCGCGCTCCGGCCACTCAACTAACACAATCTCGGGGCCTTGCCCGAGCTCCTCCCACCCGAGCTCCCAGAGCTCTTCCGGCTTCCGAAGTCGAAATAGGTCGAGATGGACCACCTCAACCTCCTCTCGCGCTTGATACCGGAAGAGTATGTTGAAGGTTGGCGAGGGGATCGCCACTCCGACTCCAGCGCCACGAGCGATGGCTCGGGCGAGAACCGATTTGCCGGCTCCGAGCGAACCTCGCAAGCCGAGAAAGATGGGTACCTCGACGTCCCGCCCTATGCGTCCTCCCCACTGGACCAGTTCCCGTTCCGACAGGATCATCCCGACGCTCGGCTCATGACACTCGGACCCTCAGGTCGAAGAGTTCATCACGCAACAACGCTGCCCGCTCAAAGTCGAGCGCCGCGGCAGCGGTTTCCATTTCTGCCTCTATTGCCCGGATCAACTCCTCGGTGTTCACCTCATCCTGGTAGGACCTCGCGCTATCTGCCACCCGAGGAGCGGGCGTCACCCGAGCGTCGGCCACGCGTGTCGTGAACTCTATTTCCTGAACGCTCTTGCGAATCGTTCGCGGAACAATCCCGTGCTGCGCGTTAAACTCGAACTGGAGCTCCCTCCTTCGCTCGGTTTCGTCGATGCATCTTCGCATGGAATCAGTCATTCGATCCGCATAGAGGATCGCTCGTCCATCCACGTTTCGGGCAGCTCGACCGATCGTCTGGATCAGCGAGCGGGAGTCTCGGAGGAACCCCTCTTTGTCGGCATCTAGAATAGCGACCAAGGAGACCTCTGGAAGGTCGAGTCCCTCCCTAAGCAGATTGATTCCCACGAGCACGTCGAATCGACCCAGACGCAACCCTCGCAGGATCTCCATCCTTTCGATCGTATCGATGTCGGAGTGCATATATCTCACGCGGATCCCGACCCCCTGCAAGTATTCGGAAAGGTCCTCCGCCATCCGTTTCGTCAGGGTCGTGACCAGAACTCGCTCGCCCCGCTTCTCTCGATCACGGATCTCACTGAGCAGGTCGTCCACCTGTCCTTGCACCGGCCGAACTACGATTTCCGGATCCAGTAGTCCGGTCGGGCGAATGATTTGCTCGACCACGACCCCGCCGGAAAGCTGTAGCTCTCGCTCACCCGGAGTGGCAGAGACGAACAACGCCCCCGGAATCAGGTTTTCCCACTCCTCGTATGTAAGGGGCCGGTTGTCGAGCGCGGATGGAAGCCGAAACCCGTGCTCCACGAGCGTCTCCTTTCGCGACCGATCTCCTCGATGCATTCCGTGGATTTGAGGAAGCGTCTGGTGCGACTCGTCAACGACAACCACAAAGTCTTCGGGGAAGTAGTCGAGCAGGCAGGAGGGACGTTGTCCGGCCTCTCGTCCACCCATAAAGCGAGAGTAGTTCTCGATCCCTGGGCAGCTGCCGATCTCCCGCATCATCTCCAGATCGAATTCCGTTCGCGACTCGATCCTCTGCGCCTCCAAGAGCAAATCATTCTCACGGAAATGCTGAATCTGCTGATCGAGTTCCTCACGGATCAGGGGCACTGCTTCTTCGATCGTGCGTCGGTGGGTCACGTAATGTGACGCCGGATAAATCGCGGTGCGATCCAATGATGTGATGAGCTCGCCTGTCAGGGGGTCGAAGCGAGTTATTCGCTCTACTTCATCTCCCCAAAGCTCGATCCGGATAGCTTGTTCGTCGTAGGCGGGGAAGACCTCCACCGTGTCTCCCCTGACCCGAAATGTACCGCGCTCGAACGCGATGTCGTTCCTTCGGTATTGGATCGCCACAAGAGACCGGAGAAAATCATTGCGACCGACCTCCGCCCCCACCGTCGCTTCCAACATCAACGAACGGTACTCGACGGGATTCCCCAGGCCGTAAATACAGGAGACGGAAGCCACGACGACGACGTCCTCACGCTCGAATAGCGATGAGGTGGCTCTCAGCCGGAGTCGATCGATGTCTTCGTTTATCGAAGAGTCTTTTTCGATATAGGTGTCGGTAGCGGGTACGTATGCTTCCGGCTGATAGTAGTCGTAGTAAGAAACGAAGTACTCGACCGCGTTCCGAGGCAGGAGCTGCTTGAGTTCTCCGTAAAGTTGAGCAGCAAGCGTCTTGTTGTGGGACATCACCAGGGCTGGGCGACCATGGTCCGCAATGACGTGTGCGATCGATAGCGTCTTCCCAGTTCCGGTCGCTCCTAGAAGCGTCTGATACCGATCACCCCGGGCGAGGCCCTGCTTGAGCTCTCGGATCGCGTTCGGCTGGTCGCCGTCCGGATCGTACGGAGCTTCGATCCTGAATTCAGGCATCGGGTCGGACCTGCGTCAGCGGGGCTCGAAGTTAACCAACTCTGAATCCCCGAACGCTTCCCGTCGCTCGACCGCGAGAACTCCGTTCACTTGGCCCACGCCCTTCATCACCTTCGTTAGATGCCCTAGGTCACGAACCTCGACCACGAATTCTCCGAGCATTCCCGCGTCGACTGCCCGGATGTCCGCATGCTGTATGTTGGTGCCGGTATCGGCAATAGACTTTGCGATGTCCGAGAGGAGCCCCCGGCGATCCGTACCTCGTGTGTAGAGTTTTGCGAAGAAATGTTCACCCTTCTCTGCCGTCCACTCGATCTCGATCCGACGTTCTGGATCCTTCGATAGGTTCAAGACGTTCGGACAGTCCTTACGATGAATCGACACGCCACGTCCGATCGTTATGTAGCCGATCACGTCGTCACCCGGGACGGCCTGGCAGCACTGGGAATAGCGGACCATCACGTTGTCCAGCCCTTGGATCTTGACCCCAGGTTCAGGCCTCCGTAGACGGGCCGCGAGACGGCCGAGGGGGGTGGTTGGAGGCGGTGTGGAATCGGACCGCTGATCGTCCGGATAGAGTCCCTTTATCACTGCGGACGGACCGATGTCGCCTCGACCAAGCCCAACAAGGACGTGCTCCCAGTCACTTAGCCCGAGCTCACCGGAGGCGCGCCTAAGATCGGCATCGGGAGGGAGGGTGAGACGTCGCTTCCGAAGCTCCCGCTCTATGAATTCGCGACCGAGCTTGCGGGATTGATCGTGCTCTTCTCCGCGGATCCAGTGGCGGATACGCTGCCGTGCCCGGGCCGTCTTCACGAACGCGAGCCAATCCCGGGACGGAGTCCGTTTGGCGGAGGTGAGGATCTCCACACTATCCCCACTTCGCAGCTCTCTGGAGAGCGGCGCAATCCGCCCGTTGACCTTCGCGCCACCGCATCTGAGCCCAACCTCGGTGTGAACCGCGAACGCAAAGTCGATGGGCGTTGCGCCGATCGGTAACTGCTTCACTTCCCCGTTCGGTGTAAACACGAAAATCTCGCCGAGGAAAAGATCCATCCGGAGGAACTCCATGAACTCCTCGGGTTCGGAAGCTTCCTGCTGCCATTCTAGGACCTGTCGGAACCATGCGAGGGCCTCATCGACTTCGTCGGTCTTGGTCTCTCCTTCCTTGTAGCGCCAGTGAGCCGCGATCCCATACTCAGCGGTGCGATGCATCTCGTGGGTACGGATTTGTACCTCGTATCTCCGACCGCCCGGCCCGAACACAGTTGTGTGGATCGATCGGTACATGTTCGACTTGGGTGTCGCCAGATAGTCGTGGAACCGCTCCTGAATCGGAGTCCACGCAGAGTGGATGAGTCCCAGAGTCGCGTAGCAGTTTTGCACGGTGTCAGTAAGGACCCGCATGGCCATGAGGTCATAGATCTCATCGTATGGCTTGCCTCGACGCTCGATCTTTCGATGGATAGACCAGAGATGCTTCGGTCTCCCCGTAACCTCGGCTGGAATTCCGGCCTCCATTAAGAGCTCCTCGAGGGGCGCCTGGAACTCAGAGATTTGTCGCTCCCGCTCCTTGCGGCCGGCCCGGACCCGCCCACGAAGTTCCTGATACTCATCAGGTTCGAGGAATTTGAAGCAGAGGTCTTCCAGCTCCCATTTGACCTGTGCCATGCCCAGGCGATGTGCTAGCGGAGCATAGATCTCCCTCGTCTCGAGTGCGATGCGCTGGCGTTTGTCCCTCGGTAGATACTCGAGGGTACGCATGTTGTGGAGTCGGTCAGCAAGCTTGATGAGGATGACCCGCGCGTCGTCCGCCATCGAGAGGAGGAGTTTCCGATAGTTCTCTGCCTGCCGCTCGGTTTGTGAGCGAAAACGTACCTTCCCTATTTTGGTGACCCCATCCACGATCGACGCTACTTCCGAGCCGAACCGCTCCTCGATATCGGCTACCGAGTAGATGGTGTCTTCCACAATGTCGTGAACGAGACCGGCAACGATCGAAGCGGTATCCAAGTGCAGTTGACCCAGGATTTTGGCGACTTCAACCGAATGGCTCACGAAGCTTGCGCCGGATGCCCTCTTCTGCCCTCGATGTGCGTCTTCAGCGACCTCGTACGCCTCGCGAATCCGATCGAAATCTAGACGCCCCGCGTACCCCTCGAGCTCGCGCGTCAGGTCGCGAGGTATCCCCCGGATTCGCCCCTTCCTAGGAGGGGCAGCTTCGGTTGACGGTTTCATTCGGACGCCTGCTAAGGGAGCCTGGGTCGGAGAACCCTTTGTTGTACCCCCCAGGCCAGACGGGGCTCCGGGTCGCGCCCCTCGAGAGGGCTCTACATAGCACTGGCCCAGCCGCGATCTGCGACGACGAGGTGGTCGAGCACGGCAATCCCGATGGACCGTCCGGCGTCGATCATCTGCTTGGTAACCGCCCGATCTTCCTCGGACGGGGAGGGGTCCCCGGACGGATGGTTGTGCACGAGGATCACGGATGCGGCACGCTCTAATATGGCGGGCCGAAACACCTCGCGCGGATGAATCAAGGAGGCGTCTAGGATCCCTCGGGTAATTAGAATATCGCTGAGTACACGATGCTGAGTGTTGAGGAGCAAGGCGTGGAACTGCTCGTGGGGCAAATCCCTGAGCTGAGACCGCATTAGATTGAACACGTCGGTGGGCCCACGGATCGTCGGTCGCTCAGGGAGGGTCTCGTGAGAGAGCCTCGCTCCAAGCTCGAGGGCGGCAAGCAGCCTCGCGGAGGTCGCGCTGCCAACTCCGGGGATTTGCTCCAGTTCCGCGGGACTTGCAAGCGCCAACGACCGCAGGCGACCATGGGCCGAGCTCAGGACGCTGTCTGCAAGGCTAAGCCCAGGATGCTTCGCGCTGCCTGAACCAATTACAAGTGCTAAGAGCTCGTTTAGGGAGAGTGCACCGGAACCGAGAGCCCGGAGACGCTCCCGGGGGCGCTGACTCGGCCACAGTTCTCGAACCGATAGTGGGGGGTGCTCCAACCGAGGGAGCGGACGGGCCGGCAAATTGGAGTCCATACCGACATTCTAGACCCACCCCATCATCGACCGATCATTGCGGAGGCGCGGTCAGACCGCACGTCCGTGGCACTTCTTGTACTTCTTACCACTCCCACAGGGACACGGGTCGTTCCTCCCCGGTGCGTCCGCAACCGTAATCGGTGTTCGAGACCTCTCCTCACTTCGGTTCGTCTGAAGACGTGTCGGATCTCCTTCGCCAGCTCTGGCGGTGGCCGATACGCCAGTGGGGTCCAAACGAGCTCCCCCCCGCCGAGCCTCGGCTGGCGCCGACGCTGCAGCCCCGACGGCAGTGACCTCTTGGGGTCCTGTATACTGGAGGCGCTGAGGTTGGCGAGTCCGCTGGGACTGCGGCTGCCCCAACTGAGCTCGATAGAACACGCTCGTCACAGTGCGCCGCATGTCTTGCATGAGGTCAACGAACATGTCGTAGGCCTCTTTCTTGTACTCGACGAGCGGATCCTTCTGGCCCCAGCCCCTAAAGCTGATCGAAGCCTTGAGCGAATCGAGATCGTACAGATGGTCCTTCCACTTGTCGTCAATCACCGAGAGCAAGAGCCAGCTCTCGAGCTTCTCGGCATTTTCGCCAAAGCCCTCGATCTTGCGCTCGAACTGCTCGCGCGCAGCCGGGAGTACCGCCTCCAACACCTCCTCCTGATCGACCAAGTCGGCTTCCTGCTGCTCGTTCTCTGGCAGCTCGTCGGCATGAACAAAAAAATCCATGAGTAGCCGACGTCTCAGGCCACTGAGTTCCCAGCTCTCGTGATCCATCTCGGAGCTCGTGTACTCTCCTACCAGATCGGTGATCGCAGTCTCCACCATCTCCCAAACCTCACCCTTGAGATCCTCGCCACCCTCGAGCGCGAAGAGCCTGAGGTCATAGATTACTTCCCGTTGCTGGTTCACCACATCGTCGTAGTCGAGGAGTCTCTTCCTCGCCTCGAAGTTGTTTCCCTCGACCCTCTTTTGGGCCCGTTCAATAGACTTCGTGACTAACCCGTGGGTGATGACCTCCCCCTCTTCTGCACCCCATTTCTCCATGGCACTGGCGATCCGGTCTGAACCGAAAAGCCTCATCAGATCGTCTTCCAGCGAAAGGAAGAACTGGCTCGCCCCAGGATCGCCTTGACGCCCGGCCCGTCCCCGAAGCTGCCGGTCGATTCTGCGTGATTCGTGCCGCTCAGACCCCAGAATGTGAAGTCCACCCATCTCGATCACATGGTCATCCGGCTTCTCCTCGAGGTCCTCCCATCGGTTCGGATCGGCGGTAGCCATCTCCTCAAGATCGAGATCTCGGGACCGGGCCCAGCCCACTGTCCGGGCATCTGTGACACCGGAGCCAAGCTTGATGTCCGTGCCGCGCCCAGCCATGTTCGTTGCGATCGTGACAGCCCCCGGTTGACCGGCCTCGGCCACGATATCGGCCTCACGCCGATGCTGCTTCGCGTTCAGGACGTTGTGGGGGAGGCCACGTCGCTTGAGCATCCGGGACAGGGTTTCCGACACCTCCACATTTGTGGTCCCGACTAGGACCGGCAGCTGCATCTTGTGGTACCGTCCGATCTCATCGAGAAGGGCGTTGTATTTCTCCCTCCTAGTCTTGAAGATCAGGTCATTCCGGTCGTCTCGGATCACCCGTCGATTGGTGGGCATCACGAGAACGTCCAAGTCGTAGATTTGATGGAACTCGTGTTCTTCAGTCTCGGCCGTGCCTGTCATTCCAGAGAGCTTGTCGTACATCCGGAAGTAGTTCTGAATCGTGATCGTTGCCAGCGTTTGTGTTTCGCCCCTGACCTCGACTCCCTCCTTGGCCTCAACTGCCTGGTGAAGCCCATCGCTCCAGCGGCGACCGGCCATCTGGCGTCCGGTAAACTCGTCGACGATAACGACCTGACCGTCCTCGCCGATGATATACTGCTCGTCCTTTTGGAAGAGTGCGTAGGCCTTCAGGAGCTGGTGGATCACGTGCATCCGCTCGCTCTTGTTCGCGTATTCGGCCTCTAGCTCCTGGACGCGCTCACTCTTAGCCTCCTCGGTGAGATCCTCATCCTCCTCGATCTCACCAATGATTTCGGAAAGGTCCGGGACGAGAAACGCGTCGGGATCACCAGGACTCAATTCGTCGATCCCGCGGTCCGACAGGTGCACGTTGTGACCCTTTTCGTCCATCGCGAAAAGAAGGCTCTCATCCAGCTCGTGCAGACGCTTTTCGCGCATTAGATCCGCCTCAGCCTTTTGAACCATCTTTTGGATCGACGGGTCATCGGCGAACATCTTCAGGAGCCGCTTGTGCTTAGGCGTGCCCCTCTTCACGGCGAGGAGATTCTGGGCAGCTGTAAATTCCTCCCCTTCGTCTAGCGCCGTCTCGGCTTCGGCGATGAGTCCGGAGGCGATCTTCAACTGCTGACGATACAACTTGTCGACGAGGGGTCGACATTGCTTATAGCCGGTCTGAGTATCCCGACTCACTGGCCCAGATATGATGAGGGGTGTACGGGCCTCGTCGATGAGAATAGAGTCCACCTCATCGATGATCGCGTAGTGGTGTCCCCTTTGGACTCGTCGATCCAGGGAGTGCACCATATTGTCGCGGAGATAGTCGAACCCGAACTCATTGTTGGTGCCGTAGGTAATGTCGGCCCCGTACGCCTGGCGTCGTTCCTCAGTGCCTGGCTGATGCAGGTCGATCACGCCGACCTCCATGCCGAGAAGGTTGTAGATCGCCCCCATCCAGGCCGCATCACGCTCAGCGAGATACGAGTTCACCGTGACGAGGTGGGCCCCCCGTCCTGCGAGCGCGTTAAGGTAGAGCGGCATCGTTGCCGCTAGGGTTTTCCCTTCTCCGGTGGCCATCTCGGCCGCAGTTCCCTGGTGCAACGATATGGCTCCCACGATCTGTACGTCGTAGGGGATCATATCCCACGTAAGCTCCTGCCCCGTCACGACGAGCGTGCGGCCTGATAGGCGGCGGCACGTCTCTTTGACCACCGCGAAAGCCTCCGGGAGAAGGTCCTCGAGAGCGTCGGCGAGTTCCTCACTCAGCCTTACGTCGAGCTCCTGCACGCTTACCGAAAGAGCTTCCCGCTCTACGACCGATGTGGCCCGCGCCTTCTCGGCTCGCAACTCTCGGATCTCGTCCTCTGTGTGTGCAACGCGTTCAGAAATGTACTCTCTGAATTCTGCGGTCTTCGCGGTTAGCTCCTCGTCGGAGAGCTCCTCGAGCTCCTCGCAAAGCGCGTTTATCTCATCAACCAAGGGCTGGAGCTTACGTACCTCCCTCTCGTGTTGAGAGCCGATCACCCTTTTGATGGCGCTTTTGATATCCATTTGGGTTCCGTGATTCACCCCGTTGAGCGGGGTCTTGTAGCGAGTTCGGTCCTCAGACTCCGTTAAGGTACAGGTTGCCGGCCGCGATGATCCGCCTCACGGGCTCTGGTACGAGGTATCGGATGGAGCGCCCTTCGCGGACCCGGCCCCGGATGACAGTGGCGGAAACGTCGATCCTGGTTACCGAAACCTCGGTGAACGGGGGCGGCGATCCATCAGGCAACTCGGGGTCGATGTTCGAGGGGGAAGCCCCGGTTCGGGTGACAAGGGCGAGTTCTGCGAGTGAAGCGATCTCTCTGGGCTCATGCCATTTGGAGAACTGAGTCCATTGGTCCACTCCGAGGAGGAGGAACAGTCGAGTCGCCGGTCGCTCTGCCCTGATCGTCCGCAGCGTCTCCAGTGTGTAGGACGGGTCTCCGCGCTGGATTTCAAGATCACTGACCTCGAAACGGGAGTCCCCTTCGGTGGCACTCCTAACCATTTGGAGACGCACCGTCGCGGATGCCTGAGGGGACCCTGACTTGAGAGGTGAGCGGACCGCAGGAACAAACAGAATCCGATCCAGAGAGAGTACTTCTAGGACATCCTGTGCCGCGATCAAATGACCCACGTGCAAAGGATCGAAGGTGCCTCCGAACACTCCGAGCCTTCGCTCCGGTGTGTCTGGAGCCATCCCTATCTATCAACTCCCGCGTCGCCCGCCGGGTTCTCTTCGACACTGATCTCCGCCCCGAGCTCTCTCGCGGGTTCCGAGTCCGGATATTCCCCGAAAAGTCGGGTGGACGTCTCCTCAGCTTCGGGACCCCAACCGAGCGATATGTACGAACGGTATATCTCGAGGAGGGCTCGTGGAGCCCATTCCGTGTCGGGGTAGCGAGTCGCTACCTCCTCGAAGAGCATGATCGCAGAATTGTGCATACTGAAGTCCTGATAGAAGCTTGCGTCCTCATACTCACTCTGGGCGAGGAGATCCACCATTGCCACCCGGATCGAGTCCGCCGACTCCGCCACCGTTAGACCACGGAACTCGAGCCAAGTCTGCTCACAGGCTTCGCGCGCCTGTGTAGTGTAGGCCTGATCGCGCTGTGGATGGGGCGCCAATTCAGCGTACGCCTGGCACGCGCCAAGCGACGCCTCGGGCGCGAGCCCATGACTTCCGTAAATCTGCAGGAACCGCTGGAATTCAGAGGCTGCGGTAATATACTCTCCCCGCCGGGCGTAGGCACGAGCGACGTGCAGACGTGCCTCGGGCTCCCGCGGATGCCCAGGATTCTGGTTCACCAGACGCTCAAGCACCTGGATAGCGCCGTCCCAATCCTCTTCGCCGTATGCCCGAGAACCCGCCTCCCAAAGCTCCTCGGGATCCATCTCCGCATATGGGGGTGCCGATGCGCACGCTCCGAAAAACCCAAGTAGCAAGACTACTAGGTATTTCCGCTGGCTATTGCGGGACCCCGGTCCGCCAGACGTCATCGGTTCCTCTTCACTCGTAAAACCCCCAGATGGCCTGCGCCACTTCAATTAACCTCTCATCGCCCAGTTCCGCGAAGATCGGCAATGAAAGAACCTCCTCGGAAGCCCGCTCCGCTACGGGAAACTCCCCCTGGCGTCCACCCAGCTCGAGGAAACACTCCTGAAGATGGAGCGGCACGGGATAATACACACCCGTTCCTATTTCCCGCCGCCGTAAGTGTTCCCTGAGCTCATCCCTACGCTGGGCGCGAATCGTGTATTGGTTGTAGACGTGGATATTCCCATCCATCGTGGCGGGAGCGGCGATTTCCTCGAGCCCATCAAGCAATCCATGATATCGGCACGCGTTTTCCTGACGGGCCTCTGTCCACTCTCCGACGTAGGGCAGCTTCGCTCGGAGCACAGCCGCCTGAAGCGCGTCGAGGCGTGAGTTGGTCCCGACGACGTCGTGATGATATGTCCTCTCACCCCCGTGAACCCTCAGCTTCCTGACGGTCTGTGCTAATTCGGCGTTCGACGTCGAGATCATGCCACCGTCACCGAATCCGCCGAGGTTCTTGGTGGGAAAGAACGAAAATGCCGCTGCGTCTCCCGCAGCCCCGGCCGCGACCCAATGAGGTTCGGAAGCTGAGGCTATTCGTTGACGGGCTCCGATGGCCTGCGCTGCATCTTCCAACACGACAGCCCCGTGAGCGTGAGCGTACGCGATCAATTCGCGCATTGGAGCCATCTGGCCGAAGAGATGAACCGGTACCACGGCTCGAGTGCGTTCTGACCACTCTTCCTGCGCGGTCTCCGCCGTCAGATTGAAGGTCACCGGATCGATGTCACAGAATACCGGTCGGAACCCTGCGTTCCAGACCGCTCCCGCTGTGGCGAAGAAAGTGAAGGCGGGAACGATCACCTCATCGCCAACTGATAGACCCAGCGCTTTCAGCGTGAGAAGGAGTGCGTCAGTCCCCGAAGCGCATCCGATAGCGTGCTGGACACCTATGTAGCTGGCAATCTCTTCTTCAAGCGCGTCCACTTCAGGCCCCAAGACGAACGACTGGGCCCGCACAACCCGCGACACCGCCGCGTCTACGTCACCCTTGATTGCCTCGTACTGGGGTCTGAGATCGAGAAGGGGAACGCTCATGAGGGGCTTTTTCTCGTGCAACCAGGGAGGAACGCTCTGGCCCGTCGGCGAGTTTCGATTTTCGAAATGCGGATCGACAAACTCAGCAGGGGCCGTCTCCGCCGCGACGGAAGCGGATCTCGTCAACTCGGGCCCGCGCGCGGTCGACCATGAAGCCGCCGGGGAGGTCCTGGCGCGGCACCTGATCGAAGGCGGCCACCGCGGCACTGCATTCGCCTCGTAGTACGAGAATTTCTCCAATTTCGAACCAGGCTCGGGCCAATCGGTTTCTTGGTTCCCCGAGTTCGATCGTCACATGGTAGAGGCGTAGTGCCTCCTCTAGATCCTCTTCAGCCCAAGCCTCGGCTGCCAAATCAGCGGAGCAGTTTCCTATGTTCCAATCCACCTCGGATCGCTGAGCAGGCGTCACTTGGTCTCGGATCTGTTCGAAGAAGACCAACGCTCGTCGGCAGTCTCCGAGTTCCTCGTGGGCGAGCGCCATTTGGAATACAACGTCGGGATCCGAGTCGGTCTCGCGCAGCGCCTTCTGGAAGAATGGCAGCGCCTGACCATAGCGGCTGTTGCGCGCGAAATGGCGAGCAAGCGGAAGGGAAATCCCTGTGAGACTAACCCCTGGCTTGAGATCCATCGCGGCCTCGACCGCAGCCGCCGCGGCGATCCCGTCTTGACGACCGATGGCGGCTCGTGCGACTCGAAGCAAGTCAGAAGCTGCTAGATCCGCCAAGTCGGGATCGATGTCCACCGACCGTTGATAGAATTCCCGCGCTTCGTCGACACGGCCACTCAGCGCGTAGGCGTGCGCAGCACGCCGGAGTGCATCGAGATTGTCCCCACCCTGAGTAAGCGCGAGCCGATACTCGGCGAGGGCCTCCGGCAGATCTCCACGAGCGAAGGCCTCGTCGCCTCGGCGCAGTGCCTCTCCCTCCGACCCCGCCGCCGTGCATGCAACCGCGTAAAAGACCGCGACCGCGCCGAGCCCTCGGCTCGCCAAACGCCTCATCCGCGCGTTTCTCTCTCCTCAGAGTTCTCGGAAGCGTGAACCTCAGTGACGATCACTCCGGCTCCCACTAGGAACGCCAACGCGCGAGCGTTCTGCGGTTCGATTTCGAGACACCTTCGCCATTCGGAAACCGCCTCATCGACGCGGCCTAAGCGGCGCAAGGCACCACCCATCCGCAGCCGGGCATCCAGGTAGGAGGGCTGCGCCTGCAGGACCGCGTTCAACTCCTCTACGGCTCGTTCGACCTCCCCCATCGCGAGAAGAGCCTTGGCAAGCCGACTTCGCACATCGACGAAGCCGGGGCGAACCTCGAGGGCCCGCCCGTACTCGTCGGCCGCGGCGGCGGACTGCTCGGCTTCCATATAGAGGTCGCCTAGCTCTGCATGCCCCATCGCGATTCGGTTGCCAACCTCTGCGGGGAGAGGATCCCCCGGCCATCGGTCTAGCTCTCCGGCAAGCTCGAACGCTTGGCGAGCCTCGTCGAACCGGGCTAGATCGTTCAACACAAGCGCTCTGTTCAGATGGGCCTCCGCGTACTCCGTGTTCAGCTCGACCGCGCGACCGAATTCCTCGAGCGCTCCGTCCGCATCCCCGAGCATCGCGCGGCAGAACCCAGCTTGGTTTCGGATGTCGGGAAAGTCGGGATGCTCGGCAAGGACTTCACGGAGATCCAGGAGCGCCGAGGCATACTCGTCTCGCTCGCACGCGGCTTCAGCCCTGGAGATTAGTTGCTTAACCCCTAGTGCATCTCGCCTCCCTTCCTTTTTCGCCGAAGGGGACCAGGATCCTGCAGCATTCTCCACCATGGGCATGATGCTCCTCACATGGGTGACGCGGTCGCGTGCGGTTGACGGTCTCGAGGGTCCGACGCTCACGTGGATGAAACCCCTACAGCCCTAGATGGATCCGAACCTGTACCGGTATCTAAGGTTCCGCTCTAGGGAAACGAAACCATGCGATCTAGTCGCTTGGTTACGTGAGTGGCCTCGCCTGGGCTTCACCTCTCTCGACTCGTTCGCGGAAGTACGGGGTTGTGCGTCTGAGGCCTTCCTCGAGGCCAACCCGTGGTTCCCACCCAAGGACCTCACGGGCTCGGGATATATCCGGTTGACGCACTCTGGGGTCCTCCTTCGGGAGTTGCCGGTGCTCGATCCTAGAGTCCGAGCCCACCTCACGGAGAACGGCCTCCGCAAGCTCAAGAATCGTGAGCTCACCTGGGTTTCCCAGATTGACTGGACCAGCGTAGTCTGACTCGAGGAGTCGCAGAAAGCCCTCGACAAGGTCATCGACAAAACAGAACGACCGAGTCTGGCTGCCGTCACCGTAGACGGTTAGGGGGTCCCCCCGGAGTGCCTGAACGAGGAAATTCGAGACGACCCGCCCGTCTCCAGGTCGCATGCGAGGACCGTAGGTGTTGAAGATTCGCGCAACCCGGACCGGGATTCCATGCACGCGGTGATAAGCCATCGAGAGCGCCTCTGAGAATCGCTTGGCCTCGTCATAGACCCCGCGGGGCCCAACCGGATTCACGTTCCCCCAGTATTCCTCAACCTGAGGGTGAACCTCAGGGTCACCATAGACCTCTGAGGTAGATGCAAGAAGGAATCTGGCCTGCTTCTCCCGAGCGAGACCCAACATGTTGTGTGTGCCCAAACTACCCACTTTGAGCGTCTGGATCGGAAGTTCAAAATAGTCCACGGGGCTCGCAGCTGACGCGAAGTGCAAGACGCCATCCAAAGACCCGTCTACGAACATCGGGACCGAAACATCGTGATCTCGAAACGTGAATCCGTCCATCTCTTGGAGCCACGCCAAATTCTCGCGTGAGCCGGTGACCATGTTGTCGATGCCCAGGACCTCATGGCCATCGCTGAGAAGGCGACCTGCTAGATGTGAGCCCAAGAATCCAGCGGCACCCGTGAGTACGATTCGCATTGTCTCAGACCAGGTTCGAGAATTCTCGCGATGCGGCCGGTCTGCGCGGGCGACAGGAGCTGGGACTCCATCGTCTCGTTCGGGCATGCACGTTCGGTTGGCTCACGGGAACTCAACCCCATCCTGGCTGGCGCCCTCGGTCTCATACCATGAGGCGAAGGCCCGCATTCCGTCCAAAAATTTGGTGGTGGGGCGATATCCTAGGAGCTGTCCGGCCTTAGCAACGTCAGCGAAGGTCGCCTCGACGTCACCGGGTTGAGCTGGGAGTGCGCTCACACGAGGCTTCCGATCGAAGACCTGTCCAACAACCCGAATCATCTCGGAGAGTGTCACCGTTCGAGACTCTCCCAGATTTATGGCTTCAAAACGACGTTCCTCACGACGAGAGAGGTCAACAGCGGCCGATACTCCCGCAATGATATCGGCAATGAACGTGTAGTCACGACAGGTGGTCCCATCCCCGAAGCGGGGAAGCTCCTCACCTGAGAGCAGCAGGCGGGAAAACTTGCGGATCGCGAGGTCTGGGCGTTGTCTTGGACCATAGACGGTGAAGAAGCGCAAGCAAATGCAGGACGTCCCGTGGAGGTGTGTCTGTGTGTGACAAAGCAGTTCTCCAGCCCTCTTCGTCGCTGCGTACGGGGAAATGGGATGATCCACCGAATCCTCTTCGGAGAATGGGATTTTTTCGTTGTTCCCATATACGGACGAAGAGGAAGCGAACACGAAGGAACGGATGCCTCTTTCTCGTGCAAGTTCGAGAAGAAGAGCAGTCCCCATGATGTTCACGTCCGAGTACACGACAGGATCGCGAATCGACGGACGAACTCCGGCACGCGCAGCGATATGTACGATCGTGTCGATCGAATCGGGGAGCCCCACTAACCTGGAGCGATCTCGGACATCACCCTCGATCAGGGAGAAGCTGTCGTGATCTCTCGCCGCGGCCAGGTTCTCCTCCTTGATCCTCCGGTCGTAGAATTCGTCGAAGTTGTCAAACCCTATGACCTCCTCACCGCTCTCCAGCATTTGATCGACGAGGTGTGAACCTATGAATCCCGCCGAACCGGTGATAAGAACAGACATAGGAGTCCCTCAGGCCGTGGCTGCGGCAGACGCTGGGGGACGCCCAACCGAGTAGTATTCGAATCCCAGCCCACGCATTTGGCCCGGAGCGTAGAGATTTCGCCCATCAATCACGACCGGATGAATCAAAGCGGCACGAATTCGCTCGAAGTCAGGATATCGGTACGGGTGCCACTCCGTGTGTATGAGTAGGGCTGATGCTCCATCAAGGGTATCATAGTTGACCCCCTGGAATTCGACCCTATCCCCAAGAATGCGCGCCGCCTCTTCCATGGCGGCGGGATCGTGGGCAACGACGCGAGCGCCCCGCTCTAGGAGCCCCTCTATGGTGACAAGGCTCGGGGCCTCGCGCATGTCATCCGTGTTCGGCTTGAAGGCGAGCCCCCAGAGGGCAAACGTATGCGAGGACAAGTCGGGGCCGAAACGCTGAACGACGTTGCGGAGGATCAGCCCCTTTTGCTCCTCATTCGTGTCTTCAACCGCCTGCAGGATCGAGGGCTCAACGCCTAGGGACCGTGAGGTCTGCACAAGCGCCTTAACGTCTTTCGGGAAGCAAGACCCACCGTACCCGACGCCCGGGAATAAAAATGACGAGCCGATTCGGCTATCGGAGCCGATCCCTCGCCTAACCATATCTACGTCGGCGCCGGCCACTTCGCAGAGCTGTGCAATCGAATTCATGAAAGAGATTCGCGTGGCGAGCATCGCGTTCGCAGCGTACTTGGTCAACTCAGCTGAAGTGACATCCATCAGGAGAATATCGTGTTCAGTGCGCACGAAGGGCGAGTAAAGGTCTGATAGCACCTTCCCCGCCTCCTCGCTATCGACTCCAAGGACGACGCGGTCCGGCTTCAAGAAGTCATCGACCGCAGCGCCCTCCTTCAGAAACTCAGGATTGGAGCATACGTGGACGGTGTGTTGGGTGAGCGCTTCGATGCTCTCCCTGACACGAGCTGCGGTGCCCACCGGGACCGTGCTCCTCGTAATCACGATCTTCTCGCCGTTCATCGATCGGCCAATTGTGTCGGCGACGCTAAGGACATGCTGGAGGTCCGCGGAGCCGTCCTCCCCCGGGGGTGTTCCCACGGCTATGAATAGGACGTACGATGCGGCCACGGCCTCAGCCACGTCGGTAGTGAAGCGAAGCCTCCCTTGTTGCAGGTTCTCCGAAACAAGCGGCTCCAACCCCGGCTCATATATTGGGATCTCACCCCTACTTAGGCGGTGGATCTTCTCCTCGTCGATGTCGGCGCAGACCACGTCGTGACCGGAGTGAGCCATGCCGGCTCCGACAACGAGACCCACGTAACCCGTCCCGACGACCGTTATATGCACGTGCGTGGTCCTTGAAGTCCGAGGTTTGAGTTAACGGCAAGAATCATGATGGATCTGATAAGTTACTGTGGTACCACGATATACATATGCTATCTCTTTGGTTGTCCCCTTTTCATACCCATTTTTAGGAACTGGATTCCAAACGACCCTAGCGGACCTTGGCGGACACGTCGGCCACCCGATTGCCATCTTTGACGACTACGTACCCACCCGCTGGAGCCGAAGATCAAGCACTTGCGCTCGGTGTCGTCCACCACAGTAAAGCGCGGCTTCAATGAGATCCGTGATCTGCGCGATCACCTCGCCCACGCAAACTACTATGCCGAGACCCCCGAGGCCGCTCGTCAGGTCTGCCAGGTGGTCAGGAAGATTCGCCGCATCCAAGCGGACCTGCAGGTCCCGGAACGAGACACACCGGTAGAGGCCCACATCGGCGAGGGCGCGGCCGCACCGTTCCGGAAAGGAGATTGACTCGCGGTCGTTGTGTGCATCGTACTCCCGGCGATGGCCGTCCCGCATGCGGCCGGGAGCACGGGTCTCCGGCGTGGGACGCGGGTCCGCTTTGATCGCACGGTCGAACATCTCTCCAGCTCCTTCCTCGGCGTCAGCGGCCCGGACCGAAGCTCCGGGTCGGGACCGGCAGCGGGAGTTCCGGCCTTACAGTGTGCTGCGGGATGGGAGCGCGGGTGGCGGCCACCGGAGTGGGCTCGCGCTCGGCCTCGCGCTCGCGGCTCCGCGTCAGCACGAAGTCGGAGATCTTCTGCGCGTCGGCCGCGGCGCGGCGGATCTCGCGGGGATCTTCCTTGAGGGCGGCGACCCACCCCTCGACGTAGGCGGCACCCCGGCTCGGATCGTGGCCCACCCCCACGCGCTCGCCCGTAATCATCGCACTGACGATTGCGGTACGTTTGTAACTGACTATCGGGGTATCCCTGCGGGTCAAGACGCACCGGCGGTCGTGGTGACAGCCTATCGACCGGACCCCACGAGATGGGACGAGACGTAGCGAAGGAGACAGACATGACCACGAAATTGACCAAGCGACTCGTTCGTGAAGGCGACTTCGTCGCCGAGGTGGACGTATACCTCGTTGAGGAAGAGGGCGGCTGGTCACCGTACCTCTCTCTGGAGGACGCAGGTAAGCTCGATGCGGTCAGGGAGGCGCTGCGCGCGGGCGACATCACGCGCGGTGCCCAACTCGCAACCCGCCTCTACCGGCTCACGCCGGTCGAAGCGTGAGCGCGCCCGACCAGCTTTTTGAGAGATGGCCCGGCTGTGCGAAACCTGATGACGACGTTGCCCAGCATGCCCCTATTGCCGGGCCATACGCCGCGTCGCACCGTGTGCAGGCGCTCGCGCAATGACTGACTCCCTGACGCGGGTCGCAGAGCAGCGGTGGCACCACGGGGTTTCAGGCGCGGCCGTGGCGTTGATGGCGGCGACGGCGATGCTGCTCCCCGGACTGGCCGTCGCGCAAGACGTCTACTTGCGCGCCGGGATCGACCTGAGCCGGCCGGCCGACACGCACTTCACCGACGCAGACTGTGCGAGCATGGTCCCGGCCGCGCTGTACGGCTGCGGCCTGGGCGGCGATGGCGCGCCGCTCCGATCGGTGGGGGACGTCGGCACGGTTGCAGGCGTTGAGCTTGGGCTCGGGTACGCCGTGGCGCCCGCCGTGCGACTGGAGGCCCTCCTGACTTACCAGCCGCGATTCACGTTCGATGGCCAGGCCAACTTCCTGGAGCCAGACCGTCAGCAATCCGTGTCCGTGGATCTGTCCTCGCTGTCCGGGATCCTGGCCGTGTATGCGGATCTCCCAGGCTTGGGGGTGCGCCCGCTCGGCCCGTTCAGCCCCTTCGTCGGCGGTGGCCTCGGGGCGGCCCGCGTGGCCAGCGGTGAGACGCGCATGACGTTTCCGAAGACGCGGACCCTCGTGCCGGGCACCCGCCGGACGGGGTTGACCTGGAGGCTGACGGCCGGCTTGGGGATGTCGTGGGGCGAGCGGGCGACGCTCGATCTCGCGTGGCGGTACACGGATGCCGGTGTCATCGAGACCGGCGCCGGCCAGGGCCGGGTCGAATGGCGCGACGGCAGCCGGGACCCGGTGGTGCTCGATCTGGCGCCGACACAGGCCCAGTTGCGGAGCCATGGGCTGCACCTGTCTCTGCGGTATGAGCTCTGATCGGGATCATCGATTCTGGCATCACGCAGGGCTGTAGCCCGTGGTGTCACTTTTGTTCCCGAGGAGTGGGTGGATCGTCTCACCGGGGTGGAGGTAGGTAGCTTCGCCTCATGATAAGAGTCAAAAGCGAAGTCGCAGCTCTCGAAGTGTTCGCCGAAGGGGCGCGGACAGTGGTATCTCGGAGAGAACGAAAGCTGGAGCTTATACACGGAGTGTTCGGGCCACGGGTGAAGAGCCTGACACTCGCCGACCACGACGATTCCGACGCAGCTCAGCTCTGACTCCAGCCGGGCCGCGCGCGGCCTGAGACTCCCCGCGTCGGCTCCTAGCCTCCGGGCCAGCAGTCATCGCCGTGTTGTCGACAGTCCTGCCGGTGCATTTCTCACCGCAGGATCAGTGCATCAGGTGCCGCTACGGTCCGGCAGCTTCCCTCAAGAAGTCACTCCGGGCCTCGCTGACCTCGCGGTCAAGCCCTGCTAGCAATTGCTGAGACAGCGTCGGACCGGCTTTGATCTGCTTGAACACCTGCGGGAGACTCGCGCTGGTGCATTCCAGTGAGAAACTCGTCCGGTTACGAGAAGCCTTGCTAACCCGCACACTCGAGAAATGAACCTGAAGGCGATCGGTCGCATATTCGGGATTCTGAAACACCAAGAGCCCAGTTCGAGGGATTCCGGGTACAACCTCGCCCCTCAGGGAGGATGCGGTAAGATGCATGTACTGCTGTCTGACAGGATCTACGAGGTAGACCGGACCGCTGGCGGGATCAGACTTCCTGAACCAGCTCAGCTTGAGCCGGAAGTCCGGATCCTTGTGAGCGACCTTGAATGCAATAACCACCCCCCACGGTGACAACCCCGTGAAAATCGGCTGTATGGTGGTGTCACCCTCCTGATATTTTCGGGGAACCCACTTAGTCTGCAACTTTGAGGCATCGCGAAGTTCGAGATTCACCTTCATGGAGACCCACTTACCCTTGATTTCAAACGGATCATCCACAATGCCCTTCCTCACTACGTAACGGAGATTCAGAGCGGAGATTGGGTCTCGCTCCATCTTCGCCAAAAACGACTCGATTTGGCGTGCTAGGCGCGCGCTATCTCGGTCGAGTTCCGCGAACCCAATCTTGACCGCGCGCCGCACATTCGAAGGGACCAACGTCATGCTAGCGACCGCAGATGCTGGAGCGCATGGAAAGTAGCGACCCCAGTCTCACTCAACGTAGCCGGGCAATCTCACGGTAAGTAGCCCGGTAATCTCAGGCAAAGTAGAAAGTTGGGGTGTTGGGCAGACCTCCTGTTGGAGTGCGGGACAGCGATAGCGTGGCGTGAGCGCAAGGTGCGGTGGAGCAGCGGCCGCGGCTCAGGCGCCGAGACGCGGCCGCCGGGGGCGTCCGCCGCATCCGCGTGTGCGGCCTTGGCGTTGCCGTAGCAGCGCTGACAGGGACACGCGAGCGCCACGGGCCTCGGCCCGCCCGTCGGCGAGGTCGACCGGCAATACGCGGGCCGAGGCGGTGACCGTACGGCGGTCAGCCATCAGGACGCGCTCCGCCGGAGCGCGGACCTCCGGGGGGTCGAAGGGGGCACAGCCCCCCCGCCAGCCCCTGCCGGGGACCCGCGAAGCGTGGCCCCAAAGGGTAAGCTGGCTCTTGCACCGTAAGGTGCTCCGAGCCAGCCCGGCGGACGCCGCCGAAGCAGCGGGGGAGGGCTTCGGCTGTGACCCGTCCAGATAGGCCCGCCCAAGCTATCTGCCGCAGTAACGCGGCTGCGGACTGCCGCAGACCCGGAACACGGCACTCCGGTTCGAAGATTCCCAGCATCGTTCGTGCGCAGGCCGACGTCCGGTCGAGATCCGCACCCATTGACGGAGCCTTCGGCGAAGGCCGACGGGGCGTTTGGCAAGCCGCTGGCGGCGGTGTCCAACAGCCCCTGTACCGTACTGAACGTCTCTGAACGCCACAGGCATTTAGGAGGTTTCCTACGGGTTAACTTCCTTGCAAACGGCTCCTCACCGTTAGGGGCATGAAGACGCTGAAGCAGCAGTTCAACTCGGCGGCGAGCGGAGCCATCGTCCACCTGCGGGGACGCGAACGGGCACTCGAGGGATTTGGCTGGGCGGGCCGTCAGGCCGAGTGGATCGCCTTGGCCTGTCTCCATGGCGGCGTGTTCACTCGGGCTCAGTGGACGAGCTTTCTGGGTTGCCACCACGAAAAGGTGCGCCGCGCCGTCCGCGCCCTCGTCGCGCAGGGCGTGGCCGTCGAAGAGGATCCGCCCGGCATCGACGGCATCGGTCGAGTGTGCCGAATCCACGCGCGCCGGATCTACCGGGCGCTCGGCGCCGGGAACCGCCGCCGCCGCCGGATCACCTCCACGGAAGTGCTGATGCGGCGCCTGCTCTCGCTCGACTATGTGCTTGATCATTCCCGCCTGCCTTGGCTCCCGACCGAGCCGGAGAAGGTGGCCGCCTTCGAGGCGCTCGGCATCGAGCGCCCGCTCCTGCCCCAACGGGTCTACCGGGGAGCGGCCGGGAACCTCCGGCGCTACTTCCCGCTCAAGTAGCGTAGTATGATCGTCCATTTCATCTCATGCTGTCCCATAGTGTGCCATAACTCATGTTATATCAATGCTATACAGCACGTACGGGCCGTGTTCACAGACTCCCTCTTGTGCTGATTTGTACCATGGTGTACCGTTGTGTATCCGTCGAAAAGTGATATATATGATAACACACCACGGGATGGTACATGCGTAAACGACCGCTTACAGCTGCCTTCGTGGCAAGGGTGAAGACGCCAGGACGCTACGGCGACGGGGGGCGCGGCGGGCTCGGGCTGTACCTCCGCGTCCACCGAATGACGTCCGGGCGCGTCTCCAAGTCCTGGGGTCAGCGGATTCGAGTGGGAGGGAAGCCCACCAATCTCGGACTGGGCTCGTACCCGGTCGTGACGCTCAGGGAGGCGAGAGAGAAGGCGCTGGAGAACAGGCGGTCGATCCATTGGGGCCACGATCCGAGAGCCGCCGGGGTTCCCACCTTCGAGGCGGCCGTCGAGAAGGTGATCGTGATCCACTCGCCGACCTGGAAGAGCCCTTCCCGCATCGCCGGACAGTGGCGGCAGACGCTGAGGGACTACGCCCATCCGCGCATCGGCCGAAAGCGCGTGAGCGAGGTCGCGACGGCCGACGTACTCGCGATCCTACAGCCCATCTGGTCAAGCAAGCCCGCGGCGGCGAGGGTCGTACGTCAGCGGATCGGCGCGGTGATGAAGTGGGCCGTCGCGAAGGGCTACCGGTCGGACAACCCGGCGGGTGACGCCATCGCCGCCGCGCTACCGCGCAACGGCAATGCCACCAGACATCACCAGGCGCTCCCGCATGGCGAGGTGTCGGCGGCTCTGGACAAGGTCCGCAACTCAGGGTCCCATGCCGGTGTCCGGCTGGCGCTCGAGTTCATGGCCCTGACGGCGACACGCTCGAACGAGGTCCGGGGCGCGACGTGGGACGAGTTCGATCACGATGTCTGGACCATTCCCGCCAGCCGCATGAAGGCGAAGCGCGAGCATCGGGTTCCCCTGTCGGGGCGGGCCTTGGAGATCCTCGAGGAAGCCCGGAAGCTCCACGGCGGCGGCGGGATCGTCTTCCGGGGCGCGAAGGGAGGAGGCATCAACGCCTCGATGTTCAGCGGCTTGCTCCGGCATCTCGGCATCGAGGGAACGCCTCACGGGATGAGGTCCTCGTTCCACGACTGGTGTTCGGAGACGGGCGTGGCTCGCGAGGTGGCCGAAGCGGCGCTGGCCCACGTCGTGAAGAGCAGGGTCGAGGCCGCGTACGCCCGCTCGGACCTGCTGGACCGGAGGCGCGAGGTCGTGGAGGCCTGGGCCGCGTATCTCGCTGGCAAGCGTCGAGACCCGGAGGCCGAACCGATCCGCTGAGGCGCTGGCTCATGACCCGTTACCTGTCATGAGCCAGCCTACCCTTTGGGGCCACGCTTCGCGGGTCCCCGGCAGGGGCTGGCGGGGGGCTCCGCCCCCTCGACCCCCGACAGGTCCGCGCTCCCGTCGGAAGTCCACGGGCTGTCGCACGGCTCCCGCCTCGACGCGGCAACTCGGGATCCGACGCCGCCTGCGACCGACACCATGTCCCACAACCCGGCGGCATGGTGCGTCCGCATCGCGCCGAGAGTGGGGCGGGGGGTGGTGCCGCTTCGCTACGAGCGCGCCGACGACGGGTTCGGTCGTGGGGTCCAGCGGCGCGGGAAGCTGGGGGTTCGAAGGGGGGCGCCGCTCCCCTTGCCAGGCCGCAGTGTTCAACACTGCGTGGGCTGGCTTGACCACCTTAGAGTGGCTCAAGCCAGCGCTGACGGACCTCCGTCACGCACCTCCGGGCACCGCCCGGAACAGCGTCCACCGGGCCGTTGCGGGCAAGCTCCTCCGCCTCGTTGCCACCAGTCTCGCGGGCGGCGAGGGCGAGTCCGTTCGCCTTGGCGATGGCGGCGACCTCTCCCGCGCCCCGCTTTCCACCCTACCCGTACCCCTCAGGGACGGGAGTTCGTCGATCTTGGGCGATCCTACGGCCCGGCAAGGCGCTTTGAAGGGCGAGGAGCAGCGCTATTCGCCCGAAAAGCAACGCAGAACGCAGCGTCCCGGCCCGGATGCATCGCCGGTCGAATGCCGAGAGGGTTTCTTCCACGGGCTGCCAGGATTCATGACCCATGCACATGCGCGTGGACGGGAGTCGTCACGAAGTCGGGATGTCCGGACCCGATGGTACCATGCATGAGCTTGAAAGTCACTCCCGTTTCACCCTCCGCGACGCCGTGTAGATGGCCACCGAACTCTCCCGGCGTATCCTGTTCGAACTCGGCAATCGATTCATCTTCGATACCCACCTCCAGGTAGAGCTCCTGGCCGAGAGTGATCGCATCGCCGTCATGATCGACAAATCGCACCGCGATGTGGGGCGTCTCCTCACCTGCATCGACCTCCATCTCGCCGACCCATCTCTGAGTCTCCCCATCGTAGGTGGCGATCACGAGGCCGCCCATGACCAGCTCGACTCCCTCGGGTTCCGCATGTTCCTCTTCGACCTCGGTCATCGACTCGCTGCAGCCGGCAAGCGTCAGGGCGAGAATGGCCGCCAATGCGGCCAGCGGGCTTCTGTAGCTCTTCGTGTTCATCTGTATTCTCCTTCGATAGCTCTTGAGTTTTTCATTGTGTCGGTCAGTCGAAGTCGTGCGCCGGAACATTCCTAGAACACGACTCGGTATGTCACACTCAGGCCCCTCCCGGCCTCGGGCATGATCTCCTTTACCCGGGAGAGGTGGTTGCGGTATTCCGCGTCCGTGGCGTTGTCGAGGCTCACCGTGAGCACATTCAGACGACCTCCCAGAGTGACCCTCGCACCGGCTGAGAGATTCAGGACCGTGTAGCCGCCGGTCGGCATCTCGAACTCGCCGATTCGGTCCTGGCGGCTCGCCATCTCGGTCTCCGCGCGGATGAACCACAGCGGCCGCTCGTACTTCAGAGCCAAATGCCCTTTGAGCGGAGGTACGAGTGGGAGGGGTTGCTCGGTCGCCTTCAGACTCCCCTTCACCGACGACACAACCGCCTCCAGGGCCATTCTGCGCCCCACGGCCAGGTCCGCGGCGGCTTCGAAACCGCTGAAGACAGCGTCGTTGCCCCGGAACTGATAGATGGGGAGGAGCACCCGGCTCAGGCGGCCCGTGTCCTCTCCGTAGACGTAGTCCTCGATGTCGTTGTAGAAGCCGGTCACTTCGGCCCTTACCCGGTCGGACTCGAAGCGGAGGAAGACGTCGAGCCCTCTACCGATCTCGCCCTCCAGGGACGGGTTTCCGACTTCGAAAGAGTAGGCCGCCAGATGCGGCCCCTCCGAGTAGAGTTCGTTGATGTCGGGTGTCCGGAACGCACGGGTAAGACTGACCCCGAGCGTCAGACCCGAGCTGGCGGTGTACAGCACACCGAGCGAACCCGACAACGAATTGAACGTGCGGTTACGGATCTTGCCGATGTCCGAATCCCGATCACTCTCCACCGGATTGGCTCCGGTCCAGTCGTAGCGTAGCCCCCATTCGATCTGGACAGATCCCAGGTCGACCTCTTCCAGAAAGTACAGAGACGCCTTGCTGCGACGCGTGTCCGGCGTGTACAGGCTTCCGCCGTACCCGAAGTCCTCCCAGGAAAAACGACCGCCCACCGCTCCTGCTGTGAAGGGTCCCAATTCTCCGTGTCGGCCCAGGAGTTCCCCACTGGCGGTCTGCCTCTCGTAGAGGGTTCCGAGGATTCCCGGTGGCTCCAGTTCACGGTGTCGATACCAGGTGTGGGTCGCGTCGAAACGGATGTCCTGGAAGAGACCGACGGGATCGTCGACCAAAGTCCGGAATTTAGAAGCGGCGCGCTCCATCTCGATACGCACCCCTTCCTCGTGTCCCCCCACGAAACCGCCCGGGATGCCGTAGTGGTTTCGATAGCCACGGAAAGACGCCCCCAGGTGACCCCACTCCGCCACGTAGGCCGTGCCGACTCCGCCACTCCACAGATCGCCATCGGTGTTGGGCAGTGTGCCCAGCGGTGTCTTGAGGTCTCCACCCGTCCGCACCGCCCCCTCCACGCGCAAAGGCACGTGCTCGGCGACCGCGAAAACGGCCGTCGCGCTGCCACTCAGCGAGCTGGTCACCGTCTGGGTCTGAAGCGTTGCCGAGCCCGTCACGTGATGCGGGACCGCCGAGGGGATCTCATCGCGGATGACGTTGATGACCCCGCCAAGGGCGTTACCCCCGTAGAGGAGGGCCCCCGGGCCCCGCACCACCTCGATCCGTCGTGCGGACGCCGGGTCGAGCCCGGTAGTGTGGTCCGAGCCGGAGTTGGAGGCATCCCCCACAGCTGTCCCGTCCTCCAGCAAGAGCACCCTGTCCCCGCTCAACCCGCGGATAACCGGTTGCGAAACTGCCGGTCCCATGCTCGTGACGGCCATCCCCGGCATGGCGGCCAGGGTTGCCGCGATAGTCGCTTCCATCCGGCGTTGCAGCTCTTCGCCAGCCATGACGCTCACGGGCCGCAGCGCTTCCGCGGCACCCCGCTCGGTAAGGGTCGCGGTGACCACCATTCCCTGGAGTGCAATCGGAGACGTCACCAATTCGATCACGACTACCGCGGATTCGTCCCCCACCGTCACCTCGGTGGTAGAGCCGCGGTACCCCAACCGGTCGACTCGTAGCGAGTAGCTCCCGTCGGCGATCCCGGTCAGGTGAAAGGTCCCGTCGCCGTGTGTCACGGCCCTCGTTCCCGTGCCGATGACCGAAACGAGCGCCCCTGCGAGAGGGGCTCCCGTCTCGGCGTCGCGCACCACGCCCTCGATCTCGCCTTCGTGCTCCGGCTCCTGCGATGATGCGGGTGCCGATAGCGCGGCGAGTCCGGCGATGGTTATGACGACGCCGGTACGGAGCAAGTCGAGCAGCGTTTTCTTCAATGGATGGCGGATTCGCTTTGGACGCATGGTTCACGGATACGGGCCACCCGCGATAGGGTGACCAGACCGTGAAAGGACGGAAGGAGCGGGGCGCGGGCGCCCCGAGGCGCGTCAAGCGATGGGCGGAGCCCTGGGAAAGACCGAACCGACCAGGACCCGCGCGATGGGGACTCGGTCAGCGTCTCGGTTCGCCTCGGGTAGTCGGAGGGGAGGCTCGCCTACCTGGGAAAGCGTGATCCCTTCCGAGACCCCGGCCTTGGAGAGCGATCGCACCACTTGGCAGAAGAAGTGCCCGTGATCGACGGCACAATCTGCATTTTCCGGCGATTCGATATGAACCGGTGACCCGAATCGCTCGATGTCGAGGATCGCATCGGCGGGACTCAGGCTGGCCAAAACGCCGATCTGAAGCGTGGCGATGCACGAAATGCCCACCCGGCGCAGGTCCCATCCGCTCGATTGCCGGAAGAACAAGTGCCGCCGCCTTCAGAGTTTGAGAAGCGCGAGAACCTACGAGAATTGAAGCCGCTTTTCCTCGGTCGTCAAGTGCTCGAAGGCCACAAAGCCCGCGCACTCATGGGCCCAGAGAGACTTGAACCCCCGACCGTCGGATTATGAGTCCGCTGCTCTAACCGCCTGAGCTATGGGCCCATCTTAACGGTAACCGAAAGGTGAGCCGCCTCACCAGGGCTACCCTTGATCGTGTGAACTGGGATAACTTCTTGTACGACAATGTCTTCCTTATCTCTGAGGGAAGCATGATACACCAAGAATTCAGGTAGGCACGGTCCTTGAGCAATCCGAATTGAATCGCGCTTATATACCTGACAAAGTGATTCCATGGCCTTAACTTGGTTCTATGAGACTCTCATCACCTTTCGTGTCAACGCTTTCCGGCTCCTCGGCAAGCTCCGCGTCAACGGCTTTCATGACGCGCTTGCCAAGGAGCTTCTCCAAGAGTTCACGATCGGGAAGTTCAAGAGCGTTGCGCGGCAGCTTCCGCTTTTTCTTGGGATTCTGAGCCATGGCTATGAACCTCGTAGAGCTAATCGACCGCTATAACAGTGACGATACCTGCCGCGAGGCGTTGGAGCGTATCCGCTGGCCCGTTGGCGTTGCCTGCCTCCGGTGCGGCGACATGGACGTGAACGATCTCGGGAAGCACAACCGCTGGGAGTGCCGGTCATGCCACTACCAATTCAGCGTGACGGCGGGAACGATCATGCACGATTCCCACCTTCCGCTCCGCAAGTGGTTCCTGGCTATCTACCTCATGTGCGAGTCCAAGAAGGGCATGAGCGCCAACCAACTCAAGCGCATCCTGGGCGTCTCCTACAAGACCGCTTGGTATCTCTGTCACCGGATCCGGGAGGCCATGGGCAATGACCCTCTCACCGGACCCACGTTGCTCGGCATCGTCGAAGTGGACGAAACCCTGATCGGCGGCAAGACCAAGGGCAAGGGCCGCGCCTACAAGGGCAACAAGACGTGGGTCGCCGGGGCCATCCAGCGGGGCGGGAATGTCCGTATCGAGTGCATCCCTGACGTGACGCGGAAGACCCTTCAGGCCTTCATCGGTAGGGCCATTAGGGACGAAGCTGAGGCCATCTACACTGACGACCTCAAATCCTACCTTGGGATCGGTGACGACGACACCCGCCATGAGACCGTCAATCACTCTGCCGAGGAGTGGGCCGTTGGTGACGTGCATACCAACAGCATCGAAGGCGTGTGGAGCCTCTTCAAGCGTTTCCATCGTCGGAGCCTTCCATAAGATGAGCGTCAAGCATATGGACCGCTACCTGGAAGAGCTGGAGTGGCGGTTCAACAACCGGAACAATCCCCACATCTTCCGCGATACGCTGGCTCGCATCATGAATACGGGGCACATGACCTACCGGGAACTAGTGGCGTAAAGTGGATGGTAAGCTCACGCTTTTCTTTTTCGACTTTGATGATCTTGACCGTAGCCCAGTTGCCGTGACCATTTCGTAACACGGCCATCTGTCCCTCCCCGATCACAAGCTTAGGGGACTCATTGTAACTGCTCGGATCTTTGATTTCGTCAATTGCTTCCGCATCTGTCACTAACGCGATATGGCCGCGCTCACCTACTTTGTATAGGTAGATCGTGTCCTCATTATGCGGGCTCCAGTGGATCTTGAACCGGTGCTCACCTTCGCCGATTGAGTACGTACCATCATTGTGGTTAATGGTGATCGTACTGGCATGCGCGGGTGATGATGCCTCAATCACATGTCGTCTTCTCTTGTCGGCCTCTCTGTCAACGTCGTCATTCCACTGATTCAGACTAAAGTCCTCGTGTCGGCCGTATCGGCGAAGGCACTTCAAGAACGTGATGTGATAATCGTGCCAGGTTGAGTCGTATTCTGCCTTGCCTATTTTGACCGGCTCGATCATCGGCATTCTCATTCCGAACTGTTCGAGCTTTGGATATAGGGTTCGTATCTCCTGTAAGAAGTGTTGAGGGTTGCCCTCATCGATTGCGTGCCCTATGCCCTCTAGGTTGTCCTGCAAGCCCCAAAAGGCTTTCTTCTTATCGCTCACGAACCAGAGTTTCATCCGTAGCCACCTCCATGCCGCAGGCACGGCAAGGCGGTCCACGACGAATGAAATGGGGTCCATACTGAAAGCTCTCTGGTGTCCCCTACTTTGTCAAGTATACAAGAACCTATTAAACT
>CBDCEQ010000002.1:0-34523 GCA_965215925.1 Longimicrobiales bacterium | reverse complement strand
CCACGAAGGTTGTGGCCGACCTCCGCCTTCGGCTGTTTCGGCAAATGCAGAGCCTATCCTGGGCCTATTATGCGAGCCGCGAGACCGGCGAGCTCATGTCCCGACAGACCGACGACGTCCGCAATCTCCATGCGGTCATGGCCGATGCGTTCGTCACGGTCTTCGTTCAGGCGCTCCGGGGCGTGGCGTTCCTGATCATGCTGTTCTACATCGAGTGGCACATGGCGTCCGCCGGGCTACTCCTCGTCTGTTTGCTCATGGCGGTTGCCTATCTTGTTTCTGGTCGGCTGCGACGACTGAACCGAGAGTCTCTTGAGCGGTGGACCGAGGTGAGTGGTGCGATCCATCAGGGTTTGTCGGGTCATGCCCTGGTCCAGGCGACGTCGGGCGAGGTCCGGGAGGCGATCCGGTTCGCGAGAGTCATGCACCGCAGCATTCGGGCGAACATTCGGCGCGACCTCTTCGCTCTTCTCACCAACCGCACGTACGGCTTGATCTCGGGGACCGGGCCCGCATTGATCATTCTCGGAGGCGTATATCTCATCGTCACGAGTAGCTTTACGGTGGGAGGACTGTTCGCGTTCTTCATGTATTTGATGCAGCTCTTCACGGCTGTGGGAGCGGTCGCCGGTTTCAACAACCGCTTGCAAGGCTCTCTGGCCTCGTTGGATCGCATCTTTCAGATATTGGATACCGAGCCCGAAGTGGCTTCGCCGCCCGATGGCGGAGAAAGGCACTTCGTGTCGGGAGCACTCACCTTCGACCGGGTCTCGTTTGCGTACGAGGGGGACCGGTTCGTCCTGCGCGAAATAGACCTCGAAATTAGCCCCTGTACGAGGGTCGCCCTCGTCGGCCATTCGGGAGCCGGAAAGACGACGCTCGCGACCCTCGTTCCTCGCTTCCGGGATCCGAGCAGGGGTCGAATCCTCGTCGATGGAGTGGATCTCCGAGGGCTGGACGTCCGTCACTATCGGAGACAGGTCGGCTTCGTTCCCCAGGATATTTTTCTATTCGATCGGACGGTTGAAGAGAACATCGCCTGTGGGCGGAATCGGGTGACTCACACGGAGGTCCGGGCGGCGGCCGACGCAGCCAACGCCACGGAGTTCATCATGGACATGCCTGGCGGGTTCGACGCAATGATCGGAGAGCGTGGCGTGAAGCTTTCCGGCGGCCAGCGCCAGCGCCTGGCGATTGCCCGTGAGATCCTGCGCGATCCGCGAATTCTCATCCTCGATGAAGCGACGAGCGCGCTGGACTCCGAGTCCGAAGTCCTGATCCAAGAAGCACTCGAACACCTGTTGGAAGGACGAACGTCGATCGTGATCGCGCACCGGCTGTCCACAGTCATCGGGAGCGATGTCATTCTCGTCATGGACGACGGCGAGGTCGTAGAGCGTGGTCGACACGAGGAGCTGCTGGACCTCGGGGGTCGATACTCTGTTTTGTACCGGACTCAGTTTCGTGATCACCTTGCGTGATGATGCGGGATCGGAGCCCTGGCACGAAAAATGCTGGCTGAAGGGATAGGATTCTTCTATCCACATAGGGGAGAGGCCGGCCAGGCATGATTCCGATGTTCTTCGGGGCGACCGACCGACCGCTGTTCGGAGTTTTTCACCCTGCACTCGGATCCAGTACCGCAAGGGCGGCGCTGATCTCAGGTCCCGTTGGCCATGAGTACGTCCGCGTGCACCGGCTGTGCCGTCGGCTCGCCAACTCGCTGGCTCAATGTGGTATTTCGACGCTTCGGTTCGATTTCACAGGCCAAGGCGACTCGTTTGGCGAGGATGAGGATGGTGATATAGAGGTCTGGCAACGAGATCTCTTGGCGGCGGCGGACGAGCTTCGTGATTTGTCCGGCGGTCGCGAAATTACAGTCTTTGGAATTCGACTTGGGGCCACGATAGCTGCTCTGATCGATCGCTTCCCATCGCAGGTGGACACGCTTGTCTTGTGGGATCCTGTTGTCCTAGGAGGAGACTACGTCCGAGACCTGAAGGATTGGCACCGGGCCAGCTTTTCGGAACCGGCGGTGAACGGATCCTCGACCGAGCTGCTAGGGACAGTGATGTCCTCCAAGCTTCTGGATGAGTTGAACCGCGTTGATCTGGGCGAGTTCACGCCGGGAGGCGAAGAGGCTATTGTTCTGGCCCACTCCGAGTCCCGCCCGGAATTCGCTCGGCTTGGAGCGAGACTCGAGCAGCTCGGCGTGCCCTACGAGACTCACTTGGTGACGGACGATTACAGTTGGCACGATCATAGCCAGCTCGAGAAGGCTGTGACGGCCCCTAAGATGATCCTAACACTGATGGCCCAAGTCGGACCGGATGGTTGAGAGCGCGATCACTTTCGGTGATTCCCACACGCTAGTTGGAGTCGTGACGAAGGCCGAGCGAGCCTTACACGACGCTGGCACACCGGCGGTGATACTGATCAACGCTGGTCTCCTCAACCGAGCGGGTCCACACAGACTCAACACGGTTCGAAGAACCGGTGCAGTTACATCAACTTCAGAGGATTCCCAAAGGAATCATGGCGAGGACCACGACACGGGCGACGGCTCGTTCCATAGTGGTTGGGTGAAAAAAAATCTGGGGACGAGAATCTCCTGGGGTGCGAAAGAAGGAGATGGGGTCCGCGACGGAGCTCCTAGGGCCGGAGAACCGCGACGTCACCCTCGATCGTCAGATCGGTGCCCAGCTGAGCGCTCATCTCCTTCACATGTTGGAGTAACCTCTGCGCGCGTTCTCCTTTGAGGACATACGGTTGGACGACATCTAATCCGAGTCCCGCGATCGGGACGAGTTCGACTCGACGGATCCCTTCTGGTGCGAGCGAAAGACGTGCGACGTAATTGTCGATGAAGTAGTCGTGACTGTGCCCAAATGCGAAGTTGGCCAAAGAGTAGAGAATGACTCCCCCGTTATAAACCTCGAGACCCTTGGGCACATGGGAGTGGTGGCCGAGGATCACGTCGGCGCCTGCATCGATCATTTCATGCGCGAATTTCCTCGCTTCCTCCGGAATCTCGTCAGCTCCCACGCCCCAGTGGAAGGAAAGAATCACGAAATCCACTTCATTTCTAACCCGTCGGATATCCTCGCGAATGACAAAGGGGTCTAATGCCATGACGCCTGCGCCGCCCGGTCGCGCGAACCCGTCCGCACCGAACCAGCTCACCCTGTAGGTGTAGGCCAGGAAAGCCATACTCAGCCCGTTTCGTTCCACGATGTGCGGCCGACGGGCCTCCTCCAGGTTGCGGCCAGCCCCCACCCAGCCCACGCCAGCGCCGGAAAGGGCATCCATGGTGTCCAATAGGCCTATCGTCTCAGCGTCTAACATCCGGTTGTTGGCGAGGGAAATCACATCGAAACCGGCCCAATTCAGGGCATCGGCGAACCCAACTGCCCCCACCGAAGCAATTTGTCGAACCGGCGCCTCATCTGAAATCGGCATTTCTAGGTTAGCGAACGCAACGTCTGCGCTCTGGAGTAGGGCTCGCGTGCGCTGAAACGGGTGACGCCATTCCTCCTCTCTGGTCTCAAAGCTCAGATCGTGCTGAAGGGTGAGGTAGTGCTGATCGGCGTACGTAGCGTCTAGCTCCTCCGTGCCCATTCGAGCTCGGATCGAGTCCAGGTTTTCTTCGAGATTGAGGAAGGGGATGGGGATCCAATTCCCGGGGTCCTGCTGGTAGGCCACACTGGGCCGATACGGTAACCTAGACCACTCGAGGTCGCCGCCCGCGATTAGCTGCACTTCCTGCGTTGTTGCCGCTGCCGGCATGAAGAAAGCGACGGAGACTGCGATCGCCCGAAGTTTGCGAAACGAGACATCGTTCAGCATCGAAGGCCTCCTTGGCGAAGCCACGTGTGCGACGGAATCTGGTCTACGAGGGAGTGCTCCGACTCTTGAACTCTCGTCGACGCGAATGCAGAACGCTCTCGGTGTACCCGTTCGGCTCAGTTCGGCCCCCTAGGACCAAATCGATCGCAGCTTGAAACTCCACGCTTTCGTCCGGGCTCGCGGCCATAGGAAGGTAAAAGGGGTCACCCGCGTTCTGCCGGTCGACGACCGCGGCCATCCGTTCGAATGTGGCGATGAGTTGGTCCTCACTGACGATACCATGGTGGAGCCAATTCGCGATGTGTTGGCTCGAGATGCGAAGTGTTGCACGATCCTCCATCAAGCCGACATCGCGGATATCCGGCACCTTCGAACACCCGATTCCTTGACCTACCCATCGTACCACGTAGCCGAGGATGCCTTGGGCATTGTTATCGAGTTCTTCCTGTATTTCCTGTGCGCTCATTTGACGGTCAGAGAGCAGTGGGGGAGTAAGGATATCCTGGAGGCTCGCTCGACTCCTGGAGGAGAGGTGGGATTGGACCTCTCTTACGTTCGTTCGATGGTAGTGGAGCGCATGCAGCGTCGCGGCAGTCGGCGACGGAACCCACGCAGTGTTTGCTCCTGCCGAAGGATGGGCGCCCTTCGTTTCCACCATGGCGCTCATCAGATCTGGCATGGCCCACATGCCCTTTCCAATCTGTGCCCGCCCCGGCAAGCCAGTGTCGATGCCGACATCGACGTTCCAATCCTCGTACGCCAACATCCAGGGGCAGCTCTTGATCTCGGGCTTCGGGATCATGGGTCCGGCTTCCATACTGGTATGGATTTCGTCACCGGTCCGGTCTAGAAATCCAGTATTGATGAAGACCACTCGATCCCTCGCGGCGCGAATGCACTCCTTCAGATTCACTGTGGTACGGCGTTCCTCATCCATGATGCCCATCTTGATCGTTCTGGGGGGAATCTGCAGCGCCTGCTCTATTCGTTCGAACAGTTCTACTGTCGCAGTTACCTCTTCGGGGCCGTGCAGCTTGGGCTTCACGATGTAGATGCTGCCCGTTCGGCTGTTCCGAGCATCGCCCGTGCCAGTCAGGTCATGAATGGCGGCGAAGGCGGCGATGAACGCGTCCAAGAAGCCTTCGGGAATCTCTTCGCCCGCCTCGGTCGTAACCGCATCCGTGTACATATGAATTCCCACGGTCCGGACAAACAGGAGGCTGCGTCCGGGCAGGGTCAACGTCTCCCCAAGAGGGTCCCGATACCTTCGGTCGTCGCTAAGTCTTCGCCTGACGGGCTCGAGATTCTTGGTAAACGAGGCCTCGAGGGACCCTTTCATGATTCCAAGCCAGTTGCGATATACGACGACCTTATCGTCGGCATCGACTGCGGACACCGAGTCCTCACAATCCTGGATCGTGGTCACTGCACTCTCGAGCTGCACGTCGCATACGCCTGCAGGGTGTGCACTCCCCACGGGGTGGCCCCGGTCGATCCGAATCTCGACATGTAGCCCGTTGTTCCTCAGTAGGAGGGTGCTCAGGATCCCATCTTCGTCCCGGTAGCCGACGAATTGCGACTCGGTCGCAAGACGAGATTCTGACCCGCCTTCTAGCCGCGCGATCAGGAATGCGCGATCGGCATCATCTTCGATTCGGAAGTCGACCACTTCGGAAAAGCTGCCTTGGGCGAGGGGAGCGACTTCATCGAGAAAGCTCTCCGACCACGCGATGACGCGAGAACCTCGAATGGGGTTGTATGCGCCCGTCCTCTCGGCACCGTCAGCCTCGGGAATCACATCGGTCCCGTAGAGCGCATCGTAAAGACTCCCCCATCGGGCGTTTGCTGCGTTCAATGCATATCGGGCATTGTCGACTGGTACGACAAGCTGCGGTCCCGCGATCGACGCGATCTCAGGATCGACATTCTCCGTCGTGATCTGGAAGTCCTCTCCCTCAGGCAGCAAGTAGCCCGTGGAGAGGAGAAAATCTCGGTATTCGGCGGGGTCGATGTCTTGACCCTTTCGTTCATGGTACCAACGAATCAGTTGTTCCTCGTGCCGCTTACGAGTGTCCAGTAGACTGCGGTTTTTTGGTCCGAGTTCGACCACGATCTGACTGAACGCCATCCATGCCTCGTCGGCGTCCCGGCCCGTGCCCGGGACCACTTCGGATTGGACCAAGTCGTAGAGCGGCTTGGCGACCTTGATCTTTCCAACGTCGATGAACTGGCTCGTGCTCATGACTCGTCGCTCGACCTCGGGGACCCAGGAGCTTACGCTTCGCCCCACGGTAAGCGTGTGAATTGCTCTGGCGCAACAAAATCGGATACCAGCCGAAATAGGAACGAATGCGCTGGTAGCTGGCGGGTTCCTTCGCAGGGATACTAAGATGCCCAGTCTCGCACCCGGGGGTGCGTGGACGGGACCAACTCTATTCGGGAGGAATCGGCGTGTCGGAAGCACAAACCGTACGAGCGCTTCTCGAGAACGGCGATGGTGGGTCTCCGGCGATCGGGGCGCCGGGTCGAGCCGATCTCGACTATGCTGGACTCAACGAACACATCGACCAAACGGTCACTAGGCTCAACGAGTTGGGGTTGGGCCGAGGAGACCGAGCGGGCATCGTCCTGCCGAACGGACCCGAAATGGCGTCCGCCTTCGTGTCGATCGCGGCAGCAACGACGACGGCGCCGCTGAACCCGAATTACCGCAGAAAGGAGTATGATTTCTATCTGGAGGATCTCGGAGCAAAGGCCCTGATCGTGGAGGCGGGTAGTACGTCAGAGGCTGTGCCAAGTGCTCGGAGCCTAGGCATCGCGGTGGTCGAGCTGGCGGTGCCGAACGGGGCCCGCGCGGGAGAATTCGAGCTCTCAGCCGACGCAGGATCCGAGCTCGGGTCGGCTACGGAACCTGGCCCAGCTGGGCCCGATGACGTGGCGCTGGTGCTGCACACTTCGGGTACGACCTCTCGCCCAAAGATCGTCCCCCTACTCCATCGGAACGTCTGTGCATCCGCCAAGAACATCCGAGCGACACTGCATCTAACCCCGGGGGATCGGTGCCTCAACGTCATGCCCTTGTTTCACATCCATGGGCTCATGGCACCGGTTCTGTCTTCGCTCTCGACCGGTGCCGCGGTCTCATGCACACCGGGGTTCAATGCACTGAAGTTCTTCTCCTGGCTGGACGAAGTTGAGCCCACTTGGTATTCCGCAGTCCCAACGATGCACCAGGCGATTCTCTCGAGGGCAGCGAGGAATGCGGACGTCATCGGACAAGCACGCTTGCGGTTCATCCGTTCGTCCTCGGCCTCCCTGCCGCCTCAGGTCCTCGCTGAGCTGGAGGAGACGTTTGGCGCTCCCGTGGTCGAGGCGTACGCCATGACCGAAGCGTCGCATCAGATGACGTGCAATCAGCTCCCACCCGGTGTTCGGAAGCCCGGTACCGTTGGGCCTGCGGCGGGGCCTGAGGTCTCAGTGATGGACTCCGAAGGCAACCTTCTCGAGCCCGGAGACGTCGGAGAGATCGTCATTCGTGGGCCTAACGTTACCCCTGGGTACGAGAACAACCCCGAGGCGAACGCCACCGCATTCACCCATGGATGGTTTCGGACTGGGGACCAGGGGGTGATGGACGAAGACGGCTACATGACGCTGACCGGGCGGCTGAAGGAGATCATCAACCGAGGAGGGGAAAAGATCTCGCCCAAGGAGGTTGATGAAATCCTCATGGACCACCCCGCGGTTCAGCAGGTCTGCACCTTCGCAGTTCCTCACGACAAACTTGGCGAGGAGGTCGGAGCTGCGGTGATACTAAGGGAGGGAACCGAAGTCACTACGGGCGAACTTCGAAAGTTCGCCGCGGAGAGGTTGGCCGACTTCAAGGTTCCGAAGACCATACTCCTGATGGACGAGATCCCGAAGGGGCCGACAGGCAAGCTCAGGCGCATTGGGCTCGCTGAGCAGCTCGGAATCGCCTGATTTGGCGGAGCAGATGCGGATTTGTGTCTACGGGGCGGGCGCGATCGGAGGCTACCTGGGTGCCCTGCTCGCCTTGGTCGGCGAGCAGGTCACGCTTATTGCGAGAGGTCCCCACTTGGAGGCCATGCGCAGGGACGGAGTCCGGCTTCTGATCGACGGGGAAGAGCGTGTGGCTCATCCGACCTGCACGAGCGATCCGTCTTCGGTCGCCCCCCAGGACTATGTGATCGTGACGCTCAAGGCCCATTCGGCGCCGGCCGCCGTGGGACCCATGCAATCTCTCCTAGGTCCGGAGACTACGGTTGTGACCGCGGTCAATGGGGTGCCGTGGTGGTATTTCTACGCCCTCGACGGTCCGCTACGGGACCATAGGCTGAACAGCGTAGATCCAGGTGGCGTCCAGTGGGACGGGATCGGACCTGAGCGAGCAATCGGATGCGTCGTCTACCCGGCCACGGAGGTGGTCGAACCGGGGGTGATTCGGCACATCGGTGGTAACCGGTTCACGCTCGGGGAACCGTCTGGCGAGAAGACTGAACGAGTTCGGGCGCTCGCGAAGGCGTTCATTTCAGCGGGTCTTCGCGCGCCAATACGGAAAATCCGAGACGAGATTTGGTTGAAGCTTTGGGGCAACCTCTGCTTCAATCCGATTAGCGCTTTGACCCTGCAGACGCTCGATATCGTGGCTCTGGAAGCGGGTACTCGGTCGGTTGCTACGAAGATGATGTCTGAAGCCAAAGCGATCGGCGAAGAGCTGGGAGTCCGCTTCCCGGTTGATATCGCGAAGAGGATCGACGGAGCTGCTTCCGTGGGCGCCCACCGGACGTCAATGCTGCAGGATTTAGAGATGAAGCGCCCGATGGAGGTTGACGCGCTCGTCACAGCGGTGCAGGAGATGGGTCGTCTGGTCGGCGTCGCAACTCCCACGATCGACGTCGTGCTAGCCCTCGTTCAGCAGCGTGCCCATCGGGCCGGGGTGTACGAGTATCCTGCGGTTACCCCCGAGGCGTAGTCCTACTCGGCGACGACCGGGACCCAAAGAGTCCAATAGATGAGGACGATCGTCATCGCCGTGAACACGGTCAGGCTCGTCCAGCCGAACCAGCGAGCGAAAGTGGACGGGTAAAACGCTTTGTCCTGGCGGGGAATGATTGAGAGGCAGTACCGAAAATTCAGATAGAAAATCACTGGCGCCACGAACGCCGCGAGCGCCGAGGCAACGAGCACGAGGAACACCGGGCGCTGCAAGCCCGCGATGATCGCGACCGATGCAACGAGGGAATACAGCATCGTAGCGCGATAAATGTTGTACTCCGAATACCACTTCCCGCGATGGGCGGGCGTCAGTCCCTCTGGATCGATTCCGGCTAGGCCCGCTGTCCTTCGGAAGAGATTGCGGCAGCACGCTCCCACGATTCTTGGCCAGCCATCGAAGTAGTTGAATGCTGTAGAGAAAGTCGCAGCGAAGGCCCCGAGCATGAATACGGCCATCATACTTGGACCCATACTCTCCGTGAAGATGCCGGCGATCTCACCCATCACGGCCCTTCCCTCCACCGGATTCGGGTAGAGCCAAACGGCTGCGAGTAGCATGAATATGCACGCGAGCACGAAGGAGACGATGTGCCCCTGGCGAAAGTCCCAGATCCCGATCTTGAACCATCTCTGGCAGTACTCCACGGCATTTCCAGGGAGCTTGGAGGTGTCCACCGAAAGGTCACGCTGTTTGGGAGCGAATGGGTCGAATCGGCTTGCCAGCCCGAGGGTTTCCATCTGGTCGCGAATCTTACTCATGCCCTTCTTCTTCGCCTTGCCCCACTCTGAGGCTTGAAGCGACACGTCCATGCCGGTCGGTAGTAGACCAAGGAAGGCCGCGATCACAAGCCAGGATCCGTCGGGAATCTCGACGAGGAAGAAGTGCCCCATCTCCGACAGTGGTGCCGGCTCCGCGAAGTACACTGCGAGCGTTGAGGCCACGAGGATGGCCGCAAGAATCTTCGCGGCGACCTCAACCGCCTTGTAACGGCCTCGGAGGATGATCGCAACCGCAACCAACGCAAGCACCAGGCCGTAAGCCGTAAGCGAAATAGGAAGTCCCATGGCCTCCGTGCCGACGTAGTACAGGACCGCCGCCGCTGCGATCAACCTTCCCGCTTGCCCAAGCGCACACTGGATGAGGGTCGTGATCAGCACGTACCATAGCGGCCACTTCTTCCACGCCGTGCTGTACGCTTCGATCATGCTTTTCCCGGTAGCGTTCGTGAAGCGGAAAGCCATCTCGAAGCCGTAGTACTTGAACACGTAGGCCACTGGGATGCACCAGAGGAGCGCGTAGCCGAAGCGACCCCCGGCCGTCGGGGCGGTAACGAGGTGACTCGTCCCAATCCCGGTCATCATCAGGATTACGCCTGGGCCGAAGTGGCTGGCGAGGCCCCTGAGGGTCAGGTCAGGCATCTCGAGATCGGAGAAAGCTTCGCCTGGGTCCTTCGACTCTGCGGTGGACTCAATCGGGTCGGATGCCATGGGCGTTGACGGGTCGTTTTCGGGGAGCTGGCCTGTGGAGCACGTGGCGGTCCATATTGTGGGTCGGGTGGGTGTGGGGCAACAATGATCCGCCGATCACTGAACTCTGGGATGGGTCCATGGCGTTTAAGCGCGCCGGAAGGGTTTCGATCGTCCTACTCGGTATTCTCGGTCACCTGCCTCTAGCGGGGCAATCGCCAGAGCCAGAGGCCCGGCGCGCCGATCCGGTGCTGCGGGTGGGGGTGACCTATCTCGGGGTAGACACCGATCAGGGTCCAACAGCTGCGGTGGAACTCACGTATCTGGGGTCGACTCCACGAATTTGGCGCGCGGGGATCATGGGGGGTCTGATCGCCTCTGCTCAGAGGACAGTCTACGGGTATGGTGGGGTCCACGTGCCAATCCCGCTACCGATTGGGCTTATAGCGAGACCTTCGTTCTCGGTTGGTCTCTACCGAAAGGGGTGGGGCATGGATCTCGGGAGTGCTCTCGAATTCAGATCCAGCCTCGTGCTCGAGCGTATGGTCTCCGACCGGGTCCGTCTCTCAGCAATGTTGTTCCACCTCTCCAATGCCGGACTGGGACTCCAGAACCCGGGGATGGAGGCGGTGGGATTTGCCATGGCCATACCTATCTCTCAAGGGGCGTGGTAGCATCGGCGCTCCTTGGTTTTCGTACATGATTGGTACCCTCGGATCGATTGGAGGCAGGACGTGACGGGAAAGCTACTCACCGAAGGGATTGGCACGTTCTTCCTTGTGCTCACAATCGGATTAACGGTCCTTGGAGGCCTCCCCTGGGCGCCGGTCGCGATCGGGTCGGCGCTCATGGTCATGGTGTACATGGGAGGTCACATATCGGGAGCTCACTACAACCCGGCGGTGACCCTTGCGGTGCTGCTCCGTGGAAAGATCCAAGGGGGTGAGGCAGCCGCCTACATGTTTTCCCAACTTGTCGGGGCCATCCTAGCTGCAACTGCCGTGAGCGCGCTGAGACAGGACACGTTGGTTGTCGCTCCCGGAGCCGGCGCTACGGGGGTCCAGATCCTTCTGGTAGAGATCCTGTTCTCCTTGGCGCTGGCCCTCGTGGTCCTCAACGTGGCGACCTCTCCGAGAACGGAGGGGAACTCGTACTATGGTGTGGCGATCGGCTTTACAGTTCTGGTCGGCGCTGCTGCTGGAGGGGATATTTCTGGGGGCGCGTTCAACCCTGCGGTCGGGTTAGGCCCTGCGGTTGTCGGAGCTGCACATGGGCTTGGATTCGACGGGACCGTCTTTCTCTACTACCTCGTAGGACCCTTCATCGGGGGTGGCCTGGCTGCCTGGATCTTCCGAATCCAGCACGCGGAGGAACCCCGCTGAAGGTGCGCCCACGGGGTGTGCGCCCCTAGGGCCCTGACGGAGCAAACCAAGCCACGTTGGCTGACGCGGGGTCCGGAGGAATAACCTCGAGGGGACGAGGATTCGTACCCGCGACATCGACGATCCAGATCCGCTTGAGTAGGCCGTCGGCGGGCGAATGAAACAAGATACTTTGTCCGTCCGGCGAGAAGGAAGGCACCCCAGCCGTGGCCCCGAGGTCGGTGACCTGAGTCTGGTTGGTACCGTCCGCGTTCATGATCCAGACGTCCAACTCGGGGGATACATAGGTCAAGCGTGCGCTGTCGGGCGACCATTTGGGCGCGAAGCCTTCGGCAAGCGTTGTCAGGCCGGATCCGTCTGAGTTCATGACGGTGACGAACCCGCCGTTGGAGAAGGCGATTCTGTCGTCAGACGACCACGCAGGGGCCTGGGCGTCTTCGGTATCCGCATTCAACACATAGAACTCGGGCTCCTCCTCGAAAAAGGCGTTCGCGCCGTCCCCATCCGAGCTCATCCCCCAAATGTCTTTGTCGTCGGCGGACTTGAAGGCTGACCTCGCCTGGAAGGTGAGTTGAGCCCCGTCGGGCGACCACGCCGGACTGCTCCCGTCGAACAGGCTTGGTCCGGGGCCGAGCAAAGCCCGCTGCTCTGTCCCGTCCCAATTCATGCTACAGATCCCCTGGCCGCCAAACGGCTGGCCCAACGTGAAGATCTGGCACGAGTATGCGATTCGGCTGCCGTCGGGCGACCAGGCCGGAAAGCCGGTAACGTCCTCCTCGAACGTCAGGATCATCGGGTCTGAGCCGTCGGGACGGATGGTTCGAATGTCACCCGACCCGGCTCCAGTTTGATAGGCGATCCGCTCCATCGGCTCGAATGAACATGTGACCTCGAACTGAACGACGATCGTCGTTCCGGTCACGACCTCAACCTCCTGGGTGCTTTCCCCAACGACGGTGCAGTCGCTGGGATTCACGACCACGGTGACCGTCTGCGTCCCCGGCGGGACCCGTAGGAAGATGGCCGGTGTTGAATCAAGACCGAGGGTGGCTCCGCCGGCGATCGCGACCGCCCCTGAGAAAAGGAGTGTGGCCGAACCCTCGGAACGAAGGAATTCGACTGTCACATTGCCGCCGGTGCGCTAGGTCCACCCTCCAGGCAGGAGGTGATCCCTGCGGCAATGAGGAGGATGGAGAGCGGCACGCCAGCCCGCGGGAAGAAGACCCTCAGTTGGCCCGAGCTCCGGAGAAGGAGCGCCCGTGCAAATCTCAGGATACCATGACCGTGCGGGGGAACAGTTCGTTGTTCTCCCAGCGCGTCACCTTGGTGTCCAGGTTGTCAGGCTGCGTTCGCCCGACCGTGTCTGTGGCCCGAGACACGAGGGTGTGTGCACCCGATGAAAGGGCAGGGATCTCGAGGCTGAAGAAGGTCCAGGTGTAGGGGTCGCCCGGACGGTCGAGCTCGGCGGTATTCCAGCGGCCACCGTCGACCTGCACTTCGACCCGTTCCAGCGGGGTGCCATCGCTCCAGGCCGCGCCGAAGATCGTGAAACGGTCGGCCCGTCGGGTCACTCGGGCTATCGCGGACTTAGGTCGCTGGTGTGTTACAGAGCTCTCCACCCATTCTGTCCTACCATCGACCTCTCGTCCCATGAGCGTCACATAGTCCTTGGCCATGAAACGAGTCATGAGACGATCTGCACTAAGCTCAACGTTTTCCAACCACTTTACCTGACAAACACCGTACCAGCCGGGGACAATCAACCGGACCGGGAAACCGTGGACCACCGTGAGCGGGCTCCCGTTCATCTCGTACGCGAGGATCGGATTCCTCTCTCGGACGTGCTCCATCGACATCGAGCGCGCAAAGTTCTGCTCGTACTCGTTGCCTCGGATCTCTTCTATACCTGTGTCGGCTGCCCAGAAACGAACTTCGCGTGAGTCATCGGTCAGCCCGGCTTCCTCCAGAAGCGGGATCAGCGCCGCCCCTGCCCAGTTGGCGTTGCCCACCATCCCGTGGAAAATCCCCCTAGAGTTTCCCGAACACTCGAAGACCGTCGTTCGCTCCACGCGGGGCCGCGCCTTGATCTGGTCGAGGCTCAGAGCGAAGGGTCGCTCGACGGCACCAGAGAACCGGAGGTGGTAGCTGCTGGAGTCCAGCTCGGGATATCCGTAGTGCGCAACGGCGAAAAAGTCCTCAACCGGCGTAACCCAAGAGTTCAATTGGCGAAGGTCCTGTGCTCTAAGGTTCTGGCCCGGGAGTTCTTCGGGTCCCGGTCCGCGAGCGACGCTGAACTCCTCGGGAATGTCGGTGAAGGGAACCACGATGTCTTCCTGTAAGAACCAGGACTCGGGGAACCCCGGTACGGGAGTCACCGCGAGCCCCACCGTAGCGATCCCGAGGTGCTTCAGGACGTCCCTGCGGGTCACAGCTACGTTGGAGGCGGCGAAGAGGGGGCGTTCTTTCATCAGAGTCTCCCGAGTGGGTGGAAAGCGCACCGGCAGGATACGGCTGAACTCCGAAGAGAGGCAAGAGGAGCCCTTTCCATATCAGAAGCGAAGGGAGCCGCCTCATGCGAGGGTCGATCGGTCTGTGATTAGCCGGCGCAAACGAGCGGTGCGCACCCGTGGCTTCCTCGCTTGACGGGGATCGGCTGCGGTTAGATCCTTTGGCCCTATGGCGACCTGTGGAAAGCGATCAAATCGACACGGGACAGCTCCATGTTCTGGCGTGTGGCTCCGCAAGGGGCTGATTCTCGGATTGGTGCTCTTGACAGCCTGTAGTGACGCCGGATCGAGCGGGGCTCCAGGGGAGACCGCAAGCCAGCAGGAGGTCCGCGATCCCAACGAGCCCGGAGTGTGGGAAATCGTCCCAAACGTCTACGAAGTTGTCATCGTGGCCTTCGAAGGAGGATTCGATCCCTCAGAGGTGAGAGTCCCGGTCGGTGCGGAAGTGCGCTTCAGAGCCCGGTCCGCGGACCTCGTCCACGGTTTCCTGATCGAGGGCACGGACATCGAGCTAGAGGTCGACACCTTCGACCCCGTGACAGCGTCCCACACGTTCGATGTTGCTGGCGAGTACGCGTTGTACTGCCACATTTACTGTGGGGGCGGACACCCTTCGATGATGGGGAAGGTGATCGTGGAGTGAGGCCGGCCGCCGGGCGGTCGCTAAGACGCGCCCACCGCTGACAGTCTGAGGACTCGATCATTGTCGGGGGATGGATCCCCACGGCCGTCGCGATTGCTGGTCGCTATATGCACGTTACCCTCCGGCCCAACGAGAGCGTCTCGAAGACGTCCGTAAGTGACCCTCGAGTATTGCATCTTTTACAGTCGCGTTACCACCCTCTGATGAACGACTTAAGTGGTATAGAGATTAGAAGTCTTTTTCCCGCGTCGCCCATCGTCATGTAGAGAAATCGGTCGGGGCGGAACACGATACGGGAGCCCCTGTGGACCCGCCGTCCACTCATGCGGTCCAGAAGGACCACCCTATCTCGGCCGCGCCAGAGTTACCGACAGGCTCTGGAGAATTCTGCTCAGACGGGGCCTGGCGGCCATATTCCGATGCTGTCCAGAGAACGAGAACCGCGAGGATGATTGCCCCGATGAGAAGGCTCGCGAAACGGGCCATAACACTCCTTAGGTACCCAGAGGGTCAGCCGGATTTGGTATCGTCCGCCCAGGCGCGCGCGCGCGCCAGCCGCTGCAAGTTACCGATCTCGAGCCATAACACGTCGCCAACGTCATAGGGGACGATCCGATGCCCCTCACTGGCGAGCCGCATATACGTAGTGATGATCGAGAACACGCCCGTTTCGCTCAAGTGGTCGAGAACGCCAGGGCTTGCCACATGCACGCCGGTGAACGGGAGATTCCTTGGCTGGCCCGCCAGGCTCCGAGCGAGTTTCAGTACGCCTTTGCGGTCGTTTCCCCAACCGCAAAGGCCTTCGTCGTCGAACACCAGATATCTTTGAGATTCCCTCCCGCCGACTGCTAATGTCACCATTGCTGAGCGATCCGCCTCATGTGCCCTATAGAGAGCCGCGAGGTCGATGCCCGTGATGATATCACTATTGTGGATATAGAAGGCTTCGGATCGCCGGAGGCAAGAAGCTGCAGCTGCGAGGCCACCGCCAGTCCCCAAGGGCTCGGTCTCCTCCGCAGAAAACCGGACGTCCACCCCGAATCCGTTTCTCTCGCTCACGAACGAGCGGATTTGATCGGCGTGGTGGTGCACATTGATGACCAGCCGGTCGACGCCGGCCTCGATGAGTCGAAGGGCGACCCACTCGAGCATCGGCTTTCCGCCGACGTCGACGAGCGCCTTGGAGGTTCGATCCGTCAGTGGCCTGAGGCGTGTACCGAGACCGGCGGCTAGGATCATCGCGTCCAATCCAGCTCCCTCGTTGGTTCCTCTTCTGATCCATTCACTTCACTTTCCCATCCCCCAGTCTCACTCCGTTGCGACCGGCTCATGACCGTCCGGAGCCCATCTGTGCCGCTCCCTATGTGTGACTCGGACTTCGGCCCCCGAAAACCGGTCCTGAAGGTGCTCCGCCATCCGTTCGGCGAAATAGACAGAGCGATGCTGCCCTCCCGTACAGCCATAGGCCACTGAGAGGCTAGCAAACCCTCGCTTCTGGTAGTTCTCAATCTGTGCGTCCACCAGGCTGCGGGTGTCACCCCAAAATGCCTGGACTTCGCGGTGCCGGTCGAGATACGCGACCACTGCCCCGTCGAGGCCAGAAAGCTCCCGGTACGCGTCTTCCCGGCCTGGATTCGGTACCGCCCGGCAGTCGAACACGAACCCACCGCCGTGCTCGGGTCCCGCCTCGGGGTACCCGTGCTTGTAACTGAAACTGGAAACGTAAACGGTGAGCCCAGAGTGTTCGACCTTTCCCTCGGACCCGTCGAGGCCGGTCTCCGTTTCTACCTCACCCCACTGCTCCACGATTCTCTGAAACACAGTCTCCAACTCGGAGACCTGGACCGGGAGCCCATCTTCGAGGAGCTGTCTCAGGTTCTGCGCGGCATTCGGGACACTTCGTCGAAACTGAGGTCTACGTTGGAAAAACCCTCGATAACCGTACGCGCCCATGGACTGCATGAGCCGGATGAGAACAAAGCCGTGGTAGTGCTCGAGCCATTGCACTCGCTCAATGGAATGCTGGGTTTCCAACGCATCCAAGTATCTACCAAGGAGTCGTGTCCGCGCGGTAGGGGGCACGGCCGTGGTCGAGCTAAATAGGAGGGATGCCACATCGTACTGCAGCCCGCCCCTGCGACCCCCTTGGTAGTCGATGAACCAGGGATCTCCATCCCTCAGCATGATGTTTCGGGATTGGAAATCGCGGTGGACGAAGTGTTTGCTCTCCGCGCCCATCGCAAACTCAGTCACTGCCCGGAAATCCTCCTCCAAGCGCGCCTCGTCGAAAGGGATCTCCGCCAGCCTCAGAAAGTGATACTTGAAATAGTTCAGGTCCCAGAAGATGGATTGTTCGTCGAAATCCGCCCGGGGGTACGCCAGACTGAAATCGACGACCCGTCCCCCCAAAACCTGAAAGCGGGGGAGCGCCTCAAGAACCTGTTCAAACGCGTCTTCGATTCCAGAGGGAAACTTCTCGCCCGACTCGTGCCGGGCGTCCTCGAGCGCTCGGTACAGTGTGGTGTCACCCAGGTCCTCCGCGAGCCACACGCCAGACGGCTCATCCTCCTGGTAGATGGCCGGAACGTTCAGCTCGGCGGCGCGGAGCGAATGAGAAAAGGAAAGGAACGCTCGGTTCTCCCGCTGGTCCGGCCCGACGGCGCCAATCGCCGTCTGTCGATCTGCTCCAGTCAGCCGATAGTAGGTCCGAGAGGAACCGTCGGCTGCCAGATCGTTGATCTCGTCTGGTGGCACGCCAAAGTGGTCGCGGAAAAGCTGAACGATCCGGTCGCGGGCTCGATGCATATACAAAAGATACCTACAGGGGTATGAAGCGGCAGGTTCGGCGAGTATGGAAGAGCGTGCATTCGTCCACGTTCTTCTGCTAGGTTGCCGAGGACGCGTGCGTCCCTACACCCAACGACGGCGTGGCCTGGATGGGTCCCGCCGTCTGCAGTCGGCAAAGGAGTTCAGATGTCAGAGAGGTTGGCTCGGTTGATCATCCCAGTTTCTGCTACCGTCGCGCTTCTTGCGGGAGCGGTCACCCCCGCTCACGCCCAGGGGACTCCCGAGGTCGCTGTCCCCGCAGATGCACGCACCGCGCCGCTGCAGCAGCTCGTGCCAATCGGGGCGGATGTAACGGTTGGTGAGCTTTCGAATGGCCTCCGCTATTTCATCCGTGAGAACCAAGAGCCAGAGAATCGAGCACTCCTGCGTTTGGTGGTAGGTGTCGGTTCGATCGTGGAGGACGATGACCAGCTGGGGCTCGCCCATGTGCTAGAGCACATGGCCTTCAATGGCACGGAGAATTTCGAAAAACAGGAGCTGCTCGACTTCATGGAGTCGATCGGCATGCGACTTGGGATGGGGTTGAACGCTTCTACAAGCTTCGATGAGACCATCTACCGTCTCGAAGTCCCGATGGACGATCCCACAAACCTATCCACTGCCTTCCAGATATTGGAGGACTGGGCGCGGGGCCTCACGCTGGACCCCGAAGAGATCGATCAGGAGCGTGGTGTCGTCGTCGAGGAGTGGAGGATGCGCCGGGGCGCGGCTTCGCGACTACAGGACGCGCAGTTCCCAGTAATTTTTCGAGATTCACAGTATGCCGAGCGCCTTCCGATCGGGACAGTCGAGAGCATCGAGACCTTCGAGCACGAAGCCCTCAGAAGGTTTTATGCGGACTGGTACCGACCCGACCTGATAGGGGTGATCGCGGTTGGGGATTTCGATCGGACCGAAGTCGAGGCGTTGTTGATCCAACACTTCGAGGAAATTCCTCCGGCCGAGGATGCTCGGGAGCGCGTCGACTATCCGGTTCCCGACCATGCCGAGACTCTCTTCTCGATCTTGACCGATCCCGAGGTGTCCTCTACGAGTGTCGCCGTCTATCACAAGATGGATATCGAGCGGGATTGGACCGTCGGAGGCTATCGACAAAGACTGATCGAGGGGATGCACAACCGCATGTTGAACGACCGCTTCCGAGAAATCGCGCTGCAGCCGGACGCGCCGTTCCTATCGGCGTCCTCTGGACTCGGTCAGTTCGTGCGTTCGAAGGCCGTCTACTCGCTGAGCGCGAATGTCCTGGATGGGCAGGTGGAGCGCGGACTGAGGGCGCTCTTTACCGAGGCGGAGCGTGTCGCACGGTTTGGCTTCACACAGTCAGAGTTGGAACGTCAGACGACGGCTCAGCTCCGCGGGATAGAGCAAGCATACCTGACCCGGATGGATCGGAGCTCAGGGTCGTTCGCCGGGGAATTCACCCGTGCCTTCCTCGAAGGTGAGTCGATTCCAGGTGTCGAGTACGAGTACGAGCTCTACCAGCGCTTCATTCCAGAGATCACGCTTGAGGACGTAAACCAAGTCGGCCTGGACTGGATTACCGAGACGAACCGAGTTGTACTCGTTACCGGCCCGGACAGTGATGATGCTCCACCGCCCGATGAGCAGGCGCTGGTAGCCGTACTCGGATCGATCGGCGAAGAGGGGATCGACCCGTACGAGGATACTCTGACCGATGCAGTTCTTCTCCCGCAGATTCCGGTGGGAAGCGAGGTGGTGAATGCGCAGACGCTCGACCGTGAGATCACCGAGTGGGTGCTTGGAAACGGGGTGCGGGTCGTACTCAAACCCACCGATTTCGAAGAGGATGAAGTGGTCTTTCGCGGTTTCAGCTCGGGCGGGACGTCGCTGGCCGCCGACCAGGATCTGGTGCCTGCGATCACCGCCGCGGAGCTGATTTCAGGCGGTGGTTTGGGGGAATTCGATTCAATTGATCTAGAGAAGGTCTTGACTGGCACCGTCGCGGGAGTGAACCCGTTCATCTCCGAATTTGAAGAAGGTGTCGCAGGTGCGGCTTCGAGCTCCGACCTGGAGACCCTGTTTCAGCTGATTTATCTGACCTTCACCGCGCCCCGCCCCGATGAGGACTTCTTCGACATCTGGTCGACGCAGGCACGTCAGGCGCTGGAAAACCGAGATGCGAACCCCCGGACGGCATGGAGCGACGCGTACATTCGATTGATGACCCGCGATCACCCGCGAAGCCGCCCCATGCAGCTCGAGTCACTGGATGAGACCGATCTGTACGAGTCTCTCGCCTTCTATCAGGACCGGTTTGGTGATGCGGGCGATTTTACCTTCGTCTTCGTCGGTGATATCGAGCTCACTACGATCCGGCCCCTGGTCGAAAGTTATCTCGGGAGCCTTCCCTCGCTAGGCCGGGTCGAGAGCTGGAGAGATGTGGGGGTTCGAGCGCCCGAAGGCGTGTTCGAAGAGACCGTGAACAGGGGACTCGAGCCTCAGAGCCAAACGGTGATCACCTTCAACGGTGATTTCGACTACGGAGATCAGATCCAACGAAGCGCCATTCGCGCCCTAGCGATCGCTGCGGAGAATCAGCTTCTCGAAGAGGTGAGGGAAGAGCTGGGTGGCACGTATAGTATAGGTGTTGGACCCGGCCTGTCGTGGAGGCCGGAGGAGACTTTCCAGATGACGATTAGTTTCGGGTCCGATCCTGAGCGAGCCGATGAGCTAGTGCAGAGGATTTTCGAGGGGCTCGAGGCATTCAAGGAGTCCGGCCCTACTGAGGACCAGGTTGCGGACGCGCGCGAGGCGATTCTTCGTCAGTTCGAGACCGACTTTCAGGAGAATCGAACCTGGCTCAGCCAACTCGTGAGTGACTACCAGAGGGGGGCCGCTCCAGGGGCCAGCATCGAGACCTTCGCTGCTTCTGTCGAGGCGCTCACGGTCGAGGTGATCCGAGACGCGGCCCGGCGATACTTCGACTCCGACAACTATGTCCGAGTGACGCTCATGCCCGAATAGGGAGGAGCCCTTGAAGTGACGCCAAGGACTGAGGCGCTCGGTTCAGGCGACGTACCTCGCGAACCCGTCCGTCGTGTGCGTCTCCCGCTTCTTGGTAACGAGGAGACCTTCGCGCCCCTCGAGTCCATCAAGCAACTCCATCCCCGAGACCGGTCCGAGGATAAACACTGAGGTGGAAAGCGCATCCGCCTCCATTGCGTTCGGTGCCACGACCGTTACTCCACTCGTGAACTCGGGAGATCGCCCTGTCCTGGGATCGATGATGTGGTGAAGCGAGAGGTCCGCGTTGAATGCTTGCATGTAGTCACCCGAAGTGGCCACTCCCTCGTTCCGCAACCGGACCACGCCGAGCACCCCTCCGACGTCCCGTGGGTCCTGCACCGCGAGACGCCAACCCTCCGCCCCTCCGGGGGCGCCCACAGTGGCGACATCGCCTCCCGCTTCGACCATGACCTCCTCAGCTCCTCCGCCAACCAAGGCTTCGGCGGCACGGTCTACGATGTATCCCTTCGCTATCCCATCGAGGGTGACCGCCATCCCGGGTCGTCCGAGCGAAAGCGTAGAGCCGTCAGCGCGAACCTCTCGGTAGTCGACGAGAGCCAAGGCCGCTTCGATCTCACTGGGCCCCGGCGCTCGTCCCTCGGCTCGCGCCGAAGCTTCGTATAGGTGGAGCAAGGGCCCGACGGTGCTGTCGAAAGCCCCGTCCGTCAGCTCCGAGTACCTGCTCGATTCATTCAACAGGTGCAGCAACTCGGGCGGGGCGTCGTGTAGTATGCCTTCGCGATTCAATCTCGCCAGGGCGGTTCCCGGCAGATGCCGGCTCAAGATGCCCTCAAGACGCGCCATTTCGCCGAACGCGGTTTCCACGAGCTCTCCGGCGACGCGCCCGTCAGGATGGATGACCGTCACGGTCACCAGCGTACCCATTTGGGTTCGAGTCGAGCTCACTCGCTCGAGCCCGGCCAGGCGTAGAAGGCCAGCGACGACGCCTCCTCCGAGGGCGACGGACACTCCTGCCACCGCGGTAATCTTCAGGACTTGGCGCCGGCTGGGTGCCCTGTTCGGACCGTCCCTACCCATCAGTTGCCCCCGCGCCTGCCATTGGGAGCTTCACGAGGCGGGCGCGGAACTCCTCCACGTCATGCTTGCAAACTCCGGTCTTCTCGATAAGCTGAATCTCACACACATTGCACCGCACGCACTCCTTGAAATCAATCTCGGCCCCCTCGATCGCGCCGGTTGGACACCTGTGCTCGCAGACCTTGCAGAAGTCACACTGCGTGACGCGGCGTATTCGAAATGGTGCGGCCAATGACCCGATTGCTAGCGCAGCCCCAAGAGGACACACATACCGACAGTAGAAGCGGGGTATGATCGCGGAGGCAACCAGAATCCCTCCAGCGATCGTCCAAAGGAGTGCGGACGAGCTCCAGTAGAACACCGTCCCGAAGGGCTCGAAGTACTGGAACAGGCTAAGCCCGCTCCCGACGAGTGCGGGCGTCAGAACAAGCGCCAGAATCACGTATTTGACCAAGAGGGCTCGGCCATGAAGCACCCGCGGCAGTTCACGCCGGAGTTTCTTGGGGACGACCTTCTCAAGAAGGTCCTGAAGGGCGCCGAAAGGGCACAGGAATCCGCAAAAGACCCTTCCCCAGAATAGCGTCGTGACCACAGTGAAGACGACGAGCAGAAGAAGGGGAAGGTCTTCAAGATAGACGGACGGTCCAACTGAGATTCCTGCCATGATGTGCGATACGGATAGGAATCCGCCGTCGAAGTACCCGAGAAGGAGGAAGGTGCCGGCAAGGGTAATCCAACGGAGCCGCGCGCTCTTGGAAACGAATGTCCAGGTCGCCATGGCAAGCAGGACCAAGAAGCCTGCGAAGCGGGCCCAGGACGTACGAGCCAGCACCCTTGCAAGCGCTGTCTGCTCGGCCTCGGCGTCGTCGAAAAGCAGGGCCCCGTAGTCGATCGCCTGGCCGTCGGACTCCGGTCCTGAAAGGGCGGCGTCGGCTCCGGGCGCAGAACTCGCCGGTCCGCCAGCCGTGGAGATCGCCCCCGCTACCTCAGATCCGGCTGGGGCGGCGCTAGACGTGCCGGGAAGGGGAGCACCGTCGTCTGGAGAGAGCCCGCTCTCGACAGGGTCGGAACCCGCGATGTCGGATTCTGTCACCGCGCGGCCGGGCTCGAGCGCGATTGTCGGTGCCGGGGGCAGCACCTGATACGTTCCAGACGCACTCTCGCCGCGCGGGCTGAAGTCGAGGTTGATCTCGAACGGCTGTGAGAGATCAAGATCATCGTCAACGTAGACCAGCCCCGAGCGTCGCACCTCGCCTTGGAGTTTGCCCTCCCTAAGTAGAGGAAGCATCACAACGTCATCTGTGGATACTGTGATTGTGTCTGTGTTCTGAACGAACGACAGTGCGCTCGTTCGGAAAAAGAAGGGGTTCTCGCCGCCAAGGCCGATCATCATTAGATGCACATCGTCTCGTGTTCCTAACGAGTCCGCTGCGGCCCGGAAATTCGTTTCACCGACCAACAGCTCTCCAACACCGGGGTCCGACAGGTATACTGTAGAAAGTACCAATCGGATGGGGCCCTCCAGCACACTTACCTGGGCCGCGTATCCTCGATTCACCATTTCGGCCCAGAGGAGGCTTTCGAGCTCCTCTAAGCCCACGGTCCCGATGTAGCTGGGGGGTGCGTCAGCGGGTGCCGATCGGAGGTAAGAGGCGGCGACTCGACGGGCGGAATTGCGGATGCCGCGCGACATCGCATCGACTGTGATCGTTGCGCCCGAAATGCCATCGATGTCGGCCCGGACCCTGAACGACTCAGCGACGTGCTTTCCTCCAAATTGACGGAGGTAGCTCCCGCGGTTGAGAAAGTCTCCCCGGCTGCTTTGAAGAGACTCGCGGTACTCAATGACCTCGATCCCGGTCACCGTACCCCCAAGATCCATCCCCACGAGTACAGTGATTGGGGCGCTATAGCCCTGGACCTCGGGCGGGAGATCGGAGGTGAAGAACACATAGCCCAAGAGGGACGCACCCCCATCGGATGGATCGACGCCAAAGGCCTCGAAGACGGGTGGGTCTCCCAATTTCGGACCTAGATACTCGGCGCCCGGCATCACCTCTTCAAGGAGTTCGAGGGATACCTCGGTGTACTCCTGCGCCATGGCTGGGTCAGCCGAGTGACCAGCCGTGACGAGGGCCGTGAGAAGTATCCGGCCCCAATTCGACAGGCTCATCTAGCCTACCTGATCGCCGAAAAGCTGGTGGGATCCATGAACACTCGCACTACGTTGTCGACGATGTCGCCGTCCTCTTGAGATGCTGCTCGAGCAGTTTGCCATTCTGGATCCGCCCCGAAGGCGGCCCAGCTCTCCATCGCTGCCTCACGGCTGTCGTGCTCGAGTACGTAGACCAACGTATTCTCAGAGAGTGGCTCATCCTGTGGAACCCAATAGCCGACGTTCACCATCCCGTGCCTCTCGAATAGACGCGTCGTGTGGTCCCGGAACCGGCGGATCAGCGCATCCAACCGCCCCGGGTGGGTGGTATATGTTCTCAGCTCGAATACAGGCGTCGCCGCGCTATTCTCTTGAGCCGATACGTCACTGGTCGCCGCGAGCGTCGCCAGGAATAGGCTCAATAGGATCATCCTTGCTCGTGGCATGTCGGGTCCTCCATGAGGGGAGTGTGCTCGAAACCGGCCGGACGGTTGGGCTTCGTAAGGAGCCAGCGTGATCGCCGACTCACGGTAGGGACAATCGCTTGGCCAAGCAATGGAGTCATACGTCTGCGATCCCAGGTGCACGAGGCAAGGTCCGCTGGTTATCATCGTTGTTCGGGCGCAACATTCCAAATCGGGCGTCACCGTCGAAATCCGTACGTCTATCACCCCGTAAGAGTGTGGGTGTGAATTCGCCGATCCGGAGGGTCCTGCTGGTCCACAACTCACCCCGCGTCGGGACCTATTTTTCCCGGCTCAGGGCGGGTATTTCCTCTCCCGAGTTGATCGGGTGCCGGATTTCAGCCAGGGTCCGGCAGTCTGCCCCTCCACGCGGGACCATCGGTGAGATCATTGATTACGGAATGTGCCGGAAACGGGCTCGGGCCAAATATGGTGCGGTGCGGCTCGGGATTTTCAGAGGGATCTATACGGCTGCCGCACGATTGCACTACGACCACGCGATGTCGATGGTTCAACGCCTCCGACCCGATGCGCTGGGGGTTTGGGGGGGCAACGCGGTTGATGCAAAGGCGGTCGTGATTGCAGCGCGGCATTGTGAGATCCCGTGTCTCCACTTCGAGAACGGGTTTTTGCCCAACACGACGCAGATGGATCCCCGGGGTGTGAACGTCGAGTCGTCGGTGCCTCGTGACCCCGAGTTTTACGCGAATCGGCTCACATCAGACCTCCCGGACCTGCCTGATTCGATCGTCCCTAGAACTCCTCACCGACGAAAGAAGGGCCTTGCTCCGATATCCCTTCCAGACCGGTACATCTTCGTTCCGTTTCAGGTCCAATTAGATAGCCAGATCCTTCTGCATTCACCCTGGATCCGGGGGATGCGGGAGCTTTTTCAGACCATGATCGACGCTGCACAGAGGGTTGGCGGTGCCCCCCCGCCTACGCTTGTTTTCAAACAGCACCCTAGTTGCCCGATTCGCTATCCTGACCTCCAGCGGCAGGCTGACGCGCTTTCGGGGGTATACTTCGCCAACGGGAACTCGACGGATGAGCTCCTAAGGGGCGCTTCCGGGGTCGTAACCATCAACTCTACGGTCGGAACCGAGGGGCTACTTCTCGCCAAGCCGGTGCTCACCCTAGGGAACGCAGTGTACGAGATTCCTGGTGTTGCCTCGTCGGCTCGCTCCGAAGGCCAGATAGCCGATTGGATGGCTGACACCTGGGCCGGTCGGCCCCCGCCGAGCCCCCTGAGGGAGAGCTTCCTTCGTTTTCTGATAGACGACTACCTTATTCCTAATCGACATCAAGACCCCGGTCCAACCCATCTGCAAGCGATCCGGGAACGACTATTGGCGCTGAGCGGAATCGGTCGAGGACCAGAGCCGAGCGCAGACTTCAAGAGAGGGTGACAGGCAACTCAATGGCTCGAACCGAACCGGTCGCTACGCCCGCGAAACAGCGACGGCTCCCATTCCTGCTTGCCGGAGCCCTCATCACGCTGATGGGGGTCCTGACCGTCCTCGGGAGTCGATCGGAGGCTCCAGACGGTCCGTCAGGTCCAGAAACCGGCGAGGCTGCCTCGAACACGCTCGCTGGCGCCGCTGGGTCGGAGAACGCCGAAGTGGGTAGCCCGACACGCCCCAGCGAACCGCTCGACTCCGCAGCGGTCTCTTGGGAGCCCCTCCAAGTGCCACAAGGCTCAATCTTCCAGCTACTGGTCACGCCCGAAACGGGGCCCATGGCATCCGTTTCGGGGACATTTGCGGGTGAGCCTCTTCACTTTCGTGAAACCGAGGCGGGAGACTTCCTTGCCCTGGCCGCCGCCCCGATAGACGCGCAGGGGGAGATGGATCTTCAGCTAGAGATCAGATACAGAACCTCGGTAGCTGAGATACGGTTTCTGAAGGTCCCCGCAGTCGAAGGGGACTACCGGATGGAGAGGCTGGCGGTCGCACCCGAGTTCGGACGTCCTCAGCCCCCCGAAATACAGACCCGAATCAACCGGGAATCGGGGAGGGCGATGGAGGTGTCGCGAAGGTCCCACGACACGCCTCGCATGTGGGAGGCCCCTTTTGTTCCCCCGCGTGAGACACGTATTACGAGTGGCTTCGGACACGGCCGCATGTTCAACGAACAGGTTCAGAGCCGACACATGGGGACGGACTTCGAGGGCGGCCTCGGCGCGCCTGTCCTGGCCCCGGCCCGGGGAATCGTGGCTCTCGTCGACGCTTTCTATCTGGGGGGGAACGTGATCTATCTAGATCACGGGGACGGGCTCGTAACGGCCTACCTTCACCTGAGTGAACAAGCGGTGACCGAGGGGGATGTGGTGGAACCGGGCCAGGAAATTGGTCGCGTCGGCGCGACCGGACGGGTGACGGGCCCGCACCTCCACTGGATCGTCCGTTACGGTGTAGTCACAGTGGACGGAATCAGCCTCCTGGAAGTGGGGCGAAGCGGCGTTACCCCTTCCCCAACATAGATCGATCCGCACTTGGTGTTCACTCCCACGTCGAGTGAGGTCATAGTTTCGCACCTACCCAATTCTATCCTGTAACATCAATTTCTGTATAGCTTTATCCCGTATAGGTCTTTCGTGCATGCCACAGGGTGTGTCCAGAATGTGTCCCCGAGACCCCTTTCGCTCGGTTATCGGACTCCTCCTTCGACGACCTTGAGCAGGGTTTCCGGATCGGAATGTTGATAGGAAATCCTGAGCGCCCCGATGTCCTTCCAGCCGGCCTGGGACTCCGCCATGTCCGTCCGGACTCGAACACCCAATCCGAACCCGTAACCGGCGAGCCGGTAGAGTCCGCTGAATCGCTCAGGTAGGTGTACTCCCGGAGGCAGGTGGTCAGTCGTCATGAGTTCCACGGTTTTTCGCCCCAAGATTCGCACTCCATCCAGCTCACCTCCGTTCAGGAGCATCTGTGAGAATCGGAGGTAGTCACTTGCCGTCGAGAAGAGTCCACCTGCTCCCCGCGGTCCTTTCGGAGGTCGCATTTCCTCAGGCCTGACACCCGACCAACGTTCCTCGGTCACACCCTCTGAGTTGACTGCGTATAGCGAAGCAACCCGTTCCTTTTTGGAGTCGGGCACGAAGAACCCAGTGTCCGGCATCCCCAACGGCTGGAAGATCCGCTCGGAAAGGAACTGCTCGAACGGCATGTCTGACACGGCCTCGACTAAATAGCCGAGGACGCTCGTGGCGTAGCTGTACCGCCACTCTGTCCCGGGAGGGTACGCCAGCGGAAGCTTCCCCAAACGTTCCATGATCTGCTGGAGCGAGAACTCCCGGTTCCCGGTGATCTCGGAGTATCGAGAGTCTGCTCGGTTGCCCGGCAGCCCCGCGGTGTGGGTGAGCAAATCACGGACAGTCATTTCCCTGGCTTCGCTTGTACCGACCGCCGAGGCTTCGAGCCGCATGCCTCCGAACTCAGGGATGTACCAGGCAACGGGGTCCTCAAGCTGGAATCGGCCTTCCTCGTAAAGCATCAGGACCGCCACGCTCGTGATCGGCTTGGTCATTGACGCCATTCTGAAGATGGCATTCTCTCGCATAGGGCGGTCTTCATCCATATCCATGCGCCCAAGGGTCTGGAAGTGCGCCAGCTTCCCCTTCCGGGCGATGGCGACGATGACACCCGCCATCTCGCCTTTGCTGATGTACGAGTTGAACAGCGCATCGACACGAGCAAGGCGCTCAGACGAGATCCCGACCGACTCGGGTGAGGCCGAGGGCAGTAAGCCCTGTGCCAGACTCCAAGTGGGAAGGGCAAACAGTGAGAACGCGACGAGCGACGCAGCGCGAACGTACCTCATTGCCACCTCCCAGTTCACAGGATTAGCCGAGCATCCAACTGTTCTGGTAGAGCCCTCACCAGGTAATCCCCGCCTCTTCGAGTAACGCCTGGTACGATCACTCCTTCCGTCCGTAAACCAACCCGAGTGCTGCCCCAGCGAGTCCCTGCTCCATGGCGACGGTCTATTTGGCTCACGATGAGCGCCACAACCGGAACGTGGCCCTCAAGGTATTGAAGGCAGAACTCGCTGCAGTCGTTGGTGCAGAGAGATTCCTGGCCGAGATCGAGACGACCGCCAAGCTGACTCACTGCCGGCTCACGATGAGCGCCACAACCCTCACATCCTGCCCCTGCACGATTCCGGCGAGGCTGACGGCTTCCTGTTCTTCGTCACGCCCTACATCGAGGGCGACACGCTTCGGGACAAGATCGAAAGGGAGAAGCAGCTAGGCATTGAAGAGGCCCTAGAGATCACGAAGCGGGTCGCGTCTGCTCTTGACTACGCTCATAAGCAGGGAGTCGTCCACCGGTGTGCTGTTCCAAAGAGCCGATTGGAGTCGGTGGTGATCGGAGACACTGCAAGTATCGTCAGGGCTTACACGACGAGGTCGAGTTCTCAAGCCAAAGAGATGCATGGCGGGCCTATATGACTTCGTGAACACTTCTTCGAGGAGTTGAGGCGGGTGACACCGGATTGAAGGGCGTGCTTCCTGTGACCGACCGGAAGCTGTCAGTCATCTGGAGAATCCTGGCGCTGATCCCTCAGTTCTCCGTCGCACTGATCGCCGCGAAGCCACGCTGGGTCAAGCGGCTCCGATCGGCATCCGGCCTCGGTACGAATTTTTGCACCCTGTAGTTGTTCACATCCGCTACGTAGAGGTTGCCATCCTGGTCCGAGTCGAAGTGGTGAGGATTGTTGAATGCGCCCGGAAAGCTCCCTGCCGCGCCCCAGTAAGTAAGGCGTTGGCCGTCCGAGTTGAACTGTACCAACCGGTTGAGCGTCGGGTCACTCATCCAGATAGTTTGATCCTGAGCGACCACTATGTGAGACGGCTGGGCCATCCCGTCCCACATGTCGAGGAACTCCCCGTTCTCATCGAAAATCTGAATGCGACCATTGCGGCGATCGGCGACATACACGCGGCGATCCGCGTCAACCTTTACCGAGTGGACAAGGTTGAACTGGCCCGGTCCGGTTCCGCTGCTCCCCCACTCGAGCAAATACTCGCCATCCTCGTTGAACTTCACGACGCGCGTGTTCACGTAGCCGTCGCTGACAAAAAAGTTACCATCCGGTAGGAAGGCCATATCGGTCGGTCGCGCGAAATGGTCCTGGTCGTCCGCGAACACTTCCCTCTCCCCCAATGTCATCACCAGTTCCGATCCATCGTTGGTGAACTTGAAGATCTGGCTGGCCCAGTCGTCCACAATCCAGACGTGCCCCTCGGAATCGTAAGGGTTCATGAGGACCTTGTGAGGTCTTACGAATAGGGAATCCCACTGCGTCCAGGACTCGATAAGTTCACCGTCACCGTTCAAGACGAGGACGAAGTGGCTGGGTATGTGGTTAGAGTTGGATCGCGGTCCTGGACCCCGGGGAGGGCGAGGGTCAGGCAAATCACCTCCCTGTAGGACAAAGATCCTGTCCGGCGTTTCGGGGTAAACCGCTGCAACCATGCCAAAGGTCAACCCTTCTTGGTGCCAGGGCAGTGGCTTGAGCCAATTCTCCACGACGTCGTAGGGTCCGGTGATATCCTGATCCCCCTTGATCTGTGCGTTCAATGGAGAACAGATTACCATCCCGGCTGCGACGGATACTCCCATGATCCAGCGGTTCGCAATCATCTTGGTCTCCTGAACTCATCATCCCGGATTAAAGCACCTTTCCAAAAGAAACATAGAGAGACTGAGAATCTCAAAGGCGCCCACCCCAAGCCAGCGTATGCGGACGAATCGGGCGAGTCAACCCTCTTTAGCGCCCCCAGCTGCCGTCCCACCGCCGCCGGAAGCCGTCAAAGCCAGGCGTGCCCGATCGGTCCGACGCGAAGAGTCCCTCAGGTCGTCGTCCATCCACTCGCCCAGGGGACCCCAATGGACAAGCCCAGCAAGCTGAACGAGCGCCTGACCCTCATCGCCAATCTCTCTGTGGTCGTCGGATTGCCTGTTTATCGATATGGATAGCGAGGTGACTCCTCACTTGTCCGGCGTGCCTGGATGACGGCACCGAGCTCCTCCTGGGACCCTAATACCGCAGCGAACCGCCGTTGACGTGAAGGGTCTGGCCGGTGACATAGCTGCTTTCCTCAGACGCCAGGAACACATGGACGTTGGCGAGCTCTTGCGGCAAGCCGCGACGTCCGAGCGGGATCTCGCGGCCCCCCATCCCGGGCGCGGCGTCCTCGATGCTGGTGGCTGAGAAGTCCCAGCTTCCGGGTACGACGAGATTGACGAGGATGTTGTGGGGCCCCAGCTCCACCGCAAGAGCCCGCGTAAGCCCCAGGGCGCCCATCTTGGAGGCGCACACATGTGGCCAGTGACTGCCCGACCAAGCGTTCAGGCCTGACACATTGATGATGCGTCCCCCGCCACTGGAGATCATGCTGGGGACCACGGCCTTTGAGCAGAAGAAGGGCCCGTCCAGATTGACCGCCATTACCTGGCGCCAATCACTGGTACTCATCTCCACGAAAGAATCGCGCGGGCGGATGCCGGCGTTGTTAATCAGCACGTCGATTCGTCCAAAATGCGCCAGCGCCTCAGCCACCATGTCGTTGACCTGCTCCTCCACGCCCACATCGGCCAGTAGCGCCAGTGCCCTCACGCCCAGGGCTTCGGCTTCCCGGGCGACGGCCTCGGCTTCCTCTCGATTGGACCGTGCGTTCACGATGACATCCGCGCCGTGACGCGCCAGCTCGAGAACGGTCTCGCGGCCGAGCCGGCGGCCAGAGCCGGTGACCAACGCAACCTTCCCCTCTACCCTTCGCGCAGGCGCTGCGAGAGACGCACCCGCACCGGCTAGCGGGAGCGCCACCGCGGCTCCCATACCACGCAGAGCGGTTCGACGTGAGAGCGGTCTTCCAATGTCAGTCTCCATGGCTCAGTTCCCCCTCGGCCGCCCCAGCCTATCCAGGAACGCGGCCGTTGTTGTTGTTGTTCTGAAGTCGAGCTCGGCTCAGGCTACGGTTCTCAAAATCTAGTTTTCAGGAAGCGCGAACACCCACATGACGCCACTACCGTCGGGGATATCGATATCGACCAAGGGACCCAATGTCATCGTCTGCGCGATGCGACCGCCGGCTCCAACCGCAACGTACTGTTTTCCATCTACGGTGAAGGTGACCGGGGACCCCGAAACGTCACCGTTCAGCCGCATTTCCCATAGAAGATTCCCGGTCTCGTCGTCGAGCGCGAAGAACCAGCGATCCGAGGTGCCTCCGAAAACGATTCCCCCGGCTGTGGCGAGCGACGAAGCGGACATAGGAGCACCGCTCTCAGGGCGGTACACCCAAGCTCTCTCTCCGGTCACAGGATCGAAGGCCACGAATTCCCCGATGTAGTCGTAGCCAGGCGCCATCGCCGGACGGGAGGTCATGCCCTGGTATCTCCCGACCCCGGTGAACTCCTGGTGGAAATACGACAAGATCTGGCACGAGTTGTTGATCCCTATGTAGTACAGGCCGGTAAGTGGACTATAGCTCGGAGAATGGAGGTCTCGGGTTCCATGGAGGTGCGGACAGGCTGTGATAGTCACATCCTGTTCTGTGGGGACGACCTCGGGATTGTAGATGGGACGTCCCTCGGCCGTCCAGCCGGTCACGACGTTGTCGTACCCGGTCCTGAACGTCGAAAGGAACTCTCCTGTTTCCCGGTCCAGCACGAGCCCCCAACCGATCTTGCTCGTGTGAACGAGCGCCTTTCGAGCTTCCCCCTCAATGACCAGATCGAGCAGCATACTCTCGTGGGGCTGGTCGTAATCCCACGACTCTCCCGGGAGAACTTGGAAGTACCACTGAATCTCTCCCGTGTCGAAGTCGAGCGCGAGTATGGAGGCGGTGTAGAGCGCATCGCCCGGGCCTCGCAATACGCGATTCCTGGGCGTGGGTTGACCGGTGCCGGCATAGATCAGCCCAAGCTCCGGGTCGTAGCTGAAGGTATGCCAGGTCGCTCCCCCGAGCGGAGGCACTCCGGTTTGGTTGGTCGCCCAGGTGTCGTATTCCGGATCCCCAAGCGCCGGAACCGTATAGGTCCTCCACAGCCTCTCACCGGTCTCGGCATCGTATGCGTCGACCTTGCCGCGGGCACTGTGATCACTCCCGGTGAAGCCGAGAAACACTTTGCCCCCGGCGATCATCGGGGGATGGGCATGACCCGCGCCCAGGCGGTAGTCTTCGGTCTGCACCTCCCACAGCTTCTCGCCCGTGATCGCATCCAGCACCACGAGGTGAGCGTCGGCCGTTCCCCAGTAGACCTTGTCCTCGAAGACAGCGACTCCGCGACTACGTGGATAAGCCATGGAGATATTGACGTCGTCCGGGAAGCTCCTTTCGTGGATCCAAAGGACGTCCCCTCTGACCGCGTCCATCGCCGTGACCCGACCGCTCCCCTCCGAGATGTACATGATGCCGTTGGCCACCATCGGCGTCGGAGACCACCGGTTGCTGTCCCTGAAGGAGTACGTCCATATCGGCTTGAGTCGCGCGACGTTGGTCGCGTCGATTTCATCGAGGGGGCTGAATCCTTGGACGTCGTACGTACGGCGGTAATTCAGCCAGTCCCCATCCTCGGGATGCAGGAGGCGCTCCGATGTGATCATCTCCCACTCCGGGCGCTCGGTTTGCGCAAGCGCCGGGGACCCCGTGGCCAAGATCGCGAACACGAACAGACGACATATCGATCGGTGGTCGCAGCGCCCGAGCACTTGCGTTCTCCGTCTTTCTTCGGGCATGGTTCACTCCCCTCCGCCGAGTGGCAGGCCCCGTTCCGCGAACAATTCCGCCGCGACACCGCCCGCAACGACGGCCGTTGACCAGCCGGTGTAAAAGGCCAGATGAAGGATGGCCTCGGAGATCTCCTCCGGGGTCACACCAAACTCATCCAGAGCTCGCCCCATGTGTCCCCTCAATTGAGGTGCGTACAGAGCCTGGAGGATGGCGACCGTGACCAAGCTGCGGTCGCGCTTCGAGAGCTGCCCCCGCTCCCAAACATCACCGTAGAGAAGTTGGTCTCTCAGCTCGCCAAGCCTGGGCACGGCCGCATAAGCCCCACTGGTATACTCGCGGAGCTCCACCCCCGGCGGGTCCCAGGACGCGATGGTCTCACCCGCTGGGAGTCCCCGTGCCTGGAGCACCTCGCCGGCCATGCGCGATGCAGTCACGCCGGTCGGCCATCCGGTATAGAGGGCCACATGCAGGATGACTTCCGCGATCTCCTCCTGCGTCAAGCCGTTATCGAGAGCGCGCCCGAGATGGCCCCGCAGTTGATCGCGATAGAGAGCCTGGAGCACTGCGATCGTGATCATACTCCGATCCCGCTTCGAGAGCTGAGGTCGCTCCCAGACTTCACCGTACAGGACCGTGTTTCGAATCGCTCCTAGGTAGGGTGAGCCATCGTAGGTTCCAACCACCTGCTGCGCGGCCGGGGCCGCCTCGCTTTCCCCGGTGGATGCGTCCCCATCGGCGGTACAGGCCGAGAGCGAGAGCATCAGGATTCCAGAAAGCACGAGGCCGGAAACTCTCTTGGAGCGATTCATCGTACTCGACCTGTTGCGGATGGACGGAGTATACAGAGGAGCTCAACGGGATCTGACCGAGAAAGATACCTCCGTTGCAGGAAGAGTGGTACGCAAGTTTGTTGTCGAGTCCGGCTGCGAGCGCTCGCACACTCGGATCTGGGACTCCATCAACCATCAACACTCAAGCGGCGTCGACCTCGGTCTCCCTGTACATGCTCTCTGAATTGGAAACTGAGTCCGCTTCATCCTCTTGGCTGCGATGAAACACCTGGATGTAGCGGAAGGTGTTGGTACAGAGGGGATTCGCGGCCATTGCGAAGCCGCGGACACGCCCCCACAATAGGTGTGCGGTGAACTGCTCTGTCGAGGATGGCGATGCGGATTGGTGCGCATCGTCGACTCGCGGTTTCGAAAGGAGCAAGCGATGCGTGTGCGCGACTCTGTCATCACATGGGTTGTAGTGTTCTCGGTTTTCGCCGTCTGGGACAGCGCGGGGGCACAGGAACTAGACCTTGGCCTCCGTCAGACCCGGGGCGAGCTGCCGCACGACCACGACTTTGCGCTGAACATAACGGGAGCTGGCTGGGAGTCAATCCC
>CBDCEQ010000001.1:0-24748 GCA_965215925.1 Longimicrobiales bacterium | reverse complement strand
GTAGCACCACTAATTGCCACGAACTTGCCACGGGAGCGGCTTCACCGCGAGCCACACGTTCTCTAGCCACCCACCTCCGCCACGATGCGGTCGATCTCGGCCAGGACGCTGGGAGCGAGGGTTTCCCGCGTGCCTGTCCAACCCCCCCGGTAGCCCTTGCAGCCCATGTTGACCCTCCAGCGCACCGTTCTCGGCTCGAACTCCTCGGGTGTGAAAAGGCCGCGTTCATATTGCGAATGTCAATTCTTCCATTCTCTGAACATTCCGTTCGTGAACAGCCTGAACATCTGCAGCTTCGCCGGGTCCAAGGCGGCAAGGCCGGAGAGCTGTCCCGTGGCCTGAACTGCCCCAAGCTCGCGACTGGTCGCAACCTAACCCAAATACTCAGTCTGCTTCTCTGTAACCGAATCCCTCGTCTGAGCCTGAATAGCCTCGGTGTTCTGAAGGAGCCAGATGAGTAGCAGTGCCAAGGTCCCCGACCACCCCCTCCGTTGCCTATTACGGCATAATTACGGCATAGTTTGGAACAGCCGAGGGCCTTTTCGGCTCCTCGACTATTCTCGTAACTCATTGTTCCAAAAGAAGTACCGGGAGCGGGAATCGAACCCGCAAGGGCGTAAGCCCAGAGGTTTTTGAGACCTCCGCGTCTACCAATTCCGCCATCCCGGCGAACCCCCATAAGTTAGGCATTTTGTGGATCGGTCCGCCACCGTAGCGCCTTGCCCCGTGCCATCACCGGGAGTACTGTGCCAGGATATAGGTAGAGTTCCAATGCTCGAGAAGGGAGATCATCGATGAGTTTGAAGCGCGTGATAATCCCCGCGGTGGGTCTGATGATGCTGATCGGGGCCTTAGGGGTCGTTCAGTCGCGGATGCAGACGGTGGAAGCCCAAAGCATGCAGGCACCCATGTTTGAGGTTGATCCGTTTTGGCCGCAGCCTTTACCGAACCATTGGCTCCTTGGCAACGCGATCGGAGTCTGGGTAGACGATCAGGACATTATCTGGATGGTCCACAGGAGTTCTGCCACGCTCACCGGAGGTGAGTCAGGAGCCGAACAGGATCCCCCTACCGGTGAATGCTGCGTGGGGGCGCCGCCGATTTTGGCCTTCGATCAAGACGGAAACATCGTACACGCGTGGGGTGGTGAGCCCGGAGAAGACTACCAGGGGTACGAGTGGCCCAGTTCGAACCACGGCATCTTCATCGACCACGAGGGCTACGTCTGGGTCGGGGGCAACGGACCCGGCGACTCACATATTCTCAAGCTCACTCAAGACGGCGACGTCGTGGCACAATTCGGATCGGCGGACGCCCGCGCGGCACCGGACGGGATGGGATTCGTTCCCAACAGCCTCGATCCGGTGAGTTTCGGCCGAGTTGCCGAGATCTTCGTGGACGCCGAAACGAACGAGGCCTACATCTCCGATGGCTACTTCAATAAGCGGGTAGCGGTCATCGACGGTGACACAGGCGAGATGCAGCGTTTCTGGGGCGCGTACGGAAACGTCCCGGACGACGACTACGCCTTTGGCCCACGTGGACCGAATGAGCCGGGTCCTCAGCAGTTCCGTGGCCCGGTTCACTGTGCGAAAATGTCGGTGGATCGGCGGGTTTACGTGTGTGATCGTGGAGCCAACAGGATCCAGGTGTTCACGCCTGAGGGCGAGTTTCTCGAGGAAGGATTCTTCGGCGCGCATTCTCTGGGATCAGGGGCCACTTGGGATATCGCCTTTTCGAGAGATCCTGAGCAGACCTACATGTACATCGCGGACGGCACGAACCAGAGGATCCGGGTCGCCCACCGAGAGACCCTGGAGGAGCTGTACACCTTCGGGCAAGGTGGACGCTACCCTGGGGAGTTCTTTGGCGCGCATAGTATCGCCGAGGATTCCGACGGTAACCTCTACGTGACGGAAACGTACGAAGGGAAGCGGATCCAGAAGTTCGTCTACCAGGGGGAGCGGGCCTCCCCGTCTGGACACCAGGGGCCACCCTGGCCTGGAAGGTAGGACGGCGGTATAGACTAGCACACAGGAACGACGTTGAGGCGCGGGGTCCGGCTCAAGCCTTGAGAGCTACGGACCCCGCCGCCTTGGCGCCCCACTCAAAGAGCTCCGCAATCTCCCGAACCGTTGTTCCCCCGTTGTCGCGCGCGTACCAGCGCCGTAGCTCCCGATAGCGTTCTTTGCTCGGTAGCGGGCGAAGCTCGCCCTCGAACAGCGCCTGCAGTGCGGTAGGCCGAGGGCCCCAAGTGCCCCGGACCTCCCCTTCCTCATTCAGTAGAATCGCGATCGGGATCGACCGGCTTCCGTTCGTGAGATGCCGGTCCCGGATCTCGGGAAAATCGTCCCGAGGGACGATGCGGAGATCGACGTTCGGCGCAGCGTCAACCAAGCGGGAGATCACAGGCAAAGTGTTGAGCGCATCTCCGCACCAATCATCGGTCAGTATGAGAAGACGCCATGGGCCGCCGGCACCGGCGATCCGCCCGGCAGCCACCTCATCGAGAACAGCACGTTCTGCCAGGTCGGCCCAGAGCTCTTGGTTCACTCTGGCCTCGTCCAGAAATCGGGAGAATGTTTTGCCCGCCAGGTAAGCTGTTTCATAGGTCACAACGGCCTCTCTTTCCCTCTGCTTTGGCTTCCAGGCTCTGGTCCGGAGCACTCTCCAAAGTCACGGGAGACTGCTGGTGTTCCCTCCCCCTCGTATGAAACTTTCCCCTTCTTCGGGGCTACTTCCTTCCTCGTGGCTCGGCCACACTTGGACACATCATTCACATTGGGAGCGATCGTGGGAGCCCAGCTCAAGGACCCCTTCGGCGCACTGACCTCGGTAGACCTGCCTGAAGGTATAACCTCCCTCTACGACATACGAGCTCTCGAACTCCAGGGCATCACATCGGTCGACCCGCTACCGTTTTCGATTCGAATCCTCCTCGAAAACGCGCTGCGGCATGCTGGAAAGGGATATGTCACCCCAGACGATGTGCAGGCGATTGCGCGGTGGAGTCCGAACGATTCCGGAACGAACATTCCATTCATGCCTTCGCGGGTCGTTCTTCAGGATTTCACTGGGGTCCCCGCGGTCGTCGATCTCGCAGCTATGCGGGCCGGTTTGGCCCGGCTCGGTGGAAGGCCGGACCGCATCAATCCTCAGGTTCCAGCGGACCTCGTAATCGACCATTCGGTGCAGGTGGACTACTTCGGAAGCCAGCAGGCGTACCGCAAGAACGTCGAGAGGGAATACGAGCGAAACGGCGAGCGATATGCGCTCCTCAGATGGGGTCAGAAGGCGTTCGAGAATTTCCGAGTGGTCCCTCCTGGCACGGGCATCGTCCATCAGGTGAACCTCGAGTACCTCGCCGCGGTCGTGCATCGTCGGGATGAAAACGGAGTCCCACTCGCATTCCCCGACACATTGGTCGGCACCGACTCCCATACCACGATGATCAATGGGCTCGGTGTCGCCGGCTGGGGCGTTGGTGGGATCGAAGCCGAAGCCGTCCTGTTGGGACAGCCATACTACATGCTTCTTCCTGAGGTGGTTGGGGTGAGGATGACGGGCTCGCTCCCGGAGGGGGCGACTGCGACAGACCTCGTTCTTCGCGTGACCGAGCTGCTCCGGGCACACGGCGTGGTCGGCCGTTTCGTCGAGTTCTACGGCCATGGCTTGTCCTCTCTCACCCTCCCCGATCGTGCGACGATCGCAAACATGTCCCCTGAGTACGGTGCGACAGTCGGCTTCTTCCCGGTGGATGAAGAGGCGCTACGCTACCTGCAAGGCACCGGAAGAAGCGCAGAGCACGTAGAGCGTGTCCGTCGAGTCTCCCAAGAGATGGGCCTCTTCCGCACGGACGACACGCCTGACCCGGAGTACACCTCGAGTCTCGAGCTCGATCTGGGTTCCGTTGTCCCGTCCGTCGCGGGACCACGGCGACCACAAGACCGCATCCCTCTGGCCGATTTGAAAGAGGGATTCCGGACGGATTTACCCGGACTGCTACCCCAGGGATTCACCCTTTCGGATGGCGTGAGACCCACCGGCGTCACGGCCTGGAGCAACGAGGGAGGGGGACCCACGATGGCCGTGGGGGAGCTGAACCCCCGCGTGGCCGAGTGCGAGATCGAAGGTGTCGAGATGGAGATCACGGATGGGAGTATCGTGATCGCCGCAATCACTTCATGTACGAATACCTCGAACCCGTCTGTGATGGTTGGCGCCGGGCTCCTTGCCAAGAACGCCGTGGAAAAGGGTCTCGATGTAAAGCCTTGGGTAAAAACCTCCATGGCCCCAGGGTCCAAGGTGGTCACAGACTATCTCGCTGCAGCCGACCTCTTGAGATATCTGGAGGCCCTGCGCTTCGACGTGGTTGGCTACGGTTGCACCACATGCATCGGAAACTCAGGTCCTCTCCCTGCGCCCATCGCCGAAGCAGTAACGGAAAGGGGTCTCGTCGTGTCCTCGATACTCTCGGGGAATCGGAATTTCGAGGCAAGAATCCACCCGCTGGTGCGAGCAAACTACCTCGCCTCTCCCATGCTCGTTGTGGCCTTTGCGTTAACGGGCCGTATCGACATGGACCTGCACGAGGACCCGCTGGGGGCCGATCGGGAGGGAAATCCCGTATACCTCCGGGATATCTGGCCGTCCCAAAACGACATCCGTGACACGATCCGTGACTCTCTCAAGCCTGAGATGTACAGGGAACGATACGCCGAAGTCTTCGAAGGGGATGCGCTGTGGAGGGAGCTCCCCCTCCCCGTAGGGGATCTCTCCCTCTATGAGTGGGATGACAGCTCCACCTATCTTCGAAACCCTCCGTTTTTCCAAGGAATGAGCCTCGATGAACCGTCACTTCGGAATATCGAAGGCGCCCGGGTTCTGGCCCTCCTCGGAGACAGCGTCACGACAGATCACATTTCTCCGGCAGGCGCCATACCAAAGGACCAACCGGCCGGCAGATACCTGCAGGACCACGGGGTCGAGCCATGGGAGTTCAACACCTTTGGCGCACGTCGGGGGAATCACGAGGTCATGATGCGTGGCACCTTCGGGAATATCCGGATCAAGAACTTGCTCCTACAAGGGAAAGAGGGCGGATACACCAAACACTTCCCTGACGGCGAGGTCATGGCGATCCACCAAGCGTCAATGCGGTACCAACAAGAGGATGTACCGCTGGTCGTGATCGCTGGCTCCGAGTATGGAGCGGGATCGTCCCGGGACTGGGCTGCGAAGGGGACGGGTCTCTTGGGAGTCCGAGCGGTGATCGCCGTCAGCTACGAACGAATACACCGATCGAATCTAGTGGGGATGGGTGTTCTTCCTCTTCAATTTCGCGCCGGCGAGTCGGCGCAGTCGCTGGGCCTAGACGGAACGGAGGTCTTCGACCTTGACGGAATCGAGAGCGGTCTCGAGCCGAACTCGACGGTCTCGGTCGTTGCCAGGCGGCCAGACGGCTCTAGGGTCGAGTTCGAAGCGGATGTTCGGCTGGACTCCAGAGTGGATGTCGAGTACTACCGGAATGGAGGAATCCTACACACCGTTCTCAGGAAGATGGCAAGAGGGGAGATGTAGCGACTGCGACTTGACGCAGGTCGCCCGCCAAATCGCTTGATACCCGGAGAGCTATCGCTCCTCCCACCCCCACCCCGGCGGACGAACAGACGCCGGTTCGCCGAGCACTTCGGTCAGTACGATCGCCCTTCGCAACGAATCGCCGCCGCCGCGAAGGAGCTCCGCATAGACTGCAGCACCCCCTGGTCGTCTCGCCCGGGCCACACCAATCAGGCCGGGCATCGGAGTCTGCGAGCGCTTCGAGACGCCAATCTCACTCGGGGCTGTCTCTACCGGGGGCGCTTCGGTGGATCGGTAAGAACGCTCCGGGAGGGGGAGTGGAGCCCCCCGCGATTGCGGCGGGCTGAGCTCTGGAACCGGTTCAGGCTTGGATGCCTCCCCAGACTCGGGAACCCATTCGGGCTCGACGTCCGACGACGGCTCGAGGATTACCTCCGACTGTGGAAGAACCCGTTCGGCCTCCCTTTGCTGATCCGGCTCGGCGCTCGGGCCCGAAGCAGGTGTTTGTGCCGACTCACTTCCAGGTACCGGCTGCTCCCCGGTCAGGATCGCCCAGAGGTCTGATGGAACCATCGAGTCCGCCGTCTCCCTCTCGGCCGTGCCGACTGGTTCCACGCGCTCCTCTACGTCCTCCTCCCGTTCCATTTCCTCCATCCGTCGCCGTCGTCTGCGGCCACGAGTCATGGCATCGAACACGGACGCAAGTATCAAAACTCCAAAGAAGAGAAGAGAAAAGATTCCGTCATCCATGAGCTCTGCCCCTCGGTAGACTCATCGCGTCGGCGGCCCAGCAGGGAGCGGGCTGACCGTTTTCGCCTCGAGGGGGATCACGACTCTCTCGGTGGGAGATCAGCCCGTTCGCTCTCGTCAGTTCCTGCGATCGCCGATCGCATGGAGGTGTCCGATTCGACGTTTCGGTAACGCATGTAGTCCATGATTCCGAGGTTACCGTCTCTGAAGGCAGATGCCATCGCCCTAGGCACTTCTGCCTCAGCTTCGACGACCTGCGCGCGCATCTCCTGGACCCTTGCCCGCATTTCCTGCTCGGTGGCAACGGCCATCGCTCGCCTCTCCTCCGCGCGGGCCTGGGCGACGCGCTTGTCCGCCTCCGCCTGGTCGGTCTGGAGCTCGGCTCCGATATTCTTTCCGACGTCCACGTCCGCGATATCGATGGAGAGGATCTCAAACGCGGTTCCCGAATCGAGGCCTCTCGAGAGCACGGTTTTCGATATCGAATCGGGGTTCTCGAGTACCGCCTTGTGGGAGTCCGCCGATCCGATCGATGAGACGATCCCCTCCCCTACCCTGGCCAGGATCGTCTCTTCCCCTGCGCCACCGACGAGACGGTTGATGTTGGCCCGAACCGTCACTCGGGCCATCGCAATGAGCTGGATCCCGTCTCGGGCCATCGCGGCTACTCGGGGGGTGGTCACCACCTTTGGGTTCACAGATACCTGCACGGCCTCGAATACATCCCGACCCGCAAGGTCGATTGCGGCTGCCTGCTGGAATCCAAGCTCTATGTTCGCCTTGTCGGCAGAGATCAGAGCCCTCACCACCCTGTCCACCATACCCCCCGCGAGGTAGTGGGCCTCCAAGTCACCCACTGTCAGATCGAGACCGGCCTTGGTCGCCCAAATGAGTGGGCGGACCACAGCAGGAGGGTTCACCTTTCGGAGCCGCATCCCAACGAGATAGCCGATGCCAACTCGGGTTCCGGCCGAGATTGCCTCTACCCACAGGCGCAACGGAATGGCCCAAAGCACAATGATGATGACGGAGGCCACGACCACGAACAGGGCAAGCGTCGTCATTCCAAAAACGAAATCTTCAGTCATTCCCGCCTATCTCCCGTCCAGTGTGGCCTACGACTCCTGTGATTCCACGCTCGCATCTGCACTCGTGTCGGCCTCTGGGTCGGCCAGCCCGGGCACGACCCGCACGACGTGCCGATACCCCTCAGATGTCACGATCCTGATCCGGCTGCCCTGCTCGATCCACTCTGACTCAGTTACGATGTCGACCCGCTCTTCGCCGAACTGCCCGGTCCCCGCGGGACGGAGATCGGTGATGGCCACACCCTCCGCTCCCACCAAATCCGCTCGGCGCACCGCAGACGTGTATCCAATCTCGGCGCTCGTCTCTTCCCCGAGGAAGATCCCGAGGTTGGTGAGCCGCCGATTCGACGGAAGCCGCTTTACCAAGAACCAGGAGCTGATCAGGACGAGCGCCAATGAAAAGGTTAAAACGCCCCCTGCTCGGGTGAAATCTGGCAGCGTCGGAATGCCCCCAAGCATGGACATGAACACGCCGGCGAGGACGCCGATCGCTCCCATGATCCCGAATACTCCCATTCCCGGAATAACAAAAACCTCGACGAGCAGGAGCACGACTCCGAGTACAAAAACGATGACTCCCTCGAGTCCAGCCAGCCCGACAATCAGGTGAGATCCGAAGAACAAGGCGAGTGAGAGGGCTCCGGCAACACCCGCCAGCCCGAAAGTGGGCGTCCGGATCTCCACGAGAAGGCCGAGAAAACCGAGCGATAGGAGGAAAGGAGAGACCACGGGACTCGAGAGAAAGCGCACGATACGTTCGGCCCAGTTCACTTCCTGGTCGACTACCTGGCCCGATTCCGTTCCCAGCGAGCTCATCAACGCGTCCCAGTCCTCGATTTCCTGGGCATATCCCAGTGCTACAGCCTCCTCAGTCGTGAGTGTGAGAAGCTGGCCGGCCTCGCTCACACCCGGGACCTCGATCTGTTCGTCGACCATAGCCTCAGCTACGGAAGGATCGAGGGAACGGGCCTCGGCAAGGGCCCGCATCGAGCTCCGCATCGCCGATACGATCTTCTCGGGAGCGCGCTGGCCCTCCCCGGTAATAGGCGTCGCAGCGCCGATGACCGAGCCCGGACGCATGTAGATTCCGTGCGCGGCGAGCGAGATTAACGCACCTGCGGACAGTGCCCTCCGGTTGACGTACGCGTAAACGGGCACCTCCGAGTCACTGATGGCATCGGCCATGCGCTCCGCCGCATCGACCCGTCCGCCCGGAGTATCGATATCGAGAACGACCAATGCGGCACCCTCGAGCCGGGCCTCCTCAATGCTCCGCTCCACAAAAGGAGCGAGCCCCAACTCAATCACGCCGGTGATCGGCACTCTAAAGACCGAAGGACTCGGGTCACTCGAATTCACTTGCGACGAGGTCAGAGCAGGCAAGAAGACGGCTAACCCGCTCAGAGCCACAACCAACAGGGCTCGCCTTACGAAGGATCCGTCCGATGTCCCTTCAGGAATATGTCCGTCTTGTGAGATCGTGGATCGAATCATCTTGGTCTCAGTGGGAGTGGGAAGCCCGTATTCAAAGACCGCCTCCAGACGACAGGAGCTGGTATCCGTAGTGGGCGCGGCGCAGCGCCAAGACGTAGTCTTCATCCCCCAGGGCGCTTCTCGCTCCCAGAAGCAGTCTTCTGCTCCGCTCAAGACTCTGACCATCGTACGTATCGAGCTCGGAGATTCTTCGAAGAGCCAGCTCTCCTTCCCGGAGCAGGTCACGAGCTATCCCTTCGGAAGTGGCGCCTTGAAGATAATCTGCGGCCGCAAAAAGATGCTGAATCGCCTGCTCCGCATCTCCTTCGATCCGAGCTGCGCGTGCCGCAGCAGCACTCGACTTTGCGCGGCCCAGCGGACCCGACAAAGACCGGGGAAGGTTCATCGGCAGTGTGGCTTCAATGGAGCTGAGGGCACGCTGCAGATCTGTCTCGAGCAATTGCAGGTCGGATCGGGGAACGGTTCGAGCGAGATCCGGAACGATCGCCTGATATATCTCCTCGCGTTCCCTCTGCCCTTCTTCTGCCGGTTGAGACCAGCTTTCCCTCCACTTGGCTACCAAAGCTTCGAGTGCGAGCCCTCGCCCCCAAGTCTCGGCGACGCTAAGAAACCCGGGCAGTGAGTCCCGGAATTGGAGCGCGGGGACCGTCTCCAGAGTGGTGATCTCGACGACCGGTCCCGTCTTGAGGTCTCTGCACGCAGGAGCCGCCAGAACCAGGAGGAGCACGGCACCGAGCCAAGGAGCTATCTCCGAGAATGAAATCGATCGAACGGCAATGAACAGACTCCCTCCGTCAGGAGCAGAAAACGAAAATTCGAGAAGGCTCTCTGGCAGTCCTTTACCCATCTTGTGACCGAGGGATCCTGCGGGCGGACGGTTAGGTCACTTGACCACATTCGGAGCGCGCCGGTAGCTTGCTCGGCCATGAACGGGAACTTCGACGACCCGAAACAGGCCCTCTCGCGGCTCTTCGGTGAAGCTGACGATGGCGACAACACGCCCGGCTCCCCATTCGGAGATGATCCTTCGGGAGTCAACCCCGAATCTCGGCTTCGCGCCGCAATCACACGTCTTCGAAGTCTTCGTTCCCAGGCGGGCTCGGACGGGCTCACTCCCGCGGCGACTCGATCACTCCTGGATGAGATTGTGGCGGCGTTGGAGGCGGTTAGTGACGGTCTTCCCCAAGTCGACAGGGCAGACGATACGGCGGGCGGCCGTGGGCTCTGACTCGGAACCGGGTCCCGCTGAAGCTCAGATCCAGGCGGACACCGCCCTGAAAGAGTTGGAAAGCCTACGCGAAAGAATCTCTGGGGTTGACGACCAACTCATTCGGGTCATCGGGGAGAGGAAAGACTTGGTCCTCGAAGTTGGAAGAATCAAGGAGCTCCTCGGTCTGCCTGTCATGGATCCCGCCCAAGAGGCCAGGGTGGTTCGAAAGGCTGCCGTGCGGGCACGCGAGTTGGGTGTCGATGAGGAGATGACTCGGGACGTGATTTGGCGGATTATCGCTTCGGCTCGAGCCAGCCAGACGCAGCGGCCAGCCGGTTGGCCCGACCGACCGACCCCGTCAGCCGACGAGGTCCCAGAGCCCTAGGAGAAACTGAAAGATCCGGGCCCCTCTCAGTCTCCCCGTCGCGCCTGTCCTGCCCTCGGGCCCCCGTCGAGTTCCGCCACGAGCCGGTTGGAGTCTCCTTCGGGGATCCGGACCATAAAGGTCCGCCCGGGCGGGGTCGACCCCCTAATCAGATGGGGATTCAACTCTCGGATAAGAGAACGAGGTACATCCAGGGCCTCAGCGACGTCCTGCAACGGGGTGCCTCCGGGCACGAGCACCTGATCGAATAAATATGGCAGCGACTTCTCGACTTCGAACCCGTAGCGCTCCGCCTCCTGGGCAAGCAGCGTGGCCGCCAGCATCCGAGGCACATAGTTGCGGGTCTCGAGAGGAAGGTGATCGCTGATCTTCCAGTATAGCTCGTCGTCGTTGACGCTGGCCGGATCATACCTCTCAATGGCCCGCGCGACTCTACCAGGCCCTGAATTGTATGCGGCGGCAGCAAGGTACCATGATCCGAATTCGTCGTGCAGCTCCTGCAGGTAGTCCAGGGCAGCATCCGTGGCTCGGACCGGATCCCGGCGTTCGTCCACCCAGTAGTCCACAGTCAAACCGTACTCGCGGGCGGTCGGGCCCATGAACTGCCAAACGCCGGAGGCGCTCATCGAGGACGTCGCAGTAGCAGAGAAACCAGACTCGATCATCGCGAGATAGAGCAGCTCTTCCGGCATCTCTTTAGAGCGGAGCCGGTCGCGAATCATCGCACCGTAGAGCCCTTCCCTGACCAGGTATCCTTCGAAAACCTCTCGGTCTTGACCCACGAACCGTCGGATCCATCGATCAACTCTCTCGTTGACCTCCATGGGGAGGCCTACGTCGATCAGTTCGGCAGTGGCCTCCGAGACGGCGGGAACACGCCCCTCGGAGACACCCGCAGGCGCATCGTGAGATGCGACGAGAATGAGCACGATCGCGATATTGAGCATGCCAGGCATGATCGCGAATGCCCAACGGACGGGGGTGGGAAATGTCTCCCTGGCTCGCGGGCGATCAAGTGGTTGGTCGAAATTCATGGGACCTCCTTCACCGATCTATCCCTGCAGACCCCAATCCCAGCGGTGAGGCCAAGCCCCACAGGAAGCGCTTGAAATGGAGTGTGGAAAAGTGCGATCTGTTACGCATCGCGGGGGCGAAAGGGTCCCTCTGGCATTAGTGGATACCGCCCTCGCCTAGGAACTTCTAGCTCGCCGGGTAGACCGAGATAGCCGAGCGCCGTCGAAGCCTTTCGAATCTCACGACGCCATCGACTAGGGCAAAGAGAGTATCATCATTGCCTCTGCGGACGTTTCGACCGGGGTGAAACTTGGTCCCTCGTTGGCGAACCAAGATCCCACCCGCTCGCACGGGTTCGCCACCATAACGCTTCACGCCGAGATACTTAGGCTTGCTGTCGCGTCCGTTTCGGCTGGAACCTCCAGCTTTCTTATGTGCCATCGGGTCCTCGCGAATCCCTCGCCGGGAAAGTCATCTGTGATCTCCCAACCGCCTGAGCCTATCCGACGATTTCGCCTACCTGAATCTCAGTATAGTTCTGTCGGTGTCCTTGCTTCCTACGATACCCCTTCCGGCGTTTCCTCTTGAATACGATCACCTTCTTGCCTCGGCCATGTGCCATCACCTCGGCCTTCACGGTGGCGCCGTCTAGCGTGGGATGACCCACCTTCACGTCTTCTCCATCCGAGAGAAGAAGCACGTCGTCGAACGTGACCGTCGCGCCTGTGTCGACGGCGAGCGACGGTACTTTGAGCCGCTCGCCAGGCTGCGCCCGAAACTGCTTACCGCCCGTCCGAAAAACCGCGTACATCCGTGCCTCGATCAGGTTGACGCTCAACGGGTCCTTCTCGTAGGAGCCGGAGAATTTCACACGACAAGGGGGCCCGGTCAACCAGGCTGCCTAGTCACGTACTTCATAGTGACATCCTCTTCCGCCGGTCCCGAAAGTAGGCGGAACTGGTCCTCTCGAAGTAGAGGATCGTCTCGGACGTCTAGCTCAAGACGAGTTCGGCCACGCAGCCGCTTCAGGAAATCGGGTTCTTCTTCCACGATGTGGAGGGCCACCTCGGGATGTATCTGGACTAGGATCGACCGTTCATCCTCCGACGCTGCAGCACGCTTCAAGCTCCGTTCAATGCGCCTCACGACCGTGGGGGGAGTGAATGCCCGCCCAGCTCCCCCACAGTGTTCGCACACTCGGGTCAGAGTCTGGAAGAGAGAGGGTCGGACCCGTTGCCTCGTCATCTCTACGAGGCCAAGGTCCGAGACGGCGAACGCTTTTGTCCGAGCGCGATCTCGCCCAAGCTGCGTGCGCATTTCCTGCAAGACCTTGGCTCGGTTCTCTTGGGACTCCATGTCGATGAAGTCCACGACGATGATCCCGCCTATGTCCCTAAGGCGCAGCTGGCGAGCCACCTCCCGTGCGGCATCGAGATTGGTTCTGAGAATCGTTTCTTCAGGATCTCGCTTTCCTTTGCCTGTGAACTTCCCTGTGTTGACGTCGATAGACACCAGCGCCTCAGTGGGCTCCACGATGATGTACCCACCTGACGGGAGGGTCACGTTTCTCTGAAACGCCTCCCCGATCTCTTCTTCGATGTCATAGCGGTCGAAAAGAGGAACCGAATCGTGATAGAGCTGAATCCGACTCATTAGGTCCGGATCAACGCTCTTTACGTATTGAACGATTTCGTTGTGGACCTGCTTGTTGTCGACGATCAGGGCATCCAGCTTGTCCGAGAACAAGTCTCGAATCACCCCGGAGACCAGCTTCGCCTCTCCATGAACAAGCGCCGGAGCCTTGGAGGACTCGGCGCGCCGTTCGATTTTTTTCCAGAGAGCGTGCAGTCGGCCAAACTCGCCCGCAAATCTTTCGCGGTTAAGCTCCTCACCGACCGTGCGGATGATCAGGCCACCCGCGCCATCTGGGCGGATCTCCCGAGCGAGCTGCCGTAGGCGAGTCCGCTCTTCGCGCTGGTCGATCTTCCGGCTCACCCCAACGTGATTCGAGAAGGGCATGTAGACGAGGAATCTGCCGGGAAGCGAGACCTGCGCAGTGAGACGTGGCCCTTTGGTCCCGATGGGCTCCTTGGTGACCTGTACGACAACTGTCTCGCCCTTCTTGATCTGCCCCTGAATGGGCGGGTACTTGCCGCTTCGTCCCCCCGCATCGCGCCTGGAATCACCGCGGGCGCGTGCACTGCCGGGCTCGTCCTCGTCCTCATCATCCTCTTCAGCCGAAACCAGATCAGAGACGTGGAGGAAGCCGGCCTTCTCAGTCCCGATGTCGACAAAGGCCGCCTGGATCCCAGGAAGAACAGCGTCGACTCTTCCAAGGTAAATGTCACCTACGAGGCGTCCTTGATCCGGCCGATCGAGCATTAGCTCGACGAGCCGCTCGTCCTCCATCAGGGCCACCCACGACTCCTGGGGCGTCGCACTGATGAGAATATCTCTTTTCAACGTGCAGTAGGCCCCCCCAGGGCACCCGAAGGGCCGGATAACGAGTCCCGTTCACCCTCCGGAGACATCGCGCCCGTGAACCGACAGCCCCTGTCGGGCCCCACGGAGACGACCGTCTCAGAAGCGTGTAGGACGCACGCTCCAGTCCTCGGCTCCCGAATCCCCTCCTCGGCACCGAGGCCCGGAGAGGGTGTTTCACGTGCCGGACGCCCCTTCTACGCGGCGGCGTCCATGCAGAGTCATTGTCCCCAGGAAGTACCTACAGTGGAGACGTGCGTTCCAATAGCTCCGTCCACCCGACGCACAGATCGCAGCCGCCACAGGGCCTTCGCTCAACCCGTTCCCCGAACCAACCCAGGATCGTACGCCTTCTACACCCCCATCGCGCCGCATACGAGGCGATCCCGCGAAGCCTCGCTTTTCCCACCTGCCGCCCCTTTAAGCGCTGAGACACGCTCTGCCCCACGCCTTCTTTAGATTCAGGGCTGGCTAGCCTGAACGGGGTGACCGGCGGATGGGCTCGGTCGAGAAAGGACCGATGCATTCTCCGGTCTCCGCGGGTGTGAAAGGCGACACAAAGGGCCGGCGCGCCATCTCGACCGGCTCTCCCTGCCTCTTGATAGTAGTGCTCGAGAGACCCGGGAAGCTGATCGTGAATAACGATCCGTACATCCGACCGGTCGATACCCATACCGAAGGCGTTCGTCGCCACCACGATCGGGCTTCGATCCGAGAGAAAGTACTCCTGCACCCGCTCTCTCTCCTCCGGGGGGAGGCCCGCGTGGTATGCCTCGGCCCGGAGCCCGGTGCGAGATAGCGACGCCCGAATTCGCTCTACCCGGGCGCGAGTCGAGGCGTAGACAAGTCGTGCCCCTCTATCTCTCAAGAGAAGCGCTCGAACGGCACTCTCCTTCTCGGCGCTTCGACGGAGCCGTCGAACAGCCCATGAGAGGTTCGGCCGGTCGAAACTCCCCAGGACTTGCAGTGGATCCCGCATCCCGAGGGAACTCACGATATCGCGTCTAAGGCGAGGGGTTGCCGTTGCCGTGAGGGCAAGAATGGGCGCCCTGAGACCCGCACGGACTTCCCCTAGTTTCCGATATGCAGGACGAAAGTCGTGTCCCCACATGGAGATGTTAGATACGAGCATCCCTTCATCCGTCACAATCGCTGAAAATATGGGCATCTTCCGATTTGATCTGGGCCTGCCCAGGGCCATAAGCGGCACCATATACGGCACATATCTAAAAACATATGGCACAACTCTAAGATCTGATCGTGCGAATGACCTCTTGGCCCGGAGCAGGGTGCCCGGCTGTGCCTCCGCACGTGGGCCCTGGCACGATCCGCCCTCGTTGCGACGATGCCTCGGGAAACCAACCGAAACCGTCTGGAGCCGACCGCAAGAATATGCATCCGACAGAGCCAAGAATCTGGTGCATATCCATACGCGTTGGCGTGACGAGACCGATATCCTAGGTGGCACAACGGGTTATCGCAGGATTTGGGCGTGTCGATAATAGGGATTATGTATAGTTATAGCCCGATTTCGGGGTAATCTCCGCATGATCATGCAGAACGGCGAAGACCAGCTTTTCGGAATTCTCACATAGGATGGAGAGGCACCGGGAGGACCACGAAAATGAACCAGGACAGATGTCGAGGGCAGACGAAAGAAGGTAAGCAGTGCGAGAGCCCGTTCGTCGATAAGGACGGCTACTGCCCGGCACATGGACCCGACGGGACTCAACGGGATGCGGGACAGGGGCCAAAAGGGTGGCGACGCGACGAGGCGGCGCTTCAGTGGCGCGGGATTGTCTGCCGATCGCTTGGGTTCGCTCGAGACGATTTCGGATGCCCAACGCTGGTTCAGATTGATTGCCCAAGCGGTGGGAGAGCGGGAGTTGAGCTATTCGGAGGGGCAGTCGATGACCTCCTCGATCCGGGAGTGGGTGAAGGCGGAGGACGCGCGCGTGGCTAACGACGCGAACGACGCGGGGGCGATCGTCGAGGCGGCCCAGCGGCCGACGATGCGGTTCGTGGCCGTGAAGACCTCGGAGGACTTGGCTGCGCTGAAGGCCCAGATTGCAGAAGTACGCGACGGCCTGAAAGGCAACCCAAAGCTTGAGGTCGTCCCATAAGCTACCGGGGGGCACTCGATCGGCTGAAAGCCGAGGTAGGCGACTTACTGGACGAGCGTCACAACGTTCGGGATCTATCACACTACAGACAGTACGACGGACGCCCGATCGACTTCTACCGCGAGGTATTGGGGTGGACGCCGTGGTCAAAGCAGGTCGAAGCGGCACTAGCTATCGAGGATGAACCACTCGTAGCCCTGGTCGGCGCGAATGGTGTGGGCAAGGATGCGTTTTTGGCTGTCCACGCTCTCTACTGGACATATGCCAAGGGTGGGCTCTGCATCATTCAGGCACCGACCCAGAGACAGGTACGCGAGGTATTGTTCGGTGAGATCGGTAAGGCATGGTATCGAGCGAAGGACTTGCCAGGTGAGTTGTTCACGTCGGCACTGAGGCTAGGCCCGGAATCGGATGCCGGGATTCTCGGGTTCACTAGTTCGCCCGGTGCGGTATCCAAGCTAACAGGCTTCCACGGTAGCACCCTGCTGGGGGTTTTATCCGAAGCACAGGGCTTGGAGCAGGAGCCCTGGGAAGGGATGATGTCTTGTCTCGTTGGCCCCGATGACAGACTCATCGCCAGCGGGAATCCGCTCTTCCCATCGGGTCGGTTCTACGAGGCAGCCAAGGGTGGTAGCTGGAAGACGATCACCATCCCAGCAGCCTCTCATCCCAATATCGTAGAAGGTCGCACCGTGATTCCGGGCGGTCCCTCCTCAGAGTGGATCGAACGGATGGAGAGCGAATACGGGACGGGCTCCAACACCTACCATAGTCGGGTACTCTCCGAGTTCCCCGATCAGGGCGAGGAAGCCCTCATCTCACGAGCGTGGCTTGAATCAGCAGCTGAACGTTGGGAGTCCGGAGAACTCCAAGCTCAAGCGATTGGGAGTACGCCGATCCTAAGTGTGGATCCAGCCAGATATGGACCTGATTCGACGGTGTGTGCTGCGCGTCGTGGGATGGTGATAGAGACGCTGATCCAGTGGCGTGGTCTATCAACGATGGAGACGGTAGCCAGAATCGAGCGGGAGGCGGCCAAGGTCCGGCTCTTCCCAGCGAGGTCGGAATACAACTGCGGAGCGTACGGCGAGATTGTCGTTGACGTCGTTGGAATTGGAGCCGGAATCGTTGATCGACTAAAGCAACTGGCCTACCGCGTCCAAGCGTTCAATGGCGGACACTTCGCCGCTAACCAACGCAAGTTCTTGAACCTACGAGCTGCATCTTATTGGAATCTTCGGACCCTTCTCGAAGAAGGAAGAATCGCGCTTCCCCGAGACCAGGGGCTTTGGGATGAACTGCTTGCTTTGAAGTGGTTCCCGACCTCGGACGGCAAAGTTCAGCTCGAACGGAAACAGGATCTAAAGAATCGGCTAGGTCGCAGCCCCGACAAAGCCGATGCGGTCTCGATGGCGTTCGGTCAGGTGGGTAACAGGCTTCGCGTCTACACCGTTCACATCTGACAGATGGCGATGAACCCTCGGGTCATGGCACCTACCTAGCCACCCACCTCCGCCACGATGCGGCCGATCTAGGCTCTGAAGTCGGGGGAGTGGGCTTCACCGGCCGAGCGTCCGAAGTCACGAAATGCCGATCGTACCGCGTTACACGAATCCACATGTCCGGGAGCGCACGAGAGTAGAGGTCCATGACCGTGCTCGAGTGCCCGAGGAAGCCACGGATCGGTCTTTCTGGGCTCCTGATTAATCATCGCAGAGGGGGGATAGCCGGAACCAAGAATAGCTCGCGAATCTCATAGGCACGAATGCGATCAGCGAGCGAACCCGGTTCGGGGTCTGAGCGACCTCGTTCAGCGGACGAGTCCGCTAGGGGTTGCCCAATGGCCTCGGCAATGAGGCGCCGAAGTACGTTTTGGAAGTCCTCGAGCGGCGGTGCGCCGCGAACCGGCCTGCCCTGAACGATGAACGTCGGTGTGCCAGTCACTCCGACTTGCCTCGACATTTGGTTGTTCCGTTCTAGCCGCTCCGCCGCCGAGTCGCCGTCGAGGCAGGCAGTGAACGCCTCAGCCTCTAGCCCCACCGTCCCGGCATAGGACACGAAGAGCTCTCGGGCTTGGGTTGGTGTGGCGCCCATCCAGTCATCGCGCTCTACGAAGAGTATATCGCGCATTTCCCCGAAGTCGCCGCCGGCCCCAATCTCGTCTGCGCAGATCCCCGTTACCCCCGCCAGATCTCCGTTCGGGAACCCACCCACACTGATCGGAACGTACTTCCAAAGTACGTCTCCCGAGACCACGAATTCCTCGTAGAGGACCGGGTAGTCCCCGTTGTGGAAGTTCGCGCAGTAGATACAGCCGAAGTCGCTGAAGTCGGCCACCTCGATCGCGGCGGACGCCCCCAGCGTATGTCCGATCATCGACTTCGTGGAGTGAATCATCCGTCGATTGCTCGAACGGCGATTCCGCACTAGGATGCTACGGTAGGGTGCATTCTTACTCCCAACGGGGAAACCGATAATGAATACAACGGAGAGATACCGGCGAATGGGGTTGAGTCGTGTCGACCTGCTCATAGTCGGAGCGATGGCCGGAGTCGGTTGTCTGGGCCTCGCTCCCACGCTGCTTTCCGCACAGAGTGACGCCCCGGTTGTATTCACTGCGGACGTGGCCCCAATCATTCAAGAGAACTGTGTGAAGTGTCATCAGCCGGAAGGCATCGGCCCCATGCCGCTTCGCAGCTATGAGGAGGTAAAGCCGTACGCGCCGCTCATCAGGATGAGGGTGATGAAGGGCGAGATGCCGCCCTGGCCCCTCGACAAGACCATCGGAATCCAGGACTTCAAGAACGACATTTCTCTTACAGACGACGAGATTCAGACCATCGTCCAGTGGATCGATTCTGGCGCGCCTATGGGTGATCCGGCGGACATGCCCCCGCCCGTGGAGCGGCGGTTGGGGGAATATTGGGAGTTCGAAAAGGCTATGGGCGGGCCCCCGGACCTGGTGATTGCGTCGCCAGCCTATACAGTGACCGCCAACGGCCGGGATCATTGGCCTGTCTTGGACAAGATGGTGGAGGAAATGGGCCTTACGGAAAAGCGGTGGATCAGAGCTGCCGAGCTGCGGCCCGGTAGTCCCGAGACCTTCAAGGTCTTCCACCACGCGAACGTCTCCATGATTCAGGGTCGTGACAGGGTAGGGGTGGCGCCCTCGGCGGTGGGAACCACCGGCTACATCTATCCTGAGGACGCCGGACAGCCGATCAAGCCGGGAGAGGCGAACTTCAGCTTCAACATGCACCTCTATCCGCAGGAAGAGGACGTGGTGGCTGTCTTGGAGCTCGGTCTGTGGCTCCACCCGGCCGACGATCCCCCGCCGTTCGAAACACGCGGAGAGGTCGTCCACGAGGCCAGCCAGAGCACGGGATTCGGCTTCGACGTCAACGCGGGCCTAACGAGCAAGGCGATCGGTGGGGTTCGCGGAAGTGGAGGAGGAGGAGGAGCAGGAAGGGGAAAAGGCGTGAGCTCCGACCCTCAGTTTCCCCGCCAGGTCGATCTCCTCATTTCGCCCAACAGTATCGCCATGTACCGTGGGGTCTACGTGATGGATCGGCCCGCCCGGATTCACAGCCTGCGTGGGCATATGCACCTCCGTGGAAAGTACCAGATCATCGAGGCGGTCTACCCCGATGGCCGATGGGAGGTGATGAACAAGCTCATCTGGAACCAGGGTCAGCAGACCGCGTTTCTCTACGAGGATTACGCGATGCCCTTGTTGCCGAAGGGGACAGTCCTCATGATCACGAACGTATTCGACAACACTGCGTCCAACCCCAATAACCCGGCTCCCAATCAGTGGGTCACGAGGGGTGAACGGACGGTCGACGAGATGTCCCACGCACGGATTGGCATGACCTACTTCGACAAAGAAGAAGACTTCGAGAGGTTGGTGCGGGAGAGGGAACAGATACTGGCCGAGAGGGGTCACCGGGTCTCGAGCTTGGAGAACCGGTAGGCAAGCCCAGTGGGAAGGATTCGCTTTACGTCCTCTTCAGCAGGGCACGGAGGAATGATGAGATCGCAGCATCTGGTGCTAGCGGGAGTTCTGGCTGCCGGGCTCTTCGTGATCGGTGCGCCGGCGCTCGAGGCGCAGATACCGAACGCCGTGGGTGGTGAGGGAATGGGGTGGATGCTAAGAAATCTGCGTCCCTCGGGTCAGCCCGTGATCCCCATTTTCGACGGCTGGTACGAGAACGAGGACGGTACGTACAACCTCTGCTTCGGATATCATAACCTCAACACCGAGCAGGCGCTGGACATACCGCTCGGGCCCGACAACTTTATCGAGCCCGACTCCCTTGACGGGGCTCAGCCTACCCACTTCCTCGTGGTGCCTCGGCGCGACCGCCGATACTTCTGCGTCTTCAGCGTGCATGTGTCCGACTTCGGGGACGACGACGTGACCTGGAGCCTCCGGATCGATGACCGGACCTATTCCGTCCCCACCACTCGTTCGGAACACTACAGAATCGACGAGCTAGAGCTTCCCTCGAGGGGTCTCACAGCACCTGCAGTCCGGTTCGTCGAGCCGCCCGGGAAGGAAATAAGAGGCAGGGACGGCCTGATGGCGGGAACCGTCACGACTACAGCTGGACAGCCGGTCACCCTCACGATCTCGCTGACGCATCCACGCGGCGATCCGTTGGGGAGACAGCGGGTGGTGTGGGCAAAGCATCAGGGACCCGGTGACGTGACCTTCAGCCGGTCGGAGTTCCAGATCGAAGAGCCCGAAAATGACGTGGTTGATATCACCACGACGGCGACCTTCAGCGTGCCGGGCGTGTATGTGTTGCGGGCGCAGGCCGTTGACTGGAACCGCGGAAGCTCGCTCGGTAATCAGTGCTGTTGGACCAACGGTTTCCTGGAGGTTACGGTCAGGGAGTAGCCATCTGCTGGGCGGGGTGGACCGACCCAACGGGGACCGGGAAGGTATCATCCCAGAGTCGCGTAGTTGGAAAGAACGCCGACCAAGCGCCCCAAAACGCGGTATAGGCGAGCTCAACGGGAACTAGGCGGGAGCCGTCGGTTGCTTGCTTCCGACCCCCTCTCCTCAGAAGGCCACTTCCCCCCAGCCACGAGGGTCGGCTGGACCGAGACAGGTGCGCGGAAGCGATCTTCGCGATGAAGAACGTGGCTGGCTGGAAGGATCGGAGAGAGGTGAGCGGCGTCCAGTGGTTAAATCAGTTGGGGCTGGATCTACACAAGCTACCGAACTCGATGATCGACCGGTTGGCGAACGGGGACTTCACGGTCTTGTTCGAGGCGCTGGGATTCGAGGGGCCGGAGGCTCCGGGGGCAGCCGAGGTACTGCGATTGCCGTCGAGCTTGGAGGAAGAGGGAACCGAGGAATAGCCGAGGAACCACCGCCCCCCAGGCCCCCCTAAGTCCCCGGGTGCGGAGGGTGATCACACCGCACGGTGCCCGTCCTCCCATCGCCTAAGTAGGTTCTTCGCCTCAGGCCAGCCAGGCATCGTCTCCGACAGAGTTCTCCAGAACGCGGGCGAGTGGTTCATGTGGCGTAGATGTGCCAGTTCGTGGGCCACCACATACTCCATCACCACCCTCGGTGCCTGTATCAAACCCCAATTGACCCTGATGACCCCGTCACTGCTGCACGATCCCGCGGTTTCTAGGGCCCCGAGACGGCCGGCGATAGCGCCGGAGAATGCTCAAGAGGCTCCGCTTGGGCACATCGTGGGCACAGACGCCTCGAAAAGGACCCGCAACGGACCTAAAACCTCCGAAATCCTGAAACCCGAAAACTTGCCCCTTCATTGAGGAAACGAGACATTCGGAACGATTTCGAACACGACAGAAACTACTGCAAATCCTCTATCCCCGGTTCGAATCCGGGCGGCGCCTCTGGCAGTAAAGCCATGTGATCTGACCCCCTAAAACGAGACCAAGTCCAGTTTTAGGATTCTGGACGGGTCGAGACACGGAAAGGGAGGTCAGAATGGCAGCGCCAAAGAACCTGAGCGCGGGACAGATCATCAACCAGCTGCGTAGGGCGGAGGTGGCCCTGGCGAACGGGAAGAGGGTCAAACAAGTGTGCCGGGAGCTAGGGGTGAGCGAGCAGACGTACTACCGGTGGCGTAAGGAATACGGGGGAATGAAGGTGAGCCAGGCGAAGCGGCTGAAGGAGCTCGAGAAGCAGAACCAACGCCTGAAGCAGGCGGTGGCAGATCTGACGGTGGACAACATGATTTTGAAGGAGGCGTCCAAGGGAAACTTCTGAGCCCCGAGCGGCGCAGGCGTTGCGTGGTGCAGGTGCGGCAGCGGCTTGGGGTGAGCGAAAGGAAGGCGTGCCGAGTGCTGGGTCAGGCACGCTCGACGCAGCGTCGGATCCCAAAGCGAAGGGAGGACGAGGAGGCGCTGAGACAGGATGTGGTGAAGGTGGCTCGACGGTTCGGACGCTACGGGTACCGGATGGTGACGGGGATGCTGAGGACGCAGGGCTGGGCAGTGAACCACAAGCGGGTGGAGCGGATCTGGAGGCAGGAGGGGCTTAGGGTGCCGAGTAAGCAGCCGAAACGGGGCCGCCTATGGTTGACCGACGGCTCTTGTATCCGACTACGGCCCTTGTACCGGCATCACGTATGGGCGTATGACTTTGTGTCCGATCGGACGCATAACGGACGGCCACTCAAGATGCTGACGGTCCTGGACGAGTACAGCCGGGAGTGTCTGGCGATCGTGGTGGCCCGTAGGCTTCAATCGGACGATGTCCTGCAGACGCTGAGCGAGCTGTTCGTTGAGCACGGTCCACCGGCGAATCTGCGTTCGGACAACGGTCCGGAGTTCACGGCCCGAGTCGTTCGGCAGTGGCTTGGAGGGTTGGGTGTGAAGACGCTGTTCATCGCACCCGGCAGCCCCTGGGAGAACGGCTACAATGAGAGCTTCAACGCAACGTTCAGGCAGGAGCTGTTGAAGCGAGAGATCTTCTATTCACTGGAGGAGGCGCAGGTGCTGATCGAGCAGTGGCGGCGCGAATACAACACCGTTCGACCCCACAGCTCTCTGGGCTATCTACCACCCGCTCCTGAAGCCATTCGGCCCGACCCGAAGTTGCTCAACCTGCCCTTGCTACTCGGACCTCACCCCGGGGAAATGAGGCGGTTAGACTAACACTCTAGGTGGTACCACTCTTGGGGGCAGGTCACTACGCCAACGTCGTCCTTGACCACGCTCCCGGTCTACCCTGGACGTAGGGGTCACGACGCTGCGGGCCTAGTACACCCGCCTGGGTCCTGGGGCCATGGCTGCCGTCACACCTCACGCCCGGAAGACGACCAGGAATCAGTAGTATCGGTAGTCCAGCGGCCCCCCATCAGGAGGAGCCCCAAGCTCGTCATCATCGTTGTAAGTCAGATAGTGAAAAAAGACGAGTAGGGCCAAATCTTCCTCCCTCCATTCCTCGACGAGCGCCACTTTTGCCTCCATAGATAGATCCGCCCAGCGTAGCGCCAGGGGTCCACGTCCGTACTCGGGAACGCCAGCGAGTATCTCATCGAGCGCCTCAGCGGCCTGCTCGGTCGAGAGATCGGTTACCCAGTCGAATTCAACCCTGGCCGAGTCGGCCACCGAGAACCCAAGCGGTGGACGGTATCCCGGAGAGGACCACTCCACCCAGTACCCAAAACCCAGGAGAAGTCCGAAAACAATCGGTAGCTGGACGAGGAATACCTGCCACCACCTATCCCTGACGTCCCGCCAGCCAGCCAACGTGAAGAGGGCCAGCAACAGCGTCACGACTATCGCAACCGTCCAGGGGAAGGGCATGTCGAGAAGGTGCCCCTAGCGCGGGTTGGCGGCCAGCCAGGCGTTGGCGAACTCCTGAGCGGCTTGGCGGACAAGGTCTGAGAGCGCGCCTTCGTAGGCGCTCTCCTGTACGATCGTGGTTTTCACTTCGCCAGGCCCCCGCCACGTAATTGCCGACGTCGAGGGGATTTGCCTCTCCCTCGGGGCCACATATTCCCACAACTCTAATCGAGTGTTCAGAACCAAGAGTCCCTCCTCGATATCATCTAGGATGTCATCTGGCCTGATTGCCTGTATTCGTAGGCGGAGCAAATTCCCCCCCTGCTCCGACCGATCGAGGGTGGCCGGTACTCCACGCGTTTGAAGTTCGCGCTGGAAAAGCGCATCCAGTCGGTCCATCAACGGCATCCGATATTCGCCGGTAAGGTTGTCGGACCACACCTGAGCGCGGACGGATTGCCATCCGGCGAGGTACTCGTCCATGAAACCCGCTTGCCCATATGCGGGTTGGGCGACAACCAGGGTCAGAAGTGCCGGTAGCATCGCTCTACGCATCTCGGCCCCCTGTGGGAATCGTGCAGGGTGGGTTCATCGGTTCCTTTGTGCGGCCCTCAAACAGATCGACTCATGGCGTTGCACCGAATTCCGCCTCAAAGGCGAGATCAAGACTCGTATTAGCGACGTAGGTAAACGCTATTGGGTCGAGGGTACCGACCCCTGTTCCGACAACCCGCTCACCTTGGCCATCATTGCTTCCGACTGCATTGAAACGAGTCCGCTCAACCATGGCGAAATCGTTACGTTCGGGGCCGTACTCCGATGGCGACATCAATGCGACGTAGGT